>JALHMM010000014.1:0-86821 GCA_022844045.1 Reyranellaceae bacterium | reverse complement strand
CCCACCCGCCGGTGCCGCCCCGCGCTGGTTCCCAACCTGAGACTCCCCCTCACCCCGACCCTCTCCCCGCACGCGGGGAGAGGGAGAAGAACGTCATCATCGCAGCGCGAAGCCGACCATCGCCTCGAGCTCGGCGATGGCGACGGCGGGATCGCCGACCTTGATGGTGCGCATGCCCATGGCGCGCGCCGGCTTCAGGTTGACGCCGAGATCGTCGAGATAGACGCAGGCCTCGGGCGCGACGCCGAGCAGAGCGCAGGCGTGATGGTAGATGCGCGGGTCCGGCTTGCGCATGCCGAGCTTGCTCGACTCCACGACGTGCTCGAACAGGCCCATGATCTCGGCGACCTGCCGCGCGCGCTCCTGTGAGGCCGCCATGCCCGGCCCGTCGCCCGACTTCATGTTGTTGGTGATGCATGCGACCCGGTGACGCGCACGCACGCGGCGCAGCGCTTCGACCATCTCCGGCCGGATCTCGCCGCTGATCGAGGCGAGCACGCGGCGGCCATCCAGCTTATGGCCGGCGGCGCGCGCCTCGGCCTCGAAGGCGACGACGAATTCGTCACGGCTGATGTCGCTTCGTTCCATCCGCGCCCAGGCATTGGTGTCGGGGTTTCGCGCATTGAGGCCGCGAATGAAATTTTCGGGAAGCCCAACCTCTCGCTCGTAGGCCGCGAAAGCGTCGAACGGCGAGCTGAGAATCACGCCACCGAAATCCCACAACACCGCGTCGATCCTATCCGGCATTCACCGATCTCCGATCCTCGAATAACTGACGTGACGAATGCTGAAGCCTGGCGGCCTTGATCCGAACACAAAGCCCGACTAGATCGGCCGGATCGTCGATACCCCGCCGTCCTGACGCGCTACGGTGGGCAGCGTATCGCCGCGCGCGACACGGCGCGAGCGATACGACGGACGTTGCGCCGCGTCTTTCCGATCTGCAGACGGCATCAGCCGCTGGAGAGTCCAGCCCGGAGTTCGCGATTCCGGGACCATGCGCCATCGTTGGAGATATCCCCCATCATGTCGATCCACGCCGCTCCCGATCTACCTGTCGCGCCGCGCATCGATGGTCGCAACCTCAGAGCCGAGAGCACCCGTCGCAAGATCATCATCGGCGCCCGCGCGCTGGTCGAGGAACAAGGCCGCCTGCCCAAGGTCGCCGATGTCGCGCGCCGATCCGACGTGTCGGTCCGCTCGGTATTCCAGCACTACCAGGACGTCGAGACACTGTTCATCGCCGTGGTCGACGCCATCGCCGACGACCTCGAAGGCACGCAGCGCGACATCGACGACAGCGGCCTGCTGGAAGAGCGCGTGCGGGAACTTTCCGAGCAGCAGGGCCGGCTCTACGAACGGTTGATGCCGGCGGTCCTAGCCGGCCGTCAGCTCAACCCGTCGCCGGCTCCCCTGGTCGAGCGCACGGAGTATCACCGGGCGGCTTTGCGCCAGCGCCTGGAAACTATTTTCCATGCCGAACTCGCTTCCTTGAGCGGTGAGGCGCGAGCGGAATCCCTCGAAGCTTTGCAGATCGTAGCCGGCTGGGACTGCTGGATCGCACTGCGCCAACGCCAGGGAATGGAGGTCGAGCGCGCCACGACCACAATGGGTCGATTGATCCTTGCTGTTCTGCAGTCTGCGAAAAATAACGCTGGATTAATGATGGCTTAACACTCGACCTTGATGCGGGAGATAACGTAGGCCGATATTGCAGTTCGAAATTATATTTAAGGCTTACCATGAACAGTAATTATTGGATGGTAGACGAATCCCCCATCCGGCTTGATCGGCCTGTCCTGACCGATCCCAAGCCGGTCCAAACGACCAAGGTCGATGGGCGTACGCTCCGGTCCGAGAGGACCCGCGAGCGCATCGTCGGCGCCGCCCTCGACCTCATCCGCGAGGGCGAGGCCCAGCCGCGCACGGCCGTGATCGCCGATCGGGCTGGCGTGTCGGTGCGTTCTATTTTCCAGCATTTCGCCGACACCGAGGCGCTGTTCATCGCCGTCGCCGACCGCGTCGTGCGCGACGTTCTGAAGCTGGCCCGGGCGATCCCCGAATCGGCCTCGCTCGACGACCGGGTCGCCGCCCTGCTCGAGCAGCGCGCGGAGATCTGCGAGACCCTGATGCCGCTGCTGCGCTCGGCCGCGATCCACCAGTCGGGCTCCGCCTCGCTGGCTGAGCGCGCCCGCGCCGGCCGCATGTACGCCCGCTTCCGCTCCGAGCAGGTGCTGCGGCCCGAGCTCGACCGCCTGCCGCCCTCGGTCCGTCAGGAAACCCTCGACGCGCTCACCGCGGCGATGGACTGGGAGACCTGGGCCAACCTGCGTCTGCAGTACGGGCTGGAGGCACGCGGCGCGGCCTTGGTGATGCGTCGCATGCTGGTCTCTATCCTGGGCCACGCTTTGGCCGAGACAGGCACGGCGCGAGCCGCCGAGTAGCCACCTGCCAGCCTCCCTCGCTGGGGAAGGCGATTCAGTAGTACAGCCTTGCCCGGCTTGCCTCGCCGCCGGTCGCCGGTTAGTGACGGGGCATGGATAGCGTTGTGCGGGCGGCGGTGCACCGGATCTTGCCCGCCGCAGGGTGCGTTTCCGGCATTGCGATCGGCATCTTGGCGCTCCGCCCCATGGCGCGGGTGGCGGCGTTTGGTGCCGCCGGGACGTCGATCGCGGCGATCTCCCTGAACATGCGGGCCGTCCGCGGTCCGGCCGCCACGCCGATCATCGACTTCGTTGGCCTGTTGAGCGGCGGGGGAGCTATCGCCCGCGGCCAGCGCCCGTCACCGCCTCGCGCCGCAGTACGATGAGGCCGGTACTGCACTGGCTGGCCTTGGCGGCGACGGTGGCCCTGGCCATCGCCGTCGGAATCGGCTGGGCGCGGTCAGCGGTCCTGGCGACCGTCCTGGCACTGGCCGGCGCGGTAGCGGTCGCGTTCCTCGTGCGCACCCGCGCGGTGCGCAATGGTGCGACCCTGGTCGCGGCCCTCCTGACGACGCTGCTCGTGGCCGAGGGCGTCCTGCGACTCGTGAAACCGGTACCCGGCACTGGCGCCAGCGATGCGCACATGCAACGCGAGGAGCCGCAACCGCTGTTCGTCGCCGACCCCGTCACCGGCTGGATCCCGCGCCCCGCCGCCACTATCCGCGGCGTGCGCGCCCGCGACGGCCGCGTCATCTACGACGCCACCTACACCCTGGACGCGGTCGGTCGGCGCATCACGCCCGGCGGCGACGGCCCCGGCGACACGATCCTGTTCCTCGGCGATTCCTTCACGTTCGGCGACGGCGTAGCCGATGCCGACACGCTGCCGGCCCGGTTCGCCGCCGCCACCGCCGGCGCCTTTCAGGTCGTCAATCTCGGCGTATCGGCCTACGGCCCCCACCAGGTCCTGGCGCAGCTGCGGTCGGGCCGTGTCGATGCCGCCGTGCGCGGCAAGGTCCGTGACGCCATCCTGTGGGTCAACGACGACCACCTCGCACGTGCCGCCGGCCATAAGGGCGACTGGTGGTGGGGCACGGCGCCAGCGTTCGAGATCGGACCCGACGGACGACCGCGCCACACGGGCACCCTCCACGAGGCGGCGGCGCGGCGCGGCTTCCTCGACCGGCGCCTGTCGGCGTCGATGCAGGGCGTCGAGCTCATGCGCGTGCTGGCTCCGATCCCCCGCAGCATCCATCAGATCGCGCTCTTGGAGGCGCTGCTGACGGAGATCAGGCTCGAACTCGGCCAGCGCTACGGGTGCGGGCTGACCGCGTTGTACTGGACGGACGATCACGCCTACGGCCTCTACCGGTCGCGCGTGGCGGCCGCGATCGAACGGTCGGGCGCGACGCTGGTGATGGTTTCCGACGTGCTCGATCGCGAGGGATTGCGGTCGGCGGAGATGCGGATACCGGACGACGGGCACCCGAATGCGCGGTTCAACGCGTTTCTCGCCCGCCTACTCGCCGCACGGCACCGGCCCTGACTTGGTGTATGATAGGGTCGGCGGGATCGGAACGGGAACAGGCACGGAGACGAACGGGGAATGGCGTCACGCCACGGGTTTCACGAGGACCTCGCGCGCGAAGAGGAGGTCGTCGGCAGTTCGAACCGTTCGTTCGGTCTGGTGTTCACCGGCTTCTTCGCCATCGTCGCCGCCATATCGGCCTGGCGCCACGGCTGGATGTGGCCGTGGGCGGCCGGCATCGCGGGCACGTTCCTCGTCGTCTCTTTCACCGCCGCCGGCATCCTGGCGCCGCTCAATCGCGGCTGGACGAAGTTCGGCCTGCTGCTGGGCCGGATCGTCGCGCCGATCGTGCTGGGCCTGCTGTTCTTCCTGTCGGTCGTGCCGATCGGTCTGATCATGCGGGCACGCGGCAAGGACCTGCTGCGTTTGAAATTCGACCGTACCGCGCGCAGCTACTGGATCGAGCGCGATCCGCCGGGCCCGCCGCCCGAGACGATGCGCAAGCAGTTCTGAAGTGAGGCGATCGCATATGGCCGGCTCGACTTTGTTTTACCTTCCCCCGGACGGCAGGGCTGTCGCATATGAAATTGCATCTACCTTCCCCCGGAGGGGGAAGGTGGCGCGCAACGCGCGACGGTCAGGGGCCGCGGACGGCCCCGCGGGGATGTTTCAACAAACGCGGTGTCCGTCTTCGACATCCCCCTTCCGCCCTTCGGGCACCTTCCCCCTCCGGGGGAAGGTAAAACAAGAGTCAAAGCCGCCGTATGCGATAGCCCTGCCCTCCGGGGAAGGTAGATTCGCCTCAAAGGATTCGCTGAAATGTGGTTTGTGAAAGAGGTCTGGGATTTCCTGAAGGTCCGCAAGAAGTTCTGGCTGCTGCCGATCATGATCATGATGGTGCTGCTGGGCGGGCTGCTGGTGCTGACCAAGGGCAGCGCGATCGCGCCCTTCATCTACACGATCTTCTGAGCACCGATGCGTATCCTGGGCCTGTCCGCCTTCTATCATGACAGCGCCGCGGCGCTGGTCGTCGACGGCACCTTGGTGGCGGCCGCACAGGAGGAGCGCTTCACGCGCAAGAAGCACGACGCCGGCTTCCCGCAGCGCGCCGTCACCTACTGCCTCGACCACGCCGGCCTGAAGCTCCAGGACATCGACCACGTCGCCTTCTACGACAAGCCGTTCCTCAAGTTCGAGCGGCTGCTGGAGACCTATCTCGCTTTCGCACCGCGCGGCTTCCGCTCCTTCAGCATGGCGATCCCGCTGTGGCTACGGGAGAAGCTGTTCCAGAAGACCCTGCTGCGCGACGAGCTGAAGAAGCACGCGCCGGACTTCGACTGGCAGAACAAGCTGCTGTTCGGCGAGCATCACCAGAGCCACGCCGCTTCGGCTTTCTTCCCCTCGCCCTTCGAGGAAGCAGCCGTGCTGACCATGGACGGCGTCGGCGAATGGGCGACGACGTCGCTGGCGCACGGCAAGGGCCACGACCTGGAGATGCTGCGCGAGCTGCACTTCCCGCACTCGATCGGCCTGCTCTACTCGGCTTTCACCTACTACACCGGCTTCAAGGTGAACTCCGGCGAGTACAAGGTGATGGGCTTGGCGCCCTATGGCGAGCCGCGCTTCCTGCAGACCATCCTCGACAACCTGGTCGACCTGAAGGAGGACGGCACCTTCCGGCTCGACCAGAGCTACTTCGACTATTGCACCGGCCTGCGCATGACGAACGCCAAGTTCGACGCGCTGTTCGGCGGCCCGCCGCGCACGCCGGAGAAGCTGCTGACCCAGCGCGAGATGGACCTCGCCGCCTCGGTGCAGGCGGTGACCGAGGAGATCGTGCTGCGTCTCGCGCGCTCGGTGCGCAAGGAAACCGGCCTGAAGAATCTCTGCCTCGCTGGTGGCGTCGCGCTGAACTGCGTCGCCAACGGCAAGATCCATCGCGAGGGTATCTTCGACCGGATCTGGGTGCAGCCCGCCGCGGGCGACGCTGGCGGTGCGGTGGGTTCGGCCTTCGCCGCCTATCACGGCTTCCATCGCCAGCCGCGTACGCTCAACGGCAAGCTTGACGGCATGGCCGGCGCCTATCTCGGCCCGAGCTACGACGACGATGCGCCGTCACGCCTGCGGGCCGCCGGCGCCGTCGTGCACGAACTTTCGTACAACGCGCTGATCGAAGCCACCGCCGAGGCGTTGGCCGGGCAGAAGGCGGTGGGCTGGATGCGCGGACGCATGGAGTTCGGCCCGCGCGCGCTGGGCGGCCGCTCGATCCTGGGCGACGCACGTTCGCCGGCGATGCAGAAGATGCTCAATCTGAAGGTGAAGTATCGCGAGTCGTTCCGGCCCTTCGCGCCGGCGGTGCTACGGGAGGACGTCGGCAAGTACTTCGAGTTCGAGGCCGACAGCCCCTACATGCTGATGGTGGCGCCGGTGCGACCCGAGCGCCGCCGCGCGATGACGGCCGAGGAGCAGGCGCTGTTCGGTATCGACAAGCTCAACGTGCCGCGCTCCGACATCCCGGCGGTCACGCATGTCGACTACTCCGCGCGCATCCAGACCGTGCACCGCGAGACCAACGAGGCCTATCACGACCTGATCGCGCGCTTCCGCGCCAAGACCGGCTGCTCGGTCATCGTCAACACCAGCTTCAACGTGCGCGGCGAGCCGATCGTCTGCACCCCCGAGGACGCCTTCCGCTGCTTCATGGGTAGCGAGATCGAGGTGCTGGTGGTCGGCAACTGTATCCTGCTCAAGGAGGAGCAGGATCCGGCGCTGAAGATCGACTACAAGGACGACTTCGAGCTCGACTAGGGTCGGAACTCAACAAGCGCCCTCTGGGTAGGCTGCTTCCAGACCGATTCGAGACATTGGACGCATCGAACGGTACGTCGGAAACGTGCCGACAGCGGTCGTAACCTGAAAATACGACGCCGGAGCCATCGATCGCAGGCCGGCCATGCGCAGGGCTTCCGCGTGCCGGGCCACGAAGTCGGCGTCCGATACAAGTGCCCACCGAGCCTCTGCGCACGTTCACCACCATGGCGTGATTTTTTTGCTCGTACTCGGGGATGGCCGAGCTCTTTCTGTCGTAACGATGAGTGAACACACACTCACTTATGGTCAGAACTCGGAAATTGGAGGGCAAAATGAGCCAGGTATCTCTTCCCCGCGACAGCACCGGCGCCGCGGTCGCCATTCTCAAGGCCAGCACGACACTGGACGCCAACACGAAGAACGGGCTGTCACCGCAGCGGGTGCGGGGCGTCATCTACGCCGAGGCCAGGCGGATTGGATTCAGCGAATGGCTGGGCGAACAGATCATCCCGGCCGACATTTCCCCCAACGTTCCCTTGCTGGGTCGCCTGGGTCCCCTGGCCCGCAAACTGCACGGATACACCGGCGGACAGGGTCCAGGTCAGCTCTATGCGGCTGCTTATAACGCGGTGCGGTCGCAGCTGAAACCCGAATTGGATCAGTTTCTCGCGCATGTGGGGACGGGCCACTGCAATGCGGGCCAGCACCGGCTCCCCCTGACCCTGAAGGGCTACCCCTGGGACGTCATCAATCCGGTCACGGCTGATTTCTTCATTGCCGGGTATCTTGCCCTTCGGGTCAAGGACGCGAAGAAACCGGGCCGCCCGCTAGACGATCAGTGGCAGATCGGCATCGGCCTCTACTTCGGCGCCTTCCAATCAATCTCCAGCGCACAAAACGCCATCAGCCCGCAAGACAAGGGAGCGAGCGTCCTCATGTACCTGCCCATCAAGGCCTGGCTGCAGAGTTCAAGCGATATGCGGCACAGGAACACGGCAGCCTATATCGAAGAGGTCTTCCGCAACCGGATCTGACACATGCTCAAAACCCGGCAGGGCGGGGCCGGAGGCGTCGGCGGCGAAGTCGTGCCACACTGTGTGGGCCGCCGAGGCCGCGACAGTCGAGGGTGCGCGGTGATCGTCAACACCAGCTTCAACGTGCGCGGCGAGCCGATCGTCTGCACCCCCGAGGACGCCTTCCGCTGCTTCATGGGTAGCGAGATCGAGGTGCCGGTGGTCGGCGACTGCCTGCTGCTGAAGGAAGAGCAGAACCCGGCGCTGAAGATCGACTACAAGGACGACTTCGAGTTGGATTGAACATCGGTCGGGCGCCACCATGCGTGGATGAACTGCCTCAAGACCGCCTCGGTCGCTTTCACATCGCGCAGTCCGTTCATCCGAAAGAAATCTGAATCCTCGTTCTCGTTGTACACGTGACCAGTGATCAACTCGATGTCCCCGCCGGGACCACGGCGATGTGGCCTCGCCAAGGGACTCATCATGTCACCGGTGTAGGACTTCACCTCAACCCTGCTCGTGACGCGAACCTTCAGGATGAACACCCGGCGATTTGTGATGGCGTAGGCAACGCTGCGCGCAAGCATACGGTTGAGCAGCGCGCTGATCAGAAACCACGCCATCCACAACACGCCAACGAACGTCAGAAACTCGCTCCAGCCACCGCTAACAATTCTTCCAGTTACGATGGCCGATAATGCAAGACCGGGGACCCAATAGGACGTGGATCGATTGATGAGCTTCGGATCGGGCTGCTCCAACCTGAGTAGGACCTCTTCGTCCATCAGCTGCCGATCGACGGCCTCTCGAACAGTCTTTGGAACATCGGTGTCGATCAACGTCATTTTCGCCAAGCGCACCCGTTGTCCCCATACGCCTCGACGATCCCCGGACAGATCGGTACGGTCGCACAAAGTCAAACTTGGGTAAATGTATGCGCGCCGTTTTGTGCGAAAGGCTGGGCGATCCTTCGATCCTAAAGATCGTCGATCTGCCCGCGCCGACGCCTGCTCCGGGCGAAGTGTTGGTACGCGTGCGCGCGGCGGCGATGAACTTTCCCGACGTGCTGATGGTCGCCGGCGGGTATCAGCACAAGCCGGCGCTGCCATTCACGCCAGGCATGGAAGCGGCCGGTGAAGTCCTTGCGCTCGGCGAGGGTGTGTCGGGTTGGTCGGCTGGCGATCGCGTGATCTTTGGTAAGCGGCCGGGCGCATTCGCCGAGCAGGTCGCGGTGCCAGTGAGCGGCCTCGCGATGACGGTGCCGGACGGCTGGTCGTTCGCCGAGGGCGCGGCGTTTCGTGTCGGTGCGCAGACCGCCTATCACGGTGTGGTGCATCGCGCGGCGCTGAAGCGTGGCGAGACGTTGCTGGTGCATGGCGCGACCGGCGGTGTCGGGCTCGCCGCGGTGCAGCTTGGCAAGCATCTCGGCGCGACGGTGATCGCGACGGGTGGCGACGACGCGAAGCTCGAGATCGTGCGGGCCTATGGCGGCGCCGATCATGTCGTGAACTACCGCACCGGCGACTTCGTCGCCGCGGTGAAGGAGATCACCAAGGGCCGCGGCGCCGACGTGATCTACGATCCGGTGGGTGGCGACGTGCTGGAGAAGTCGGTGCGCTGCGCGGCGTTCGGTGGGCGGCTGGCGGTGATCGGCTTCACCTCGGGCGGACCGTCGAAGCTGATGAGCAACCATATCCTGATCAAATGCCTCACCGTGCTCGGTGTGCGCGCGGGCGAGGCGGCGCGCTACGATCCGGCCTATGCGGAGGACTACAAGGTGACGATGCCGAAGCTCGCCGCCCAGGGCGTGATGCGGCCTCATATCTCGCATCGCCTGCCGATGGAGCGCGTGGCCGATGCGATGCGCCTGCTGCTCGATCGCAAGGTGGTCGGCAAGGCCGTGCTGGAGTTTCCATGAGTTCCGAGAGCCTGACGGTCGCGCGCCTGAAGAAGGAGCTGGCGCTGCCGGTGATCTGCGCGCCGATGTTCCTGATCTCCGGTCCCGATCTCGTGATCGCGGCGTGCAAGGCCGGAATCGTCGGCTCGTTTCCGCTGTTCAATCGACGCACGACCGCCGAGCTGATCGTCTGGTTCGAAGAGATCGTCGCGCGGCTCGACGAGGCGCGGGGTGCCGATCCGGCGGCGTATATCGCGCCGTGGTCGGCCAACATCAACACCCACACCAGCAACCCGCGTTTCGCCGAGGATCTCGAGCTGATCGTGCGCTATCGCGTGCCGATCGTGATCTCCGCATTGGGCAGTCCCAAGCGCATCGTCGAGCCGGTGCACGCCTATGGCGGATTGGTGATCGCCGATGCCACCAGCCCGGCGCTGGCGCGCAAGGCGGCGGATTGCGGCGTCGACGGGCTGGGCTTGATCGCGTCGGGTTCGGGCGGCCATACCGGCTCGGTCTCGCCCTTCGCCCTCGTGCGCGAGGTCAGGCGCTGGTGGGACGGCGCGATCGTGCTGGGCGGCGCCATTGGCGATGCCGTCGGCATCCGCGCCGCCGAAGTGCTGGGCGCCGACCTCGCGTACATGGGCACGCGCTTCATCCCGACGCCCGAGAGTATGGCCGAGCCCGAGCACAAGCGGATGATCGTCGACAGCGGCGTCGATGATCTGATCATCAGCAACGCGCTGACCGGCGCCACGGCGAGCTGGCTGAAGCCCAGCCTGATCTCGGTTGGTCTCGATCCCAAGACGCTCAAGCCGCGCGAGGACGGCTATCGCTATCGCGGCCTCTTGGGCGACGAGCCCAAGCCGTGGAAGGGCATCTTTAGCGCCGGCCAGGGCGTCGGCTCGATCGATCGCGTCGAGACGGTGGCCGATATCGTCGAGGCGCTGAAGCGCGATTACGTCAAACACTACAACGGGAGCGGCGCATGAGCGGAAGGCTGGCCGGCAAGGTCGCGATGATCACCGGTGCCGCCAGCGGCATCGGCAAGCGCACCGCCGAGCGCTTCGTCGCCGAGGGCGCCAAGGTGCTGCTCACCGACATCCAGGACGCCAAGGGCGAGGAGGTCGCCAAGGCGCTGGGTGGCAGCGCCGCCTATCGCCGCGTCGACGTCACGCGCGAGGACGATGTCGCGGCGGCCGTCGCCGAGGTCGGCCGCCGCTTCGGGCCGCTCGACATCCTGCTGAGCAATGCCGGCATCCGCGGACAGGGCGCGGTGCCGATCGAGCAGCTCGACATGGCGGCGTGGGATCGCGCCATGGCCGTGCTGCTGCGCTCGGTGGTCTACGGCGCCAAGCACGCCGCCGCCGTGATGAAGCCGCGCCGTAGCGGCAGCATCGTCAACCTCGCCAGCGCCGCCGGACTCGTGGCCGGCGCCACGCCGCACGACTACTCGACGGCGAAGGGCGCGGTGGTGCACTTCACCAAGGGCCTGGCGCTGGAGCTGGGCGAGTTCGGCATCCGCGCCAACGCGGTGTGCCCGGGCTACACCATCACGCCGATGGTGCTGGAGGGCCTGGGTATCGGCGCGCAGGCGATCGAGGCCGAGCCGGCGAAGGTCGACGCCGCCTTCGCCGCGGTACATCCCATCCCGCGGGTCGGCCGCGTCGAGGATATCGCCGACGCGATCCTCTTCCTCGCCAGCGACGAGTCGCGCTTCGTCAACGGCCAGGCGATCGGCGTCGATGGCGGCTTGTCCGCCGGCGCGCACTGGAGCGGCCATCGCGGCAAGATGGGCGCTATCCGTACGACGTTGGCGGCCGACGGCGCCTAGCGATTGAAGACGATCGAGACGCGGCGGTCGGCCTTGTTGCGGTCGACGTCGCCGAAGTTGAAGCGGCCATAGGCCTCGCCGCCGGTGTCCATGACGATGTTGTTGGCCGAGAAGCCGTCGCCGATCAGGATGTTGGCGACGTGGCGCGCGCGCGCCAGGCCGAGCTGCTTGTTGGCGGCGGGGTCGCCCACCTTGTCGGCGAAGCCGACCAGGCAGATCTGGGAGACGTAGATGTCCTTGGCCTGCTTGGCGCGCTTGCGAACCTCGGCGGTCTGCTGCGGGTCGAGCGCCGCCTTGCCGAAGTCGAAATAGACGTTGTAGGGGCCCGGATGCGGCGTGCCGCCCATGCGCGGTGGGCAGGTGCCGATGGACTGCGCCGCCGCCGATGTCGCAAAAAGAAGGGTCGCCGCGATGGCGGCCAGGATCGAGCTGCTGCCACGCATAGGCACCTCCTGTTAGCGAACTCTAACGGTCGCCGGCGGTCGAGGTTGCCGGCTTTATCGCCGGCTTGCCCTTGGCGGCCTTCGGCGGCGCCTTGGTGGTCTTCCTGGCCGGGCCGGACGCCACCAGGGTGGCCGGTTTCGCCTTGGCGGGCGCCGCCTTGGCCGTGGCCGGCGGTTCCTTGGTCTGTGGCTTGGCGGGCAGAGCGGCCACGGCGGGCGCCGGCGGTGCCGCCCGCTGGGTGACGGCGGACGGCCGCGGGCCGGGCTTGGTGAGGTCCAGGGTCTGCAGCGGCGGGGCGGCCTCGCCCGGCGCCAGGCTGCGGGCATGCGACGCCTGCGTGGCCAGGACGAGCGCCACCAGGCCTAGAATCGACAGAACGCAGACCGAATGGGCTCTCATGATCGCCGCTCCCGAGGGGTGGGATTGGCCGGCGGCGGCGCCTTGGGGCTGCCTGTCAATTCTTATCCGCCGGATAGTTATCCGCAGTATCCCGCGAACCCATCACCGGGGCAATCATTTCATCGGGTTGCGGGCGATTTCTCAGTTTGCCCCGAAGGCTTTATGGTGCGACGGAAGCGCCGCAGGCCAGTCTTGCCGCTTTTCTGCCGGAAAACTTCGCTTACATTTGCCATCATGCGCAAACCGCCCATCTTCTTTCGCCGTGCCGGCCTATACGCCACCCTGGTCGCCGGCCTGTCGGCGCTCTTGCTCCTGACCATCGCCGGCGCCCAGGCGCAGGACCGCAATCGGGGCAAGCAGCGCAGCATCCCGTTCGTGTCGATCACCAAGAAGGACGGCTCGACGCGCTACTTCGAGACCAACGCCATCCCGCTGCTGATCAACAAGGCCTGCTTCGGCTGGCGCATGTGGCTGGGCGGGCCCGATCGCACCGTGCAGCTGGTCGAGGTGCTGCAGACCTCGCAGCCGGCGAAGGACGTGATCGCCGGGCCCGAGACCGAGGTCAATGCCGAGAAGACGCGGGCGACCACGCGCATGCGCGAGACGGTGCGCGAGGGCTTCATGCAGCGGTCGTGGTGCATCATCGAGGGCGACCCGCCGGGCACCTACACCTATCACATCAGCATCGACGGCGAGCCGCGCGGCGAGTTCGTGTTCTGCGCCATCGAGGTGCCGAGCCAGGACGAGAACACCGACCCCACCGAGCTGAACTGCCCCAACAAGTTCCAGTCGGTCGAGGATTTGCGGGCGCCCCCGACCATCGTCGCCGGTTCGTCGCAGGGCCGGTGATGTCCGCCGCCAACGAGGCCGCGCCCCGTCCGGTCGTGCTGTGCATCCTCGACGGCTGGGGCCATCGGCCAGAGCCTGCCGACAACGCGGTCGCGGCGGCGCGCAAGCCGAACTTCGATCGCCTGGTCGCGACCTGCCCGCAGGGGCTGATCGACGCGTCAGAGCTCTATGTCGGCCTGCCCGCCGGCCAGATGGGCAATTCCGAGGTCGGCCACATGAACCTCGGCGGCGGACGCGTCGTCATGCAGGACCTGCCGCGCATCGACCAGGCGATCCAGGATGGCTCGCTGGCCGCCAACCCCGAGCTACGGAAGTTCATCGACAGGCTGAAGGCGTCCAAGGGCACATGCCACCTGATGGGCCTGATGTCGCCAGGCGGCGTGCATAGCCACCAGGACCAGATCGCCGCGCTCGCCAATATCGTCGCCGCGGCGGGCGTGCCGGTGACCGTGCATGCCTTCCTCGATGGCCGCGACGCGCCGCCCCGCAGCGCCCGCGGATATCTCGCGGCTTTCCTCCGGTCGCTGAAACCCGGCCTACCGATCCGCATCGGCACCGTGGACGGCCGCTTCTACGCCATGGATCGCGACAAGCGCTGGGATCGCGTCACCAAGGCCTACGAGACGCTGGTCAACGCCAAGGGCGAGCGCGCGGCAACCCCGGACGAGGCGGTCGCCCAGGGCTATGCCGCCGATCTCACCGACGAGTTCGTGCTGCCCACGGCGATCGGCGACTACGCCGGCATGAAGGACGGTGATGGCGTGCTGATGGGCAATTTCCGCGCCGATCGCGCGCGCGAAATGCTGACGGCGCTGCTCGACCCGATGTTCGACGGTTTTGACCGCAGCCGCCTGGTATCGTTCGCCGCGGCGCTCGGCCTGGTCGAGTATTCGAACGCGCTCAACGCCTTCCTCGGCGCGCTGTTCCCTTCGGTGTCGGTGGCGATGGGCCTGGGCGAGACTGTGTCGCGCGCCGGGCGCAAGCAGCTGCGCATCGCCGAGACCGAGAAGTACGCGCACGTCACGTTCTTCTTCAACGGCGGCGAGGAGACGGTCTTCGAGGGCGAGGATCGCATCCTGGTGCCCTCGCCCAAGGTCGCGACCTACGACCTGAAACCGGAGATGAGCGCCCTCGAGGTGACCGACAGGCTGGTCGAGGCAATCAACTCGAAGAAGTTCGACCTGGTCGTGGTCAACTACGCCAACGCCGACCAGGTCGGCCATAGCGGCGTCTTCGCCGCCGCCGTGAAGGCCGTCGAGACGGTCGATGCCTGCCTCGGCCGCCTGATGGAGGCGGTCAAGCGCGTCGGCGGCTGCCTGCTCGTCACCGCCGACCACGGCAATGTCGAGCAGATGTTCGACGCCGAGAGCGGCCAGCCGCATACCCAGCACACGCTGAACCGGGTGCCGGCGCTGCTCTACAACGGCCCGCCCGAGATCCGCTCGCTCGCCGACGGCCGGCTGGCCGATGTCGCGCCGACAGTACTGCGGCTGATGGGCCTGCCCCAGCCAGCCGAGATGACCGGTGCCTCGCTTCTGCGCACAACGCCGCGCACGCCGATCCTGTCGGTACCCACGGCGGCGGTCGCGTGAGGAACACGCCGCTCACGAGTTCGCGCGCACTGCCCGCCGGCCTTGAGCCGGGTGCGGGTCGCGCGGTAGTTTTCGCCCCATAACCTTCACGTCCCGGGCATCGGGCAAAGGTGGATCAAAACCCATGACATTGCGTCGTTTGACGGCCGCCACCGCGGTCGCCCTGTTCCTCACCGTTCCCGCCGCCTTCGCCCAGACCAAGGCGCCCGACGACAAGGGCAAGCCGCGTCAGGATCGCAGCGAGATCTACCAGCAGCTCAACCTGTTCGGCGACATCCTCGAGCGGGTGCGCAACGATTATGTCGAGCCGCCCAACGAGAAGGATCTGATCGAGAACGCCATCAACGGCATGCTGTCCTCGCTCGATCCGCACTCCTCCTACATGAACCCGAAGTCGTTCCGGGACATGCAGGTCCAGACGCGCGGCGAGTTCGGCGGGCTGGGCATCGAAGTCACCATGGAGAACGGCGTCGTCAAGGTCGTCTCGCCGATCGACGACACGCCCGCCGCCAAGGCCGGCCTGCAGCCTGGCGACCTGATCGTGCAGCTCGACGGTCAGCCGGTGATGGGTCTGACCCTGCAGGAAGCCGTCGAGAAGATGCGCGGCCGGGTCGACACGACGATCAAGCTGGGTATCCGTCGCGCCGGCAGGGACCCCTTCGAGGTCACCCTGACGCGCGCCGTGATCAAGGTCCGCTCGGTGCGCGCGCGCGTCGAGGGCGGCGACATCGGCTACATCCGCATCACCTCGTTCACCGAGCAGACGACCGCCGGCCTGCAGGAGGCGCTGAGCAACTTCAAGAAGGAGCTGGGCGGCAAGTGGAAGGGCGTCGTGCTCGACCTGCGCAACAACCCGGGCGGCCTGCTCGATCAGTCGATCTCGGTGTCCGACGCCTTCCTCGACCGCGGCGAGATCGTCTCCACGCGGGCGCGCAAGACCGAGGACGTGCAGCGCTGGGAGGCCAAGGCCGGCGATCTCGCCGAGGGCCGGCCGGTCGTGATCCTGATCAATGGCGGCTCGGCCTCGGCTTCGGAGATCGTCGCCGGCGCCCTGCAGGACCACAAGCGCGCGATCGTCATGGGCACGCGCTCCTTCGGCAAGGGATCCGTGCAGACCATCATGCCGGTTTCCGGCGGCGGCGCGATCCGCCTGACCACGGCGCTCTACTACACGCCGTCGGGCCGCTCGATCCAGAAGGACGGCATCAAGCCGGACATCGAGGTCGAGCAGTCGAAGATCGAGACCATCCGCCAGCAGGGCGGCGTGCGCGAGGAGAACCTGCGCGGCTCGATCAATAATCCGCGCGGCAAGCCCGACTCCTCGGCGCCGGCCAAGCCCCCCGCCGACGCCGCCAAGCCCGACGCCGGCAAGCCCGATGCGGCCAAGCCCGACGCGGCCAAGCCGGCCGAAGGCCAGCCGCCGGAGGAGCAGGCCGCCGACTATCAGCTGCTGCGCGCGCTCGACCTCGTGCGCGGCATCGCGCTCTACGGTAATCGCGACAAGTGATGTGAGGGCCGGTAGCGACCGATGAGCGAGGATCCCGCCCTCGATCGCCGGTTGCCCGTGCTTCGCAAGCAGCGTGGCGCCGGGATCTACATGGCCTATTCGATCGCCGGCGCCCTCCTGCTGGGCGCCGGCGCCTTGAGTCTCGGCCACCTCTCGACCTATCGTCCCTCGGTCGTCAGCCAGCCGGCGATCGCCGGTCAGGCCAAGGTGCAGCCATCGGATCAGGCCGCGCCGGCATCCCCTGGAGTGCTCGCGCAGGCTCAGCCACCCTCGCAACCGCCGCCCCCGCCGACGGCTCCCCCCGCCACTATTCGGCTGCCTTCTGTGACGGTGAAGATGCCGGCGCCCAGTGACGTCGCCGCACCGCCGCCGCCCGCCAACCCCGCCGCGGCAGCAGCGCCGGCAGCCACCACGCCGCCCCCCTTGACGACGGAGCCCGTGCCACCGCCCGCTGCGGCCGCGTCGCCGCCACCAGGCGCATCGCCGGTTGCCGACGCGCCGCCGACCACGAGCGCCGATGCGGGCGACGCGCCGGTCAATCTGATCGCCGCCAATGGCCTGCCCCTGCCGCCACCCGAGAAGCCGCCCGCGCCTGGTCGCCGCCTCGGCAAGTGTCCCGCCGGCACCGATGTCGCCGACATGATCGAGACCGGCCCGGCCGGCCGCCTGCCACGCATCGCCGGTAACGGCTGCATGTCGTGGCTGGCCTACGCCAGCGACTTCGACCACCTCGATCGCGAGCGGCCGCGGCTGGGCGTTGCGATCATCGGCATCGGGCTGAGCGAACCATTGACCCAGAAGGCGATCGAGACGCTGCCGCCGGGCACGACGCTGGTGTTCATGCCCGAGACGCCGAACCTGGACCGCTGGATCCAGCGCGCGCGCGAGCGCGGTCTGGAAGCCGTCTTGCTGCTGCCGAGCCAGAACCCGCAAGGCGTCGCGGAGCGCGGCATGCCGGCGCTGCAGAAGGGTCTGGCGCCGGCCGAGAATGTGCGTCGCCTGCGCGCCGTGCTGGCCAGGGCGACGGGTTATGTTGGCGTGGCCGTGCTTCCCAGCCCGGTGCTCGAGGACGCCGCCACGCTGCGACCGCTGCTGACGGAAATCCGCGACCGTGGCCTGCTGGTGCTGGAGTTCGAGCGCTGGAACGGCAAGTCGCTGGTGCACTCGATCAGCCGCGAACTGGGCGTCCCCTACTCGACCGATATCGACAGCCCGATCGCCTGGGTCGACCGCTTCAACGCCAATGGCCGCGAGACCACGGCGGCCGATGTCGATGCCGGCCTGGGCGAAGTCGAGAAGTACGTCCGCACGGCGCGCTTCGGCCTGGGCTGGTCGCTGGCGCGACCACTGGCGGTCGACCGTATCGCCGCCTGGGCCGCCGGCGCGCGCACGCGCGGCATTCTCATCGCGCCGGTGACCGGCGTGACCGAGTGCGCCGAGAGTTGCCAGAAGCGCCTGCCGCGGGCCCAGCAACCGCCGGCACCGCCCGATTCGACGCGCTGAAGGCAGGGGATGTTCCGCTCGGCCAGCGCTCCCCCGGGCTACCGCCCGAACGTCGGCATGATGCTGATCGGGCCCGATCGTCGTGTCTTCGTCGGCCAGCGCCTCGATACCCGCATGGATGCGTGGCAGATGCCGCAAGGCGGCATCGATCGCGGCGAGACGCCCGAGCAGGCGGCGCTGCGTGAGCTGGAGGAGGAGATCGGCACCGGCAAGGCCGAGCTTCTGCGCATGAGCGCCGACTGGTTCGCCTACGACCTGCCGCCCGACCTGGCACGCACCATGTGGAAGGGCCGCTATCGCGGCCAGGCCCAGAAATGGGCGGCGCTGCGTTTCACCGGCGTCGACGACGACATCCGGCTCGACACGGCGCATCCGGAGTTCCGCTCGTGGCGCTGGGCGCGCGCCTCGGAGTTGCCGATCCTGATCGTGCCCTTCAAGCGCGATGTCTACAGCGCCGTGGTGCGCGAATTCGCCGACCTGCTGGATTGAGCCGCGCGCCGACGTCCTGAGCGCCGCGAAGGACGCCCTTAGGCCGCCGCGGCGGTGCGTTCGAACTTGGCGATGCGGCTGCGCAGCAGGCGATAGCCCAGTCTTGTGACCCAGTCGCGCAGGCGACCGTTGGCCGGCAGACCGGCGGCCTTCAGGATCATCGCCACGCCGCGATCGAGGTGACCCGGCTTATAGATCGCGTAGGCGCGACGCATGTACTCGCCGGTGAAGCGCGCGCGGTCATAGGCCTCGCCGGGCGCGGCATTGGCCGCATAGTAGGCGCAGGCCAACTCGTCATCCTCCAGCTCGCGCAGACGGCCCAGGCCGACGCGCATGCGACCCCAGCGGCCCACCTTCTCGACTTCGAGATAGCGACGCATGTGGGTGTAGAACAGCTTGTAGTGCCGCAGCTCGTCGGCGGCGATGAAGGCGCAGACCTGCTTCAGCACCGGCTCGTCGCTGCGATCGCGCAGCGCCGCGTAGAAAGTGCTTGTCCCGCTCTCGACGATGCAGCGCGCCATCAGCTCGCCAGCGCGCGTGCCACGTACCGACGTGGTCGCGTCGAGCGGCAGGCTGTAGCTCTCGGTGAATGTCTTGAACGCGCCATCGAAGTCGAAGGACGGATCGGCCATGCGCGCCCAGCGGCCAAGCGCCATGCCGTGCACGACCTCCTCCTGCGCCCAAATCGGCGCCAGGGCTTTGAACTCCTGATCGTCGGCGAACACATTGCCCAGATAAACGCCATAGTCGACGCCGTTGCGCTCGACCATGGCCGCCGCCTTCACGATCTTCAGGACCTCGGGATCGACCTTACTCGGGTCGAACCGGTCCCAGGCGATGTCGTCTAGCGTCCAGTTCTTCATGGGCCACGCCTTGGACATATCCCGTCCCCGCCCCTATCGGTAGGGCGGGCGGGAAACCAAGTCTACAGAAATAAAGTTGCTTAAGATCGAGATTTCAACCCGCTAGACCGTGCGGGTATTCGCCCAGAACGCGAGTCAGCGGGCCGCGTAGTAGGCGTAGGCACGCTGAAGGTCCTGCGCCACGGACACCGCCTTCTCCGCCGCCGGACGGGCGGCCGGCGCGGCGTCGGCCAGTGCCTCCTGCGCATCGCTCAGGCGCTTGGCGAGCTGGTCGGCGGATACGTCCTCGAACGGCTGCGCCTCCTCGGCCAGCACCGTGCAGCGCTCGCGCGTGACCTCGGCGAAGCCGCCGGCCACCATGAAGCGCCTGACGGTCTTGCCGCCGTCCTGCACCTCGATGACGCCAGGGCGAACGGTCGAAATCATGGGGATATGTCCCGGCAGGACGCCGAAATCGCCGTCGCCGCCAGGCACGATCACCATGTCGGCCTCGGTCGCCGCGAGCTCGCGCTCGGGCATCACCAGGGAAAACGCCACCTTGGCCATTCAACGGCCCTCCGCGACCGGTCGCTGCGCTCAGGCCGCCTCGGCCGCCATCTTCTTGGCTTTGGCAACGGCCTCCTCGATGGTGCCGACCATGTAGAACGCCGCCTCCGGCAGGTCGTCGTAGTCGCCGGCGACGATGCCCTTGAAGCCCTTGATCGTGTCCTCGAGCTTCACGAACACGCCGGGCGTACCGGTGAAGACCTCGGCGACATGGAAGGGCTGGCTGAGGAAGCGCTGCATCTTGCGCGCGCGCGCCACGACCAGCTTGTCCTCTTCCGACAGCTCGTCCATGCCGAGAATGGCGATGATGTCCTGCAGCGACTTGTACTGCTGCAGCACGCGCTGCGCGGCGCGCGCGACGTTGTAGTGCTCGTCTCCGACGACGCGCGGATCGAGCATGCGCGATGTCGAGTCGAGCGGGTCCACGGCCGGGAAGATCGCCATCTCGGCGATCGAGCGGCTGAGCACCGTGGTCGCGTCCAAGTGGGCGAAGGAGGTGGCCGGCGCCGGATCGGTCAAGTCGTCGGCGGGCACGTAGATCGCCTGCACCGAGGTGATCGAGCCCTTCTTGGTCGAGGTGATGCGCTCCTGCAGCGCGCCCATGTCGGTCGACAGAGTCGGCTGATAGCCCACCGCCGAAGGAATACGGCCGAGCAGCGCCGACACTTCAGACCCGGCCTGGGTGAAGCGGAAGATGTTGTCGACGAAGAACAGCACGTCCTGGCCTTCGGCGTCGCGGAAATACTCCGCCACGGTCAGGCCCGACAGGCCGACGCGCGCACGGGCACCCGGCGGCTCGTTCATCTGGCCATAGACCAGCGCCACCTTCGAGCCGGCGGTCGTGCCGTCCTCGTTGAGCTTGATGACGCCCGACTCGATCATCTCGTGATAGAGGTCGTTGCCCTCGCGGGTGCGCTCGCCCACGCCGGCGAACACCGACACGCCGCCATGCGCCTTCGCGACGTTGTTGATCAACTCCATGATCGTCACGGTCTTGCCGACGCCGGCGCCGCCGAACAGGCCGATCTTGCCGCCCTTGGCATACGGCGCCAGCAGGTCGATGACCTTGATGCCGGTGACCAGGATCTGCGACTCGGTCGACTGGTCGACGAAGTCCGGGGCGCTGCGATGGATCGGCAGGGTCTGCTTGTGACCGACCGGGCCGCGCTCGTCGACCGGCTCGCCGATGACGTTGAGGATGCGGCCCAGCGTCTCCGGGCCGACCGGCATGGCGATCGGCGCGCCGGTGTCGGTGGCCTTCTGGCCGCGCACGAAGCCGTCGGTGGTGTCCATGGCGATGGTGCGCACCGTCGACTCGCCGAGATGCTGCGCGACCTCGAGCACGACCTTGCGGCCGTCCGAGTCGACGTTCAGCGCGTTCATGATGGCCGGCAGCTCGCCCTCGAACTGGACGTCGACGACGGCGCCCGTCACCTGGGTGATCTTGCCGATGTTGTTGGCGGCCATGGCTCTAACCTCTTGTCGATCGTTCGTGTCGTCTCAGATCGCTTCCGCGCCCGAGATGATTTCGATGAGTTCCTTGGTGATCGAGGCCTGACGCGAGCGGTTCATCTGCAAGGTCAGTCGCTTGATCATGTCGCCGGCGTTGCGTGTGGCGTTGTCCATCGCCGTCATGCGCGCGCCCTGCTCGGACGCCGCGTTCTCCAGCAGCGCACGATAGATCTGCACCGCGAGGTTGCGCGGCAGCAGCTCCGTCAGGATGGTTTCCTCATCCGGCTCGAATTCATACGGGCTGGCGCCGGGCTCGGCCTCGGGCACCGCCGGCGGAATGATCTGCTGGCGGGTGAGGATCTGGCTGATCGCCGAGCGGAAGCGGTTGTAGATGATGGTGGCGACGTCGAACTCGCCGGCCTCGAACATCTGCAGCACGCGGTCGGCGACCTTGCGCGCGTCGGCGAAGCCCAAGCGCGGCTTGCCGAGGTCGGCGATCGTGTCGACGATCAGCGAGCTATAGTCCCGCCGCAGCTGGTCGCGCGCCTTGCGGCCCACGGCCAGGATCTTGACCGTCTTGCCCTCGCCCTGCAGCGAGCGGATGGCGCGGCGCGCCTCGCGCACGATCGAGCTGTTGAAGCCGCCACACAGGCCGCGATCGGCGGTGGCGACGATCAGCAGGTGCACCTTGTCGGAACCGGTGCCGGCCAGCAGCTTGGGCGCGCCGGCCTTGCCCTGCATGCCAGCGGCCAGCGAGGCCATCATGCGGTCCATCGCCTGGGCATAGGGGCGGCCGGCCTGCGCCGCCTCCTGCGCACGGCGCAGCTTGGCGGCGGCGACCATCTTCATCGCCTTGGTGATCTTCTGCGTCGACTGGACGCTGCGGATCCGCAACCGGAAGGTTTTAAGGCTGGGCATCGAGGTGTCCGCCTGGGCTCGTCAGCTTACGATACGGGCTCAGGCGAACTTCTTGACGAAGTCGCCGAGGAAGGCCTTGAGCTTGTCCTCGTTCGCCGGCGAAATCGCCTTCTCGGTGCGGATCGCGTCGAGCAACGCCGCGTCGCTCGCCTTCAGCGCCTCGATCGCGCGGCGCTCGAACTCGCCGACGCGCGCCACCGGCAGCGTGTCGAGGAAGCCGCGGGTGCCGGCGAAAATCGAGATCACCTGCTCCTCGACCGGCATCGGCATGAACTGGCCCTGCTTGAGCAGCTCGGTCAGGCGCTGGCCGCGCGCCAGCAGGCGCTGTGTCGAGGCGTCGAGGTCCGACGCGAACTGCGCGAAGGCCGCCATCTCGCGATACTGCGCCAGCTCCAGCTTGATGGTGCCGGCGACCTGCTTCATCGCCTTGATCTGCGCCGCCGAGCCGACTCGGCTGACCGACAGGCCGACGTTGATGGCCGGGCGGATGCCCTGGAAGAACAGTTCGGTCTCGAGGAAGATCTGGCCGTCGGTGATCGAGATCACGTTGGTCGGGATGTAGGCCGAGACGTCGCCGGCCTGGGTCTCGATGATCGGCAGCGCGGTGAGCGAGCCGGAGCCGTTCTTCTCGTTGAGCTTCGCGGCGCGCTCGAGCAGCCGGGAGTGCAGGTAGAACACGTCGCCGGGATAGGCTTCGCGGCCCGGCGGGCGGCGCAGCAGCAGCGACATCTGGCGGTAGGCGACGGCCTGCTTGGAGAGATCGTCGTACACGATCACGGCGTGCATGCCGTTATCGCGGAAGAACTCGCCCATCGCGCAGCCGGTGTAGGGCGCGAGGAACTGCAGCGGCGCCGGGTCGGACGCGGTGGCGGCGACGACGATGGAGTATTCCATCGCGCCGGCATCCTCGAGCGTCTTGACGATCTGCGCCACGGTCGAGCGCTTCTGGCCGATGGCGACATACACGCAGTACAGCTTGCGCGACTCGTCGCCCGAGGCGTTGATGCCCTTCTGGTTGATGAAGGTGTCGACGGCGACGGCGGTCTTGCCGGTCTGGCGATCGCCGATGATCAGCTCGCGCTGGCCGCGGCCGATCGGCACGAGGGCGTCGATCGCCTTCAGGCCGGTCTGCATCGGCTCGGTCACCGACTTGCGCGGGATGATGCCCGGCGCCTTG
This sequence comes from Reyranellaceae bacterium, assembly GCA_022844045.1. Lineage (GTDB taxonomy): Bacteria > Pseudomonadota > Alphaproteobacteria > Reyranellales > Reyranellaceae > JAFAZJ01. The sequence continues at coordinate 63,576 of JALHMM010000014.1, read as the reverse complement.
AGCTCGACGAGGCGGCGCTCGGTCGAGGCGATCGGACCCTTGCCATCGATCGGATTGCCGAGGCCATCAACGACGCGACCGAGCAGGCCCTTGCCCACCGGCACGTCGACGATGGTGCCGGTGCGCTTGACCGTGTCGCCTTCCTTGATGCCGCGGTCGTCACCGAAGATCACGACGCCGACGTTGTCGGTTTCGAGGTTGAGGGCCATCCCCTTGACCCCGCCCGGGAACTCGACCATCTCGCCGGCCTTGACGTTGTCGAGGCCGTGGACGCGCGCGATACCGTCGCCGACCGACAGAACCTGGCCGACCTCGGCGACTTCCGCCTCGACGCCAAAGCCTTCGATCTGCTGCTTGATGATGGCCGAAATTTCGGCGGCCCGGATATCCATCACGCAACCCCCTTCATCGCAAGCTGCAGGCGCTGCAGCTTGGTGCGTATAGACGAGTCGAACATGCGCGAGCCGACCTTGACCACGAGCCCCCCGAGGAGATCGCCATCGACCCGCGCGTTCACGGAAACCTTGTTGCCGACCAGACGGCGCAGCGTCTCGTTCAGCGCATTCAACTGAGCCTCGCTGAGCGGCGTCGCCGACACCACCTCGGCGGTCGTCTCGCCGCGGCGGCGCGCCAGCTCGGCGAGGAAAGCGGAGATCATCGGCTGCAGATCGCGCAGGCGGCCGTTCCTGGCCACGGTGCCGACGAACTTGCTGACCAGATCGCCGATACCGGCCCGCTTGACCAGCGCGGCCAGCGCCTTGCCCTGCGCCTCGCGACCGATAACCGGGCTCGACAGCAGGCGGCGCAGATCCTCGCTCGCGCCGATCATGGTGCGCAGGCTGGTGAGATCAGCTGCGACGGCATCGAGCGCCTTCGCCTGATCGGCGAGGTCGAACAGTGCGCTCGCATAACGCCCGGCAAGACTAGCCGGACCGGTAGCTTCCTGCGCCACGGTGATTTCGTCCCCAACGCCTCTGGAGAAAGGGCCTGAGCCCTTAAAATAAAAGAGTTTTTCCGAAGAACTGACACCCCCGGAAAAACGCGAGGCGTTGCTAGCACAGGGGATAGGGGCTTGCAAGCAAACGGGCCGGGACTCGTTGGCGCGGCGAAACCCTCACATGAACGAGTACGGATCGATATCCACCTGTACCCGCACCGTGCCCGGCACGTCGGCCACCGCCAGCCACTCCAGGATCACCGATTGCACATTGACCGAGCGGTCGGCGCAGAGCAGCAGGCGGCGGCGGAATCGACCGCGCAGCAGCGATAGCGGCGCCGGCGCCGGTCCCAGTACGCGCAGCCCCTCGCCCGAGGGCGCCAGCCTGCCCAGCCGGGCGGCGACGGCATCGACCGACTGTTCATCGGCCCCTGACACGATCAGCGCTGCCAGCCGGCCAAAGGGCGGCCACCCGGCGTGCCGGCGCTCCGACGCCTCGGTCTCGAGGAACCGCTCCCGGTCGCCGCTGGCCAGCGCCCGCATGACGGGATGGTGCGGCTGCGCCGTTTGCAACAGCACGCGGCCGGGGTGCTCGGCACGCCCGGCGCGGCCCGCCGCCTGGTAGAGCAGTTGGAAGGTACGCTCGGCCGCGCGCAGATCGCCGCCGTTCAGGCCGAGATCCGCGTCGACTACCACCACCAGCGTCAGGTGCGGGAAGTGGTAGCCCTTGGCCGCCATCTGCGTGCCGATCACCAGGTCGACCTCGTTGTTGGCGATGCGCTCGACCAGCGCCTGCGCCTCGCGCCGTGTCGGTACCGTGTCGCTGGCGAAGATCTCCAGGCGCTTGTCCGGGAACAGCGCCATCACCTCCTCGGCCAGCCGCTCGACGCCGGGGCCGCAAGCGACAAACGACTCTTCCGCCTCGCAGGCCGGGCATTTCTCCGGCAAGGGCGCGCCGTGGCCGCAATGATGGCAGATCAGTTTGCGGCGGAAGCGATGCTCGACCAGCCAGGCGCTGCAATGCGGGCATTGCAGGCGATGGCCGCAGGTACGGCAGAGGGTCAAGGGCGCGTAGCCGCGCCTGTTGAGGAACAGCAGAGTCTGCTCACCACGCTCCAGCGTGTCGCGGATCGCCTGCACGACCGGTGGCGCCAGCCAGCGATTGCGCGCCGGCGGTGTGCGCCGGATATCGACGATCTCGATGTGCGGCACATCCATCGGGCCGTGACGCTCCGGCAGGTGCAGCATGTCGTAGCGTGCGCCCTGCGCGTTGACGACGCTCTCCAGCGACGGCGTCGCCGAGGCCAGGGCGACCGGCACCCCTTCCAGCCGCGCCCGCACGACCGCCATGTCGCGCGCGTTGTAGATCACGCCGTCTTCCTGCTTGAAGGCCTGGTCGTGTTCCTCGTCGACGACGATGACACCGAGATCGACGAAGGGCAGGAACAGCGCCGACCGCGCGCCCACGACCACGTCGGCGCGTCGTTCGGCGATGTCGCGCCAGGTCTGCCGCCGCTCGGCCGAGGTCATGTCGGAGTGCCATTCCGCCGGCCGCGCACCGAAGCGGCGCGCGAATCGTTCCAGCCACTGCGTCGACAGCGCGATCTCCGGCAGCATGACCAGCGCCTGACGGCCTTCCGCCAGCGCCGCCGCCACCGCTTCGAAATACACCTCGGTCTTGCCGGCACCCGGTACGCCATCGATCAGCGTGACGCTGAACTTGCGCGCACGCACCTTGGCGGCGAGGTCGTCGCCCGCCGCGCGTTGCGCCTCCGATAGCGACGGCCCCGCCATGCGCCAGTCAGGCTTGGCGCGTCGACCGATGCGGGGGCGCTCGACGGTTTCCAGCGCGCCGGTGGCGACGAGCCCCTTGATCACCGACGTGCCGACGCCGGCCTCACGCGCGAGATCGGCGAGCGACATGGCCGGTCCGTCGCGCAGCAGGTCGAGCACGCGTCGTCGCGCGGGCGTCGATTTCGGCGCATCGTCGTGCGTCGTGGCAAAGCGATAAAGCGTCTCGGTACGCGGCGCCTCCAGCGCCGACGGCGCGCTCATCGCCATGCGCAGCACCGAGCCCGGCGGCGAGACCGTATAGCTCGCCACCCACTCGACGAAGCGGCGCATCGTTTCGCGCATCGGCGGCGCCGGCATCACACCCATGATGTCGCGCAGCTTCTCCGGATCGACCTCGCCGCCGCCTGGCCCCCACACCACGCCGATGGTCTCGCGCTTGCCCAGCGGCACGACGACGAAGTCGCCAGGCGACACGAGAAGCCCTTCGGGAACCGCGTAGTCATAGGCCTCGCCCAGCGGTAACGGCAGCAGCACGGACACAACTTCACCCCTGTCCGCGGCGGCCTGCGGGCCTTGCCGGGACTCCGGGCTTTCGTTAGAAACGAGATCGCGTCGTCGTGACGTCATACCCCAATGTAATCGGCGCGACCCGGCTGTCACAGACCGCCCTTTCGCGCCCCCGACCGGACTGGCGATCGCACCATGAAATTCTTCGTCGATACCGCCGATGTCGCCGAGATCAAGTCGCTGGCGGCCAGCGGCCTGCTCGATGGCGTCACCACCAATCCATCGCTGATCGCCAAGTCGGGCCGGCCGATGCTCGACGTGATCCGCGAGATCGCCGATGTCGTGCCCGGTCCGGTGAGCGCCGAGGTCACCGCCACCGACCATGCGACGATGATGAAGGAGGCGCACAAGCTCCACGCCATCGGCCGCGGCCGCAACGACAACATCACCATCAAGGTGCCGCTGACGCCCGACGGCCTGCGCACCTGCAAGACGCTGGCCGGCGAAGGCGTCATGGTCAACGTCACGCTGTGCTTCTCGGCGGCGCAGGCGATCCTCGCCGCCAAGGCCGGCGCCTCGTTCATCTCGCCCTTCATCGGCCGGCTCGACGATATCGGCGAGAACGGCATGACCCTGATCGCCGATATCGTGCAGATCTACCGGAACTACCCGGCTTTCAAGACCGAGGTGCTGGCCGCCTCGATCCGCCATCCCATGCATGTCGTCGACGCCGCCAAGATCGGCGCCCATGTCGTGACGGTGCCGCCCAACATCCTGCGCATGCTCTTCAACCATCCGCTGACCGACAAGGGCCTCGACGCCTTCCTGGCGGACTGGAAGAAGACCGGGCAATCGATCCTGTGATGGCGATCCTCTGATCATGAGCGACGCGCCGGGAGCGACCAAGGTGACCACGCGGGACGACGTTCTGGCCTATCTGCGCGCGCACCCCGATTTCCTGGTCGACAACGCCCGGCAGCTCGAAGGCCTGCAGCCCGCGCCACGCCATAGCGGCGGCGGCGTGGTCGACATGCAGGCGGCGATGGTCAAGCGCCTGCGCGGCGACATCGACAAGCTGCGCGCCCGCCAGGAAGAGCTGATCACCACCGGGCGTGCCAACCAGATCACGCAGAACCGCATCCATGTCGCGGTGCTGAGCGTGATCCAGGCCAACAGCTTCGAGCGGCTGATCCATGTGGTGACGCACGAGCTGCCGGGGCTGCTCGACGTCGATTTCATCGCGCTCGCCATCGAGGGCAGCGAGGACGCGCCGCGCCGCGTGCCGGTACGCGGCGTCTATGTACTGGCGCCCGGCGCCATCGACGCCGCGCTCGGGCCGGGCGCCAACAGCCGCCTGCGCGCCGACATCCTGGGCGAGGAGGCCTTCTTCGGCGCGGTGGCGCGCCATGTGCGGTCCGACGTGCTGGTGCGGCTCAAGGTGTCGAGCGGCTCGCCCGACGGCGTCATCGCCTTCGGCTCCAAGGACGCGCAGACCTTCGGGCCCAACCAGTCGACCGAGCTGCTGTTCTTCCTCGTGCGCGTGCTTGAGAACACGATCCGCGCCTGGCTCGACCTGCCGGAGTGACGGCGCTGGCCCGCCGCGCCCTGAAGAGCATCGAACCGACGCCGCCTGCGCCGGCGCCCGAGCACTCGCTGCCCGACGACACCACCGCCGTCATCGCCAGCTGGTGCGAATGGCTGGCGTCGGAGCGCCGCGCCGCCGACAAGACGCTGATCGCCTACCGTCGCGACATCGCCGATTTCCTCGCCTTCATCGCCACCCATCTCGGTGAGCCGCCCACCGTGCGGGCGCTGGCCGGGCTGCGCGCCGGCGATTTCCGGGCATGGCTGGCGCGACGCGCGCGCGCCGGACTGGCGCGCACGTCCACGGCGCGCGCGCTGTCCTCGGTACGCGGCCTGTTCCGCCACATGGAGCGGCGCGGCGTCGCCGCCAACGCCGCCATCGGCCTGGTGCGCACGCCCAAGCTGCCGAAGTCGCTGCCCCGGGCGCTCAGCGTCGCCGAGGCCGCCGATCTGCTGTCGGAGTCCGAAGCCGATGCCGGCATCGAGTGGGTGGCGCGCCGCGACGCGGCGATCCTAACCCTGCTCTACGGTGCTGGCCTGCGCATCGCCGAGGCGCTGTCGCTGACCAAGCGGCAGGTCGAGGAGCTGCTGCGCAGCCGCGCCGACGTGCTGTGGATCCGCGGCAAGGGCAACAAGGAGCGGCTGGTGCCGCTCTTGCCGGCGGTGGTCGCCAAGCTCTCGGTCTATCGCGCCGCCTGCCCGTTCCTCGCCAAGGCCGCGCCGGGCGATCGCTTCTTCATCGGCGTGCGTGGCGGTGCGCTCGATCCGGGTATCGTGCAGCGCGCCGTGCGCCGCTTGCGCGACCAGCTCGGCCTGCCGCAGAGCGCCACGCCGCACGCGCTGCGCCATTCCTTCGCCACGCATCTGCTGGCCGCCGGCGGCGATCTGCGCACCATCCAGGAATTGCTCGGCCACGCCTCGCTGTCGACGACGCAACGCTACACCGACATCGACGCCGAACGCCTGCTCGAGGTCTACGACCGCGCCCATCCGCGCGCGAAGACCTAGCGCATAGCGCGGGCCAGGAACGTCTCGACGTCGCGCTGGAAGGCGGCCCAGGCTTCGGGGTTGTGGCCGTAATGCGCGCCGCAGCAATTGTTCGGCTTGCTGCGGTTGCCGGCCGAAGCGAGATAGCGGACCGATAGTCCCACGGCGTCGAAGCTGTGATGCGCGCCGGGATAGACGCGGGTCTCGATCAGCTCGCGTCCATTCTTCACCCGCGACAGCAGCGCCTCGCACTGGCGCACCGGTGTCCAGTCGTCGAGCTCGGCCATGGTCATCAGCAGCGGCCGGCGACTGGCAAGCGTCGGGCCGAGCCGATCCTGCAAGGCGCAATCCGGATAGACCGCGATGGTGGCGCGCGCCGCCGGCTCGCCATCGAGCGCATACAGCAGCGCGACGCCGCCGCCGTAGGAATAGCCCATGACGGCGATGCGTCCGGCGTCGATGTCGGCGCGCGCCGCCAACCATTGCACCGAGGCGCGGATATCGGCGACGCGCTCGACCGCCTGCTCCACCGTCGGCCAGCGACTCGTGCAGGCATCGCGGATGGCGCGCGCACCGAAGCTATCGACGACCAGCGCGGCATATCCGCGGCCCGCCAGGATCTGCGCCATGCGGTTGACGTTCTGACCGACACCGCCGCAGCCGTGAAAAATCGCGACGGCCGGCGCCTTCGCCGTGGTGGCGGGCCGATAGAGGGTGGCAGAAAGCTGCAGGGTGCGGGCGCCGACGTCGACCGGCACGCGCACCGCCTGCTGAGCCTGCGCCATCGACGTGGTCCAGGCCAGCAGCGCAAGGGCAACGAACGCGCGCCACATGGTCAACTCGGTGGCCCGAGATGCAGCTGCCAGAACGCCTCGACGCGCTTGAGCGTGTCGCGATAGGCCGGCTCGTCATGGCCAACCCAGGCGCCACAGCAGCCGCCGGGCTTGTTGCGGTTGGCGACCTCCGCTCGGAAGCGCAGCTTGCTGCCCGGGTTGTCGTAGGCGTGCACCGCATCGGCGTAGGTGTGCAGCTCGAACGATTTGCCGGAGAGCCGCGGCAGCAGCTCGCGGCACTTGTCGGCCGGCGTCCAGTCGTCCTTCTCGCCGATCAGGATCAGCAACGGCCGTTGCACCTCGAAGCGCTGCGAGGTGCGGCCGCGCAGCGTGCAGTCGGGATAGAAGGCGATGGCGCCCGTGAAGGCCGGCGACGGCGGCGGCGACTTGTCGGCACCGTCGCGCAAGGTGGCGAACAATGTCGCCGCGCCGCCATGCGACTGGCCCATCAGGCCGATGCGGTCGGCGCGCACGAAGGGCTGTGCCTTGAGCCAGGACGCCGCGCCGTCGATGTCCCAGGCGCGGTCGCGCGCATCGACGCGGCCGCCGGCGCGGGTGCAAACCTCCTTCACCCGGCGACCGGTGAAGCTGTCGATCACCAGCGCGACATAGCCCCATTTGCTGAGCACCTCGCCCCAGGTCCGCGCCGCCGAGCCCTGCCCGCTGCAGCCGTGCACGACGATCACCGCCGGACGCGGCGCCGCGGTCGCGGGACGATAGAGCTTGCCGTCGAGCGTCAGCTGATCGCGCCTGACGGTGACCGGGAATTTCACGGCCTCAGGCGCGGCCAGCACCTCACCGCCAAGCGACGCGGCGGTCGCCAGGATGAGCAGGAGCCTAATCGTCGCCGCGCGCATCGTGTGGTCCAGTGGTGCCGGATCGCGACCACCACAATACCAGAGGACCGCACAGGATGCCGCCGGCCATCACCGCGAAGGCGGCGAGCCACGCCGTCGCGTCGCCAGTGCCGCCGGCGGCGTCCAGCGCCGCGCCGACAAGCCAGCCGCCCAGCGCCGACACGCCGAAGCCGACGGTGGAGTGCAACGCCATGGTCGCGCCGCGATGGTGCGGATCGGCGGATGCGGACATGCCCGACGTCAGCGACCCCGAATCCGCCGGCACGGTGATGGCGTAGAGCGTCACGAGGCCGAGCAATAGCCAGGGCGATGCCCCAGCGGCGAGGCCGATAGCGAGCGCGACGGCCGCCGAGGCGAGCTGGATGGCGCTGATAGCGCGATGGCGGCCGATGCGGATGGCGACCTCGTTGCCGAGGATGCTGGCGGGCATCGCCAGCACGGCGATCGCGACGCTGATGGCGATCGGATCGAGCGGCGTTGCGGCGCCATGGCGCGCCACCACGAAGGTCCAGAACGCCACGATCCACGTGCGCATGCCATAGAGCTCGAAACAGTGCGCGCCATAGCCCAGGATGTAGCCCATTGCCGTGCGGTTGCGCAGGACGGGGCGGAAGTCGAGCAGCCGTCCGCTCGGCGGCGGTGGCGCGACCGGCTTCATCAGGAGCGCGATGATCGCCATCGCCGCCGGACCCAGCCCGGTCAGGATGAACGCCAGACGCCAGCCCCAGGCGTCGGCGATCAGCTGGGACGCGAGAAAGGACAGCCCGACGCCGAGCGAAAAGCTCGAGGTGTAGAGCGTGATGCTGCGCGAGGAATCGCCGGGCTCGAGCCGGTCGGTCAGCGCCTTGAGCCCCGGCATGTAGGCGCCGGCGAAACCGATGCCGGCGATGCACCAGATCACCATCGCGGAGACAAGACCATCGGCGAGCAGGCCGAACGCGATGGTGGCCAGCCCGCTCATCAGCGAGCCCACGAGCAGGATGCGGCGAGCATCCATGCGATCGGTCAGCGTGCTCAGTACCGGGACCGCGACCATGTAGCCGGCGGCATAGGCGCTGGCCATCAGGCCGGCTTCGGCGTTGCTCAACCCCCAAGGCCCGATCAGATGGCCGACCATCACCGCCGGCACCACGACGTGCGGCAAGAGGTTGCCCACCTGCCCCAGACACATCGCCACGACCAAGGCCCGTCCCCGCATGCGGCGACGGTACAGGGGCGTGACTCGTCCCTACAAGTGGATCGGCTTGTCCCAGGCCGCCAGCGCGGCTTCCTTGAGCGCTTCGTTGACCGTGGGATGAGCGTGGCAGACGCGGCCGATATCCTCGGCCGAGGCGCCGTACTCCATCGCCAGCGCGGCTTCGGCGATCATCGTGCCGGCCTCGGCGCCGATGATGTGCACGCCCAGCACGGTGTCGGTCTTGGCGTCGGTCAGCACCTTCACGAAGCCCTCCGTGCGGCCGTTGGCGCGGCTGCGCGGATCGGCGAGGAAAGGATACTTGCCTGACTTGTAGGCGACGCCAGCGGCCTTGAGCTGCTCCTCCGTCTTGCCGACCCAGGCCACCTCGGGCTGGGTGTAGACGATCGAGGGCACGAGATCCCAGTTCACGTGGCCCTTCTGGCCGGCCAGCGTCTCGACGCAGGCGACGCCGTCCTCGCTCGCCTTGTGCGCCAGCATCGGCCCGTCGATCACGTCGCCGATGGCGTAAATGCCCGGCACGCTCGTCTGGAAATGCGCGTCGACGGCGATGCGCCCGCGCTCTGTCAGTTTCACGCCGGCCTTGTCGAGACCCAGGCCCTCGACAAACGGCCGCCGGCCGATGCAGACGAGCACGACGTCGACCTCCAGAGTCTCGGCCGCGCCGCCCTTGGCCGGCTCGTGCGTCAAGGTCACGCCCTGGTCGGTCTTCGCCGCGCCGGTGACCTTGCGGCCGAGCTTGAACTTCAGCCCCTGGCGCGTCAGCGAGCGCTCGAACTGCTTGACCACTTCGTTGTCGATACCAGGCGCGATCCGGTCGAGGAACTCGATCACCGTCACCTCGCTGCCCAGCCGGCGCCACACCGAGCCGAGCTCCAGCCCGATGATGCCGGCGCCGATCACCGCCATGCGCTTGGGCACCGACTCGATCTCCAGCGCGCCGGTCGAGGACACGATGGTCTTCTCGTCGATCGTCACGCCGGGCAGCGGCATGACCTCCGAGCCCGAGGCGATCAGGATGCTCTTGGCCGCCAGCGTGTCCTTGACCGCACCATCGTCGCCCACGACCTCGACCATGCCGGCGGCGGCGATGCGGCCGGTGCCGGTCACCGAGGTCACCTTGTTCTTCTTGAACAGGAACTCGATGCCCTTGGTCGTGGCGCCGACGACCTCGCCCTTGCGCTTCATCATCGCCGCGAGATCGAGCTTCACCTCACCGACGACGATGCCATGCGCCTTCAAGTCGTGCGTCGTCTCCTCGTAGAGATGCGAGGACTGCAGCAGCGCCTTAGAGGGAATACAGCCGACATTGAGGCAGGTGCCGCCCAGGGTCCGGCGCTTCTCGACGCACGCCACCTTCATGCCGAGCTGCGCGGCGCGGATGGCCGCCACGTAGCCGCCCGGTCCGGTGCCAATGACGACGAGGTCGTAGGTATGGGCCATAGTCATCCTCCTCGATCGGGCTACGACCCGCCGATCTCGTTCAGGAAACGCCGCGGCGTCATGATTGCGTACATGAATCTCACCTCACCCTGAGGAGCCCGCGCAGCGGGCGTCTCGAAGGGTCGGCAACGTACGCGGTGTCTATGGCCCATGCTTCGAGACGCCCGCTGCGCGGCCTCCTCAGCATGAGGTTGGGGTGTCGGGCTTCTCACGAAGTATCTCTTCGAGAATCTTCGAGGTCAGGCCTTGACGCTTGGCGTGCGCGCTCATCTCGCGCGCGAGTTCGATCAGGTCGCCTATCGCTTGTTCCCTGTCTTCGTCCTCGCCCACCGGTCAGACCTCCAGCAACAACCGCTCCGGATCCTCGATGCACTCCTTCACGCGCACCAGGAACGTCACGGCTTCGCGGCCGTCGATGATGCGGTGGTCGTAGGACAACGCCAGGTACATCATCGGGCGCACCTTGATCTCGCCGCCGATGACCATCGGCCGCTGCTGGATCTTGTGCATGCCCAGGATGGCCGATTGCGGCGGGTTGAGGATCGGTGTCGACATCAGCGAGCCGTAGACGCCGCCGTTGGAGATCGTGAATGTGCCGCCAGTCAGGTCGGCGATGCCGAGCTTGCCGTCGCGCGCGCGGCGGCCGAGATCGGCGATGGTCTTCTCGACCCCGGCGAAGCCCAGCGTGTCGGCGTCACGCACCACCGGGACCACGAGGCCCTGCGGCGTGCCGACGGCGACGCCGATGTCGTAGTAGTTCTTGTAGACGACATCGTCGCCGTCGATCTCGGCATTAACTGTCGGTAGTTCCTTCAGCCCGGCGATGCAGGCCTTCACGAAGAACGACATGAAGCCCAGCTTCACGCCGTGTTTCTTCTCGAAGTCCTCCTTCAGCCGCTCGCGCAGCGCCATCACGCCGGTCATGTCCACCTCGTTGAAGGTGGTGAGCATGGCGGCGGTGTTCTGCGCCTCCTTCAGGCGCGTGGCGATGGTCTTGCGCAGGCGCGTCATGCGCACGCGCTCCTCGCGATCGGCCTTGGCGCGCGGACCCGAGGGCGCGGCTGGTTTGGCGGCGACGGGCTGGGCGGCCGGCGGCGCGGCCAGCACGTTCAGCACGTCGGCCTTGGTGATGCGGCCATCCTTGCCGGTCGCCGCGATGCTCGACGGATCGACGCCGCTCTCGGCCACCAGCTTGCGTGCGGCGGGACCGGAGGCGGCGAGATTGGCTGGCGCCGACGTTGCAGGTGCGGCTGGACTCGGCGCGGGCGCCGCCGGCTTGGCGGCAGGCGCGGCCGCTGGCTTTGCCGAAGCCGCGGCGCCGGCCTCGATCACGCACAACACAGCGCCGACCTGCACGGTCTCGCCTTCCGCGGCGACGAGCTTGGCGATCGCGCCAGCCGCCGTGGCGTTGACCTCGACCGTGACCTTGTCGGTCTCCAGCTCGCACAGCGCCTCGTCGATGGCGACGGCGTCGCCCTCGTGCTTGAACCATTTCGCGACCGTCGCCTCGGTGACCGATTCACCCAGCGTCGGGACCTTGATTTCGACAGCGGCCATGATGGTGTCCTCAGGCGACGGTGAGCGCGCGGTCGACCAGATCGGCCTGCTCGGCGAGATGCGCCTTCAGCAGGCCGACGGCGGGCGATGCCGATTCCTTGCGGCCGATATAGATCGGACGCTTCGCCTTGATGTCGGCTTCGGCCAGCGACCTCTCGATGCGCCGGTCGACGAAGTGCCAGGCGCCGGCGTTCTCCGGCTCCTCCTGGCACCACACCACGTCGGCGTTCGGGAAAGCCGCGAGCCGCCTGGCCAGGCGATGCAGCGGGAAGGGATAGAGCTGCTCGACGCGCAGGATTGTGATGTCGTCGATCTTGCGCACGCGCCGTTCGGCCAGCAGGTCGTAGAACACCTTGCCCGAGCACAGCACGACGCGCCGGATCTTGTCGTCCGCGGCGATCGGATCGGGGTCACTCAAGATACGGCGGAACGAAGTGCCCTCGGCCATGTCGGCGAGGTTCGACACCGCCTCCTTATGACGCAGCAGCGACTTCGGCGTCATGACGATCAGCGGCTTGCGGAACGGCCGGCGCATCTGGCGGCGCAACGCATGGAAGTAGTTGGCTGGCGTGGTGAGGTTCACGACCTGCCAGTTGTCCTCGGCCGAGAGTTGCAGATAGCGCTCGAGGCGCGCCGATGAATGCTCCGGACCTTGGCCCTCGTAGCCGTGCGGCAGCAGCATCACCAGGCCGCACATGCGGAACCACTTGCTCTCGCCCGAGCAGATGAACTGGTCGATGATGACCTGCGCGCCGTTGGCGAAGTCGCCGAACTGCGCCTCCCACAGCACCAGCGCGTTGGGCTCGGCCAGCGAGTAGCCGTACTCGAAGCCCAGCACGCCGGCCTCCGACAGCGGCGAGTCGATCACCTCGTAGCGCGCCTGGCCCTCGCGGATGGCGTTGAGCGGCACGAAGCGGGAATCGTTGGTCTGGTCGACCAGCACCGAGTGGCGATGCGAGAAGGTGCCGCGACCGGAATCCTGGCCGGACAGGCGCACCGGCGTGCCTTCGACGAGCAGCGAGCCGAAGGCCAGCGCCTCGCCCATCGACCAGTCCAAGCCCTCGCCGCTTTCGATCATCTTCCGCTTGTCCTCGAGCTGGCGGAGGATCTTGCGATTGGTGTCGTGGTTCTCGGGCTTGCGCGCGAGCGCCAGACCGATCTCGCGCAAAATGGCGGCCGGCACGGCGGTGTTGCCCTTGCGATCTTCCTCGCCCGGCGCGGTGGTGAAGCCGGTCCACTTGCCTTCCAGCCAGTCGGCCTTGTTGGGACGGAACGAGGCGGCGGCGGAGAAGGCGTCGTCGAGCTTCTGGCGGTAGTCGACCACCATGCGATCGAGATCGGCCTGGGCGATCACGCCGGCCTCGATCAGGCGCTTGGCGTAGACGTCCTGCACGGTCGGATGGGCGCCGATCTTCTTGTACATCAGCGGCTGGGTGAACATCGGCTCGTCGCCTTCGTTGTGCCCATGCCGGCGGTAGCAGAACATATCGATGACGATGTCGCGCTTGAATTGCTGGCGGAACTCCACGGCGATGCGCGCGCAATGCACGACGGCCTCGGGATCGTCGCCGTTCACGTGCAGGATCGGGCACTGCACGATCTTGGCGACATCGGTGCAGTACGGGCCGGAGCGCGAATAGGTCGGCGAGGTGGTGAAGCCGATCTGGTTGTTGACCACGAAATGGATCGTGCCGCCGATGCGGTAGCCGGCGAGGTCGCTGAGATCGAGGCTCTCGGCGACCAGGCCCTGGCCGGCGAAGGCGGCGTCACCGTGCATCAGGATGGCCATCGCCTGACTACGCTCGGTGTCGCCGCGCTGATCCTGCTTGGCGCGCACCTTGCCGAGCACGACGGGATTGACCGCCTCGAGATGCGAGGGGTTGGCCGTCAGCGACAGGTGCACGACGGTGCCGTCGAACTCGCGGTCGGCCGAGGCACCGAGGTGATACTTCACATCGCCGGAGCCGCGCATTTCCTCGGGGTGCGAGGGCTTGCCCTGGAACTCCGAGAACAGCGCCTGGTAGCCCTTGTGCAGCACATGCACCAGCGTGTTCAAGCGGCCGCGATGCGGCATGCCCAGCACCACGTCCTTGATGCCAAGCTGCCCGCCACGCTTGAGCACCTGCTCCAGCGCCGGGATCAGCGACTCGCCGCCATCGAGGCCGAAGCGCTTGGTGCCGACGAACTTCACGTGCAGGTACTTCTCGAGGTTCTCGGCCTCGACGACGCGCTCGAGGATGGTGCGGCGGCCCGTCACGGTGAAGTCGGTGCGGTTGCCGTCGTTCTCGATGCGCGCCTCGATCCACGCCTTCACGTCGGGATCGCCGATATGCATGTACTCGACGCCGATGGCGCCGCAATAGGTCTGGCGCAGCCGCTCCATGAGCTGGCGCAAGGTCGCGGTCTCGCCCAGGCCAAGCACGTGATCGACGAAGATCGGCCGGTCCCAGTCGCCGTCGCCGAAGCCGTAGGTCTTGGGGTCGAGCTCGGGGTGATAAGGCTTGGGCAATAGCCCGAGCGGATCGAGATCGGCCTGGAGATGGCCGCGCACGCGGTAGGATCGGATCAGGATGCGCGCGCGTACCGCGTCGAGCGCCGCGGCGCGCAGTTGCTCGGCGGTGAAGCCGACGGGCGCTTCGGCCTTGGCCGCCGCGCCATTGGCCTTGACGTTTCGGTTGGCCGCGGCCGGTGGCGCATCGGGGTCGGCGACACCGACGACGCGGGTGCGCTTGGGCGCCCAGCTCGCGCCGGTGACCTCGCGCAGCACCTCGCGCTGCTCGGCCGAGAGCTCGGAGAAGAAGGTCCGCCAGCTCTCGTCGACCGACTGGGGATCCTGCGCGAACCGTTCGAAAAGACCTTCGATGAACGCCGAGTTGGCGCCATAGAGGAAGGAACTGCGTTCAGCGTTCTGCATGACAGCGTAGCCGGCGCTTTATCGGCGCCGCCTCCTGGAATCGGGCCTTGCAAGAATCGGCCCCGCCGGCCGCTATCGACCCGAAGAAAGTGCGCACAAGATGGCGACGTCGGACGTCGCCGACCGTCCTCAACGTTTCTTGCCCATCGCCTCGACCATGCCGGTGCCCAGGGCGGCCGGCGAATCGACGACATGCACGCCCGCTTCACGCAGGGCGGCGACCTTGAATTCGGCGGTATCCTGGCCGCCGGAGATCACGGCGCCGGCATGGCCCATGCGGCGGCCGGGCGGCGCGGTGCGGCCGGCGATGAAGCCGACGACCGGCTTGTTCGAGCCCGAGGCCTTGAGGAACTCGGCGCCCTTGACCTCGGCGTCGCCGCCGATCTCGCCGATCATGATGATGCCCTCGGTCTCGGGATCGCGGACGAACATCTCCAGGCACTCGACGAAGTTGGTGCCGTTGACCGGATCGCCGCCGATACCGATGCAAGAGCTCTGGCCCAGCCCGGCCGCCGTGGTCTGCGCCACCGCCTCGTAGGTCAGCGTGCCCGAGCGCGATACGATCCCGATCTTGCCGCGCTTGTGGATATGGCCCGGCATGATGCCGATCTTGCACTCGCCGGGCGTGATCACGCCCGGGCAGTTCGGCCCGATCAGCCGCGACTTGGAGCCGGCCAGCGCGCGCTTGACCATCACCATGTCGAGCACCGGGATGCCCTCGGTGATGGTGACGATCAGCGGGATCTCGGCGTCGATCGCCTCGAGGATGGCGTCGGCGGCGAAGGCCGGCGGCACGTAGATCACCGAGGCGGTGCAGCCGGTCTTCTCGCGCGCCTGCCGGACGGTGTCGAACACCGGCAGGTCGAGGTGCTTGCTACCGCCTTTGCCCGGCGTCACGCCGCCGACCATCTTGGTGCCGTAGGCGATCGCCTGCTCGGAGTGGAAGGTACCCTGCGAGCCGGTGAAGCCCTGGCAGATGACCGTGGTGTTCTTGTCGACGAGAACGGCCATTACTTGGCCTCCTTCACGGCCTTGACGACCTTCTCGGCCGCGTCGGCGAGGTTGTCGGCGGAGACGATCGGCAGGCCCGAATCCTTCATGATCTTCTTGCCGAGATCGACGTTGGTGCCCTCCAGCCGCACGACCAGCGGGACATGCAGGCTGACCTCGCGCGCCGCGGCGACGACGCCCTCGGCGATCACGTCGCAGCGCATGATGCCGCCGAAGATGTTGACCAGGATGCCCTCGACGTTGGGATCGCTGAGGATGATCTTGAACGCCGTGGTGACGCGCTCCTTGGTGGCGCCGCCGCCGACGTCGAGGAAGTTGGCCGGCGAGCCGCCATAGAGCTTGATGATGTCCATGGTCGCCATGGCCAGGCCCGCGCCGTTGACCATGCAGCCGATCGTGCCGTCGAGCTTGATGTAGTTCAGGCCGTGCTTGCCGGCCTCGAGCTCGGAAGGGTCCTCCTCGCTCTCGTCGCGCAGCTCCTCCAGCTCCTTGTGGCGGTAGAGCGCGTTGTCATCGAGGTTCATCTTGGCGTCGAGCGCCAGCACGTCGCCCGCGCCGGTGATCAGCAGCGGATTGATCTCGACCAGCGAGCAGTCGAGCGCGCCGAAGGCCTTGTAGAGGTTGCCGATGAACTTCACCGCGGCGTTGATCTGCTTGCCCTCGAGGCCCAGGCCGAAGGCGATCTTGCGACCATGGTATTGCTGGTAGCCGGCCACCGGGTCGATCACGACCTTGATGATCCGCTCTGGGTGGTCATGGGCGACCTCCTCGATCGCCATGCCGCCCTCGGTCGAGGCGATGATCGTCACCCTCGAGGTGGCGCGGTCCATCAGCAGCGAGAGATAGAGCTCGCGCTTGATGTCGACGCCTTCCTCGATATAGACGCGCTTGACCTCCTTGCCCGCCTCGCCGGTCTGCTTGGTGACCAGGACCTGGCCGAGCATGGCGCCGGCATTGGCGCCGACGTCGTCGACCGACTTGACCACGCGGACGCCACCCTTGCCGTTGGGGTCGCTCTTGAAGCGCCCGGCACCCCGGCCGCCGGCATGGATCTGGGACTTCACGACGTAGATCGGCCCCGGCAGCTTGCGCGCGGCGTCGACGGCCTCGTCCTTGGTATAGGCGACAAAGCCCTTGGGCACCGCGACGCCGAAGCGGGCGAGCAGGGCCTTGGCCTGGTATTCATGGATGTTCATGGAACCCCGGTCGGCAAAAGCGGCTACGGGCGGGAGGGAGACAGGCGCCCGTCAAACCAATGGGGCGAATGTCGGTCCTTGAAAGCAACGGACCCTCAAGCCGCGTCAATCTAGCACTTTGCGTCCTATTCGCAATGCCGGAATGGTGACAATTCGACGATGGTCGGGAGCCCGAAACGCGAACGCGATCTACCTTCCCCCGCAAGGGGAAGGTAGATCGCGGAGCGACAGAAGGGGGATGTCGAAGACGAACGCAAGTGTCCGTCTTCGACATCCCCTTCCGCCCTTCGGGCACCTTCCCCCTTCGGGGGAAGGTGAGACTTCATCAGCCAGCGGCGACGATCTTCTTGGTGGCCTCGACCAGGCCCTTCACGGCGGCGACCGACTTGTCGAACATCGCCTTCTCCTCGGCCGTGAACGACACCTCGACGATGCGCTCGATGCCGCCGGCGCCGATCACGACCGGGACGCCGATATAGAGGCCGCTGACACCGTATTGGCCGGTCAGCAGCGCGGCGCAGGGCAGCAGGCGCTTCTTGTCCTTGAGGTAGCTTTCGGCCATGGCGATCGCCGAGGCGGCCGGGGCGTAGAAGGCCGAGCCGTTGCCCAGCAGGGCGACGATCTCGCCGCCGCCGTCGCGGGTGCGCTGGACGATCTTGTCGAGCTTCTCCTGGGTGGTCCAACCCATCTTGACCAGATCGGGCAGCGGGATGCCGGCGACCGCCGAGTAGCGCACCAGCGGCACCATGGTGTCGCCATGGCCACCGAGCACGAAGGCGGTGACGTCCTCGACCGAGACCTTGAACTCCTCGGCCAGGAACCAGCGGAAGCGCGCCGAGTCGAGCACGCCGGCCATGCCGACGACGCGGTTGGCCGGGAAGCCGGTGACTTCCTGCATCAGGCCGACCATGGCGTCGAGCGGGTTGGTGATGACGATGACGAAGGCGTTGGGCGCGTTCTCCTTGATGCCCTTGCCGACGGCGTTGATGACCTTGGCGTTGATGCCGATCAGATCGTCGCGGCTCATGCCGGGCTTGCGCGGCACGCCGGCGGTGACGATCACCACGTCGGCGCCCTTGATGTCGGCGTAGTTCGAGGTGCCGCTATAGGCGGCGTCGAAGCCGCTCACCGGCGACAGCTCGACGAGGTCGAGCGCCTTGCCCTTGGCCGTGCCCTCGGCGGCGGGGATGTCGAGCAGGACGATGTCGCCCAGCTCCTTCTGGCCGGCGAGCAGCGCCAGCGTGCCACCGATCTGCCCCGCGCCGACAAGCGCGATCTTCTTGCGTGCCATGATGATCTCTCTCCGTGTCGGGAAGGCGCGTCGCGGGGCGGCGCTGGAAAATGACGCGGCGCCATAGCGCGATTCGACAGAAGCGGCAAGGCGGGCCAATCCACCGACGTCATGCTGAGGAGGCCGCATGACGGCGGTCTCGAAGCATGGGCAAGAGACTCCGAGTGCGTTGCCCACCCTTCGAGACGCGCCCCAAGTCTGCGCGAAGCGCAAAAGAGGGGGCGCTCCTCAGGGTGCGGCCCTCGTCAGCGGAACGGCGGCGGGCCGGGCGGCTTGCCTGGCGGGCCGCCACCGGGTGGACGACCACCCGCCGGTGGCGCCTTCATGAAGCCGGGATCGGGCGTGCCGACATAGCAGCGCGGTACGAAGGGGAACGTCGTCGTCACCACATAGTGGTACGTCCCGTTGGGAAACTCCGGCGTCGGGCCCTCGCGGCCGTTGCACTCATCGAGATCGCCCGAGCCGGCGACATATTCGTAGTCGCGCGTGTAGGTGCCGTCGGGACGACCGCCCGGCCCGCCCTCGCGCGTGCCCTGTCTCAGGCGCCAGCTCGACTTGAGCTCGACCATGCCGCTGGCGGCGTTGGTCGCGCTGCGGTAGCCCCAATGGGCGTAGATCGGAAAGCCGTCGGCGGCCCAGCCGATCAGCACCGGCCGTTCACGATAGGGCAGCCGATCGACAAGGCCCAGCGGTAGGCCGTGATAGTGGTAGGCGCCGTCGGGCTGCACATGGGCGTTGTTGCGATCAATGCCCAGCGGCACCGCACCGGAGAGCGCCTCGATCATCCAGCCCGAGGCGCGATCGTTGTTCCAGAACTCGGCCGTGCCCGGATCGAACACAACGCCGTTGATCGCCACGCCGAAGATCATGCGTGGCACATAGGGCGTGCGCTGCGCGGCACGCACCGGCTTGAGCGGCATGCGGAAGGTATAGGACTGCGTGGCGATGGCGTGCGGATTGCCGCGATTGGGGAACTGTCCGGTGGCGTGGTCGGCCCGCCCGTCGGCCCGGATGGTGCGATAGCCGCCGCGCTCGTCGATGTCGATTCGCGCCGCGGCGGCGGCGGAGGGAATCAAGCCGCCGCGCGATGAATGGGTGTGCTTGTGCGAACCGGTATCGTGCTCGCCATGGGCCAGCGCGGTACCGGCCACTACGCTCAAAGCAATCGCGAGAATCGAACGCCGCATGTCCACCTCCTCAGGGACAACAGTCGAGCAGAGCCGTACTTCCCAAAAATCTACGCCGGCTTGGCCAACAGGATCGCCAGAGCCGCGATGGCCAGCACGCAGGCGAAGAAGGCGATGAAGGCGCGGACGAACATCCGGCGGATCGGCGCCGCCTCGGGCCTGAAGTTCGCCGCGTTGAACCACTCGACGCCGCGGAACATCATGGCGCCCACCGACAGCCGCCCGTTCAGCATGCCCATCATGCGGATGCCGCTGATCAGCGCCACGAGCCAGGAGGCGAAGGCGCCGCCGGCAAAGACGTAAAGGAGGTACGTCATGCCCTGTGCGCGCCGATGTGCTCGAGCAGCAGCTCGTTGACGCGCGCCGGCATCTCGTCGGTCGAGAAGTGACCGACGCCTGGAAGGCTGACGAAGCGATAGGGACCGCTGACGAACTCAGCCGTCCCCTCCGCGGCCATGCGGGTCACCGAGTGGTCGTCGTCGCCCCAGACGTATAGCGTCGGCACGGCGACGCGGCCGAGGTCGGTACGCAAACCCTCGGTGCGGTACCAGGTGAGCGCCGCTTCCATGGCCTCTTGCGTGCCCAGCACCGAGGCATAGAGCTCGACCGCATCGGGGGGCACTTTGGCCTCGCTGAGGTTACGCCGCAGCCGGCGTGCGCCGTCCTCGGTCAACATGCGTGCCGTATTGGGGTCGAAGAACGCGCGGTGATGGCGCGAGCGATGCTTCTGCTCGCCGTCGGGCGCCTCCAGCGCACGCAGGAACGCCGACGGATGCGGCCGCGACAGGATGGTGAGCGACGCCAGCCGGTCGGCGTGGCGCGAAGCGACGCCCCACGACACCTGCCCGCCCCAGTCGTGGCCGATGAGATGGAAGCGCTTCCCCGCGCCGCCGCAGGCCGCGACGATGTCGATCGCGTCGCCGATCAGCTTGTCGTAAGCGTAGTTGGCGACCGTCGAAGGGTCGGGCCGCGCTCCGGGCGAGTAGCCTCGCTGGTCCGGCGCGATCGCGCGATAGCCGGCGGCGGCCAGCGCCGGCACCTGCTCGCGCCAGGTATGGCGCGACTGCGGGAAGCCGTGCAGCAGCAGCACGATCTCGCCGGCTTCCGGCCCTTCGATCCAGGCATCGAAGGTCAGGCCGTCCTTCGTGGTGATCTTGCGCAGCTCGAGCATGCGGTAGCCTCGCATACGCGAACGGGGGCGTCGATGCCTCGACGCCCCCGCCCCGGGAAAACGAACCAGCGCGTGGCGCGCGATCAGACGCCGTTGGCCTTGAACCATTCCACGGCGCGCTTCCAGCCATCCTCGGCCTGCTCCTTGCGGAAGCTCGGCCGGTAGTCGGCGTGGAAGGCGTGCGGCGTGTCGGGATAGGTATGGATCATCGACTTGCTGGCCGCCGGCGTGCCGGCCGCCTTGAGCGCCTCGCGCATCTTGTCGACGGTGTCGTTGGGGATGCCGGTATCGGCGCCGCCATAGAGGCCGAGCACCGGACCCTTGAGGTCCTTGGCGACATCGATCGGGTGCTTGGGGTTCATCTCGTTGGTCGGCCCGAGCACGCGGCCGTACCACGCCACGCCGGCCTTCACGCCGGGATTGTGCGCGGCGTAGAGCCAGGTGATACGCCCGCCCCAGCAGAAGCCGGTGACGCCGAGCTTCGCGGTGTCGGCCTTGCCCTCACTCTTGGCGAAGTCGACGCAGGCATCGAGGTCGCTCATGACCTGCGAGTCCGGCACCTTGCTCACCAGCTCGCTGATCAGCTTGGGGATCTCGGTGTAGGTCTTGGGATCGCCCTGGCGGAAGTAGAGCTCGGGCGCGATGGCGTACCAGCCGGCCTTAGCGAAGCGGCGCGCGGTGTCGGCGATATGCGCATGCACGCCGAAGATCTCCTGGATCACCAGCACGACGCCGAAGCCCTGGCCGGTGGCCGGCATGGCGCGATAAGCCGCCATCTCCTTGCCGTCCTTGGTCTTGACCTTGACCTCGCCGGCGGTCAGCCCGTCGGCCGGCGTGACGATCATCGTCTGCGCCTGCACCGGATGCGCCGCCAAGGCGATGCCCACGCCCAGCGCGCCACCCGCGGTGGCAAACAAGTCGCGCCGCGAGACAGTGCTGTCCGCCGCCGCGATAAACCGATCTCCGTCCATGGCTTGCCTCCTACATCGTGACACCCGGATAGATGAACACGCGCGCCGCGAGCCTATTTCGCCCGCTGGATGAGCGTCCATCACTTTCCGGAGTGACTTACGGAGTCGTAACGAGCCGATACACCTGTGGTTCAGGGCTTCACCGGCTCCTCGTCGCTCTCGGCGATGTGATCGAGCGCCAGGTACTCCGGCGACTGCATCTCCATCAGGCGCGAGACCGTGCGCTCGAACTCGAAGGTGCCGTCGCCCTCGGTGTAGAGCTTGTCGGGCGCCGCCTCGGCCGAGCAGATCAGCTTCACCTTCTTCTCGTAGAACGCGTCGATGAGCGTGATGAAACGCCAGGCGCGGTCGCGGTTCTTGGCCGTGAGCCGGGGGATGTCGCGCAGCAGCACGGTGTGGAAGTGCTCGGCGATGCACAGATAGTCGGCCGCGCCCATCGGCTTGCCGCACCAATCCTCGAAGCGCGCCATCGCCACGCCGGGCGCGGCGTGCGGCACGATCACGTCGCGACCCTGGGTGCGCAGCACGCGCCTGGCGCCCTGCGCGTCGTTGGTCAGCGCGGCGAAGGCGTCGTCGAGCTTGCGGTCGGCCCACGGCCCTGATGGCACCAGGTACTTGTCCATCTCGCGCAGGCGCGCCATGCGGTAGTCGCGGCCGGTGTCAAGCGCGTGGATATCGAGCTTGGCCTTCAGCAGATCGATGAAGGGCTGGAAGCGATCGCGCTGCAGGCCGTTCTTGTAGAGATCGTCAGGGACGCGGTTGGAGGTCGTGACCACGGTCACACCTTCCTCGAACAACGTCGCGAACAGGCGCCACAGGATCATCGCGTCGGCGATGTTGGTGACCTGCATCTCGTCGAAGCACAGCAGGCGCGCGTCGACGGCGATCTCGCGCGCCACGGGCACGATGACGTCGGCCTCGGGCGGCGCGCCCTTGGCGGCCAGCGCCTGGCGGCGCTCGAACAGCCGGCGATGGACCTCGAGCATGAACTCGTGGAAATGCGCGCGGCGCTTCTTCTCGACCGGCGCCTCGTTGAAGAACAGATCCATCAGCATCGACTTGCCGGTGCCGACGGGGCCCCAGATGTAAAGGCCCGGCGGCCCGGCCACCGGCGCTGGCTTACGCGCGAAGAGGCGGGACAGCAGGCCACCGCCGCCGCTCGTCTTCTCCGGCTGGATGCCCTTCAGCCGCTCCCACAGCCCCTGCAGCCGCTCGGCCGCCTCGCGCTGGCGCGGGTCGGGCTTGAAGATGCCGGCGGCCAGACGCGCCTCGAGCGCCGCCAACGGGCCTTTGCCCGTGACGAGAGGCGGCGGGGTGGACGGGGACGCTTCAGCGACACTCATGATGCGTCGCCATACCTAGCGGATCACGGCGGCGGGGCAAGCGCTCAGTGGCGACAAAGATCAGGCGTCGGCCGGCGCGGCCGCGGCCGGCCGCAGCACGTCGTAGTTCCTGCTCTGATACCAGATCATGTAGTCGGTATAGATCGTCGTCGGGTACTTCGCTGGCCTGTCGGCCGAGACGCAGCTCGGCACCGGCTCGATCGGCACGTCGATATGGGCGTCGACGAAGAACGGCAGGGCGTAGCGTTCGCCGCCGGAGCGGTTGATCACGCGATGTGGCGTGGCGAGGAAGCGGTCGTTGGTCCAGCGCTGCAGGAACTGCCCGCCATTGACGATGAACGTTCCGGGGATCGCCGGCGCGTCGATCCAGCGGCCGTCCTGGGTCTTGATCGCCAGGCCGGGCACGTCGTTCTGCGGCAGCAAGGTCATGAAGCTGGTGTCGGTGTGCGGCGCCAGGCCGAACTCGCCGTCGACCAGCACCTCGTGCTTGGGATAGTGCGTCATGCGCAGCGTGTACTGCGGCTCGCGGAAGGCCTGGGTGAAGTAGTCCGCCGGCAGGTCGAGCGCGCGGGCGTAGATCGGGGTGAGCGCCACCGCCAGCCGCTCCATCCGCTGGCAATAGGCGAGCACCGTGTCGCGGAAAGCAGGCACGTGGCGCGGCCAGCGATTGAGGCCGCGGAAACGCCGCGCCGCCAGCACGTCGGGATGATCGGCCGGCAGCTCGCGCTTGACGAAGAACGCCTCGTTCAAGTTCGGCTTGGTATCGGACTGCACCGTCGAGGTGCGCAGCGTGTTGCCGCGCATCGGCATGTAGCCGGCGTTGTGCTGGTCGATCTTCAGCGCCAGCTTGTCCTCGAGCGGCTGGGCGTGAAAGGCGCGCGCCGCCCAGAACGCCGCGTCGATCTGGGCCTGCGGCACGCCGTGATTGGCGATGAAGTAGAAGCCGACATTCTCCAGCGCGAAGCACAGTTCGGCGGCGAGTTGTTCGAGCGCGCCAGGCTTGCCGGCGAGATACGGCCCGAGGTCGAGCAACGGGATCTCGCCGTCGCGCGCCGGCACCGAGCTCATCGAGGACATCACGCCGTCCATGGCCGCCTCCCTTACTGGGCGGCGATGCGCGCCGCCGGGCCGAAGCCGCTCTCCAGCTCGCGGCGGATCCGCACCGCCAAGAGCGATTCATCGATCGCCACGTCGGCATAGGTCAATGATTGACCCGCCTTGATCGGGCGCAGCAGCTTCACGTTATGCGCAAGGCCCAGCGGCAGCGCGCCGACGGCGAGCGACTTGGGCGCCGGGAACAGCTTGCCGTAGACGGTGTAGCCGCCCTCGCCGTCGAGCATCTCGCCGGCGGCGAGGTCGCGCTTGGCGGTGGCGATCACGTCGGCATGGAAGCCGATGGCGCAGCCCGTGGGCTCACGGCGCAGGCCGACCGAGGCGACGGAGATGCCGACCTCCAGCCCGATCAAGTGCCAGCGCTTGTACATGACGGAGTGCCGACCGCTGGGGTCGGTGCACAGCATGTACTCCTCGAAGCAGTTCTTCTGGTACTCGGTCGAGGCCTCGAAGACGACCCAGACGCCCTTGCGGATCTCGTACTCGATCGGCGTGCCGTCCAGCCGCATCGAGCTGGCGCATTCGACCTGGCCCTTGTGGTTCAGCAGGCCGCCTTCGGCGCGCGGCCGCATCACCGTCGGCAGCTCGTCGACCGCGCAGGGCGGGAAGGCGAGCCCATCGGGCGCCGGCGTCAGGCCGGTGGCGTTGCACACCGCCGTGCTCTCGATCGCCGGCTTCGAGCCGTCGAGGAACGAATTGAACATCTTGGGGTTCAACCCGCCGCGCTTGGCCTGCTCCTCGTTGAGCCCCCAATGCTGCCACACCGTCTCCGGCGTCGACTGCGCGTAGTGCGGTAGCCATTTGTGGCCGCGCCCCGCCGCCGTCACCGTGAAACCCGAGGCGCGCGCCCAATCGACCAGCTCGCAGATCAGCGCCGGCTGATCGCCATAGGCGAGGCTGTAAACCACGCCCGCGTCCGCAGCACGTTTGGCGAGCAGCGGGCCGCAGAAGGCGTCGGCCTCGACCGTCACCATCACCACGTGCTTGCCGTTGCGGAAGGCCTCGAGCGCATGCTCGACCGCGGCGATCGGATCGCCGGTGGCCTCGACGATGATGTCGATCTCGGGATTTGACACCAGCGCGCGCCAGTCATCGCCGAGATGCGTGTTGCCATGCTTGCGCGCCTCGGCCAGCGAGATCGCGCCCGTGACGTCGGACTTCCAGCCCAGCCGCGCAAGATTCTCTTTTGCGCGAGTCGGTGAGAGATCGGCGATGCCCACCAGATGGATGCCCGGCGTGGTCGGGATCTGCGACAGGTACATCGAGCCGAACTTACCGGCGCCGATCACACCGATGCGCAGCGGCCTACCCTCGGCCGCGCGGCGCTGAAGCATGCTGTGGAGATTCATCGTCCGACCTTTCGTTTCTTCAGCGGCGGACGCCGCTCCGCCTCCATCTGAGACCGCAGGAACGCGTTCACCTGGGCGCTGCCGTTCTTCTGCTTGCGAAACCACTGGGCAACATCGGCGTCCACATGGAAAATAAAGGATCGCTCGCCCGGTCCTCGGACCACCGGTGTCCGTGACCAAAACGCGTCGTCGACAGGCGCGGCGTCGGGGTCGCGGGCTACCGCCGCCGCGATGTCCTTGTCGGACTGCTTGGCGAGGCGCTCCCAATCGGTACCACGGCGGCGCTTGCTAGCGGCCGACGTTTTGCCAGTAGAGACGGCGCTCCTTGGTCGTGGCGCCACGCGCTGATATGAGGCGGAATCGGTCATTCTCGGTCACCGTGTAGACAACTGTCAGTTCGCGATTATCGGCCAATCCGATCGCGACCCAACGCACTTCGCCGTAGTCGAATCGCTCATCGGGCAACTCGACGATCCTGCCGTCGAAGATCGTCGCCGCGGTTTCAAACGTCACGCCATGCTTCGCCAGGTTCGACCGCGCTTGGGCCGGGTCCCAAGTGAAGCGGCGTGACGGCATCGGCTCAGATTAGGCGCCCCTTGGCGTCCGGTCCACCTACTCCGCCGCGCGGCGCGTGGCGGCCTGGATGACGCAGTCCTCGCTCCAGGCGTCGATCGGCGTGAAGTCGCGATGGGCGATGTACTCGGGGCGCTTGAAGCGGCGGATGGCGTTGGAGACCGCGTTGTAGGTGACGTAGACGATCTGGCGATCCCACGGCGACATATTGGGCGGGCTGCCGTGGACCAATGTGCCGTGGAAGAAGATCGCCGAGCCCGGCCCGCCCTTGGGCGCCACGATGCCGCCCTGCTTCACCAGCCGGGCGATGGTGTCGTTGTCGATCACCCATAGCGGATAGGACGTCGTCGTCAGGTCGTGCTTGGCCTGGATCGCGCCCTTCTTGTGCGATTTGGGGATGAACCATAGCGGGCCGTTGAACTCGTTCACGTCGTCGAGGAACACCGCGAGGTTCATGGCGCGCGCCTCGGGCATGTCGTCGTCGGCTTTCCAGGTTCCGTAGTCCTGGTGCCACTGCCAGACATCGCCGTCGAAGGCGGCTTTTCCGTTGAGCTTGAACTGATGGATGTAGGTGCGATCGCGCAGCAGCTGCTGCGCCGGCTCGACGAAACGCGGGTGATGGATCAGCGCCTCGAAGACGCGGTTGTAGGTGTGCACGGCGAAGGCGGTACGCACCACATCCCCGGTCTTCTCCCTGATGTTCTCCTCGCGGCGCTGCGAGAGGACGCCAGGCACCTCGCCCTTGAGGATCGCCATTTCCTCAGCCGGGAAATAGTCGGGGAAGAAGAGGTAGCCGTCTTCGTCGAATTGCTTGAGCTGCTCGGGCGTGAGTTTCATCGTTGCGCTCCCTGGGATTCGAGCGGCGCGGCCAAGCGGTCGGCCGCATCGTTGGTGTGGGCGGTGGCGATCGCGGCGGCACGTTCGCCGTCGCCGGCGATCAGCGCGGTGAGGATCGCGGCGTGTTCATGCCAGACCGCCTCGTAGGCCTCGCGGCTGCGCAGCATCGCGCCCATGACGCGGCGCATGTGCCGCCAAAGCGGCGCCGCCGTCTCGGCGAACAGCGGATTGCCGGAGGCCTCGTAGAGGAACAGGTGGAAATCGACATCGGCCGCGACCAGCGCGGTGGCGTCGCCCGAACGCATCGCGCTGTCGCCGGCGGCCAGCAGAGCCTGGCCGCGCGCGCGCTGGGCATCGTCCATGCGAACCGCCGCCAGCCGGCAGGCCGCGCCGTCGAGCGCCGCCCGCACCTCATAGAGCCGACGGACCAGAACCGGATCGAGCGGCGCCACCATGACGCCCTTGCGCCCGGCATCGACGATCAGCCCCTGGCGCTTCAGCAGCAGCAGCGCCTGCAGCACCGGCTGGCGCGACACGCCGAAGCGTTCCGCCAGCCCCTCCTGCGTCACCCGCTCGCCCGGCGCCAGGGCGCCCGAGCCGATGGCGTCGGACAACGCGTCGTAGACACGCTGGGCGAGATCCAGGGGCGCGGCGAGGCGATCCAGGGGCATTCCCGTATTCTGTATACAGAACTCAGAAAGCGCAAGCCTCTACCTGATCCCCAGATGCCGCAGCCTATCGATGCGGGCGCCGGTGTCGGGATGGGTGGCCATCAGGGCCGAGGTCGCCTCGGTCATCTTGCGGACCGGGTTGATGATGAAGAGGTGCTCGGTGGCCTTGCTGACGCCGGGGAAGTTATTGGCCCCGGCGTCGATCTTCTGCAGCGCCGAGATCAGGCCGGCGGGGTTGCGGGTGAAGCGCACCGACGTGGCGTCGGCGAGGTACTCGCGCTGACGCGACACCGCCATGCGCACCAGGTTGGCCGCCAGCGGTGCGAGCATCGCGATGACGAACAGGAGGATCATCAGGATCGCGGCGGCGCCGCCGCCCTTGCTGTCGCCACTGCGCCGGCCGCCAGTGCCCCAGCGCGTGCCGCGCAGGATCATATCGGCGATCAGCGCGATCAGCCCGACGGTGACACCGACGATGGTCATGTAGCGCGTGTCGAGATTGGCGATGTGGCCCATCTCGTGGCCGATCACGCCCTGGAGCTCCTCGCGGTTCAGCGCGTTCAGCAACCCGCGTGTCACGCCGATCGCCGCGTTCTGCTCCGTCGTGCCGGTGGCGAAGGCGTTGAGCGCGTCGGTCTCGATGACAAAGACGCGCGGCGGCCGGCGGCCGGCGGCGATCGACAGCTCCTCGACGATGTTGTGCAGCTGCGGTTCCTGCTCCTTGGTGACCTCGTTGCCGCCGGTCATCGCCAGCACCATGCGATCGCCGAAGCGCAGCGAGATCCAGCTCCAGCCCAGGCTCACCGCCGCCACGGCGATGGCCGACCACAAGCCCCAGGAACTGAAGAACCAGATGGTGCGCGGCGCCGAGTACGACGTCGGCGCGGCGTGGTTGGCCTCGAGCGCCCAGCCGGCGAGATAGCCCAGCCCGCCCGCCATCGCAGTCAGCGCCGCCAGCAGGATATTGGTCGCGCGTTGATTGGCCCGCTGCGCGGTGAAGAAATCGGTGGTGCCGATCGCGACGGGCGCGAGCTCGACCATCTCGGGCCTAACGCAGCTTGACCTGCGGCACCGACTTCTCGGTCTCCGGCACCGCGAAGTGCTCGCGTGGTGTGAAGGCGAACTGGCGCGCGATCAGGTTGTTGGGGAACATCTGCAGCGCGTTGTTAAACGCCATGACGCTGTCGTTGTAGAACTGGCGCGCGAAGGAGATCTTGTTCTCGGTCGCGGTCAGCTCTTCCTGCAGCTGGCTGATGTTGGTGTTGGCCTTGAGGTCGGGATAGGCCTCGGCGAGCGCGAACAGCTTGCCGGTGGCCACGGTGAGCGCGTTCTCGGCCTCGGAGATCGCCGCCGGGCCGGTGGCCGACACCGCCTTGTTGCGCGCCTCGATCACGGCCTTGAGCGTCTCCTGCTCGTAGCCCATCGCGTCCTTCACCACCTGCACCAGGTTGGGGATCAAGTCGTGCCGGCGCTTGAGCTGCACGTCGATCTGCGACCAGGCGTTGTCGACCTGGTTCTTGGCCCCGATCATGCGGTTGTAGGCCATGATCGCCCAGATCACGATCGCCGCGATCAGGCCCAGGATAATCCAGCCACCGGTACCCATCAGGTCTCCCCCGCTATCTTGGTCAATGTGAGCATGCGCCCATTTCGCGGCGAATGCAGCCGAATTAAGCGGGCCGGTCAGGGAACCCGTTGTCCGGCAAGGGGTTCAATTGGCAGGAATAATGTAATATATTGTAGATGGAGGGCCGGCGTATGGGGCTCCTTCCGATTATAGTTGGGGCCTCGACACATGAACAAATTCCTCACCTGCCTAGCCGTCGCGCTCGCGGTCGGCGCCTGCGAGCCGCGCGGCGGCGGCGACCCGGCCACGGCATCGACAGCAACGCCCAGCATGCCGCGCTCGATCCAGTACGACTCCCCGCAAGGCCAGCAGACCTACCTGGTGCCCGCGACCGACAACTCCTGCGCGCCCGAGCCGCAGCGTTTTGTCTCCGTGATCGGCGAGGTCACCTACCGGGTGAAGGACTGCGTCAAGGACGAGTGGGATTACTATCCCGAATCGCAGCGCGTCCGCATCCAGAGGTTGGTCAATCAGTGCCGTGCCAAGTGCGGCGGCTGACACGACGTCTATATCATACCTAGGTCTGATCCACCGCCAGGCCACTTGCGTGCTAGACCGAGCTGCCCGTCGCAACTCGGCCCTGTCATGCCGCCCCAAGCAAGCGACCCCATCGTTCATATCGTCGACGACGACGCCTCGCTGCGTGGCGCGATCGACAGCCTGCTGCGCTCGGTCGGACTGAGGACCAGAACCTACGGCAGTGCTCGCGAAGTGCTCGACTCCAAGCCGGGCGACGAGCCCGGCTGCCTGGTGCTCGACGTGCGCCTACCCGGCATCAGCGGGCTCGACTTCCAGGAGCAACTCGCCGGCCACGGCATCCACCTCCCGGTGATCCTGATCACCGGCCATGGCGACATCCCGATGTCGGTGCGGGCGATGAAGGCCGGGGCGATCGATTTCCTGCCCAAGCCCTTCCACGACCAGAGCCTGCTCGACGCCGTCGCGGCGGCGATCGAGCGCGACCGCCAGCGCCGCGCCGCCGCGGGCGACGCCGCCCAGCTGCACAGCAAATTCGCCACCCTGTCGCCCCGCGAGCAGCAGGTGATGATGCTCGTGACCACCGGGAAGATGAACAAGCAGGTCGCTGGCGACCTGGGCCTGAGCGAGATCACCGTGAAGATTCATCGTGGCGCGGCGATGCGAAAGATGGAGGCGCGCACCTTGGCGGATCTTGTGCGCATGGCCGACGTGCTGAAACCCACGGCAACCTGACCATCCGCGTAACACTTGCGTATGATGTTCAGGCAGGTCCCGGCGTGAGACACCGGACGTTGTGAGGCCGGCACATGGTGCGTCCCGCCTCCAGCCACGAGGTATCCGTGCCGGCTGCAGACCAGGTCGCGATCATCGACGACGACGAATCCCTTCGCTTGGCGCTGGTCGGACTCGTGCGTTCGTTGGGCCTGGAGGGGCGCGGCTATGCCTCGGCCGAGGGCTTTCTCGAGTCGGGAGACGCCAGGCGCTTCGCCGCTATCGTCACCGACATCCAGATGCCCGGCATGAGCGGCATCGAGCTCAAGCGCCATCTCGCCGAGCGTCGCTGCGCCTTGCCGGTGATCATGATCACGGCTCGTCCCGATCCAAGCCTCGAGGAGAAAGCGCTGGCCGCCGGCGCCAGCGCGTTCCTGCGCAAGCCCTTCGAAGCCAGCGTCCTGATCAGCCGGCTGGGCGAGGCGCTCGGTCGGCGGCTCTGACAGGCGGCGGCGGATGCGCTAAGCCGGCCAGTAAGCGTGGCGTGGTTCGGAGGCAGAGCGATGGAGCCGGACGAGTCTGATCTGCTGGATCTCGTCGACGAGAGCGTCCTCGTGCGCGGCCTCGACGGACGAATCCACGCCTGGAACCGGACCTGCGAAGCGCTCTACGGGCGGTCGCGAGCGCAGGCGGTCGGCCAGTTCATCGACGACGTTCTGAAGAGCGCGTATCCCTCACCACTCCGGGACATCGAGGCCGCCACGATCGAGGCCGGCCGCTGGCAGGGTGAAGTGAGGCGACACGACGCCAGCGGCGCGGAGATCATCGTGCTTGCGCGCTGGGTGCTGCGCCGCGACGCATCGGGCGCGCCGGCCGCGATCGTCGAGACCGGCCGCGACATCACCGAGCGCAAGAGCGCCCAGGAAGCGCTACGCTATAGCGAGCATCGCTATCGCAACCTGTTCAGCGCGATGGCGGCATCGTTCTGGGAGCTCGACTTCTCGGGCGTCGACGCCATCCTGCGCGCGCTGCATCGATCGGGCGTCGATGATTTCGCCCGACACCTCGCGGAGAAACCGGAGGTCGTTCGCGAGATGATGCGCGCCACGCGCGTGATCGACGTCAACGACCACACCGTGGCGCTGTTCGGCCGCGGCGATCGCGAAGAACTTCTCGGCAACGTCGAGCCGTTCTGGCCGGAGGATAGCACATCGATCTTCGCCGCCGGCATCCTGGCAGCCGTCGCGCGAAAGACGCACTACTCGGCCGAATGCAAGCTGCGGCGTATCGACGGCACCACTTTCGACGCACTGTTCACCGCGGCCTACCCGCCCGAGACCATGGGCAAGGGCTCGCTGGTCATCGGTGTGATCGACATCTCCGAGCGGAAAAGATCCGAGGAGGCGTTACGCGCCAGCGAGTACCGCTACCGCAACATGTTCCAGGCGATGGCCGCTTCGTTCTGGGAGCTCGATTTCTCCGGCGCCAACGACATGGTGCGCGCTCTGATGAAATCGGGCGTCACCGACCTGCGTGCGTACCTCTACGCGAACCGACCTTTCGTGCGGGCGATGATGCGCGGTACGCGCGTCGTCGACGTCAACGATCAGACCATCGCGCTGTTCGCCAGCGGCGACAAGCGGTCGCTGCTCGGCGATGTAGAGCCGTTCTGGCCCGAGGAAAGCACCGACGCCTATATCGAGGCCTATCTCGGCGCGGTCGAGCGACGGGCGAACTACTCGACCGAGTGCAGGCTGCGCCGCAACGACGGCAGCCTGTTCGAGGGCCTGTTCACGGTCGCCTATCCACCGCACGACCGGCGCGGCGGTACCACCATGGTGGGTGTCATCGACATCTCCGCTCGCAAGCAGTCCGAGCGCGCCTTGCTGGCCAGCGAGCAGCGTTACCAGAACCTGTTCCGCGCCATGGCCGTGGCCTTCTGGGAGGTCGACTTCACCGGCGTCCGCGCGCTGCTGGGGAGGTGGGGCGAGACGGGCGTCACGGACTTCCGGCGGCATTTCCGGGACAATCCCGCCAGCATCCGCGACGTCATGCGCGCCACGCGCATCGTTGATGTCAATGAACAGACGGTGGCGCTGTTCGCTGGCGGCAGCAAGGAAGCGCTGCTGGGCACGACCGAGCCGCTGTGGCCGGAGCAGAGCTGGCCGGCCTACGCCGAGGCGATCCTCTCGGCGCTGGAGGGCAAGCCGAGCTTCTCTGTCGACACCCCGCTGGTACGTCTCGACGGCTCGACGTTCGATGCGCACTTCACTGTCTGGTACTCCGCCGAGGATCGATCGCAGGGATTGGCCGGCGTGATCGACATCAGCGAGCGCGTGCGGGCGCAGGCGATGCTGAGCCAGGTGCAGGCGGACTTCGCCCATGCCGCGCGCGTCTCGATGCTAGGCGAGCTCACCGCCTCCATCGCGCACGAGGTCAACCAGCCGCTCGCCGCCATCGCCACCAACGGCGAGGCTGGCTTGCGCTGGCTGGCGCGGCCGGAGCCCGACGTCGCGGAGGTGCGCGAGCTGACCAAGCGCGTGGTGGCCGACGCGCGACGCGCGGCCGACATCATCGCCCGCATCCGCGCGATGGTGGAACGGCGCGCGCCAGAACATGCGGCGCTGTCGATCGACGACGTGGTGCGCGAGGCGTTGGCGTTCCTGCGCCACGAGGCAAGGTCGCGGAGCGTGACGCTGGCGCACCATCCACTCGAGGGCGCGCCAAAGGTGCTGGCCGACCGCACGCAGCTGCAGCAGGTCGTCGTCAACCTCGCGGTCAACGCCATGCAGGCGATGACGCAGAGCCCCGAGCGGCGCCTCGTCTTCCACACGACGCTGGAGGGTGGCTCGGTCGTCTGCGCCATCGAGGACAGCGGCCCAGGCATCCCAGCCGACCATCTCGGCCGATTGTTCGAGAGCTTCTTCACCACCAAGGACGGCGGCATGGGCATGGGCCTGCCCATCTGCCGCTCGATCGTCGAGGCGCATGGCGGGCGCATCAGCGCCGCCAACGCCGTCGCTGGCGGCGCGCGCCTCACCTTCTCGCTGCCCGTCGCGGGCTGATCGCGTCTCATACCAACGTGTGACCCGCGCAACCCCAGGTACAATAGAAGCGGCTGCGTCCTGTCGGCATCCTTCCAACCATCGAAGCGATGGAGAGACGGATGTCGACGCAGCGCCCAACGACCGAAGCCTACGACAGCGACCGCACGGCGCTGCTCTTCGTCGATCCCTACAACGACTTCCTGTCCGACGGCGGCAAACTGTGGCCGAGCGTCGCCGAGGTCGCCAACAGCGTCGGCCTGCACGGTAACTTGAGGGCCATCGTCGCGGCGGTGCGCATCGCGCGGATGCCGGTCTTCATCGTGCCGCACCATCGCGCGGAGCCTGGCGACTTCGATGGCTGGGATCATCCGACGCCCTATCAACGGGGCACCGCGCAGGCGCAGGTCTTCGCCAAGGGCAGCTGGGGCGGCGAGTGGCATCCGGATTTCGCGCCGCGGGATGGCGACATCGTCGTGAAGGAGCATTGGGGAAGCAGCGGCTTCGCCAACACCGACCTCGACATGCTGCTCAAGCAGAAGCGCGTCAGCCACGTCATCCTGATCGGTCTGATCGCCAACACCTGCATCGAGTCGACGGCGCGCTTCGCGGTCGAGCTCGGCTACCACGTCACGCTGGTGCGCGACGCGACCGCCGCCTTCTCGCACGAGGCGATGCACGCCGCCCACAACATCGACGCGCCGAGCTTCGCCCATGCGGTCGTCACGACCGTCGAGCTGCTGGCCGCGTTACCCGGCAAGTAGCGCGCACCAACTCAAACCCAACGGAGACCGTCATGAACATCGCCGCCCGCGTGTACAGCGCTATCGACGCGCCCAACCAGTTCACCGAGATCAACGGCCGCACGCTGGCCTACCGCTCGATCGGCACCGGCAAGCCGGTCATCCTGTGCACGCGCTTCCGCGGCAACATGGATGTGTGGGACCCGGCGTTCCTCGATGCGCTGGTCGCCAACGGGCTGCGCGTCATCACCTTCGACTACACCGGGCTCGGCCTCTCGACCGGCGCGCCGACCTACAACCCGATCGAGATGGCGCGGGACCCGCGCGACCTGATCGAGGCGCTCGATCTACGCGACGTGGTCATCAGCGGCTGGTCGCTGGGCGGCATGGTCGCCCAGGTGATGCTGGCGCTGCACCCCACGCGCCTCTCGCATGCGGTGCTGATCGGCACGGTGCCACCGGGCCCCAACGTCAAGCCAGCCGAGCAGCTCTTCTACGACACCGCCAGTATCGCGACATACGGCATCGAGGAGGAGACCATCTTGTTCTTCGAGCCGCGCTCGCAGGCCAGTCGCCAGGCCGCCCGGCGTTCGGTGACCCGCATCGCGCAGCGCACGTCGGATCTCAGCGTGCCGGTGCCGGTCGACTTCGCCCGCGCGCGGCTGGGCACAGGGCCGACAAGCCCGCTGTTTCCCGCCGAGCCGATCCTAGAGGCGATGAAGCGCACGTCGATCCCGATCCTCCATGTCGGCGGCGACCACGACATCATTTTTCCGGTCGAGAACTGGTACGCGCTGAACCAGGTCCTGCCGACGCTCAGCCTGCTGACCTTTCCACGATCCGGCCACGGCCCGCAGCACCAGCACCCGAGGCTGAGCGCGGACGCCATCGCCAGCTTCGTCCGCAACACCTGATCCACCACAGCCGTCCACAAGGAGACTTCGTCATGACCAAGACCATCATCCTGATTCACGGCGCCTGGCTCAATGCGCAGAGCTGGGAAGGCTTCAAGGCCCGCTATGAGGCCAAGGGCTACACCGTCGTCGCGCCAGCGTGGCCGCTCGACGATCGTTCACCGGCCGAGCTGCGCGCCGCGCCGCATCCCGAGCTGAAGAACGTCGGCATGGTGCGCATCGTCAAGCACTACGCCGACATCATCCGCGCCCTGCCCGAACAGCCGATCATCATCGGCCACTCCTTTGGCGGCACAATCACCCAGCACCTCCTCGACATGGGCCTGGGCGTCGCCGGCGTCGCCATCGATCCGGCGCCGACCTCGGGCGTGCTGGTCGGCTGGGACACGATCAAGTCGACCTTCCCCGTGTTCCTCTCATGGGCCAGCTGGCGGCGCGCCATGACCATGACGCGCGAGTTCTTCGGCACCCGCTTCGCGCAGACCGTGTCGCCCCAGGATCGCGACACGCTCTACGACCGCTACATCGTGCCGACGCCCGGCAAGGTCTACTGGGACGGCCTGGTCGCGGCCGCCGGCAAGATCCGCTGGGACAACCCCGATCGCGCGCCGCTGCTGCTGATCGGCGGCGGCATCGACCGCATCGCCACGGCCTCGATGACCCGCGCCATGTTCAAGAAGCAGAAGCAGGCGCCGTCCATCACCGAGCTCAAGATCTATCCGGGCCGCTCGCACTGGACGTGCATCGAGCCGGGCTGGGAGCGGGTGGCGGACGATGCGTTGGCGTGGGCCGTGAACCATGCGCGCCCGGGCAAGGTGCGGACGCTGAAGGCAGCCTGAACGACGCGGCACCCAACCTTCGGAGACGACGATGAGCATGATCACCACGAAGGACGGCACCCAGGTCTTCTACAAGGACTGGGGCAAGGGACAGCCGGTGCTGTTCTCGCATGGCTGGCCGCTCAGTGCCGACGCCTGGGACGCGCAGATGGTGTTCTTCGGCCAGCATGGCTATCGCGTCATCGCCCACGACCGGCGCAGCCATGGCCGCTCCAGCCAGACCTGGGACGGCAACCACATGGATCAGTACGCCGACGACCTCGCCGAACTGATCGACGCGCTCGATCTGAAGGACATGATCATCGTCGGCCATTCCACCGGCGGCGGCGAGATAACCCGCTACATGGGCCGCCACGGTACCGGCCGCGTCGCCCGGGCCGTGCTGCTGGGCGCCGTGCCGCCGCTGATGCTGAAGACCACGGCCAATCCCGGTGGTCTTCCCATGGAGGTGTTCGACGGCATCCGCAAGGGCACCTTCGACGACCGCTCGCAGTTCTTCATGGACCTCACCATGCCCTTCTATGGCTACAACCGGCCGGGCGCGAAGATCTCCGAGGGCGCGCGCAAGTCGTTCTGGCTGCAGGGCATGATGGGCGGGCTCAGGGGCCAGTACGACTGCATCAAGCAGTTCTCCGAGGTCGACTTCACCGAGGACCTCAAGAGGATCGCGGTGCCGGTGCTGGTCGCTCATGGCGACGACGACCAGATCGTGCCGATCGGCGCCTCGGCGATGCTGTCGGCGAAGCTTCTGAAGAACGCCACCCTCAAGATCTACCCGGGCGCGGATCACGGACTGTCCGTCACGCACCAGGACGCCTTCAACACCGACCTGCTGGCGTTCATCAGGGGTGAGTAGTCGGTTCAACATCACTATCAGGAGAACGATCATGACCAGACTTGCGAATCGGTTGGCTCGCGCCGCTACAGCCCTGCTGACCATCGGCATGCTGAGCCTCGGCGCCGCCACGGCCAGCGCGCAGACCACGCCGGCGGTGAAGCGCAACGTGCTGCCCTCGGGCGGCGGCGCGGCGCTGTTCGACACGTCCGACGTGGCGATCCTGCTGCTCGATCACCAGGCCGGCCTGTTCCAGACGGTGAAGGACATCAGCATCACCGACCTGCGGGCCAACACGATCATGCTGGCCAAGCTGGCGACGCTGCTGAAGATCCCGGTGATCACCACGGCGTCGGAGCCCGGCGGCCCGAACGGTCCGCTGATGCCGGAGATCCATCAGTTCGCGCCGCACGCCGTCTACGTGGCGCGCAAGGGCGAGGTGAACGCCTGGGACAACGAGGACTTCGTCAAGGCGGTGCGAGCCACCGGCAAGCGGACGCTGCTCATGGCCGGCGTCTGGACCAGCGTCTGCGTGATGTTCCCGGCGCTCGACGCCAAGGTCGCCGGCTTCAGCGTCTACGCCGTGATGGACGCCTCGGGTGATCCCAGCGAGATGGCCTCGCGCATCACCCTCGCACGTTTTGTCCAGGGCGGCGTGATCCCGATCTCGACCAACGCCGTGCTGTCGGAGGCGCATCGCACCTGGAACCGACCCGAGGCCGCCGAGCTCGCAAAGCTCTATGCCATCGCCGCGCCCAACTACGGCGCCGTCATCGAGAGCTACGAGAAGGCCAAGGAAGTCGGCAAGACCGCGCCGACGCGCTGACGCCATTGTTCCTTCTCCCCGCACCTGCGGGGAGAAGGAAACTACACCGCCCGTTCGACCATCATCTTCTTGATCTCGGCGATCGCCTTGGCCGGGTTCAGGCCTTTCGGGCAGGTCTTGGTGCAGTTCATGATCGTGTGGCAGCGATAGAGGCGGAACGGATCCTCGAGCTGGTCGAGCCGCTCTCCCGTCGCCTCGTCGCGTGAGTCGACGATCCAGCGATAGGCCTGCAGCAGCACCGCCGGACCGAGATAGCGCTCGCCGTTCCACCAGTAGCTCGGGCAGCTCGTGGTGCAGGAGAAGCACAGGATGCACTCCCAGAGCCCGTCGAGCTTGGCGCGCTCCTCCGGTGACTGCAGCCGCTCGCGCTCCGGCGCCGGCGAATCGTTCTTGAGCCACGGCTCGATCGAGGCGAGCTGGGCGTAGGCGACGTTGAGATCGGGCACCAGATCCTTGACCACCGGCATGTGCGGCAGCGGGTAGATCTTGATGTCGCCCGGCACGTCCGCGATGTACTTGGTGCAGGCCAGCGTGTTGGTGCCGTCGATATTCATCGCGCACGAGCCGCACACGCCCTCGCGGCAGGAGCGGCGGAAGGTGAGCGAGCTGTCGGTCTCGTTCTTGATCTTGATCAGCGCGTCCAGAACCATCGGCCCGCACGAATCCATATCGACCTCATAGGTGTCGATGCGCGGATTCTTGCCGTCCTCAGGCGTCCAGCGATAGACCTTGAAGGTCTTGATGTTGGTGGCGCCGGTAGCCGCGTAGGTGTCGCCAACGCCGATCTTGGAATTGGCGGGCAGCGTGAACTCGGCCATCAGTAAACTCGCGCCTTGGGCGGGAAGGATTGCACGTCGTTGCTCATCGGCTGGAGATTGACCGGCCGGTAGTCGATCCTGGTCTTGCCCGTCTCGTTGTCGACCCAGACGACCGTGTGCTTCAGCCAGTTCTTGTCGTCGCGCTCGGGGAAGTCCTCGTGCGCGTGGGCGCCGCGGCTCTCCTTGCGGTTCTCGGCCGAGTAGATCGTGGCTTGCGCCTGGATGATCAGGTTCTCGAACTCCAGGGTCTCCATCAGGTCGGAGTTCCAGATCATCGAGCGGTCCTTGACCCGGATGTCGCCCCTGCCGGCGAACACCTTGTCCATGCTGGCGCAGCCCTCGGCCAGCGTCTTGGAGGTGCGGAACACCGCGCAATCGTTCTGCATGGTGTGCTGCATCCTGGCGCGCAGTTCCGCCGTCGGCGAGCCGCCATTGGCGTGACGCGCCCGGTCGAGGCGGGCGATCGCCTCCTCGCCGGCGTGCGGCAGCTCCTTGTGCGCCTGGCCGGGCGTCAGCTGCGAGGCGACGCGGTCGGCGGCGGAACGGCCGAACACGACCAGCTCGAGCAGCGAGTTCGAGCCCAGGCGATTGGCGCCGTGCACACCGATCGAGGCCGCCTCGCCCAGCGCCATCAGGCCATGCACCGGCGTGTTGGGGTCGCCGTTCTTCACGGTCATGACTTCGCAGTGATAGTTCGCCGGGATACCGCCCATGTTGTAGTGGCAGGTCGGCAGGATCGGGATCGGCTGCTTGGTGACGTCGACGCCGGCGAAGATGCGCGCGGTCTCGGCGATGCCCGGCAGGCGCTCGTGGATGACTTTCGGATCGAGATGCTCGACGTGCAGCTCGATGTACTCGCCCTTCGGACCGCAGCCGCGGCCCTCGCGGATCTCGATCGTCATCGAGCGCGAGACGACGTCGCGCGACGCCAGATCCTTGGCCGACGGCGCATAGCGCTCCATGAAGCGCTCGCCGTTGGCGTTGGTCACGTAGCCGCCTTCGCCGCGCACGCCCTCGGTGATCAGGCAGCCCGCGCCATAGACGCCGGTGGGATGGAACTGGATGAACTCGAGGTCCTGCAGCGGCAGGCCGGCGCGCAACACCATCGCGCCACCGTCGCCGGTGCAGGTATGGGCCGAGGTCGCGGTCTGGTAGACGCGGCCATAGCCGCCGGTCGCCAGCACCACCTTGTGGGCGCGGAAGCGATGGATGGTGCCGTCGTCCAGGTTCCACGCCATGACGCCGCGGCACACGCCGTCATCCATGATCAGATCAAGCGCGAAATACTCGATGAAGAACTCGGCGTGATAGCGCAGCGACTGCTGGTAGAGCGTGTGCAGGATGGCGTGTCCGGTGCGATCGGCGGCGGCGCAAGTGCGCTGGGCGATACCCTTGCCGAATTCCGTCGTCATGCCGCCGAACGGCCGCTGGTAGATCTTGCCGTCGGGCGTGCGGGAGAACGGCACGCCGAAATGCTCGAGCTCGATGATCGCCGGGATGCCATCGCGGCACATGTATTCGATCGCGTCCTGGTCGCCGAGCCAGTCGGAGCCCTTCACCGTGTCGTACATGTGCCAGCGCCAGTCGTCCGGGCCCATGTTGCCCAGTGCCGCCGAGATGCCGCCTTGCGCCGCCACCGTGTGGCTGCGGGTCGGGAACACCTTGGTGATGCAGGCGGTCTTGAAACCTTTCTGGGCCATGCCGAACGTGGCGCGCAGGCCGGCGCCGCCGGCGCCGACGACGACGACGTCGTAGACATGGTCGACGACCTTGTAGGCGCGGCCGCCGATGGTGACGGTGCCGGGCGTGCCGGCGGACTTCTTGGCTTCGTCGAGGGGCATCGTACTAACCTCCGAACGCCATGCGGAACATCGCGACGACCGCCGCCACCGTGGCCAGCACCGCCAGCACCTTGATGAGCAGGATCAGGCCGATCTTCATGCCCTCGCTATGGACATAGTCCTCGATCACCACCTGCATGCCGAGCGCCGCGTGCCACAGGCCGAACAGGATGGTCATGATCAGCATGACCATGGTGACCGGCGAGGACACCCAGGCGCGGACCTGCGCCTGACCGGCGGGCGCGTTGAGGATCAGCGATACTACGAACCAGGAGACCAAGAGGATCAGCGCGACGGCGGAAACGCGCTGATGCCACCAATGCTGGGTGCCCGACTTGGCGGAACCGAGGCCGCGCACGCGCGCGACGGGGGAGCGGAGATCGGCCATCGGATCACCTGATCGCGTAAGCGAGGAACCAGGCGACAACGGTCGCCGCCAACGTCGCGGCGACCACGGCCCAGCCAGAAGTGTAGGCGGTCTTCAGCTCGAAGCCGTAGCCGGCGTCCCAGAACAGGTGCCGGATGCCGTTGAAGAGATGAAAGAACAGGCACAGCGTCCAGCCGAACAGGAAGATGCGGCCGACCACCGAGCCGTTGAACCAGGCGAAGATCGCGTAGGTCTCGCTCGACGAGGACGCGGCGCACAGCCAGGCGATCAGGTAGAGGATGCCCACGCTGAGCGCGATGCCGGTGGCGCGGTGGGTGATCGACAGGACGGATGTCAGCTGCGGCTTGTAGACCTGCAGATGCGGCGACAGTGGTCTCGCCGACCGGTTGGCTGAACTCATGCCGTCCCCGAGAACGTAAGCGCCGGACCACGCGGGTCGTTTGATTCAGCGTGGGGTCCGGCCGACGCGGCGCAATGTACGCTTTGGCTTTCGCAAGTCAACGCAAGGGTCCGTTGCTCAGAAGGACCCGGGTCGCTCTGCGATCCTCTAGCGGACCGAATGCTATGGTTTTCCATCGTTTTCCAGACACGCCGGGCCCCCAGCATCCACGACGCCGGCCGGTTGCTCCAACGCCGCCCCCGACGCCTGTCACGTCGGAATCTTGTGGATGCCGAATGCTATGGTTTTCCATTGCTCAAACCGCTGCGGTCAGGCGCGTCAGCCATGCCCGACACACATCATGCACCAACCCGGTCGATGTTCAATTTCCGCCGCTACGCGGGGCGTACAGCGCCGTAAGGGCCTTTGGATGCAGGGTTTTTGGCCCCGGTTCCGGCCAGGGCTATCGCATGTGGACAGCTGGCGGTCTTGGGGCCGCGCCGCTCCAGCGACGCGGCCCGAAGACCCTGAGAGGCGCTGCGCGTGTCAGGGCAGCATGGGCACATGGCCGGGCTGGCTGGCGACCCGAGCCAGCCAGGCCCGCACGGCCGGAAACGGCGCAAGGTCGATGCCGGCCTCGTCGGCGCGGTGCGTGTAGGCATAGAGCGCGATGTCGGCGATCGAGTAGGCGCCGGCGAGGAAGTCGTGCCCGGCCAGATGGCCCTCCATCACGCCCAGCGCCGCCCGGCCCTGCGCCTGGCGCGCCGGCAGCTCGGCCCGGCGGGGATGGTCGGCGGGCAGATGGCGCAGGATGAAGCGCGGCGTCGCCACATAGGGCTCGTGGCTGTACTGCTCGAAGAACATCCAGTGCAGCGCCTTGGCCCGGCCGAGGCGAGCCGCGGGCGCGAACTTCGTGCCCTCGGCGAGATACCAGACGATGGCGTTCGACTCGGCGAGGACCGTGCCGTCCTCGAGCTCCAGGGTCGGGACGCGCCCGTTGGGGTTCTTGGCCAGGAATTCTGGTGTGCGCGTGGCGCCTTGCATGATGTCGAGCTCGACCAGCCTATAGGGCGTGCCGAGCTGGGCCAGCAGCAGGCGCACCTTGTAGCCGTTGCCGGAGTCGAGATAGTCGTAGAGCGTCAGCATCGGAATCTCCTGTCGCTGCGCACTCTCGCGCCTGCAACACAAAGCCGCAAACGGGAAGCCCTGTCGCCGAGAATAGGAATTTCCTATGCTACCGCCATGCCGCGCCGTCTGCCGCCGCTCAACGCCCTGCGCGCCTTCGAGGCCGCCGCCCGCCACGGCGCCATCGCCAAGGCGGCCGAGGAGCTGTCGGTCACGCCCTCGGCGGTGAGCGAGCAGGTGCGCCTGCTCGAGGCGCGGCTCGATGTGAAGCTGTTCCACCGCCGCGCCCAGGGCGTGACCTTGACCAGCGAGGGCGCCGCCCTGCTGCCCGGCCTCACCGATGCATTCGATCGCCTCGCCGCCGTCAGCGAGTCGCTGGGCGAGAGACGCAAGCGCACGCGCGTAGCCGTCAGCCTGCTGCCCTCGATCGCGGCGGCTTGGCTGGTGCCGCGCCTGCCGGCGCTGCGCGTCGACCTGCCGGGCATCGAGCTGCATGTGCGCGCCGAGCGCCTGCTGGTCGATTTCACCCGCGAGGACGTCGATCTCGCGATCCGCTTCGCACCAGGCCCGTTCCGCGATCTGGTGGCTGAGCGCCTGATGGGCGAGACGATCTTCCCGGTGTGCAGCCCGACCCTGGCCTACGGGCGGCGGCCGCTACAAAGCTTCGACGACCTCAGACGCCACACCCTGCTGCACGACACCGATGCCCATCCCCGCCAGCCCTGGATGAGCTGGCCGGCATGGTTCGAACGCGAGGGCCTGCCGCCGGCGGCCGCGTCGTCCGGCCTGTTCTTCAACGACTCGATGGTGATCCTGTCGGCGGCGATCGACGGCCAGGGCGTTGCCCTGGGCCGCGGTCCGATGGTGCACGAGCATCTGGCGCGCGGCCGCCTGGTGCGCGTGCTGGAGCGGGAATGGCCCGCCGAGTGGAGCTACTGGGCGGTCGCGCCGCAAAGCCACATGCGCCGCCCTGCCGTGCGCGACTTCGTGGAGTGGCTGAAGGTTCAGGCCACTTGACTGGGAGCGCCGGCGTCGCGCCGGCATCATGAGGCCAACCACAGAGGCACAGAGACACAGAGGAAGACAAAGAAGAGAAAACCAATCCTGCGCGCTCCGCGCGTGTCTTGCCGTTCTCTGTGTCTCTGTGTCTCTGTGTCTCTGTGGTTCGTCTTCTTCTTGGATCAACGCGGCATCAGCGCCCAGTAGTCGAGATCGAGCACGACGGACGGATCGGCCTTGCCGTCGGGGCCTTTGTCGGGGAACGACGCGGCATCGGCGTTCTTGACCGCGCGGGTGCGCAGGCGCAGCGCGCCGATGTCGTCGCGGCCATCGATCGTCGCCTTCTCCATCACCTCCGACCAGGCGTAGATCGTGTCGCCGGCGAGCGTCGGGTTG
This sequence comes from Reyranellaceae bacterium, assembly GCA_022844045.1. Lineage (GTDB taxonomy): Bacteria > Pseudomonadota > Alphaproteobacteria > Reyranellales > Reyranellaceae > JAFAZJ01. The sequence continues at coordinate 20,290 of JALHMM010000014.1, read as the reverse complement.
GTGTGGCTGCCGGCGTTGATCGCGGCGATCTTGAAGGCGTTGGCGAGGCCATTGAACGACAGCGCGCGCGCCATCGAGATCACGTGGCCACCATAGATCAGCCGGCGACCGAAGCGCGTACCCGCCGCGAGGCGTTGGTCGAAATGCACCTTCGCCGTGTTCTGGTAGAGGCGCGTCGCGGTCATGTGCTCAGCCTCCTCGATGGTCATGCCGTCGACATGATCGATGCGCTCTCCGATCTCGTAGTCGCACCAGCGATGCGGCGAGCCCGCCAAGGTCGCGTCGTAGTCCTCGAGCGCGAGTTCCTCGGGCACGACGAGGTCGTTGGCGGCGACCGTCGCGGCGAGCTTGGGCACGTTGTTGGCGACGACCGGCGAGTCCTTGTCGCGCTTGCGCACCATCACCCAGCGCACATAGTCGAGCACCGTCTCGCCGGCCTGGTTGATGCCCTCGGAGCGCACATAGACCACGCCGCTCTCGCGGTTGGAGTTCTCGCGCAGGCCGATCACGGTGGAGCGCGCCGTCAGCGTGTCGCCGGGATAGACCGGCACGCCGAAGCGGCACTCGGCGTAGCCGAGATTGGCCACGGCATTGAGCGAGATGTCGGGCACGGTCTTGCCGAAGACGATGTGGAAGACCAGCAGGTCGTCGACCGGCGCGCTGGGCAGGCCGACCGATCGCGCGAACGCGTCGGCGCTTTGCACGGCAAACCGCGTGCCGTAGAGCGCGGTATAGAGCGAGACATCGCCCTCGGTCACGGTGCGCGGCGTGGCGTGCGCCAGCTCCTGGCCGAGCGCGAAGTCCTCGAAATAATTGCCGGGGTTGGTCTTGGCCGGGGCGTTGCGGGACATGATCGCCTGCACAAATCAGCGCTCGCTCTCTCGAGCGGCACGGGTGGTGCTCAGGCGATGCTTCCCTGTCCCGCCGTCGAAACGCGGCGTTGGGTTCGGCCTATAGCCGCGTCGGCGACAGGAGTCACCGTGACGTTTTTGCCGCTCCCGGAGGAGCGCAGAGCGATCACATATGGCCAGCTTGGCTCGGTCTTACCTTCCCCCGAAGGGGGAAGGTGCCCGAAGGGCGGATGGGGGATGTCGAAGACGAACAGAGGAGTCCGTCTTCAACATCCACCATCCGGCGCTCCGCGCCACCTTCCCCCTCTGGGGGAAGGTAGATGCAGTTCCATATGCGATCGCCCTGCCGCTTGCGGGGAGAGGGAAGAAAACGCCAGATGGGATAGCCCTGCGAAGGTGCGCTATGCGGCCAGTTCGCGGATCGCCGCGGCCAAAGCGAGCTGCCGCTGTGCCTGCTCGACATGCAGGTTCTCGATCATGCGGCCGTCGACGGTGACCACGCCCTTGCCCTCGGCGCGCGCCTTCTCGAAGCCGGCGACGATCTTCTCGGCCATCGCCAGCTCGGCTGCACTGGGCGCGAAGATCTCGTTGCAGGGCTCGACCTGGGTCGGGTGGATCAGCGTCTTGCCGTCGAAGCCGAACTCCAGCCCCTGCCGGCACGAGGCCTTGAAGCCTTCGATGTCCTGGATGTCGTTGTAAACGCCATCGAGGATCGCCAGCCCGTTGGCGCGCGCGGCCAGCAGGGTGAAGCCCAGCGGCACCACCATCGGCAACCTCAGAGGCGTGTGCTGCGCGCGCAGGTCTTTCACCAGATCGTTGGTGCCCATGATCAGGCAGGCCAGCCGTGGCGACGACGAGGCGATCTCCTCGGCCCGGAGGATGCCGCGTGGTGTCTCTATCATGCCCCACACCGCCATCCCGGACGGTGCACCGGCAGCATCGAGCAGGGCGACGACGTTGGTGACGTCGGCGGCGCTTTCCAGCTTGGGCACCAGGATGGCATCCGCACCCGAGGCGGCGATCGCCGCGACATCGGCGCGGCCCCACGCGGTGCCGAGCCCGTTGCAGCGGATGACGATCTCGCGCTTGCCGTAGGCCTTGCTCCGCGCGGCGGCCACGACATTGGCGCGCGCGGCTTCCTTGGCATCGGGCGCGACGGCGTCCTCGAGATCGAAGATCAGCGCGTCGGCCGGCAGGCTGCGCGCCTTCTCCAGCGCCCTGACATTGGCACCGGGCATATACAGCACGCTTCGGCGTGGTCGGACGGTCGTGGTCATCGCTGCTAAATCTTCTCCCCGGTCCAGGCTTGGAGGACTATATATAGATGGGGCCGGGCCAAGCCATCGCCGGCCGACGGTGATGCGCGTTCTATCGATCCAGTCCCACGTCGCGTACGGCTATGTCGGCAACCGCGCCGCGACTTTCCCGCTGCAACGGCTGGGCCATGAGGTCTGGGCCGTGAACACGGTCGAGTTCTCCAACCACACCGGCTATGGCGCGTGGAAGGGCCGCGTCGCCGCACCTGATCAGGTGCGCGATGTGGTCGCGGGTATCGCCGAGCGCGGCGCGCTCGCGAGCTGCGACGCGGTGCTGACCGGCTATCTCGGCGACGCCGCGCTGGGCGAGGTCGTGCTCGAAGCCGTGGCGATGGTGCGCAAGGCCAATCCCAACGCCGTGTGGTGCTGCGATCCGGTGATCGGCGATATCGACCGTCAGGTCTATGTGCGGCCCGGCATCCCCGAATTCTTCCGCGACCGCATCGTGGCGCATAGCGACATCCTGACGCCCAACCACTTCGAGCTCGAATGGCTGAGCGGCCGCAAGGTCGCGACACTCAAGGACACGCTGTCGGCGGCGCGCGCGCTGATGGGCGACGGACAGAATCCCTCGATCGTGCTGGTCACCAGCCTGCGCCGCCGCGACGCGCCCGCCGGCACCATCGAGATGCTGGCGCTGACGCGCGAGGCCGCGTGGCTGGTGTCGACGCCCGAGCTCGCCTTCCCCATCGCGCCCAACGGCACGGGTGACGCGGTGGCGGCGTTGTTCCTGGCGCAGTGGCACGCGCATCGCGATGTCGGCCGCGCGCTGGAGGCGGTCGCGGCCTCGATCTACGCCGTGCTCGAGGCGACGCTGGCCTCGGGCGAGCGCGAGCTCCGGCTGGTGACGGCGCAGGATATGCTGGTCTCGCCGCCGCGGCGCTTCGGCGCCATGCGGCTGGACGCCTGAGGCGCGGCGCGTGTCGGGATCGGGAGTCGACCCCCTGCTGCTCTTCATCGAGGGCGCCATCATCGGTTTTCTCATCGCCGTGCCGGTCGGTCCCGCCGCCATCCTCTGCATACGCCGCACGATCTCCAACGGCCTCATCGCCGGCGTGGTCACCGGCATCGGCGCCTCGCTGGCCGACACGCTGTTCGGCGCGGCGGCCGCCTTCGGCCTGACCTTCGTCAACGACTTCATCGTGCGCAACGAAGCGTGGATCCGCGGCATCGGCGGCGTGGTGCTGTGCATCATGGGCTGGTCCTACATCACCCACCGCCCGCCCAGCGTCGGCGATCCGGTCGCCGCCGACCGCGCGCACCCCTACCTCACCACCTTGCGCTTCATGAGCTCGAGCTTCTTCATCACCGTGTTCAATCCGCTCACCGTGATGGCCTTCGGCGCGGTCTTCGCCAGCCGTGGCTTGAGCAACGTCGGCAGCGACCTGACGGCGGCGCTGGTCCTGATCGCCGCGGTTTTCGTCGGCGCCTTCGCCTGGTGGACCACGCTCTGCGGCATCGCCTGGGTGGCGCGCGCCTGGTTCACCGGCGGCGGCCTGATCTGGCTCAACCGCGTCTCCGGCATCGCGCTGGCCGGCTTCGGCGCCGCCGCGATCTTGTCGCTGCTGCCGATCAACTGGAGCTGGTTCGGCAAGCTGCTGGGATTGGATTGAGCGCGCGCGGCGCCCCGCCCCGCGACAGCCCGCCGGGCGATCGGGTGCAGGGCGATCTCACATGACTCCCTCTCCCCGCAGGCGGGGTGAGGGGGATTTGGGCGCTACGCGGTCAGCCGCTCCGTCGCCCGGCTGCGCAAACGCAGCAGCGCGCGGCGATGCGACTCACGGCGAAGTGAGGCGGATGCCTTTTCATGTCGGGGTCGTCGCGCTAGCGTCCGCCGGAACAAGCAGGAGGTCTCCGGCATGACGACAATCCTCACCGAGCGTGGCGACGCGCAGGTGGATGCAAGCGACGGTCTTGGCGTCAGCGCCGCCGACGCCGAGCGCGCCGTCGGTTGGACGCTCAAGCCCGAGGGCATGTGCCGCGACGAGATCTGCGTGCCGTTGCCTGATGGCATGGCGCGCGACGGTCGCGTCGATCTCGCGGCCTTCTGGCGCCATCTCGGCAACCCGGTGCTGTCGAGCGAGGCCGGCGATGTCTGGATGCTGGGCACCGGCGTGGAAGCGCGTCGCGCCGCGCTGGAGGGGCTCGACGCGCCCGACTTCACCCTGCCCGACCTCGCGGGCACGCCGCACACGCTCTCGTCGCTGCGCGGCAGGAAGGTGTTCCTCGCCACCTGGGCCAGTTGGTGAGGCTGCCGGTTCGACTTGCCCGTGTGGCAGCAACTCTACAGCGAGATCAAGGACACCGGCGCGATGATCGTCGCCATCGCCGAGGAGAGCCGTGGTGCGGAGCACGCGCGGCAATGGATCGAGGCGGCCAAGGCCGAGTACTGGTGCCTGATCGACACCGATCATCGCGTCGCCGATCTCTACGGCATGGTCAACGTGCCGCAATCGGTGTGGATCGATGAGACCGGCCGCATGGTGCGGCCGCCGGAGACGACGGGCTCGACCGATCACTTCCGCCGCATGGACCTGAAGACGCGCACCATGGCGCCCGAGGACCAGGCAGCGCGCAACGCCGCGCGCGTCGCCTATCTCGACGCCGTCAAGGCCTGGGCGAAGACCGGCGCGCACGCGCTGCCCGCCGACGCCGCGCGCCGGCGCCTGCCGGCCAACTCGCCCGAGATCGCGCAGGCGCACGCGCATTTCCGCCTGGGCGTGTGGCTGCGCGCGCAGGGCCGCACGGCGGAGGCCGACCGGCATCTGAGCGAGGCCAGCCGGCTGCATCCGGAGTCGTGGAACATGTGGCGCCAGGCGGCCGATCTCGAGGAAGTCGGCAAGGCCAGCGGCCCAGGCTTCTGGCAACGCGTCCAGGCGCTGGGCGACAAGCCCTACTACCCGCCGCCGGATTTCACGGCGGCGTAGGTCTTCCTTCTCCCCGGAGGGGCAGGGCAATCGCTTAAGGAATTGCACATACCTTCCCCCGGAGGTGGAAGGTGGCGCGCGAAGCGCGACGGATGGGGGATGTTTCAACAAACGCGGTGTCCGTCTTCGACATCCCCCATCCGCCCTTCGGGCACCTTCCCCCTCCGGGGGAAGGTAAAACCAAGTCCGGGGCGAAGGGCTACGACTGCGGAGCGGCTTTCTTGAGACTCTCCAGCTCCGCCGCGACCTGTGCGAAGACCGGGGCCCAGTCGCCGGGCGTGGTCTGGCGGAAGATGCGCAGGCCGGGATACCACGGGCTGTCGTCGCGGGCCTGCTGCCAGCGCCAGTCCGGCACGGTCGGCAGCAGCAGCCAGGTCGGCATGCCCATGCCGGCGCCGAGATGGGCGATCGGCGCGTCGATCGTCACCAGCAGGTCGAGCTGCTCCAGCGCGCTCGCCGCCTCGGCGAAATCGAAGATGCCGCGGCCGACATCGTGCACCAGCCCGCTGGCGCCGTGCGTCTGGATGTCCTTCTGATGCGTGCCGCCCTGCAGGCTGAAAAACAGGATCTCGGGATCGCCGGCCAGCGCCATGAAGTGCGGGAAGGGCACGGAGCGCTGGCGGTCGAGCGCCTGGCCGGGCATCGCCGCCCAATAGATGCCGATGCGCAGCTTGGCGCGCGGCAGGCGGCCGAGCTTGATGCGCCCGCGCTCGGGCGGCAGCAGGTAGGGCGCGCCCGCGGTGGCCGCCGGCACGGCGCCGCCGCACAGATGCGGCAGCGACAGCAGCGAGACATGCAGGTCGAACTCCGGCAGCTGCTCGCCTTCGGCGACCACGCCATCGAGATAGTCGAGCCGCGTCAGCAGCTCCTTGAGCAGCGCCTGGCAGAGCACGATGACCGCGGCGCCGCGGCGCTTAAGCTCGCGCGCGTAGCGCACGAACATCAGCACGTCGGCCAGGCCCTGCTCGGGATAGAGCAGGATGCGCTTGCCCTTCGGGTCGTCGCCGGTCCAGGCGGGCTGGCGGAACTCCGGCGCCGGCACCTCGGCGAGCTGCTTGCGCTCCTCGTATTCCTGGAAGCCGCGGACCAGATCGCCCCGTATCAACCGCGTGATGGCGATCTCGACGCGCGCGCGCTTGTTGTCCGGGCTGAGCGTCAACGCCTTGGACAGGCAGGCCAGCGCCTCGTCGGCGCGGCCGAGGTCACGCAGGCAGAGGCCGAGATTGAAGAAGCCCTCGGCGTAGTCGGGCTTCAGCGACACCGCCTGCAGGTGATGGCGCACCGCCTCGCGCGTGCGGTTGGCGACGCGCAGCGCGTTGCCGAGATTGGTGTGCAGCGACGGGTTGTCCGGATCGAGCTCGAGCGACTGGCGGTGATGGGCGACGGCGGCGTCGAGCTTGCCGATCAGGCGCAGCGCCACGCCAAGATTGTTGTGCAGCTCGGCATTGTACGGCTTGGCCGCCAGGAGGCGCAGATAGGCGCCGATCGCCTCGTCGAGCCGGCCGGCACGATGCGCCGCCGCCGCCAGCCGCATCTGCTGTTGGAAGCTGTCGTCCTCGTTTCGGAACAGCATGTGCGGCTGTCCGGCCGACGACGTATCGGCGTCACCGTCGTCCAGGGCCGAGTTGTCCTTCACGGTGCGGTATTCTTTCCGGCAAAGCCGAAGCGACACATAAAGGTTACACCCTATTCCGATGGTTTCCGCGAGCAAATTCCGTGGCGTGGCGCCTCAACCGCGGCGTACCTCGGCGACATGACGCGCCAGATCCCGCGCCGCGCGCTCGAAGACCTCGTCCCAGTCACCTGGTTTCTTCTGCCGGAACAGGCGCATCGAGGGGTACCAGGGCGAGTCGTCGCGATCCATGAAGTAGATCCAGTAGGTGTTGAAGTTCACCAGGTCCCAGATCGGCACGCCGAGGCTGCCGGCGAGGTGGGCCACCGAGGAATCGGTCATCAGCACCAGATCGAGCTGGCGCAAGGCCGCGGCGGTGTCGGCGAAATCGTCGAAGGTCGAGCCGAGGTCGACGACCAGCGGATGCGGCGCCAGCGCACGGTACTCCTCGAAGGGCGGCCCCTTCTGCAGGCTGAAGAGCTGCACGCCGGGCACCTCGGCGAAGCGCATGAAGCGGTCCAGGGTGACGGCGCGCCGGATATTGCCGCGGAAGGTGACGCTGCCCGACCAGACGATGCCGATCTTGAACTTCGAGCCCGCCGCGGCGACGCGCGGCAGCGCCTTGGCGCCAGCGCCGGCGGGGATGGAGAGCTTCGCCGGCGGCGGGATGTCGTCGATCGAGCGCGTGTAGCGGCCCAGCAGGCTCATGATCGGCAGGGCGAGGTCGTGCGTCGGCGCCGGCTCCTTGGCCGAGGCCAACTCGTGATAGCCCTCGACGTCCTTCACCAGCCGCATCAGGTCGGGCTGGCAGCGCAGGATCACCTTGCCGTCGAGGCCTTTGAGCCTGGGTAGGTAACGCAGGGCAAAAAGCGTGTCGCCGAAGCCCTGCTCGGAATAGACCAGCAGCGTGCGGCCCTCGAGCTTCTCGCCGCGCCAGATCGGCGCCTTGGTCGGCGCGACGTAGTTGCCGAGTTCCTGGAGCTTCCAGCGCCACTCGTAGTCGTCCCAGGCCTCGCGGCTGAAATCGCCCAGGCGCAGCGAGCAGATGGCGCGATCCCAATGCGTATCGATGTGATCGGGATCCATCTCCAGCACGCGGTCGAAGACGCGCCGCGCCTCGACCGGCATGCCGCCCTCCGACAGCGCCACGCCGTAGTTGTGCAGCAGGCCGACCGACATCGGATCGAGCGCGATGGCGCGCTGGTGTGCCGCCAACGATTCGTCGAAGCGCTCCAGATCCTTGTAGGCGTTGCCGAGATTGCCCAGCACGCCAGCATTGTTCTCGTCGCCCTCCAGCGCGCGCATGTAGCAGGCCACCGCCATGTCGGGCTTCTTGGCCTTGCGGTAAACGACGCCGAGATTGCCCCAGGCGACCCGGTTGGTCGGCTGCGCCGCCAGCACCTGGCGGTAATCGGCCATCGCACCCTGGAGGTCGTCCTTCTTCTGCTTCTCGAACGCCTCGCGCAGCCAGCGTTTCACGTCGGGGGCGGTCGTCGGACCACGCGGCGGCTCCGCCGCTTTCGGTGCCGCCGGCAGGGAGGGAATTGTGGCGATGGGAGCGATACCGCGCGGCAAGAACGCGGTCGGAGAGGACGACATGTCGCCACGATATTCTACCTTCCCCCGGAGGGGGAAGGTGCCCGAAGGGCGGAAGGGGGATGTCGAAGACGGACTCCTGCGTTCGTCTTCGACATCCCCCTTCCGTCGCTGCGCGCCACCTTCCCCCTCCGGGGGAAGGCAAATCAGGCCGCCTTGCGCACCATTTCGCCCTTGATCATGTGCTCGGCGATCTCGATGGCGTTGAGCGCGGCGCCCTTGCGGACGTTGTCGCTGACCACCCACATGTTCAGGCCGTTCTCGACCGTCGGATCGCTGCGGATGCGGCTGACGAAGACGCCGTCCTCGCCCTGGATCTCGATCGGCGTGACATAGCCGCCGTCCTCGCGGCGATCGAGCACACGCACGCCCTTGGCGCGTGAGAGAATGGTGCGCGCCTCGTTCTCGTCGATCGGCCGCTCGAACTCCATGTTCACCGCCTCGGAGTGGCCGACGAAGACCGGCACGCGCACGCAGGTCGCGGTCACCTTGATCTTGGGGTCGAGGATCTTCTTGGTCTCGACCACCATCTTCCACTCTTCCTTGGTCGAGCCGTCATCCATGAACACGTCGATATGCGGGATGACGTTGAAGGCGATGGCCTTGGTGAACTTGCGGGGCTCCATCGGGTTGGCGACAAAAACGCCCTTGGTCTGGTTGAAGAGCTCGTCGAGGCCTTCCTTGCCCGCGCCGGAGACCGACTGGTAGGTCGACACCACCACGCGGGTTATCGTCGCGGCGTCGTGCAGCGGCTTGAGCGCCACGACCATCTGGATGGTCGAGCAGTTGGGATTGGCGATGATGCCCTTGCGGGTCCAGCCGGCGATGGCGTGCGGGTTGACCTCGGGCACGACCAGCGGCACGTCGGGGTCCATGCGGAAATACGAGGTGTTGTCGATCACCACGGCGCCGGCCTTGGCGGCGCGCGGGCTGCTCTCGGCCGAGACCTTGGCGCCCGGCGAGGACAGCACGATGTCGATGCCCTTGAAGTCGAAGGTCGCGAGGTCGCGGACTTTCAGCGTGTCGGACTGGCCGAACGAGACCTCCTTGCCGACCGAGCGCGAGGAGGCCAGCGGCACGAGCTCGTCGACCGGGAACTTGCGCTCGGCGAGGATGTCCAGGAACGCACGACCGACATTGCCGGTGGCGCCGACGATGGCGACCTTGTAACCCATGACCTCTAAGCTCCTGATTGGAGCCGGCGGTTTAGCCCCGGGGGCGGGGGTTGGCAAGCCGCCCTCCAGGCACGACATTGCCGGCGAGACACCCGGGAGACCCGCGATGGCCGGCAAGCTGCAGACCTACGCCGAGTTCTGGCCGTTCTATTTGCGCGAGCACGCCAAGCCCGAAACGCGCGCCATCCATTACATCGGCACGGTGCTGGCACCGTTGGTCCTGGTCTGGGCGATCGCCACCCAGCAATGGTGGTGGCTGCTGGCGGTGCCGGTGTTCGGCTACGCGCCGGCCTGGATCGCGCATTTCTTCGTCGAGAAGAACCGTCCCGCGACCTTCACCTATCCCGTCTGGTCGCTGATCTCCGACTACAAGATGTTCGGCCTGTTCGCGACCGGCCAGCTGGGCAAGGAACTGATGAAGCATCAGATTCGTTCGCCCTGACCATGCGCTTCCTGCTGCGGCACACCACGACCTACCGTTACGCCAAGCCCGTCACGCTGGGGCGTCATCGCCTGATGTTACGGCCGCGCGACAGCCACGAGATGAAGCTGCACAGCGCGACCCTGGGCATCTCGCCACAGTCGACCCAGACCGTCTGGCACTACGATGTCTTCGGCAACAGCGTGGCGATCGTCGAGTTCGATGGACCGGCGACCGAGTTGCGAATCGACAGCACGCTCGACGTCGAGCGCTTTCCGTTCGCCGACGCCGAGTATCTCGTCGCCGAGCACGCGCGCACCCTGCCGCTCGCCTACTCCGCCGCCGAGATCCGCGATCTCGCCGGCCTGCAGGAGCGTCACGTCCCGGACCCCGAGCACCTGGTCGATCTGTGGGCCAAGGGATTCCTGGTCGCACCCGAGGGCGCCGGCCCGCTGCCCGAGACCCTGCAGATCCTCAACGCCATGACCGTGGCGATCAAGGGGGGCTTCGAGTACCAGGCGCGGGACGCCTATGGCACGCAGAGCCCGCTGCAAACGCTGGCGAGCAAGAGCGGCACATGCCGCGACTTCGCCTATCTGATGATGGAGGGCGCGCGCAGCCTCGGTCTCGCCGCGCGTTTCGTCAGCGGCTACATCTACGATGGCGCGCGCGATCCCAATGGTGGCGACGGCACGGCGACGATCGGCGGCGGTGCCACGCACGCCTGGGTGCAGGTCTATATCCCGGGCGCCGGCTGGACGCACTTCGATCCGACCAATGCGCTGGAATCGGACGGCGAGTTGATCCCGGTGGCGATCGTGCGCGAGCCCGAGCAGGCCTCGCCCGTCGCCGGCTCGTGGGAGGGCGCGGCCAACGACTTCCAAGGCATGGAGGTTGAGGTCACCGTAAGCCTACGGCAATCTGACGCCGATCAGTCCCGACCGGTCGGGGCACCGGAATCGGGAGGCGCAGGTGAGTCAAGGCGAGCTTGAAGGCGGCTGCCAGTGCGGCGCCGTACGTTACCGCATCAGCGGCGAGCCGGTATTCGCCGCGATCTGCCACTGCTCGATGTGCCGCCGCGCCGGCGGTGCGCCGGCTATCGCCTGGGCGATGTTCGCCGAGGATCAGGTCGAGTTTCCCAAGGAGAAGCCCAAGACCTACGCCTCGTCGCCGCCGGCACAGCGGGGATTCTGCCCGCATTGCGGCACGCCGATCAGCTTCACCGCGACGTTCATCCCGGGCCTGATCGACATCACCATCGGCAGCCTCGACGATCCGGCGGCGATCCAGCCCAGCCTGCACTACTGGGACAGCCGCCGCTTGCCATGGATGAAGTTCGCCGACGGCTTGCCGGTGTTTCCCGAGCTGCCGCCCATGGGCTGATCAACAGCGCGTGACCGCGGCGTCGGGTTGAACCCGCCGCGCGTATCCTCCCTGTCACGATCGCGGGGGACGGCATGCGCGCGTTTCGACTCTTCCTGGCGCTGGCGGCCATGCTGCTCGCCGCTCCGGCGCAAGCAGGCGAGGATCCCAAGACCCATCCCATCGGCTGGCAGGACTGGAGCCCGGCGATCTTCGAGCGCGCCGCGCGCGAGAACCGCTACATCGTGCTGCACATGGCGGCCGTCTGGTGCCACTGGTGCCATGTCATGGAAGGCACGACCTATCGCGATCCAGCCGTGCTGAAGCTGATCGGCGACAAATACATCCCGGTGCGTGTCGACCAGGACTCCCACCCCGAGCTGTCCTACCGCTACGAGAACTGGGGCTGGCCCGCGACCATCATGTTCGACAAGGACGGCAACGAGATCTTCAAGCGCCAAGGCTACCTGCCGCCCGATCTCTTCGCCAAGCTGCTGCTCGCGGTGATCGAGGATCCCTCGGCCCTGCCCGCGTCGGGACTCGACGCCAAGGCCGATGCCGACCGCCACGCGCTCGACGAGGAAACGCGGCGCAAGCTCGAGACGAACTTCCGAGGACAGCTCGATGTCGAGAACGGCGGCTTCGGCCGCGTGCATCGCTTCATCCACGCCGACACGCTGGAGTTCACACTCGATCGCGGTCGCGCGCTCAAGCGTAACGTCGATCGCGATTACTACGCCGCCTTCACCCGCAAGACGCTCGAGGGCGCGCGCCGGCTGATCGATCCGGCGTGGGGTGGCATGTACCAGTATTCCGACACGCTCGACTGGTCCTCGCCGCACTACGAGAAGCTGCTGAACATCCAGCGCGACGCGATACGCGCCTATGTGCTCGCCTACCAGATCGACGGCAACGCCGTCGACCTCGCCGCCGCGCGCGACATCGCGCGCTGGCTGATGGAGCGCATGCGCTCGCCCGAGGGCGCGTTCTACGTCAGCCAGGACGCCGATCTCGACCGCGCCGTGACAGGCAAGGTGTTCTACGCCCTCGACGACCCCGGCCGCCGCAAGCTCGGCCGCGAACCGACCATCGATCGCAACCTCTACGCCCGCGAGACCGGCTGGGCCGCCGCGGCGCTGGCGACGCTCTACGACATCACCGGCGAGGCCGCCTATCTCGACGCAGCGACCCGCGCCGTCGATTGGGCGGTGAAGAACCGTCGCGCGCCCAACGGCGCTTTCGGCCACGCCCGCGCGGCCGACGGCGACACGCATCTCGGCGACACGCTGGCGGTCGGCGAGGCGGCGCTGGCGTTGTGGCGCTCGACCGGCGAGCGGCGCTGGCTGACCCTGGCCATCGAGGTCGCGCGTGCCATCGACGCGCAGTTCCGCGATGCCGACGGCGGCTTTGTCGTGCGCCAGCCCGATCCCGGGGCGATCGGCGTGCTGCGCAAGCCGGTGAAGCAGATCGACGAGAACGTCGCGGTCGTGCGCTTCCTCAACCTCGTGCACCACTACAGCGGCGACAAGGCGTTCGACGCCGCAGCGCGCCACGGCATGGCCTGGCTGGTGGCGCTGGCGGCCAACGACATCGTGGCGCCGGGCGCGGCGCTGGCGGACGCCGAGCTGTCGCGCGAGCCGATGCATGTCACCATCATGGGCCGCAAGGACGACCCCGAAGCGCGCGCGCTCTACGCGGCGGCACGCCGCTACCCGACGCGCTACCTGCGCATCGAGTGGATCGACAAGCGCGAAGGGCCGATGCCCAACCCTGACGTCGAGTATCCTGATATGCCACAGGCGGCGGCCTTCGCCTGCGCCAACGGCGCCTGCTCGCTACCTGTCTTTACGCCGGGCGAGATCGCAACGATCGTGCGCCGGATCGAGGATCGTTGACCACGCAGTCGTCCTGAGCGCAGCGAAGGACCTCGCGGTAGCGCGAACGGACGCAGCGCTCGTATGTGACCGCGATAGCGCGAGGTCCTTCGCTGCGCTCAGGACGACAGTGGGATCGTCAACCCTCGGGCTTCACGCCGGCGGTCTCGATGACCTTCTTCCAGCGCGCGATCTCGTCCAGCAGGAACTTGCCGGTGTTCTCCGGTGTGTAACCTCCGGGAATGATGCCGAGCGCCTCGAACCTGGGCTTTAAATCGGGGCCGGTCACCAGCTTCGCGATCTCCTGCGACAGTCGATCGACGATGGCCTTGGGGGTGCCGGCAGGGGCCAGCGCCATCATCCATGTCGACGCTTCGATGTCGGGGCCGCCCGCCTCGACGATGGTCGGCACGTTGGGCGCCGACGGCAGGCGCACCTTGGACAACATGCCCAGCGCCTTGATCTTGCCGGCGTTGACATGCGGCATCATCGTGGACGGCACGTCGATCAGCACCTGGATGTTGCCGCCCATCAGATCCTGCAGCGCCGGCGCCGTGCCGCGATAGGGCACGTGCTCCATCTGGATACCGGTGACCTGCTTGATCAGCTCGCTGGTGAGGTGCGCGGCGGCACCGACGCCCGAGGAGCCATAAGAGACTTTGCCGGGATTGGCCTTGGCGTAGGCGATGAACTCCTTCACGTCCTTGGCCGGGAAGTCGTTGTTGGCGACGAGGATCACCGGCGCGATGCCCATCAGCGACACCGGCTCGAAGCTCTTCACCGCGTCGAAGGTCATGCGCCCGGCGTAAAGCGTGGCGTTGGCCGAGTGGCCGGCGATCACGGTCAGCAGCGTGTAGCCGTCGGGCGGCGCCTTGGCGACGATGTCGGCGCCGATCATCGAGTTGGCGCCGGGCTTGTTGTCGATGACGATCTGCTGACCGAGGATGGTCGACAGACGTTCCGCAACAAGCCGCGTCGTGGTGTCGGTGATGCCTGCGGCGGTGTAGGGCACGACCCAGCGCAGCGGCTTGTTCGGCCAGGCCTGGGCGAAGCCGGCACCCGTGGCCAGCGTGGTGGCAGCGCCGGCGCCGCTCGCGATAGCATGTCGGCGGGTGATCCCGGTCATCGACTGAACTCCTGAAATGGCAGAGCGGCGTGCTTCTAGCAGTCGTAAGCGGCGCCGGACAAATGCGCGGTACGCGCGTCAGACGTGCTGGCCGCCGTTGATCTGGATCTCGGCGCCAGTGACATAGGACGAGCCCGACTCGCAGAGGAAGTGGATCACGTCGGCGACCTCGTCGGTCGTGCCCAGGCGGCGCATCGGAATCTGCTCGGCGACGATCTTCTCGGTGCCAGGCGACAAGATGGTGGTGTCGATCTCGCCGGGCGCGATGGCGTTGACGCGAATGCCGCGCGGGCCGAAATCATGCGCCATCTCGCGGGTCAGCGAGGCCATCGCCGCCTTGGAGGTGGCATAGGCCGTGCCGGCGAAGGGATGCACGCGCGAGCCGGCGATCGAGGTGACGTTGACGACGCAGCCTTTGGCCGCCGAGAGTTCCTCGATCAGGCCACGCGCCAGCATGACCGGCGCGAAGAAATTGACGTTGAAGACCTGCTGCCAGAGGTCGAAGGGCGTGTCGACGGTACCGAGACGCCGGCCGCCCGGCCCCTTGGGCGAGATCGCCGCGTTGTTGACCAGCGCGTCGAGCCGGCCGTCGCGCAGCTTGGCGCGGATCATCTCGACACCCCGCCCGATATCGACCGGATCGGCGAGGTCGAGCTGCACATGGTTCTCGCCGCCACCCGGCCACGGGCAGAGCGCGCTGAAGGGCTGGCGCGAGATCGTGACGATGCGCCAGCCGGCGGCGCCGAAGCGCTTCACCGTGGCATGACCGATGCCGCGGCTGGCACCGGTCAGAACCAGGGTCTTGGTATTGGCGGTGGGCGAAGCCTGGGGCGCGGCGGCCATGCGCGATCTCCGGGTCGGTCCCCTATCATGTGAGGCCACGGCCCGGCCGAGTCAATCGCCACCCGCCCAATCGGCGCTCGTTTGCATCCCCGGCGCCCGTTAAAGTCGTATCCGCCCCGACATGACAACGGAACGCGAGCCATGGCCGACATCATCTTGCACCACTACCCGACCTCGCCCTATGCCGAGAAGGTGCGGCTGTCCCTCGGCATCAAGGGCCTGACCTGGAAGTCGGTGATCATCCCGAACGTCATGCCCAAGCCCGACCTGATGCCGTTGACCGGCGGCTATCGCAAGACGCCGGTGATGCAGATCGGCGCCGACATCTTCTGCGACACGCAGATCATCATGCGCGAGCTCGATCGCCGTTTCCCGCCGATGCCGTTGAAGCCGGCGGGGCTGGCGGGCGTCGCCGAGGCTCTGTCCTTCTGGACCGACCGCACGCTGTTCTGGGCGGCCGTCGGCGTGGTCATGGGCCAGATCGCCGATCAGCTGCCGGATGCCTTCAAGAAGGACCGCAGCGAGTTTTCCGGTCGCAATTTCGACTCCGCGCTGCTCAAGGCTACGGCGCCCGCCGCGCGCGACCAGCTCTATGCCAGCCTCAGCCATGCCGAGGCGATGCTCGCCGACAAGCGCCCCTACCTGCTCGGCGACCAGCCCACTTTGGCCGACGTCGCGGTCTACAATCCGGTGTGGTTCGTGCGCCAGCGCCTGTCGCCGACCGCGCCGCCGCTCGATCGCCTGCCGCTGCTCGGCGAATGGGCGGCGCGCATGGCGCGTTTCGGCCACGGCGTGAACAGCGAGCTGAGCGGGCCGGACGCGCTCGAGATCGCCCGCGCCGCGAGCCCCGACAAGCCGGCGGGTGTCGACGGTGGCGATCCCAGCGGCCTGAAGGCCGGCGCCAAGGTCGCGGTCACGCCCGACGACACCGGCAAGATCCCGGTGAGCGGCGAGCTCGTGACGCTGACAGCCCATGAGATCGCCGTGCGCCGCATCGACGAGAAGGCCGGCGAGCTGGTCGTGCACTTCCCACGCGCCGGCTACATCGTCACGGCGGCCTGAAGTCCTCCTGGGTCCGCCGGTGCTCCCAAACTACGCCGCCTTCGCCAACTCGGCCTTGTAGAGCGCGAACTCCTCGGCCACCGCGCGCGCCACGGCGGGGCGTTTGAGCATGCGCTGGTGATAGGCCTGCACTGCCGGCCAGGTGGCGAGATCGACGCCGGCGTAAGGCGCCCAGTTCAACACCGTCGTGAGATAGGCGTCTACGACGGTGAAGCGATCGAGCACGAACGCACGGCCATCGAGGTGCTTCCGCAGCAGACCCAGCCGCAGGTCGGCCCTCTCACGCACATAGGCCTTCATCGCCTCGGGCGCCTGGCGATCGAGCAGCGGCACAAAAAGCGCCTTGTGCAGCTCGGTGCCGATGAAACCGAGCCATTGCTGTGCCCGCGCGCGCTCGTCGCCTGACGCGGCCAGCAACCCGGACGTCGGGAAGCGATCAGCGATGTAGGGCAGCACCGCTGTGTTCTCAGTCAAGATCGAGCCGTCGTCGAGGCGCAGTGCCGGCACCTGTCCCATCGCATTGACGGCAAAGAAATCCGAGCCGTCGGCGACCTTCTTGCGCCGCGTGTCGACCTGCGTGAAGTCGACCGCGCCGCCGGCTTCGTAGACGGCGATGCGGCTGGCGAGCGAGCAGGCCATGGGTGCGAAATAGAGATTCATCGTCGGACCCTCCGATATTGATTTTTGTACTATTGAGGATATAAATAGAATGAGTCAACGATTTTTGTCCCATATGGTAAAAAAAGAAGAGAGACGCCCGCGCGGCCGTCCGCGCGCCTATGACCCCGACCGCGCGATGGATCGCGCCACGGCGGCCTTCTGGCGCGCCGGCTACTCGGCGACCTCGCTCGACGACCTGACGACGGCGACGGGCATGAACAAGCCCAGCCTTTACAGCGCCTTCGGCGACAAGCACGCGCTCTATCTCGCGGCCCTGGAGCGCTACACCGAAGCCGGCCGTGTCGCGATGGTCGAAGCGCTGCGCCCTGACCTGCCGCTGCGCGAGGGCTTGCAGCGAGTCTACGACACGGCGCTGCGGTTCTATCTGCCGGTCGACCAGACAGCGCGCGGCTGCTTCTTGATTGGTACCGCGACAACGGAGTCGGTCGAGAACCCTGACGTGCGCAAGAAGCTGCGCGACGGGCTCAGGCTCTACGATAGCCTGTTCGAAGCGCGTTTCGCGCAGGCACGCGACGATGGCGAGATCGCCGCCGACGCCGATCCCGCGGCGCTCGCCAGCGTGGCCTCGGCGGTGATGCATACGCTGGCGCTGCGTTCGCGCGCCGGCGATCCTGAGAAGGTGCTGCGCGCCGTTGCCGACGCGGGCATTGATCTCATCTGCGGACGAGAGCCCACGAAGTCGAAGCGGCGCTGATACCGGGACCGCCGGCGCTCCTGATCAAGCGATCTCGACGCCGAGATGCTCGGCGAGATGGCGCAACGCGTGGACGTTCTGGCGTGTGGCGTTGCGCGGATCGCCGGGAACATGCGTCTCGATCGAGGCCAGCACCTCGCGTGACTTGGTGCCGGCGAAGATCACCGGCAGCAACTCCGCGTAAGGCACGTCGCCCTGCCCGACCGGCACGGTCTTGCGGTCGACCAACTTGCGGTCCTTGAACGAGAGGTGGTCGGTGCGTGGCGCCAGCGCCTTCAGCTCGTCCATCGTCGGCGGCTGGCCCATGCTGTAGGCGTTGCAGATGTCGAGCAGTGGCCGGATGCGGCGATGCGAGAACGTCTCCATCACCGCCTTGAGATCGGTGATCGACGCGACATTGCACACCGGCTCATTCTCGATCTGCAGGTCGACGCCGTATTCGTCGGCGAGGTCGCAGAGCTGGCCCAGCGGGCCGGCCAGATCGCCGGGCTGGTAGTCGTCGTATTTCAGCCAGCTGAAGATGCGCAGGCGCGTGGCGCCCAGCATGATGCAGATGTCGAAGGCATGCTGGAACGGATCGCCGGTCGGGCATGTATCAGGATCGAAGGCGAAGTCGACCTTGCCGCCCTTGTCGGTCTGACCTGGCGCGCGCCACTTCAGAACCGGCGAGACGAAGGTCGGCACCGTGAGCCGCGCCTGATGGATGCGCGCGGCGATCTCGGCGATCTCGTCGAGCTCCATGCCCAGGAGATTGCGGCCGCCGACGGTGCGCATCTCCAGCCGGCTCACCCCGTTCTCGGCGCAGAAATCGATCATGTCGTCGAGCGACGGGCTGATCTCGTCGCCGATCACCGCCAGCTGCAGGCGGGGCATTTCCAGCGGCGTTCCGGTCATTGATGCACCGCCTCGATCTTGTAGCCGTCAGGATCCATCACGAAGGCCGCGTAGTACGTCGGACCGTAGTGATCACGCAAGCCGGGCGCGCCGAGGTCGCGGCCACCCTGCGCCATCGCGGCGGCGTGGAAGACGTCGACCGCCGCGCGATCGGGGGCGTCGAACGCCAGGTGGAACCCGGCGCCCGGCGCCACGACCTGGCCGGGCCGCGGGAACAAAGTCAGCTTGTCGCCCTTGCCAGGCGGGCCATAGCCCACGCCCTTGACGCTGTCCCAGACCCTGACCCAGCCGATCGGCGCCATCACGGCATCGTAGAACGCGGCGGCGCGCGCGAGGTCCTCGACGCCGAACGACACATGACCAAGCATGGCGAGCCCTTGCGTAAGAGTTGCCTTCCCCCGGTGGGGGAAGGTAGTGAACGCAGGATCAATCTGGTTTACTGCCGCCGTGCAGGACAGGGAACCGGAGACTCCATGAGCGACGACCTCTCGATCTTCGTCGGTACGGGCAAGAACGACAACGACCAGTTCCTGCTGCTGAAGTACGGCAATCGCCATGGCCTGATCGCCGGCGCTACCGGCACCGGCAAGACGGTCACCCTGCAAACGATCGCGGAGGGTTTCGCAAGCTATGGCGTGCCGGTGTTCATGGCCGACGTCAAAGGCGACCTCGCCGGCATCTCGCAGAAGGGCGGCGACAATCCGCGCGTCGTCGAACGCGCTAAGCAGCTGAAGATCGAGGCGTACTCGGGCCGTGCCTTCCCTGTCGTGTTCTGGGATCTGTTCGGCGAGAAGGGCCATCCGGTGCGCACGACGGTGTCGGAGATCGGTCCGCTGCTGATGTCGCGCCTGCTCGATCTCAACGCCACCCAGGAAGGCGTGCTCAACATCGTCTTCAAGATCGCCGACGAGCAGGGTCTGCTGCTGCTCGACTTCAAGGACCTCACTGCGCTGCTGCAGTGGTGCGGCGAAAACGGCGGCCAGCTCACCACGCAGTACGGCAATGTCAGCAAGGCCAGCGTCGGCGCGATCCAGCGCGCGCTCCTGGTGCTGGAGCAGCAGGGCGGCGAGCATTTCTTCGGCGAGCCGGCGCTCGACCTGCGCGACATGCTGCGCCGCGATTCCAACAATGTCGGCTACATCAACGTGCTGGCTGCAGACCGGCTGATGCAGAACCCCCGGCTCTACGGCACCTTCCTGCTGTGGCTGCTGTCGGAGCTGTTCGAGACCATGCCGGAGGTCGGCGACCTCGACCGGCCGAAGTTCGTGTTCTTCTTCGACGAGGCGCACCTGCTGTTCGACGACGCGCCCAAGGCGCTGATCGAGAAGATCGAGCAGGTCGTGCGCCTGATCCGCTCCAAGGGCGTCGGCGTCTATTTCATCACCCAGAATCCGCTCGACGTGCCGGAGACGGTGCTGGGCCAGCTCAGCAACCGCGTGCAGCACGCGCTGCGCGCCTTCACGCCCAAGGACCAGAAGGCGGTGAAGACCGCGGCGCAGACCTTCCGCGCCAACGACGCCTTCGACGCCACCAAGGCGATCCTCGAGTTGGGCGTCGGCGAGGCTCTGGTCTCGTTCCTCGACGTCAAGGGCGTGCCGTGCCCGGTCGAGCGCGTCTTCGTGGCGCCGCCGCAATCGCGGCTCGGACCGCTGAGCGACACCGAGCGCAACGCCATCGCCGGCGCCAGCCCGGTCGCCGGCAAGTACGACCAGATGGTCGATCGCGACTCCGCCTTTGAGGTGCTGATGGGCCGCGCCCAGGCTCAGCCCGCGCCGGCCGAGTCCAGCGGGCCGCGCCGGCGCGGCCAGTACGGCGCGCCGCCCCCGCCACCACCGCCGCTTGACACGCCGCCACCG
>JALHMM010000013.1:49248-99422 GCA_022844045.1 Reyranellaceae bacterium | reverse complement strand
AGGCGTGGTCCCGGGGGCCGGGGCGGCACCCGGCGCCACCGGGGCCGTCGGGCCGGTCGGGATGACCGGCGTCGGCTTGTTGGCCGAGCCAGCGAAGACCGCCAGCGCGATGCTGGTGGCGAAGAAGATGGCGGCGAGGATCGCCGTGGTGCGGGTCAGGAGGTTGGCCTGGCCGCGCACGCTGGTCATGCCGTCGGACGAACGGCCCATGCCCAGGCCGCCGCCCTCGCTGCGCTGGAGCAGCACGACCAGGACCAGCGCCAGGGCGATCAGAGCATGGATCGCCAGCACGACATTCTGGATGGCTTGCATCGAGACTTGTTTCCCTGGGGCCGCGGAGCGGCCCGAACTGCGAATCGGCCGGTGTTCTAGTCGGTTTGCCGGTGTAGCGCCAGCACCCGCGGAAGCCTAGGCCGCCGAGACGATCGGCAAGAAGTCCGACGCCTTCAGGCTGGCCCCGCCGACCAACGCGCCATCGACATCGGCGACATCCAGGATTTCGGCGGCATTGCTGGGCTTCACCGAGCCGCCATAGAGAATGCGCACGGCCTGCGCGTCGGGCACCACTGCGCCGAGCCGGGACCGCAGGTGCCGGTGCGCCTCGTCGATTTCGGCGGTGGTCGGCGTCAAGCCGGTGCCGATCGCCCAAACCGGCTCATAGGCGACCACGATGCTCGCCGCGCCCGGCGGAACGCTGGCGGCGATCTGTCGCGCCAGCACATCGAGCGTCTCGCCGGCCTTCCGCTGCGCCAGCGTCTCGCCGACGCAAATGATGGGCGTCAGGCCGGCGCGCAGCGCGGCGACCGCCTTGGCCCGCACCTGTTCGTCGCTCTCGGCGTGATCGGTGCGCCGTTCCGAATGGCCCACAATCACCCACCGGGCCCCGGCATCGGCCAGCATTTCGGCCGAAACATCGCCGGTATGAGCGCCCGACGCGTTGGCGTGGCAATCCTGGCCGCCGACGCCGATGGCACTGCCAGAGAGCGCCTGGGCCACGGCGGCAAGCTGGACCGCGACAGGGCATACGACGATCTCTGCCTTCGCCCCGGTGGCACCCGCACGCAAGGCGGCGGCCAGCGTGACGGCATCCTGGCGCAGCAGGTTCATCTTCCAATTGCCGGCGATCAGGGGGCGTCGGGCGGACATGGCATCGGCTCTCCGGTCGGTTCGCGGCTCTCTAACACGTCACCGGCTGCCTCGCGAACGCCTTGATCTGGCGCGGGTTTGGCCGTTGCCGCGCGCGGCGGGCCGGTGGTAGGGATGCGCCTCCCGCGCCCTTGGGCGCCGCCGGACCCGCTGATGAACCGCTTCCGCAAGATTGCCGCCTCGATCGTGCTCGCCCTGTTGCTGGGCGTCCTGCTGCTGGCCTTCGTTTTCAGCGATATCGCCGGCGTCAGCAGCGCGCTGCGCATGGCCGGGGCCGACGCCACCGTGTCTCGTATCGGCGGCGTGCAGGCTGGTCCCTTCCACTTCGGCGGCACCCAGATCAAGGGCCGCGAGGTTCGCGACGAGTTCACCCGCCAATATGAGCGCTTCAACCAGCAGTTCCGTGGCCAGCTGACCAACGAGGCCGCGATAGCCATGGGCATTCATGTCCAGGCGATGCGCAGCCTGGAGGAGCGCGCGCTGTTCGACCGGGCGATCGCCGACGCCGGCATCGTCATCACCGATGCCCAGCTCCGCGCCGCGATCGAGCGCGAGCCGGCCTTCCAGGCCGATGGCAGGTTCAGCCCGGTACAGTTCCGATACATCCTGCAGCAGAACCGCGTGCCCGAAGCGCTGTACCTGCAGGACAAGCGGCGCGAGATGGCCGCCAATCAGCTCGTCGGCGTGATGATGGAGGGCGCGAATGCGCCGGCGCCGTTGCGCGACGCGCTGTTCCGGTATCGCCGGGAACAGCGCATCGCCGAGACGCTGACGCTCGAGGCCACGCGCATGCCCGACCCGCCGCAGCCGACCGACGAACAGCTCACGGCGTTCTACGAGACGGTGAAGACTCGCTTCCAGATCGCCGAGAGGCGCTCGCTGAGCTTCGTCATGGTCGAGGAAGCCGACGTCCTGGAAATGGTGAACATCGCCGAGGATCAGCTCAAGCAGGCGTTCGACGAACGCTTGGCGCGCTATGCCAGACCTGAGAAGCGCGAGGTTGACCAGGTCGTCGTCACCGAAGAAGACAAGGCCAAGGCGATCGCCGCCGCCGTTGCCGCCGGCAAGTCGCTGGAGGATGCCAGCAAGGAAGTCCTGCAACGCGACGGCGCTGTGATCGGCCTGGGCAGCGTCGAGCAGCGCGAGTTGCCGCCCGATCTCGCCAAGGCGATTTTCGCCCTCAAGGAGCCGGGCGCGGTGCCACCCGTGAAGTCGCCGCTGGGCTGGCACGTCGCGCGAGTGACCAAGATCGAGCCGGGCGAAAACCCCTCCTTCGAGTCGCTGAAGCCGCGCATCGAGGCCGATCTGCGCAAAGAGCTGGCCAGCGAGGTATTGGGCCGTCTGGTCGGCGAGTTCGACCGCGAGTTGGGACGCGCCGACAATATCGATGCCGCCGCCGAGGCCACCAAGCTCAAGCTGCGCAAGGTCGACTCGGTCGACCAGCGTGGCTTCGATGCCAACAACCGCCCGGCGGTCGCGGGCGAAGCGGCGGCCGACATGCTGGCCACCGGCTGGGGCCTGGCCGAAGGCAAGACCAGCAGCGTCAAGGAACTGCGTAGTGGCGCGTTCTACGCCGTGCGCGTCGACAAGGTGACGCCGGCAAGCACGCCGCCGCTGGAAACCGTCAAGGCGCAGGTCGTGGTCGCCTGGATCGAGGCCGAGCGACGCAAGGCCGCCGAGACGCAAGCCAAGTCGATCGTCGACAAGCTGGGCGCGGTGACCGACCTCAACACCCAGGCGCAGGCGTTGCGGTTGACAGTGAAGACGTCCAAGCCCGTGGGCCGGACTGACCGCGATGAGGCCAACGGCCTGACGTCGGCGGCCGTCGCCGCGCTGTTCAAGCTGAAGCCGGGCGAGGCCGTTGTCGTACCCGCTGCCGGCGTCGCCACCATCGTGCTACTGAAGGAAATCGTCGCCGCCGATCCGGCCAAGGATGCCGCCGAGCTGCAGCGCCTCGACAAGGATCTCGACGCGGTCACCGCGCGGGCGATGCGCGACGCCTATGTCCAGCTGCTGGAAAAGCGTTATGGTGTGGTTCGCGATCCTCAGGCGCTGGCGACGGTCTTCCGATCGGGTGAAGTACTGCAATGAGCGGCATCCTCTCGCGGCAAGCGCGTTCCGGGCGATGGCGGGGCTAAGGCCTCCGCTTTCACCGAACCGCTGACACGCCCGCCCGAGAGCCCGCCATGACCGTCGAGCCCACTTACGAATCCTTCGCCGCCACCTATAGCGCCGGCAAGCCCAGCCTGGTGTGGACCCGCCTCGTCGCGGATCTGGAAACGCCGGTCTCCGCCTTCATCAAGCTGGCCGACGGCCGCCCTTTCTCGTTCCTTCTGGAATCCGTCGAAGGCGGTTCCGTCCGCGGCCGCTATTCCATCATCGGCTTCAAGCCCGACCTGATCTGGCGCTGCGTTCGCGGCCAGGCGGAAGTCAACCGCAAGGCGCGCACTGCGCCGCACGCCTTCGAGCCGCTGCTCGGCAAGCCGTTGGAGACCCTGCGCGGGTTGATCAACGAATCGCAGATCGACATGCCGGTGAGCCTGCCACCGATGGCCGCCGGGCTGTTCGGCTTCCTCGGCTACGACATGGTCAGGCAGATGGAGCGCCTGCCGGACAAGAATCCGGATCCGCTGAATCTGCCGGAAGCGATCATGCTGCGGCCGACCATCATCTGCATCTTCGACCGGCTCGAGGACATGGTGACGGTGATCACGCCGGTCTGGCCGCGTGCCGATGTCGACGCCGAGAGCGCCTTCGATCTGGCGCGCGAGCGTCTGGCCGACGCGATGGCCGATTTCGAGCGCACCCTGCCCCGGCGCGATACCGGCCGCGAGCTCGAGGAACTGCCGGCGCCGCAGGCCAACATGTCGAAGCAGGCCTTCCTGGATATGGTCGAGCGCTGCAAGGAATACGTGCACGCCGGCGACGCCTTCCAGATCGTGCCGTCGCAGCGCTTCTCGCTGCCCTTCGAGCTGCCGCCGCTGGCGCTCTACCGCTCGCTGCGGCGGATCAATCCTTCGCCCTTCCTGATCAACTTCGACTTTGGCGACTTCTCGATCGTCGGCTCCTCGCCCGAGATCCTGGTTCGGCTGCGCGACAACACCGTCACCATCCGCCCGCTCGCCGGCACCAAGCCGCGTGGTGCCACGCCGGAGGAGGACAAGCGGCTGGCCGAGGAACTGCTGGCCGATCCCAAGGAGCGCGCCGAGCATCTGATGCTGATCGACCTGGCGCGCAACGACGTCGGGCGCATCGCCAAGATCGGATCGGTTCGCGTCGTCGAGCAGTTCACCATCGAGAAGTACAGCCACGTCCAGCACATCAGCAGCCATGTCGAGGGCACGCTGCGCGACGGCTTGGACGCGATCGATGCGCTCGCCGCGGGCTTCCCCGCCGGCACGTTGTCGGGCGCGCCCAAGGTGCGCGCGATGGAGATCATCGACGAGCTCGAGCCGGTGCGGCGCGGCATCTATGCCGGCGCGGCGGGCTACTTCGCCGCCAACGGCACGATGGACACCTGCATCTTGCTGCGCACCGCGCTGGTCAAGGGCGGCACGATGTACGTGCAGGCCGGCGTCGGCGTGGTCGCCGACTCCGATCCTGAATCGGAGTTCCAGGAGAGCGTGCACAAAGCACGCGCGCTGGTACGCGCCGCCGAGGAGGCGGTGAAGTTCGCGTCGGCGGGGCGCACGGGTAACCTGCCGCGCTAGCCACCGGTCACCGCCGCGCGCTAGGCTCTCAATGGTTTCGGAAGACTATCGCACCCAGGCTCTACCTTCCCCCGGAGGGGGAAGGTGGCAGCGCGCAGCGCTGGCGGATGGGGGATGTCGACGGCGAACGCAGGAGTCCGTCTTCGACATCCCCCTTCCGCCCTTCGGGCACCTTCCCCCTCCGGGAGAAGGCAACCAGTGCGCCTTCACTTCCGAGCGTAACGGGAGGAATCGACATGTCGGCGTGGCAGCAGCGGTATCAGCGTCTTCTCTTCGATCGGCCGCACCCCAAGGTGCTGCGCGTCACCATGAACCGGCCGGAGAAGTACAACGCCACCGACGCGATCATGCATACCGAGCTGGTCAATGTCTGGCGAGACATCGACGGTGACGACACGGTCAACTGCGTGATCATCCAGGGCGCCGGCGGCAAGGTGTTCTCGGCCGGCGGCGACTTCGATCTGATCGAAAACAATATGAAGGACCACAACGCGCTGCTGCGAACGTGGAAGGAAGCGCGCGACATCGTCTACAACGTCATCAACTGCTCCAAGCCGATCGTCAGCACCATGCGCGGCCCGGCCGTCGGCGCTGGCCTGGTCGCGGGCATCCTGGCCGACGTCTCGATCGCCTCGAAGAAGGCCCGGATCATCGACGGCCACACGCGGCTGGGCGTCGCCGCCGGCGATCACGCCGTGATCGTGTGGCCGCTGCTCTGCGGCATGGCCAAGGCCAAGTACTATCTGCTGCTGTGCGAGGCGATCGACGGCGAGGAAGCCGAGCGCATCGGCTTGGTGTCGCTATGCGTCGAGGACGACCAGCTCGAGGCCAAGGGGCTCGAGGTCGCCACCAAGCTGGCCGAAGGCGCGCAAACCTCGATCCGCTTCACCAAATACGCGCTCAACAACTGGCTGCGCATGATGGGACCGTCCTTCGACGCTTCCACCGCGCTGGAGATGCTGGGCTTCCTCGGCCCCGACGTGAAGGAAGGCCTCGCCTCGCATCTCGAGAAGCGCAAGCCGCGCTTCGATCCCTACTCGCCGATCTGAGGAGCGCGCCATGCGGGGCCTGAAGGACAAGAACGTCATCGTCACCGGCGGCGGCGGCGCGATCGGCGGCGCGATCTGCAAGCGCTTCGCCTCGTACGGCGCGCGCGTCGGCGTGTTCGACAAGAACCTCGAGGCGGCGACGCGCATTGCCGACGAGATCCGCAGAAGCGGTGGCGGCGTGGCCGAACCGGTGGGCGTCGACATCACGAGCTACGCCGCGGTCAAGGACGCGGTCGATCTGTTCGCCCGCGAGGTCGGGCCCGCGGATATCCTGGTCAATAACGCCGGCTGGGATCGTTTCGCCAACTTCGTCGACACGACGCCCGACCTCTGGGAGACGCTGATCGCCATCAACCTCAAGGGTCCGTTGAACCTGCATCACGCCACCCTGCCCGGCATGCTCGAGCGCGGCTGGGGCCGTGTCGTCAATATCGCCTCCGATGCCGGTCGGGTCGGCTCCTCGCAGGAAGCGGTCTACTCGGCCTGCAAGGGCGGCATCATCGCCTTCACCAAGACCGTCGCGCGCGAGACGGCGCGGCGCGGCGTGACGCTCAACGCCGTCTGCCCCGGCCCGACGGACACGCCGCTTCTGGCCCAGGTCGCGGGCGAGTCGGAGCGCGGTCAGAAGATCCGCGCCGCCCTGGTCAACGCCATCCCGATGAAGCGCGTCGGCCAGCCCGAGGACATCCCCGGCGCCGTCTGCTTCCTCGCCAGCGACGATGCGGCCTTCATCACCGGCCAGACCATCAGCGTGTCGGGCGGATTGACGATGGCCGGGTAATGATGAGAAACTACTAAGTGAACGCTCAGGGATGATCATGGAAGAATTTGCCTACCTGCTGAGGGCTTTCCCGCACTTCCTGGGCTACTTCTGCCTCGCGGTGGTCATGCTTAGCCTCTTCGTGCTGACCTATCTCTGGGTGACGCCGTATGCCGAGCTCGAGTTGATCCGCAGCGGCAACCTAGCCGCCGCCCTCAACTTCGGCGGCGCCATTCTTGGCTTCTGCCTGCCCCTGGCCAGCACCATCGCTCACAGCGTAAGTATCCCCGATGTCGCGATGTGGGCGCTCGTCGCGCTCATCGTGCAGATCGGTGTTCATTTCCTCAGTCGCGTGATCATCAAGGACATGCCGCGGCTGATCGAAAGCGGCACGGTGTCGGTAGGCGCGACGGCCTGCTGCCTGTCGCTCGGCTTCGGCATTCTCAACGCGGCCTGTCTCACCTACTAGAGTCGGAGGGCTCGTTATGGCACGCGCTTCGACAGTGATTGGTCTCACCATGCTGGGCGCCGCCGGCGTTGGCGCGGCGACAATTCCGTTCATGGGACCAAGCTCCAGCAGCCCTCAGGGCATCGCCGGCGGCGGTACCGGCGGCAGCGCACTTCGCTGCAGCGCCAATCGTTTCGCGACGGTGGCCGAGTGCCAGGCGGCTGGCCACCCGACCTGCCGCCCCGATGGAACGATGTTCGTGCCGACGAATTGCTCGACCGGCACCAGCAGTAGTGGCTCCCGTTGGTACAACAGCCATCCCATCTACTGGTTCGGCGGCGGGCGCTCTGGCACAACTACACAAAGCGGCGGCACGCCACAGACAGTGACGACAACGACGCCACGTCCGAGCGGCTCGGGCGGCACCACAACGACGGCCGGCGGCGGCACCAGCTCGCGCGGCGGTTTCGGCTCCAGCTCGACCTCGCACGGCGGCGGCTCGGGTTCCTCGTGAGCGGAGAGCCTCTTGCAGCGTGAATGGTCACCGGCTCGCGTCGACTGGGAGAAAAAGGTCGAATCCGTCGGGCTCGAGTTCCACCACCTCGACGGCAAGCCCTACTGGTTCGAGCAGGCGCGCTATCGCTTCACCGTGAAGGAAGTCGACGAGCTCGACGACGCCACCGCCGAGCTGCACAGGATGTGCCTCAAGGCTGTCGAGTACGTGGTGAAGAACAAGCTGTGGAAGCCGCTGGCGATTCCCGAGCAGTTTGGCTCCTACATCGAATCGGTATGGTTCCGTCAGGATCCGACCATCGCCGGCCGCTTCGACCTCGCTTATGATGGCAAGTCGCCACCGAAGCTGCTGGAGTACAACGCCGACACGCCGACCTCGCTGCTCGAGATGGCGGTGGCGCAATGGTTCTGGTTGAAGGACGTGCTGCCGGGCTCCGACCAGTTCAACAGCGCGCATGAGAAGCTGATCGACTCCTGGCGCAAGGTCGGCAGCATCCTGCCAAAGGGCTCGATCGTGCATTTCGCCCGCATGGAGGAGGAAGCGGAGGACTGGACCACCTCCGAATACATGCGTGATACCTGCTCGCAGGCGGGGCTGAAGACCAAGACGATCAAGATCGCCGATATCGGCTGGAACGGCTCGCGCTTTACCGACCTCGACGAGGTGCCGGTGCAGGTGCTGCACAAGCTCTATCCCTGGGAATGGATGATGCGGGAGGAGTTCGGCCGATTCATCCTGTCGGACACCACCGCCTTTCTCGAGCCCGCGTGGAAGGCGATCCTGTCGAGCAAGGCGATCTTGTCGCTGCTCTGGGAGATGTTCCCCGGACACCCTAACCTGCTGCCGACCTATTTCGAAGCCGACCCACGGCTGGGCGAACGCTACGTGCGCAAGCCGATCCTCGGCCGCGAGGGCCGCAACGTGCAGCTGATCGGACCGGGACTGGGCCAGACCACCGATGGCACCTATGGCGCCGAGGGCTACATCTTCCAGACCTACCAGCCGTTGCCGGTGTTCGACGGCAATCACGTCGTGATCGGCTCGTGGATCGTCGACGGCATGCCCGCCGGCATCGGCGTCCGCGAGGACAGCAGCCCAATCCTCAACAACCAAAGCCGCTTCGTGCCGCACTACTTCTGAGCGCTCAGCGCCGCTCGAAGCCTGACGCGGGATGTCGGACGCCGGCAGTTTCGTCGAAGCTGGGCGCGCCACGCGGGATCGGGACGGTCACCACAGGCGAGCGCGGGCCCTGGCTTAGCCGCCGCGCCAGCGCATCGACCGCGTCCATCGTCCAGTCGTGCGCGGACGCCGCCGAATCGAGCTTGATCTGGGTGATGCTGAGGACACCATCCGGACGCGCAATCCCCTGTGCTGGCGCATGAAGCACGCTCGACACGCCGATGCCCACCGTCGATGCCTCGACAGCCCGGGCATGATCGCTCGAGCGCGCGGCTGATGTGGCTGGTGGCGGGGGTCGACGCGTCGACGCTCGGCCTGACGACGGCGGAATCTCGATATCCTGCCAACGGTTGGGGTCGTAGTCCGATGCCGCCGGGACGTTGGCGAGCTGGGCTTGCGCTCGGGGTGATGTCCTCGTCTGCGTTGGAGCTTTCACGGGTGCGCGCGACATCCCAATGCCCTGCCGCGCCGGCGGCTGCGTGCATCCCAGGACAAGCGCGGCCATCGCAACGACCACTGCTCCGCCGATTGGCCAGGACATCCGTCCCTCCTTGTTGAAGGAAGGCTACCGAGGATCAGCAGATGGCAACAACCTGAACCTTGATGTGGATAAGCAGGGACGCGCGCCCTGGCTCTACAAGCCGATCATGGCCTTGGCGAGCACGTTGCGCTGCACCTCGGACGATCCGCCGAAGATCGTCGTCTTGCGTTGGTTGAAATAGCGCGGCGCTGCGTCGTCGCTGTAGCCCGGGCCGACCGGCACCACGTTGGAGTCGTAGTTGCGCAACTCGCTGAAGGGCTGAGCGTAGTTGCCGACCGCCTCGACCGCCATCTCCGTGATCTTCTGCCCGACCTCCGTGCCGCGCATCTTCACGATGGAGGCCTGCAGGCCCGGTGAGTCGCCGGCCTTCATGGAGCTGTAGAAGGCCAACTCGTTCATCTCCACCGCGTCGATCTCGATGCGCAGCGCCGCCATCTTCTCGCGCCAGGCCGGATCGATCGACAGCGGCTTGCCGTCCTTGACCCAGAGCTCGGCCAAGTCATCAAGATGCCGCAGCGACTTGCGCAAGCGCGGGCCATGCGCCTGGCCGCCGCGCTCGAACTCCAGCAGGTACTTGGCGTAGGTCCAGCCCTTGTTCTCCTCGCCGACGCGGTTCTTCACCGGCACGCGGACATTGTCGAAGAACACCTGGTTGACCTCGTGCCGCATCGGCGTGCGCGTGCCGTCGGCGAGATATATCGGGTCGACCTTGATGCCCGGCGATTTCATATCAATCAGCAGGAAGGAGATGCCCTCCTGCGGCTTGCCCTCGGTCGAGGTACGCACCAGGCAGAAGATCCAGTCCGCCCAGTGGGCGTTGGTGGTCCAGATCTTCTGGCCATTGACGACGTAGTCGTCGCCGTCGCGTACCGCGCGGGTGCGCAAGCTCGCGAGGTCGGAGCCCGAGCCCGGCTCCGAGTAGCCCTGGCACCACAGCTCCTCGGCGCGCGCGATGGCCGGCAGGAAGCGCTGCTTCTGCCAGTCGCTGCCGTACTTCATCAGAACGGGCGCGACCATCTTCAGGCTGAAGGACGACAGATAGGGCGAATCGGCGCGCGCCATCTCCATCTCGAAAATGAACTTCTGCGTCGAGTTCCAGCCCGGCCCGCCATGCTCCTTGGGCCAGTTCGGCGTCAGCCAGCCCTTGGCGGCGAGGATCTTCTGCCACTGCATCAGCCGCTCGCGCGAGACGTGGCTGCTGCGGCTGCGCCGCGATTCCTCGGCGACTTCCTTGGGCATGTTGGCGGCGATCCAGGTACGGACCTCGTTCTGGAAGGCCAATTCTTCCGATGTGAATTGCAGATGCATGATCGCCTCACACTGTCATGTCGAGCGCAGCGAGACATCTAGGCCGCCGGGGATCCCTCGCTTCGCTCGGGATGACAGCGGCGGCCCTTCGTCGGCTAGAGCCCCAGCATCGCCTTGGCCATGATACCGCGCTGCACTTCTGACGAACCGCCGTAGATCGTCATCTTGCGGCCGTTGAAGTAGCGCGGTGCCAGCACGTCGGAGCCCTCGGGCCCGATCGGCTCCTCGTTGGAGTTCGGCTTGCGCTGGTTCGGGAACGGCGCGGCGTAGTGCGCCGCGACGTCGACGGCGTATTCCTGCACCTGTTGCATCACCTCGGTGCCGCGCAGCTTGATCATCGAGGACAGCGGCCCCGGGTTCTGGCCGCCGCTGAGCTTGGAGTAGAACTCCATCTCGAACATCTCCAGCCCGGCGATCTCGATCTCTGTGCGCGCCAGCTTCTCGCGCCACGCCGCGTCGCGGCCCAGCCTGGCGTCGCCATTGGCCGCCTCGCCCACCATGCGCTTCAGGCGCTCGAACGAGGAGCGTAGGCGCGGGCTGTAGGGATTGCCGCCGCGCTCGAACTCCAGCAGGTACTTGGCGCAGGTCCAGCCCTTGTTCTCCTCGCCGATGCGCTGCTCCACGGGGATGCGCACGTCGTCGAGGAACACCTGGTTGACCTCGTGATTGCCGTCACGGTTGCCGTCGGCGGTGACGATCGGCTCGACCTTCACGCCAGGCGTGCTCATCGGGAAGACGACGAAGGAGATGCCGTCCTGCGGCTTGCCCTCGGTCGAGGTGCGCACCAGGCAGAACATCCAGTCGGCGATATGCGCGCCGGTCGTCCAGGTCTTGGACCCGTTGATGACGTAGTGGTCGCCATCGCGCACCGCGCGCGTGCGCAGGGATGCGAGGTCCGAGCCCGAGCCCGGCTCGGAATAGCCCTGGCACCAGATCAAGTCGCTATGCAGCATCGGCGGCAGGTAGCGCCGCTTCTGTTCCTCCGTGCCGAACTTCATAATCACGGGCGCGCACATCTTCGGCCCGAACGGCGACGTGCCGGGCGCGCCGGCATTGGCCATCTCCATCTCGAAGATATACTTCTGCGTCGGCGTCCAGCCTGGCCCGCCATGCTCCTTCGGCCAGTTGGTGCACAGCCAGCCTTTGGCCGCGAGGCGCTTCTGCCAGTCAAGCAGCCGCTCCTTGGGCATATGCGCGTTGCGCGCCACCTTGCTCTCGCCAACGATCTCCGGCGTCAGGTTGACCTTGAGCCAATCGCGCACCTCGCTTTGGAAGGCGCGGTCGGCGTCGGTGAAGTTCATGTGCATGGGCGGTCCTCCCGCTTAGGCGCGGTCGATGCGTTAGGGGTAGGGTGGACGGTATCGCCGCAGCGCGCCCGCTTCAACCCACCGCGGCTCGAGGTTCCAACAGGCGGAAGCCTCTCCGGCCGCAGGACGCTATGCTTCCGGGACGGAAACACCGCCGGGAGGGCCGCATGGCCAGCCGCATCAATCGCGCCATCGAGCTGCTCGCGCAGGATCAGGCGATCTACTACGATGGCCCGCATACCGGGCACGTGCTGACCTACGCGCAGGGCCGCGCCGACGCCGAGACCTGGGCCGACTACATCAATGTCGGCATGGAGCACGGGTCCTTCGACATGGCGGGGCTGGCCGAGTACCTGCGCGGCATGGTCGAGGCCGGGCCGACGCGCTCGGGTCACCGCACGCCGGCGGTGATCGTCGAGGCGCCGGTCAACGGCACCGACGAGGCCAATGTCCGCTTCAACGCCTGGCAGTTCCGCCAGATCCTCGGCCGCGGCGCGCACGGCATCCTGCTCTGCCAGGCCGAGACCGCCGACGCCACGCGCGCTTTCGTCGAGGCCTGCCGCTATCCGCCGAACCTCCTGGGCGTCGATGCCGCCCTGCCCTCGCCGGTGCAGCGCCTGGGTGGCGCCGTGCGACCGAAGCCGGCGAACGGCAAGCTCGGCATCGGCACGCGCGGCCGCGGCTCGGAGCCGACGGCGGCGCCGGTCTGGGGCATCAGCGAGCTGGAGTATCTCAGCCGCTGCGATCCCTGGCCGCTCAATCCCGAGGGCGAGCTGTTGCTGGGCGTCAAGCTGGAGAGCCCCGAGGGCATCGCCAATTGCGAGGCGATCCTCGACGTGCCGGGCCTGGGCTTCGCCGAACTCGGACCGGGCGATCTCGGCCTGTCGCTGGGATACCGGACCGTGCCACGCCAGCCCTTCCCGCCGGAGATGAAGGCGGCGCGCGATCGCGTTCTGAAGGCCTGTCGCGCACGGGGCATCGCCTTCCTCGAGGGCTGCGCGCCCGACAACATCGCCGGCCGCCTCGACGAGGGCGTCCGGGTCGTGGCTGGTCACAACCCAGAAACCGCACGCGTCGGCCGGGCGCATCAGAAGCGGATGATGCCGGTCTAGAGTCAGCCCGCCACCGGCAGCCGAGCGCGCAGTGCCACCTTGTGCACCTTCTCGAGCGTCGAGCGTGGCATGTCCTCGACGAGGAAGACCGCGCGCGGCCGCTTGAAATCGGCGAGCTTGGCGGCGCATTCGCTCAGGATTCGCTCGGGCAGCTCGTTGTTGCCGTCGACGGCGATGCCCGGGGCCGGGATCACGAAGGCCACCGGCACCTCGTCGAGCATGCGGTGCTTCTGCGCCACCACGGCGCATTCATGCACGCCGGGCACCAGCGCGATCACCCGCTCGATCTCCGACGCCGCGACGTTCTCGCCGCCGACCTTGAGCATGTCCTTGTCGCGGTCGCTGAAGGTGATGCAGCCGTCCTCCTCCAGCTTCACCCGATCGCCTGTCATGAACCAGCCATCCTCGGTGAAGCTCTCGGCCGTGGCCTGCGCGTTGTTGAGGTACTCGGCGAAGATCTCGATGCCGCGCGTGCCTCGGCATTGCAGATGGCCGATGCCGCCGGGCGCGATCGGCGTGGCGAGATCCTCGTCGAGGATGCGGATGCCGTAGCCCGAGGCGGGCCGGCCGGTGGTCATCGGCCGATTGCGCAGCAGCGCGTCGCCGACGATTCCCTGGCTCACCGTCTCGGTCATCCCCCACCAGCCGATCGTCCGCACCTTGAACACCGCGTCGAACGGCGGCTCGTTGATGGCGTTACCCATCATGCGGAAGTGATGCGGCGGGATGTCGTGCTGCGTCAGAGCCTTGAGGAAGAACGGCAGGGTCGAGTGCCAGGTGCAGCGGTTGCGCAGCGCCACGTCCCAGAATCGCCGCGCCGAGAACTTCGGCTGCAGCACGACGGTGCCGCCCGCCCACATCGTCGGCAGGATCGAGTAGCTGCGCGCGTTGGTGTGGAACGAGGGCATGACGACGTGGTGCACGTCGTTCTCGTTCAGGTTCTGATGGATCGCCGAGGTCCGCGCGCCCCATAGCGCGTTGCCCTGCGTCCACAGCACGCCCTTGGGCCGCGATGTAGTCCCCGATGTGTACTGCACCGATCCGGGTCGCCAGGGATCCGCATCGAGCTTCGGCAGCTCGGCGGGATCGCCGTCGAGCGATGAAAAGGCGTTGGCCTTGTCCGGCCGCAGGCTGGCCGGCGGCTCGGCGCCATCGACCATATGCTCGGTCACGACGAGCCACTTGATGTTCCGGGCGCTGGCCGCGACCGTCGCCGCCAGCTCGGGCTGGGTGATCGCGCCGACGGCACCGCAGTGATCGGCGAAATATGCCAGCTCCTCGCCGGCGGATCGCGTGTTGGTGGTCACGACCACCGCGCCCAGCCGCGCGCAGGCGAACCAGATGAACTCGAGCTCGGGCGAATTGTCGAGATGGGCCAGGATGAAATCGCCGGCCTTTACCCCACGCCTGCGAAGGCCGGCGGCGACCCGCAGCACGCGCTCGCGGAACTGGCGGTATGTCCAGACCTGGCGTGGGCCTTCGAATGGCTCCCACACCAGCCAGGGATGATCGCCGCGGGTCTCGGCGCGAAAATCGAGCAGCCAGTTGATGTCACGTCCGGCGAACGGATTGACGATGCGTCCGCGCCAGTCGGCGGGCGTGAAGGACATGGGGGCGTTTCCTCGAACACGTTGCTTGCGATCGAGGATAGCCGCGCGCCGCCGCCGGCGGAAATCGCCTTCGCTGCAGCCCGCCTATGCCGGCTACGACGAACCCTGCGGTCAGGCGTAGGCAGGCGGCGGCGCGAAGCCGCCCACCAGTTTGGCCAGGTGCCGCGCGACGTCGATGCAGGTGCGGTCTTCCAGGTAAGGCCCGACCACCTGGATGCCGATCGGCAGGCCTGCCCTGGTGCGCCCCACCGGCACCACCGTCGAGGGCAGCCGGACATTGCCGATCAGTCCAGCCCAGCCGATCGCTTCCAGGTAGCCGCGCTGCGCGCCGTTGACCGTCAGGCGTCGCGCCTGCAGATCCGGCGAGTGGTCGTGCGCGAAGGCCGTCGTCATGACCATCGGGCACAGGAACACGTCGTAACCGGTGAAGAAGTCGGCCCACCGCGCGCGCTCCTCCTGACGCGCGGATTCCGCGCGCACATAGTCGACATGGCGCATGGTCGAACCCTGCATGAACAGCGTGCGCATAGAACGCTGATCGGTCGCCGCCTTCGCGCCGATCGCGAGTTGCTCCAGCAGGCCTTCGTCGTAGCCCGGCGCCAGCGTCGCGGCGAGCATGCGATAGAACAGGCGGAAGCTGTCGCCGAAGTCGATCGCCGGTTTCGACTCGCGGACGGTGGCACCAGCCTTGGCCAGCGCGTCACCGGCGCGGCTGATGGCGTCGGCGATCTCGCCCTCGACCGGGCAGAAGGCGTCGTCGGGGCAGATCGCGACCCGATAGTCGGCGAGCGAGGTACGCCGCGGGGCCGGCAGATCGATACGCCAGGCGGCGGCATCCCACTCACCCGGCCCGGCCAGCACCGATAGCGCCAGGTCGAGGTCATCGGCGTTGCGCGCCAACGGCCCGGCGACGGCGATGTCAGCCAGGCTAAGCGAGTTCGGCGGTCCGGGCACATGACCGCGCAGCGACACCACGCCGTAGCTCGGCTTGTGGCCATAGACGCCGCAGAAATGCGCGGGGTTGCGAATCGAGCCGCCGATGTCGCTGCCCAACTCCAAGGGCGTCAGGCCCGCGGCCAGCGCCGCCGCCGAGCCGCCCGACGACCCGCCCGGCCCGCGCGTCAGATCCCAGGGATTATTGGTGGTGCCGTAGACCTCGTTGTAGGTCTGGAAGTCGCCGGCGAAGAGCGGCGTATTGGTCTTGCCGAAGATCACCGCGCCGGCGTCGAGCAGCCGTTTCACCGCGTCGGCGTGGCGCAACGCGGCATTGGCCTTGAGCCCCACAAAGCCGGCGGTGGTCGGCAGCCCTTCGACATCGAAGCACTCCTTCACCGTCATCGGCACGCCATGCAGCGGCCCCGTCGTCTTGCCCTTCGCCATCGCCGCGTCGGCCCAGGCCGCCCGCTCCTTCGCACGTTCCCAGTCGAATACGACGACGGCGTTGATCTGGGGGTTGTGCTGCTCGACGCGCCGGCGGAAGTGCTCGAGCAGCTCGACCGACGAGACCTTGCGCGCGCGCACCGCCGCCGCCAGATCGCCCGCCGCCATCCAGGTCGCGTCCATCAAATGCCCTCCGTTGATCGTCTCGGAGGCTAGAACGCGGCCTGCGCTACTGCCAACCCCTGCGGCGGATCGCGGCGCTGATCGGTCCGAGGACGAATCCCTTGCCCGACAGTCTCGGCAACCACTCCGCCAGCGCCTGGATGGTGACATCGTGCGGGTGGCCGATGGCAATGGCAAAGCCCTGTCGCCGCGCCAGGGCCTCGGTTTCGGCAAGCTGCCGGCGCACGGCGTCGCCGGTCATGACGTCGTCGAGGAAGACGTGCCGGTCGACATTCGGCATGCCGAGCTCTTCGGCCACTAGCCCGCCCACCGTGTCTGCATGGGTGCGCGAATCGAGATAGGCCAACCCCCTCCCTTTCATCTCGCGCAAGGACGCCTCGACACCGGGGCGCCAGGTCGTGAACCGGCTGCCCATGTGGTTGTTGACCGCGACGTAGCCGGAGAACGAGTCCAACGCCGCCACGGTGCGCCGGCGGATCATGTCGAGCGACAGGCTGGTGAGCAGCGCGTTGGGACCAGGATCGACGCTTCCCGACATCGGTTCCATCGGCAGATGCAGCATCAGCTCGTGACCGCGGCTACGCGCCGCCGTGGCTTGCTCCGCCAGATCGCGCGCGTAGGGCAGATAGGAAAGGGTCAGCGGCTGCGGCAGTTCGGTGACACGGCGCGAGCGTGGCCGGTCAACGCCCATGTCGTCGATCACCACCACGATCAGCGGCCGGCGGCGATCGTCGCTGAAGGCGATGGCGTTGCGTTGCCACGCCGCGCCGGCCGGCGCGGCGCGCGGCGTCGGCGGCTGGGTGCGCCGCTCCTCGTAATTGGGCAGCGGCTTGCCCTGGGACTCGCTATAGACCGGCAGGCCCGGCAGCTGATCGATGCTGGCGTAGCGCGGCGCCGGCGCTGGCTTCGCCGGGGAGGACGGCGGTGCGGGTCTGGCCACCGACGGCGCGGGCGGCGACGGACGAGGCCCATCGAGGAACCCCGTCAGCCAGAACCCGCCACCAATGCCCAGCAGCGCCAGACACAGCACCGCCAGCACGCTGAACGCCAACCGGCGTGCGAGCAGCGCGTCGAGCAAACCGCGACAGCGCGCACCTATACCCGCCAGCGCCGCGTCCAGGCGTGCGCCGACGGTCGTCGGCGCGGCCTTGCGCGACTTTGGCTTGCGTGCGCGCGTCTTGCCGGCGCGGCTCTTGCGGGTCTGCCTCTTCGAGGCTGCCATGCGAGGGGAAATCGCTTCGTTGTCGTTGCCGGCAGTCTAGCACAGGCGCGCCTCAGAAAAGGCGAGGTGCATTCATCAGCACGAGGCCCGCGACAATCACACTCGCGGCGGCCACGCGACGACGGCCGAAGCTCTCGCCCAGCAGCACCGCGCCCATTAGCGCACCGAACAGCACCGAGGTCTCGCGCAGCGCCGCGACATGCGCCATCGGCCCCTGCGACAGCGCCCAGATGGCGATGCCGTAGCCGCCATGCGCCACCAGCCCGCCGGCCACGCCACGATGCCAGTGGGTACGCAGATAGCCAACCACGGCGCGCGGCCGCCGCCAGATCGCGAAGAACAGCAGCCAAGGACCTTCGAGCAGGTTGAGCCAGGCGATGTAGCTGATCTTGTGTTCCAAGGTCGGACCAGCGGCGCGCACGCCCAGGCCATCGGCGATGATGTAAAGCGCGATGGTTACGCCGGTCAGCAGCGCGAACAGCGTTGCCAAACGATGCCGGCGGCGAGCTTCGGGCGATACAGCCTCGCCGGTGCGGCCATTACGCTCCGGGAGCGCCAACGCGATCAGCCCGGCCGACAGCAAGATGACTCCCAGGACATCCTGCACACGCAGCGCCTCACCCAGCAGGCGACCCGAGAACAGCGCCACAAGCAGCGGCCCGGACCCACGCGCGATGGGATAGGCATGACTCAAGTCGCCATAGGCGTAGGCCTTGAGTAGAAACACATAGTAGAGGATGTGGACCGCCACCGAGCAGGCCGCCCACTTCCAGGCCGCCGGATCGATCATCGGCAAAAAGGGCACGAGGACCGCGGCTTGCAGTGTGCCCATCGCCATGATCACGCCGAAGGTCGCCAGGCGGTCGCCGCGGTCCGACTTGAGAAGCGCGTTCCAGGTCGCGTGCATCAGCGCCGCCGCGAGCAGCAGCGCGATGACGAGCGGATCGAGGACGGTGGACATGCGAGGGGAAGACGGCGTGTGACGATTTTGTTGCGGTCACCCTAGGCCGCTGTCACGCCGCCGTCTTCCTCGACAATGTCCACGCTTGTCAGGCCGGCCCTACTTGTCGAGCCAGAGATCCTCGAAACGCCAGCCGTTGTAGATGCTGTTGACCTGGATCACCACGCCCTTGACGTGCGGCTGCCAGCAGCCAGCACCGACGCCGTGGTAGATGATCGGTCGCGCCACCTCCTCCTGCAGCTTCTTGTCGATTTCCCAGACCATCTTCAGCCGCTTCTTGATGTCGGTCTCGCGCGACTGCGCCTGGAAAAGCTTGGTCATCTCGGGATCGCAGTAATTGTTGTAGTTGCGAGCCGAGCCACAGGCATAGTTCTCGAAGAAGTGCTGATCGGGGTCGTCGATGGCGCTGCCGGTCTGGTTCACCGCCACCGCGTACTCTTTCTTGAACATGCGGTTGTAGTAGACTGCGGTGTCGATGATCTCGAGCTCGCCATCGACATAAACGTGCCGGAGCTGGTCGATCATGATCACAGCGGGGTCACGGAAGGTGGGGATGTTGCGCGTGCTGATCTTGACCTTCAGCCGCTTGTCGGGCCCGTAGCCGGCCTGCTTCATCAACTCGCGACCCTGCTCGCGATTCTTCTCGACATCGCCGTAGCCGAAGGTGGTCTTGAGCTCCTCCGGTGGCAGGCCCCAGACGCCTTCCGGCGGCGGCAGCATTGTGCCGGCGATCGCGTTGTGACCTTCGCTCAGGATATCGACGAAGGACTTGCGATCGAGCGTCAGCGCCATGGCTTTGCGGATGAGCGCGTTGTCGAACGGCGGCGAATCGCGATTGACGATCAGATTGGTGCTGACCGCCGTCTGGCGCAAGGTGCACTGCGCGTGCGGCGCGTCCCGCTTGACCTCCTTCAGCAGCGGCACCGAGACGTCGGTCGGGAACGTCATGTCGAACTTGCCGCTGATAAACGACAGCATGCGCGTCGAGCGGTCCTGGATGATGGTGTACTCGATGCCGTCGAGATAGGGCTTGCCCGGCTTCCAGTAGTCGGGGTTGCGGGCCAACCTGACACCCTCGTTCATCTTCAGCTCGACGAGCTTGAACGGGCCAGTGCCGATGGCCCGCCGCCGCATGTCAGCGAGGGGCACGTGGGCGGGATACATCGGCGAATAGCCCGAGGCTAGCAGCGCCAGCAACGACGGCTGCGGCTGCTTGACGTGGATCGTCACCTCGTAGTCGCCGTTGGCCGTCGTCTTCTCGACATTGCTGTACCAGGCGCCGCGCGGGTTGCGTCGGAGCTTCTCCTTGCCGGTCTCCGTCAGCAGTTCCATCGTGTAGACCACGTCCTTGGCGGTGAACGGCTTGCCGTCATGCCATTTCACGCCCTCGCGCAGCTTGAACGTGAGCGCCTTGCCGTCGGCGCTCCACGACCAACTCTTGGCCAAGTCGGGCACGATGGTCTCGAAGCTGTTGCGCGGCTTCTGCTGGTCGTACATCACCAGATTGTTGTAGATCGCCATGAACGGCATGTTGGTCGAGACCGTGCCCTCCTCGTGCATCGAGGCGCTGGGCGGCGTGTCCATGTGCTGGATTTTCAGCACGCCGCCGCGTTTCTGCGCCGAGGCGGCATCCACCGTCGCGAGCATGAAGGCCGCGGCGGCAAGCAAGGCGATACACCCGTTGCTGACTTTCATTGTCGTTCCCTCCTTTACGACCGCACGCGCCGTCAACGCCACGCCGGCCTGCCATGATCCGTAACGCTCCTCCTTGAACCTAGACGCAAAGTGGCGCCCGCCTGCCGGATGCCCGAGACGAGGATGCGCCCGCACAACGGGTACCCGCAAACGGTCAGCGGTCTTGACACGAATTCCAGTATAATGGAATTACGTCCATCATGGTGGATGAACCGAACCTCGACCAACGCATCGGCGCCCGAGTGCGTGACTTGCGCGGGGCCCGCGGGTTGACCTTGGAGGCGCTGGCGGACCGCAGCGGGGTGAGCCGTTCGATGATCTCGGTGATCGAGCGCGGCGAGAGCAGCCCGACCGCCGCGCTGTTGGAGAAGCTGGCCAGTGGCCTGGGCGTGTCGTTGGCCAGCCTGTTCGATCCGCCGACGCCCGACCGTGATCCCGTGGCGCGCCGGGCCGAGCAGCCGCAGTGGCGCGATCCCGCCTCGGGTTATGTCAGGCGCAACGTTTCGCCGGCGGGCGCGTCTTCGCCGATCCAGATCGTCGAGGTCGAGTTTCCCGCCGGCGCCCGCGTCGCCTTCGACAGCGGCGCGCGTGACACGCGCGTGCATCAGCAGGTCTGGGTGCTCGACGGCGCCATCGAGGTCAGCGTCGGCGACGAACGGCACCAACTGCGCACCGGCGACTGCCTCGCCTTCGTCCTCGACCGGCCCACCGCTTTCCGCAACCGCACCCGCAAGACCGCCCGCTACGCCGTCGTCATCGTCGATCAGCTGGAGACCATCAGATGAGCCGCTACGCCATCAGCCAGGTCAGTCATCTCGACAAAACCCAGCTTCAGGGCCTGGTCGACGTGCTGATCGACTGCGTCGCGGGTGGGGCTTCCGTGAGCTTCATGCACCCGCTGTCGCGAGCCAAGGCGATGGCATTCTGGCGCCGCGTCGCTGATGATGTCGCAAGCGGCGCGCGTGCCCTGCTGGTGGCCGAGGATGACCGCGGCATTCTCGGCACGGTCCAACTCGTGCTCGACCAGCCCGAGAACCAACCGCACCGCGCCGACCTGTCGAAGATGCTGGTCCATCGCCGCGCCCGTCGGCTGGGCGTCGGCGCCGCGCTGATGCGCGCGGCCGAGGACGCGGCACGCGCGGCCGGCAAGACGCTGCTGGTGCTGGACACCGCCAGCGACGACGCTGAACGTCTCTATGCCCGCGCCGGCTGGACTCTCGTCGGCGTCATTCCCGACTATGCGCTGCTGCCACACGGTGGGCTTTGCGCCACGAGCGTCTACTACCGCAAGCTCGCCTGACGATGGAGAGCATCCACGTCGCCGCGGCGCTGCTCAGTGCCGCACTGCACGCCGGCTGGAACGCCGCCGTCAAGGCGAGCCCGCGTCCCGCCGAAGCCATGGCGGCGCAGATGCTGATGAGCGCCACGATCTCCCTCCCCTTCCTGCTGTGGAGCGGATTCCCCGAACCAGCGGCATGGAAGTGGATCGCAGGATCGACGCTGACGAACACCGTCGTCGTGATAGCGCTGCTGAAGGCCTACGAACTGGCCGGCTTCGGCATAGTCTATCCCGTGGTTCGCGCGATGTCGGTGGTACTGGTGGTGCCGATGGCCGCACTACTCGCGGGCGACCACCTGGGCATTGCCGGGCTCGCGGGCATCGGGCTGATCGTCGTGTCGCTCGGCATCCTCGCTTACAGCACCGGTCGCGACCGATCCATTCCACCGCGCGCGTCGCTGTGGATCGCCGTCGCCGGCGTGGCGACCGCGGTCTACGTGATGTGCGATGCGCAGGGCGCGCGAGCGGCGGGTTCGCCCTGGGCCTACGGTTTCGTGGTCTCGATCACCAACGCCGCGGCGATGTGGTGGCGCAATCGCCACCTCGGGACTCCGATCGACGTCATGGCCACAAACTGGACGATCGCCACGCCGACGGCGGTGGCGTCGGTGGCATCCTACCTGCTGATCCTCTGGGTGTGGAGCGTGGCGCCGATCGCGCCGTCATCGGCGCTGCGCGATACCAGCTCGGTCTTCGCCATCCTGATCGCCATCGTCTGGCTGCGCGAGCCGTTCACCGCCTCGCGCATCCTCGCCGTGCTGCTGGCCGCGGCGGCCGTGCCGTTGCTGCGGCTGGCGTGAGCGGCTAGGTTGCGGCCGCGAAAGGACACCCCATGCTGCTGGTCATCGATAACTACGACAGCTTCACCTACAACCTCGTCCACTACATCGGCGATGTCGGGGGCGCGTGCGATGTGCACCGCAACGACCAGATCACGGTGGCCGAGGTGCTGGCGCGCAAGCCGGCGGGCATCGTGCTGTCGCCTGGCCCGTGCACGCCCAACGAGGCCGGCATCTGCCTGGAATTGATCGCGGCGGCGGCAAAGGAGCAGGTCCCGCTGCTCGGCGTCTGCCTGGGCCACCAATCGATCGGCCAGGCCTTCGGCGGCAAGGTGGTTAGAGCGCCCGTGCCGATGCACGGCAAGCTGTCGTCGATCCGCAGCACCGGCCAAGGCGTGTTCGAAGACGTTCCCTCGCCCTTCGAAGCGACGCGCTACCATTCGCTGATCGTCGAGCGCGCCA
This sequence comes from Reyranellaceae bacterium, assembly GCA_022844045.1. Classification (GTDB taxonomy): domain Bacteria; phylum Pseudomonadota; class Alphaproteobacteria; order Reyranellales; family Reyranellaceae; genus JAFAZJ01. The sequence goes on along the minus strand of JALHMM010000013.1, from coordinate 76,717 downwards.
GCCTGCCGGCCGAGCTCGAAATCGTGGCCCAGCTTGACGACGGCATGATCATGGGCATGCGCCACCGCAGCCTGCCGATCCACGGCGTGCAGTTCCATCCCGAGAGCATCGCCTCGCAGCACGGCCACAAGATCCTGGAGAACTTCCTGCGTATCGCCGGCGACCACCCCAGCCAGCAGAAGCGCGTGGCGTGAAGCCGCCCCTTTCGCCGGAAACGCTGGCCGCCCAGGCGCTGGGCTGGGTCGACGAGACGACGCGCGCGGTAGTGCCGCCGATCCATCTCGCCACCACTTATCTGCGCGATCCCGACAACCAGTATCGATCGGGCCGCATCTATAGCCGCGCCGACTCGCCGAACTACAACCAACCCGAGGAACTGCTCGCGAAACTCGAGGGCGGCGCGGCGGCGCTGGTGTTCTCCTCGGGCATGAGCGCGGCGACCGCGTGCTTTCTGGCGTTGGCGCCGGGCGACCATGTGATCGCGCCGAAGGTCATGTACTGGTCGCTGCGCAATTGGCTGCTGAATTTCGCGACGCACTGGGGGCTGGTCGTCGAGTTCGTCGATGCCGATTCCGTCGAGGCGGTACGCCACGCGGTGAAGCCTGGCAAGACGAAGATGATCTGGCTGGAGACGCCGGCTAACCCGCTGTGGTGCATCTCGGATATCGCCGCCTGTGCCAAGATCGCCCACGATGCCGGCGCCCTGCTCGCCGTCGACTCGACCTGCGCGACGCCGGTTTTCACCCGGCCGATCGAGCACGGTGCCGACCTGGTGATGCACGCCGCCACCAAGTACCTCGCCGGCCACAGCGACGCGATGGCCGGCGCGCTGGTCGGCGCGCGCGACGACGATCATTGGAAGCGCATCCGCCTGATCCGCGCCCAACTCGGCACGATCCTGGGCGCGCTCGAGTCCTACTTGTTGCTGCGCGGCATGCGCACCCTGTTCCCACGCGTGCGCACCGCCGCCGAGAACGCGCAGTGGCTGGCGCGAAAGCTCGCGGCCCATCCGCTGATCGAGGCGGTGCTGTTCCCCGGCCTGCCGGACTTCGCCGGCCACGACGTCGCCGCGCGGCAGATGAGCGGCGGGTTCGGCGCGATGATGTCGATCCGGGTAAAGGGCGACGCGGCGCTGAAGCTCACCGGTGAAGCCGCCGCCATCGCCGTCGCCGCCCAGGTCGGGCTGTGGAAGCGCGCCACCTCGCTGGGTGGCGTCGAGAGCCTGATCGAGCATCGCGCCAGCGTCGAGGGCGCCGGCACGCCGGCACCGGCCGATCTACTGCGCCTGAGTGTTGGTATCGAGGCCAAGGAAGATTTGTTCGCCGACCTCGACCAGGCTCTGGCGACGGCGCATCGCCGTAACACCGCGTAGCCATCCGGCGCTAGGCGTAGGCCGGCATCTCCGGCTCGAACGGAATCATCGGCGCCTTGCCCTCGGCGACGACGGCGCCGCCGCGGCGCGCGCCGCGCGTGATGTTGGTCCACTTGTTGAGGAAGACGGGCGGCAGTTCGCGTCCGTCGGGCAGCGACAGCCACATGCGGATCAGGTGGCGCTTGCGCTGCCCGCCCGGCCAATCCTCGTAGGCGGTGCGGGAATGGAAGATCAGGTGGTTCTGCAGGAACTGGATGTCGCCAGGCTCAAACGGGATACGCAGGCAGAACCGCTCGTCGGCGCAGATCGCGTAGAACAGGTCGATCGCTGCGCGCTGCCGCGCTGTCAGCCGCGGGGCATCGGCGAAGCGCTGGCTTGATTCGATGTACTGCGGCAGCGGCCCATAGCCGTTGAACTGCCCGTTGTGCCGGGTGAAGACCGGCATCTCGAACCACGGGGTCTTGCCCGGCGGCACCTCGCCGCGTCGATCGAGCACGATGGGCTCGTAGAGCGCCGCGCATAGATTCGCGTCGCGACGCAGCATCTCGTCATGCACGGCGATGGCGCTGACGATCGCGCTGGTGCCGCCGCGCATCGCCGCGCGTACGCAGAGCAGCCCGACGACGTCACAGGAATCGGAGTGGAAGGCGAGCTCGGCATTGCTCTGCGTCAAACGGCGATTGACGTCATCAGGCCGATCCCCGACATCGATCACATGGGCGATCATGTGGCCGTTGCGGTTCTGCGGTACTGGATCGCCGAGGTGCCGCGACAAGCCCCAGTAGACGCGCAACTGCGTCTCGCGGTCGTAGCGTTCGACCGGAATGCCGCGCACGTAGCCGAAGGCCGCGCCGTCTTTCACCCGTGCCCGCAGCGTCCGCAGACGCGCCGCCAGCCCGGGCAACGCGAAATCGTCGCGGCCGATCGCCTGGATATCGAGCGCCCGGCTGCCCCGCACAGCCTCGTCGATCTCGGCCCGGTCGGCGTCGGTCAACCGGAGCATCCAGTCGTCGCGATCCTGATAGTCGCTGGCGAACCAGGCCGACGGGCCACCGATCGGTGTCGGATTCATCGCGGGCATGGGCATCTCCCTGGGGCGATGCGTCATGGTCATACTGCTTCTCCTATAAAGGAAGCTGTTGCGGGTAATACCGATCATAAGCAATTCTTTGGTATGCGCGACCTTCGCCTTGACCAGCTGAACACGTTCCGCCGCGTTATTGAGCTCGGCGGGTTCTCCGCCGCTGCCGACCGTCTGGGCATCAGCCAGCCGGCGGTGAGCCTGCAGGTGCGCCAGCTCGAGAAGCGGCTGGGCGTGCGGCTGGTCGAGCGCGTCGGCAAGCGGACGATGGCAACCGAAGGCGGCAAGCGGCTGCTGGCGCATGCCGCCCGGATCGAGGAGGCGGTGAACGCCGCGCTCGACGACCTCGCGACGCAAGGCGACGCCGCGCTGGGCCGCGTGCGTATCGGCACCGGCGCCACGGCCAGCATCTATCTCCTGCCGCCGATCCTGCGCGATTTGCGTCGGCGGTTTCCGTCGATCGAGATCACCGTGACGTCGCAGAATACCGTCGACGTGCTGCGGGAACTCGAGGCCAATACGGTCGATATCGGCCTGGTGACGCTGCCGGCGCCGGGGCGCGCCTTCGCCATCACGCCGCTGCTCGACGACGATTTTGTCGCCATCACGTCTTCCGAGGGTGAACCTCTGCCGAAGACCGTGACGCCCGCTTTGCTCGCGACGCGCCCGCTGATCCTCTACGAGACGGCCGGCAACACGCGGCGGCTGGCCGATTCCTGGTTCGCCCGTGCTGGCGTGCATCCCACGCCGGTGATGGATCTCGGCAATGTCGAGGCGATCAAGGAGCTGGTGGCGGCCGGGCTAGGCGTGGCGATATTGCCCGGCACGGCGATGCGCAGGCGCGGCGAGCGCCTCGCCGTCACGACGCACACGCTGTTGCCGCGGCTCAGCCGCAAGCTCGCCCTGGTGATGCGGCGCGACAAGGTGCTCGGGCGCGGCCTGCGAGAAGTGATCAAGGCGCTGAAGCGCCTTGGCTGATACGGTGCTATGATCGCCGCATGCGATGGATGGCGCTGATCTTCTGCCTCACGCTCGCGGCCGGCGAGTCGATCGCCGCCGATCCGGCGCCGCGCGAGCGCATCCAGGTCTATCGGCAGCCCAGTGGCACGACCGTGATCATACGGCGCGAGAACGACATCGTCCTGCGCAATCCCGACGGCACGCGTACCGTGATCCCAGCGACTCCCTCGACGCCCGCCCTGCCGCCCCGCTGGCAACGCTAAGTCACTGCGCCGCCACCGCCATCGGGCCGGCCATCTGCCGCGACACCAGCTGGGCGTAGAGCCCGCCCTTTGCGATCAGGCTGGCGTGGTCGCCGGTTTCGACCACCCTGCCCTCGTCCATGGCGACGATCAGATCGGCGTCGCGCACCGTCGACAGGCGGTGGGCGATGACGATGGTGGTGCGGTCGGCCTTCAGCCGGTCCAGCGCGCCGCGCACCGCCTGCTCGTTGACCGCGTCGAGATGCGACGTCGCCTCGTCGAGGATCAGCACCGGCGCGTCCTTCAGGAAGGCGCGCGCGATGGCCACACGCTGGCGCTGGCCGCCCGAGAGGCTGGTGCCGCGCTCGCCGACCGGGGCGTCGAGCCCCTCGGGCAACGCCGCGACCAGATCGCCCAGCGACGCATGCTCGACCGCGGCCAGCAGATCGGCCTCGCTGGCATCGGGCCGCGCGATCAGGATATTGGCGCGCAGGGTATCGTTGAACAGGTAGGTGTCCTGGGCGACGAGCGCGATGTTGCGGCGCAGGTCATCCAGCTTCCAGTCCCGCAGGTCCGATCCGTTGACCGTGATGCGGCCCTGATCGGGATCCCAGAAGCGCATCAACAGCTGCGCCGTGGTCGTCTTGCCCGCACCGGACATGCCGACCAGCGCCACCGTCTTGCCGGCGGGCACCGCGAAGCTCACGTCGTGCAGCGCCGCGCGCTCGTGGCCGGGATAGGTGAAGTGCACATTCTCCAGTGCGAGCGCCGCTGCGCCGGGCCGCGCCGGCACACCCTTGCCATCGGTCACCGGCACCGGCTCGTTGTCCAGCGCATAGACACGGCGCGTCGAGCCCATCGTGTCGGCGAGCTGCCGGCCGACATGGGCGATCTCCGATACCGGCAAGAACGCCGCCATCGCCAGCAGGGCCAGCAGCGGCAGCACCGACGGATCGATGGCGCCGCGCGAGGCGAGCCACGCGCCGGCGGCGACCACGGCGAGGCCGCCGAGGCCAGTGAAGATCTCGGTCAGGCTGCTCTGCAGGGTGAGCTCACGGAAGAACGGCAGGCGCAGGCCGGCATGGCGCGCGGTCAGCGCATCGAGCTTGTCGCCCCTGATCTTCTCCTGCTGAAAGGCGACGATCTCGCCCAGGCCCTGCACCGAGTCGACCGCGAAGGCGCCGAGTTCACCGGCCGCTTCGCGGGCGCGCGAGCCCAGCCGATCGACGCGCTTGCGCATCAGGAACGGGCTGAGGCCCACGGCGATCAGGAACGGCAGCAGCGCCAGCACGATCCAGCCACTGGTTTGGCCCAGCACGATCAGCACCGCGGCGGGCACCAGGATGGCGACGAAGGCCGGCGCCACGGTGTGGGCGAAGAAGTACTCGACCAGCTCGATATCGTGTGTCGCCAGCGACATCAGATCGCCGGTGCGCCGCCGCGTCAGATAGGCCGGCGCCAGCGCGTCGAGCTTGCGGAAGGTGGCGATACGCATCTCCGCCAGCAGGCGGAAGGCCATGTCATGCGCCAGCCAGGATTCCAGCCAGTGCAGCAGGCCCGACAGCGGCGCGACGACGGCCAGCGCCCAGAGATACGGCGCATAGGGTTGGCCGTTCTTCAGCGCCTGCACCGCCAGCGCGCCCAGCACGCCGACGCCGATGAACGCGATCACGCGCAGCACGCCGAAGGTGAAGGTCAGGCCGAGCTTGCCCTTCCACGGCAGGATCATCTTCATCAGCTCGACGGTGAGGCGGAACCAGCCCAGCCCCTCGGCGCGCAGGATGCCCTCGGTCTGCGCCGCCTTGAACGCCACCGCGCGTTCGGTGACCGGCTCCTCGGCGCGCTCCTCGCGTGCGACCGGCGCCTGCTCCTGAGCCTGACGCTCGCGCGCCTGCTCGGCCATCAAGGTGGCGTAGACGCCGCCCTTGCGCATCAGCAGCTCGTGCGGACCGCTCTCGGCCACCTTGCCGCCATCGAGCACGAGGATGCGATCGCAGCCGATGACACTGGATAGGCGATGCGCCAAGACGAGAGTCGTGCGTCCCCGCATCAGCAGGTCGAGCGCCTCCTGGATCACCGCCTCGTTCTCGGCGTCGACCGCCGACAGCGCCTCGTCGAGCACCAGGATCGGCGTATCGCGCAGCAGGGCACGCGCGATGGCGACACGCTGGCGCTGGCCACCGGAGAGCTTGATGCCCTTCTCGCCAACCACGGTGGCGTAGCCGTTGGGCAGACCCATGACGAAATCATGGATGTTGGCGGCGCGCGCCGCGGCCTCGACCTGAGCGTGGGTCGCGTCGGCGCGGCCCATGCGGACGTTATCCTCGACCGTGCCGTGGAACAGGAACGTGTCCTGGTTCACGACTGAGATCATCGAGCGGATCTGCGCGAAGGACAGCGCCCGCAGGTCATGGCCGCCGATAGTGATGCGGCCGGACTCCGGATCGTGAAAGCGTAGCAGCAGCCGCACGATCGACGACTTGCCGCCGCCCGAGGGACCGACAATGCCGATGCGCTCGCCGGCATCGGCCCTGAAGCTCAGCCCGTCATGCACGATGCGCGGGCTGCCGGGATAGCGGAAGCGCACATCCTCGAAGGCGATCGCCGGCGTCAGTGGCGCGGTCAGCGTGGCCGGCGGTGCGTCGGTCACCGAGGGCTGATCATCGAGAATGGCGTAGATGCCCTGAGCGGCCGACATGCCGACCATGCCCTGGTGCAGCACCGAGCGCAGCTCGCGCATTGGCCGATAGACCTCGATGCCCAGCATCAGGGTCACCAGCAGGCCGGCGATCGACAGGGCGCCGTTCTCGACCCGCCAGGCGCCCAGCGCCAGCGCGGCAGCCGCGCCGCAGGCGATCGCGGTGTCGGTGATGCCGCGCGCCGCGGAATTGGTCGCCAGCACCCACATGGTGCGGCGGAACAGCTCGCGCGCGCGTTCGGCCAGACGATCGGCGCGCGCGCCGCTCTGGCCGAAGGCCTTGAGCGTCGCCAGGCCCTGGATCGAATCGAGGAAGTCGGCGGCGAAGGCGGCATAGGCGCGCTGCCGGTTGAGCGAGGCCTGCGTATCCTTCTTGTGCCACAGTGCCGGCGCGAACAACGCTAGCAGCGCGAAGGCGAGCGTCACCAGCGCCACCGGCAGGTCGATGAAGGCGACGGCGATGAAGATCAGCGGCGGCGTCAGCAGCGCGATCAGGAACTGCGGCAGGAACTGGCCGAAATAGACCTCGAGCTGCTCGACGCCGTCGACCAGCGACAGGGTGAGCGCGCCCGAGCGTCGCCGCGCCACCGCCGCCGGCCCGAGCGCGGCGATGCGATCGAAGATCGCGCGCCGGAGCTTGCGCTGCACCCGCGCCGCAGTCTCGTGCGCCACCATCGTGCGCGTGTGTTCCAGCGCGCCGCGCAGCACCATCACCAGCGCGACCGCCGCGATCGGCCACAGCAGCGCGTCGAGGCCCTTGCCGGCGAAGATCTCGGCGATCAGCCAGCCCAGCAGCGCCAAGCGCGCCACGCCAGCCGCCACTGCCGCCAGACCGACCGCTACCGCCCAGGCGATCCGGCCACGGACACCCGAGGTGAAACTGAAAAGGCGTTGTTCGACGTGCATGGCTCAGCTCCAGAACCCTTTGTCGGCCTCGGCCTTGGCCGCCGCGCGATCCAGCCCGACATCGGCCAGCAATCGCGCGTCCAACTCCAGGAGAGCGACGCGCGAACGGGCTAATTCCAGGCGATGACGAACCGCACCATACAGGGTTCGCGGCAGATCGAATTCCCAACGATCGGCACGCAGTGTGTCGGTCAGGAAGGCCATGGATCAACTCCTCGAGCGTCTTCGAGATCAAAACTAGGCCGTACGTTGTCGTTCGTCATTCGACAAGATCGAGTACTTCCTGTACATTTTTGTACATGAGCGCCGATTGGGACGACCTCCGAATTTTCCTCACCCTCGCCCGCGAGGGCAGCCTAACCATGGCAGCGAGGCGGCTGGGGGTGAGCCACCCGACCGTGGCGCGCCGAGTCCATGCGCTGGAGGAACGCATCGGCGCGCGGCTGTTCGACCGCCTGCCCGACCGTTTCGTGCCGACCTCGGCCGGCGAGGAGTTGCTCGACGACGCGGAGATGATGGAGCGCGCCGCTGAATCGATCGGCCGACGCAGCGCCGGGCTGACCGACACCGCGCGCGGCGTGGTGCGCATCTCCGCCGGCGAGGCGATGACCACGATGCTGGCGCGCCATGTGCCGGGCCTGCGGGCCAGCCTGCCCGAGATCGAGTTCGAGCTGGTGACCAGCCATATGCTGGCCAACCTGTCGCGCCGCGAGGCCGACCTGATGATCCGCGAGCAGGTGCCCGACCTGGCCGACATTGTCGCGCGCAAGCTCGGCCGCGTCGCCTACGCGATCTACACCGCGCCAGACCGGCTTACGGTCGGTCGGCCTTCACCGGAGAAGCTGCGCGCGTTGCCTTGGGTCGGCTTCGACGACGATCACAGCTACATGCCGGGCCAGAAATGGATCGCCGCGCTGCTCGACGGCGCCAAGCCCACGACGCGGGTCAACAACTGGCTGGTCCTGCACGAGGCGGTGCGCCACGGCGCCGGGCTGTCCGTGCTGCCCTGCTATCTCGGTGATACCGATACCCGCTTGCAGCGCGTTGGCGGCATCCTCGAAGACGTCGTGGTGGAGCAATGGCTGCTGGTGCATCGCGACCTGCGCACCCTACCGCGCGTGCGTGCCGCCATGGATGCGGTGATCAACCTGTTTCAGCGTCACAAGCCGATGCTCGAGGGTCGCGAGCGCGGCACGCGCGTGGCCGCCTGACGCCGCCCCGTTCGGCAAGCGATAGCACGCAGGAAGAAGCTTCTCGCTCGCAGGGACGAGAGGCGTTTTCTGCGTGTAGGCTCGCCGCAACAAATGAGCTTGCGGGAGGATCGGCGCGTGGCGGGCAGACTTCAGGACAAGGTCGCGATCATCACCGGCGGCGGCAGCGGCATGGGTCGCGACACCGTGCTGCGCTTCCTCGACGAGGGCGCCAAGGTGCTGGTGGCCGACCTCAACGAGGACAATGGCAAGGAAACCCTGGCGCTGGCGCGCGCTCGCGGCCAGGGCGAGCGCATCGGTTTCATCCGCACCGACGTGGCTGAGGAGCGCGACGCGGCGGCGATGGTCGCCGAGGCGCAGAGGCTCTTCGGCACGCTCGACATCGCCTATCTCAACGCCGGTGTCGGTGGCGCCTTCGGTCCGATCGCCGAGACCACGGTCGAGGGCTGGGACTACACCTTCGCGGTGCTCACGCGCAGCGTCTTTCTCGGCATGAAGCACGCCTCGATCGCCATGAGGTTCCATGGCCGCGGTGGCGCAATTCTGAGCACCGCGTCGATCGCCGGCATCGTCGGCGGCGGCGGCTCGCACGCCTATTCCGCCGCCAAGGCCGCGGTGATCAGCCTGACCGAGAACGTCGCCGCCGAGCTCGCGCCATTCCGCATTCGCGTCAACGCCATCGCGCCGGGGGTGATCTCTACGCCGCTGGTGCATCGCGGCCGGCCGGAGAAGTTCGAGCAGCAGTTCGCGCGGCAGCCGTGGCCGGAGCGTGGCGAGGGTACGCACATCGCCGCCGCCGCCGCGTTCCTCTGCTCCGACGACGCGCGCTTCATCACCGGCGAAGTGCTGAAGGTCGATGGCGGGCTGCTGGCCCAGGGCCTCGCCTTGTGGGGCGCCGGCAAGGACAACCCCTTCCTGCGCACCGCCGGCGTCAACCACGGCACGACCGGCAAGGCGATGGAAGTGCGGCGTTTGGATTGAGGGCGAAAGCGCGACGCTATGGCCAGCTGAAGCGGATGTTGTTCTTGGCCATGCCGTCGAGCACGACCTGGACGCCGCCCGACTTGATCATCCATTCCAGCCGGTGATCGCGGTATTCGCGGCGCATCTGCCCCGAGGCCAGACGCTCGGCGGCATTGGCCATGCCCGCCTTGGCACCCTCGAACTCGGTGAAGGTCTGCGCCACCGACGGCCGCTCCTTGATGCGCTTGAGCCAACGGTCCAGTGCGGACTCCGGCGTCGGTCCAATGCCGTAATGGAAGGATCGATTGAGGTAGGGCGCGACCGAGAGGTCGGCCCAGCCGAAGCTCGGCCCATTGAACCAGGTGCGACCGCCGAGCTGGCGCTCGAGCCACGCCTGGATCTGCGCGGTCTGTTCCGTGGCCGCGGCGATCAGTTTGTCCTTCAGCGCGCCCTCGGCGCGCTTGAACCAGTTGATCTCGCCCAGGCCCCAATTGACCGCCTCGTAGTGCGTGTCGCAGATGTCCTCGATCATGCGCGCGCGGGCGCGCTCGGCCGGATCGCGCGGCAACAGCGGCGGCGTCGGGAACTTGTCCTCGATGTATTCGAGGATGATCGTTGAATCGAAGATGCGCACGTCGCCGTCGACCAGCGCCGGCACCTCGTTGCGCAGGCTGGCCTCCTGAAAGCCGCCGCCGGCCGAGCCCGAGCCGATGCCCGTCGGCAACTCGGGCGTGAACGCGACGCCCTTCTCGCGCAGCGCGATCTTGACCTTCTGGACGTATGACGACAGCGGATGTTCGTAGAGCAGCATCGGTGTTGTTCCCCTGGAGACGCTTTGCCAATTCTCCGATGCGCCCTACATCCAGCGCAAGCCAGTACCGCGATCGTCGGTGAGCTGCGTACGGAGGGTATACCGATGCACGACCAGGAGAATCTGCGCGCGCTGACCGAGTCGGTCGGACGCTACTTCGACCTCATGTACGACTGCGATGTCTCGCGCTTCGATCGCGTGTTTCGCCCGACCGCCAACCTGCATGGCTATCGTGAGGGCGTGATGACCGTGTGGCCGGCCGACGTCTATCGAGACATTCTCGCCAAGCGTACCTCGCCGAAGTCGCTGGGCGCGCCACGCGAGGAGGAGATCCTGCTGGTCGATTTCGCGTCCGACATGCAGGCCTTCATCAAGCTGCGCGTGCGGATCAACAATCTCGTCTTCGTCGATTACCTCACCTATCACCGCTTCGACGGCGATTGGCTGATCACCGCGAAGGCCTATCACGTCGAACGCACGCTACCTGCGACCTCTTGAATTCGGTGACTGGATCACCACGTAAGTGTATCGGTGCGGGGACGCCCCCGCGTTTATCGCCGCATCGGCAGGGACGACCCTGTCATGGCCCCCAGAGGAGGTCGCCATGGCGTGGGTCGTTCTTTTTGTCGCCGGTCTACTCGAGATCGGCTGGGCCGTCGGCCTGAAATTCACCGAGGGGTTCACCCGGCCCCTGCCCTCGATCCTCACCGTACTATGCATGATCGCCAGCCTCGGCCTGCTCGGTGTCGCGCTGCGCAGCCTGCCGCTCGGCACCGCATACGCGGTGTGGACGGGCGTGGGCACTGTCGGCACGGCCGCCGTCGGCATCCTGTGGCTTGGCGAAAGCGCGAGCGTTGGTCGACTGATCTGCATCGCGTTGATCGTGGCGGGCATCACCGGCCTGAAGCTGCTCGCGGCCGAGTAGCTCCTGTCATTCCGACCTCAGCGAGCAATCCAGGGAGACGAGATTCCTCGCTGCGCTCGGAATGACGGTAAGGTTCGTCCAGCGGCGTTCCGCTTCGCGTGACGTTGGCGTCATCTTTCCTTGTTTGCCGCCCTGACGAGCCGCTACCTTCAGCATGACCTTCGGAACCCGCCCCGGGGAGGACATGATGAAGTTCACCTGGTTCCACTTGATGCCGTGGCCCCATCTGCCGGATGACTTCCGCGAGAAGTATCGGTCGGTCTGGGTCGACATCCCGACGACGCTCTACGACGCCAAGCGTGGCCATCACGTCTATCACGACTACTTCGACCAGCTCGAATACGCCGAGACCATGGGGTTCGATGCGCTGGGCGTGAACGAGCATCACGCCAACGCCTATGGCCTGATGCCCTCGCCCAACCTGATGGCGGCCGCCTTGGCGCGGCGCACCAGCAAGGCGGCGATCATGGTGCTGGGCGATTCGATCGCGCTCTACAATCCGCCGATCCGCGTCGCCGAGGAATTCGCGATGCTCGACGTAATGACCGGCGGCCGCCTCGCCTGCGGCTTCCCGGTCGGGACGTCGATGGACACCAACTACGCCTACGGCACGATCCCGGCGCTGACGCGCGAGAAGTACAGCGAAGCGCACGAGCTGATCATGCGGGCGTGGCGCGAGGACGAGCCTTTCGCCTTCAACGGCCGCTATACCAAGCTGCGCTACGTCAATTGCTGGCCCAAACCGATCCAGCGCCCACGGCCACCGATCTTCATCCCCGGCGGCGGCTCGATCGAGACCTACGATTTCTGCCTCGAGTTCGACTACACCTATTGCTACCTCAGCTACTCTGGCTACTTGCGCGCCAAGCAGCTGATGGATGGCTATTGGGAGCGTGTCGCCAAGGCCGGCAAGGACGAGAGTCCCTATCGCGGCGGCTTCGCCCAGGTGATCTGCGTCGCCGATACCGATGCCGAGGCGGAGAAGCTCTACAGCAAGCACGTGCATTATTTCTATAACCGCTGCCTGCACGTCTACCCGGGCTTCGCCGACGCGCCGGGTTACCGCACGGTCAAGACCTTGCAGGCCAACATGATCACGCAGCTCACTCAGGCGCAGTTGCGCAACTACCCGACGCTGACGTGGAAGGACCTCGTCGACCAGGGCTACATCATCGCCGGCTCACCCAAGACGGTCTATGACCGCATGGTCGACCTGGCGAAGACCCTGCGCGTGGGCAACATCTTCGGCCTGTTCCAGATCGGCGACATGCCCAGCGACAAGGTCCGGCACTCGACCAAACTGTTCGCCGAGCAGGTCATGCCCAAGCTCAAAGCCGAGCTGTTCCCGGAGTGGCGCAACGAAGATCGCTTCTGGATCAAGCCGATGCAGCAGGATGAGCGTCGCCAAGTGGCGGCGGAGTAAGCATGACAATTACGTCTCGTCTGATCGACGTCGCCGGCGGCCGCAACAAGGTCCGCGTTTACGAAGGCGGCGACGGACCACCGCTGTTCTACCTGCATGGCGCCGGCGGCCTGATGCGCGAGGATCGGGTGATCGCCGCCCTCGCACGCCACTACCGCGTCTACGCGCCACTGCTGCCGGGCTACGAGGATTCCGCCGGCGAAGAGCGCCTGCGCGACATGCTCGACGTCACCCTGCACGGCTACGACGTCATGCAGGCGCTGGGGTTGAGCAAGCCGCTGGTCGTCGGCCACTCGATGGGTGGTATGATCGCCGCCGAGATGGCCGCGATCGCGCCCAACGAGATCGAACGCCTGGCGCTGATCGCGCCGGCCGGCATCTGGCTGCCGGAGCATCCCATCGTCGATATCTTCGCCCTGCTGCCGCAGGAATTCCCCAGCTACCTGTTCCACGATGTCGAGGCCGGCGTGAAGCTGATGACGCCGGGCGGCGACATGAATGACGTGAAGTTCCTCGCCGAGTTCATGATCGCCAACGCGCGCCGCCTGGGCACCGCCGGCAAGATGCTGTTCCCGATCCCCGAGCGCGGGCTGTCGGAACGACTCTACCGCATCAAGGCGCGCACCCTCGTGGTGTGGGGCGAGAACGATCGGCTGATCCCGCCGGTCTACGCCCACGAGTTCGTCAAAGGCATCTCGGGCGCGCGGCTGACGACCATCCCGCAAGCCGGCCACCTCGTCGGACACGAGAAGCCCGACGCGCTGGTCGAGGCACTCAGGACGTTGAACTGATTCAGCTGTCGTCCTGAGCGCAGCGAAGGACCTCGCGGTGGTGTGGTCGGTCACAACACCAATGTTTGACCGCGATATCGCAGGATCCTTCGCTGCGCTCAGGATGACAGTGAGGGCCTAATGCCCTTGAAGCGCAGCGCGCCGTCAGCGAGCGGCGCGACGGAAGATGAAATCCAGACTCAGCTTCGTCGCCCGATGCAGGCCTGGCGGAAGCCGGCGAAAGCCGTAGCGAACTCTCGGGCGGCATAGCCCATCTTCCAACGCCCGGCCGAGACGTCGATCATGTCGCTATCGGCGGCGCCTTGCGCCAGAAGCGCCATCGCCGCGATCTCGAAATTGCCCCGGAGCGCCGGCGCGCCCATGGCCTCGGTCTTGGTGACACGAATATCGAGCGCGCTGCCTTTGAGAGAGAGGCGCAGAACGCTGCCGGTCTGCGCCGGTTCGACAGCCTGCGGCAGGCTGAAGGTCAGCGTCCCCTGCCCGCCCCGACAGGTCACGAAGAACGGCTCGAACTCGGTCGGGCCATCGCCGAACACCGTGCCGAAGCGCGCCTGACCTTCGGCGCTGACGAACTTCCAGTGGATGCCGTCGACGACATAGTCGACATAGCCTGCGGGCATCATCTGCTGCGCCACTGCCGCGGCCGACAGCGTCATCGCCAGCACCCCAACCGCGATCCGCGCCTTCATCCGCGTCCTCCATCGTCGTTGCCAATCGTAGGTGTCACGCCGATTGCGGGCAACGCGCGTCGTCCGTCGGTCTGCCGCCTGCCTGACTACTATCTGTAGTAGCGGCTTCATTAAACCGACACGACCCGTGGGCTAAACTGTCGGGATGAAGTCGCTATTCGACGGTGCCCTCCAGCACCTCTTCACCCAGGCGTTCAAGGGTCTGGTCTATCCGCAGATCTGGGAGGACCCAGACGTCGACATGGAGGCGCTGGCGATCCAGCCTGACAACCATGTCGTGGCCATCGCCTCGGGCGGCTGCAATATCCTCTCCTACCTTGTCGGCGATCCCCGGCGCATCACCGCGGTCGATCTCAGCCCGGCGCATGTCGCGCTCAATCGCCTGAAGCTGGCCGCGGCGCGCGAGCTGCCGGACTGGTCGACGTTCTACCGCTTCTTCGGCGCCGCCGATGCGCAGGCCAATGTCGAGGCCTATTGGCGCTTCCTTGCGCCCAAGCTCGACACGTCGAGCCGCCTGTACTGGGAGCGCCGCCGCGTGCTGGGGCTGGGCCGTCGGCGCATCGGCATGTTCGCGCGCGACTTCTATCGCCACGGCCTGCTCGGCCGCTTCATCGGCGTGGCGCATATCGTGGCACGCGCCTACGGCATCAATCCGCGCGACGTGCTGCGCGCGCGTACGCTGGGCGAGCAGCGCACCATCTTCGAGACCGCGTTGGCGCCGCTGTTCGACAAACGCCTGGTGCGCTGGGCGACCAGCCGGCGGCTGTCGCTCTACGGACTTGGCATCCCGCCGGCGCAGTACGCGGCGCTGGCCGGCGGCGGCGACATGGCGCCGGTGCTGCGCGCGCGTCTGGAGCGGCTGGTTTGCGGCTTCAGCATCGCCGACAACTACTTCGCCTGGCAGGCCTTCGGCCGCGGCTACGACGAGGATGGCGAAGGTCCCCTGCCACCCTACCTGCATCGCGCGCATTTCCCGGCTATTCGCGATCGCGCCAACCGCGTGCTGGTGCTGCACCAGTCGCTGACCAACTACCTCAAGGGCTGTCCCGACGCCTCGCGCGATCGCTATGTGCTGCTCGACGCGCAGGACTGGATGGATGACAACGACCTCAACGCGCTGTGGACGGAGATCACCCGCACCGCGCGGCCCGGCGCGCGCGTGATCTTCCGCACCGCCGCCGAGCCCAGCCTGCTGCCCGGCCGCGTCGCCCCCGCGATCCTGTCGCGTTGGCACTATGAGGAGGAGCGATCGCTCGAGCTCACGCGCCGCGATCGTTCGGCGATCTATGGCGGCTTTCACCTCTATGTGCGGGGGCAAGCTGCGTGAGCGAAGAGCTGATGGATCGGATCTACCGGCACCAGCGTCATGTCTACGATGCCACCCGCAAATTCTATCTCCTGGGCCGCGACCGGCTGATCGCCGGGTTGAGGCCACAGGACCAGGACAACGTGCTCGAGATCGGCTGTGGCACCGCGCGCAACCTGATCCTCGCGGCGCGCCGTTACCCCAGAGCGCGATTGCATGGCATCGACCTGTCGAGCGAGATGCTGGCGACGGCGGAGCGCGCCGTGCGCCGCGCTGGGCTCGACCGCCGCATCCGGCTCGCCCAAGCCGACGCCGCGTCGTTCGACTCGCAGGCGCTGTTCGGCGTCGCGCGCTTCCAACGCGTCTTCGCCTCCTACAGCCTGTCGATGATCCCGCCCTGGCGCGAGGCGCTCGGTCACGCCATTGGCGCAGTGGCTCCCGGCGGCCAGTTCCACGTCGTCGACTTCGGCGAGCAGTCGCGTCTGCCGGGAATATTCCGCGTCGCCTTGCGCCGCTGGCTGGCGGCCTTCCACGTCACGCCGCGATCCGAGCTGGAGGCGGCGCTCAGCCAGCACGCTCACACGCTCGGCGCGACCTTGCGATGCGAGCGGCCGCATCGCGACTACGCGCATTACGCCGTGCTCGCATTGCCCGTTGATCGCGACTTGTCCAGGCCGACTATTACTTCTTGCGCGTGATGCCGCCGTTCAGTTTGCCCTTGGACGCGCCATAGACGCGCGCGTTCCCGCCGAATAGCGTACCGGTCGAGATCGGCTTGTCGCTGGCATCGTAGCGGACCGTCTGGCCGGGCTTGCATGAGACCACATAGAGCTCGCCGTTCCAGGGATCGCAGATGCACAGGTACTTGTTGCCGAAGAAGTCGTGGGTCTCGTCGCAGACCACGGCATGGCCGCCACCACCATCCCACGTGACGCCGAGCATGCAGGGATTACCGCCCGCTGTCGCGTCGATGGCGGCCTGGACGACGCCAGTCTCACCGACATCGACACGCTCCCATTGACCCAGGCCCAGATCGGCCAATACTTGCGGGTAGAGCGAAGGCGTTGCGCCAGTCGTGTTGAAGTCTTGCGCCGAGCCCTTGGCCTTCTCATAGAGATCATAGACCTCCTGCTCACTCTTGACCGCGTAGTCGAACGCGGCCTGCGACAGAGTCTGGCCGACATAGCTGCCACCGGGTATCCCGCTGGTCGAGAGCCGTGCGCCCGCGGCCATGCCGGCGAACATCAGACCCTTCTTGATCTTGAAGTTGATCATCACGATCGAGGCCATGCCGCAGGACATTTTCTTGTCCTGCGAGCGGACCATGTGGACACTGGCGAAGCGGGAAAGTCGGACGAACCAGGACACGGTCGATCTCCTCCTATCGAGAACGATGCGGACGCCGACTATTTCTTGACGCGCACGATGCGGCCGTCGAACTTGCCCTTGTTGTTGCCAGCGGGATACTCGCGTCGGTCGCCGCCGAACGAGACGGAAATCGGCTTATCGCTGCCGTCATAGTTAACCGTGCTGCCCGGCGTCGCGCTGATGATGCGCAGCTCGGCGTCCCAGGGATCGCAGACACAGAAATAGGTCTTGCCCATGAAGGTATGCACCTGGTCGACCACCAGGGCGTGACCGCCGCCGCCGTTCCAGACGCAGGCAAGCAGAACGGGTGTACCGTCCTTGGTCGCGTCGATCACCGCCTGTGCGAGGCCGGCTTCACCGACATTGGCGGTTTCCCACTGTCCGAGGCCGAGGTCACTCATGATCGGCGGCAGGAAGGACGGCTTGGCGCCGTTCTTCTCGAAGTCATGCGAGGCGCCCTTGACCTTCTCGTAGAGCTTGATGACCTCGGCCTCGCTCTTCACCGCATAGTTGATGGAGGCCTGTGATAGCGTCTGGCCGATATAGCTGCCGAATGGGATGCCGCTGACGCTTACGCTGCTGCCCGCGGCCATGCCGGCGAACATCGCGCCCTTCTTCATCTTGAAGTTGATCATGATGACCGAGGCCATCGCGCAGGAGTTGGACTGGTCCTGCGAGCGCACCATGTGCGCGCTGCCAAACCGCGTGAGCCTCAAGAACCATGACATGGCGAATCCCCCCAAAGGCACAGAACGTGCGAGCGCTCACTCATATTATCAGAAAATCCGACCACGTCACGTTAATTGCGCGTGACGATCCACAGTCGCTATAGGTGCCACCCGCGTTCGCCTGTTCTGGAGAAGCCGCGCCGTGAGCGGTGACATCGACGAATTCCGCCAGCTTCTCGCCAAGGTCGGCACCGGTGCCGGGCTGAGCGAGAGCGAGGCCGAGCGCGCCTTCGACATCATGACCGCGGGCAACGCCACCCCAGCCCAGATGGGCGCCTTCCTGATGGCCCTGCGGGTGCGCGGCGAGAGCGTCGAGGAGCTGGCCGGCGGCGCACGGGTGCTGCGCAGCAAGGTGCTGCGGGTCGAGGCGCCCGAGGGCACCATCGATATCGTCGGCACCGGCGGCGACCACCACGGCACCTATAATGTCTCGACCACCTCGGCGCTGGTGGTGGCGGGTTGCGGCGTGCCGGTGGCCAAGCATGGCAACCGCGCCTTTACCTCGAAGTCCGGCGCCGGCGACGTGCTGTCGGCGCTGGGCGTCGGCATGGACGTGCCGATTCCCGCCCTGCAGCGCGCGCTGGTCGAGGCGAAGATCTGCTTCCTGATGGCGCCGCGCCATCACAGCGCCATGCGCAATGTCGCCGGTCCCCGGGTGGAGCTCGCCCCCACCCGGACGATCTTCAACCTGCTGGGCCCGCTGTCGAACCCGGCGCTGGTGAAACGCCAGCTCGTCGGCGTCTATGATCGTCGCTGGGTACCGCTGGTCGCCGGCGCGCTGGGACGGCTGGGACTGGAGCGCGCGCTGGTCGTGCACGGCGCCGACGGCATGGACGAGATCACCACCACGACCACGACTTACGCCGCCGAGATGACGCGCGATGCCGGCGGCAAGGTCACGGTGCGGGAGCTTGAGATCAAGCCGGAGGATGCCGGATTGCCGCGCGGCACCATCGAGGCGCTCAAGGGCGGCGATCCGGCGCACAATGCGCGGGCCATTCATGCCGTCTTGGCGGGCGAGCCGAGTGCGTTTCGCGATATCGTGCTGCTCAACAGCGCGGCGGCCTTGATGGTCGCCGGCAGGGCGAAGGACCTGAAGGAAGGCGTGGACCAGGCCGCGCGGTCGATCGCTTCAGGGGCCGCTCGTGCGTCGCTGGCGCGGCTGGTCGAGCTCTGTGGCGCCGTGACAGCGTGAGGACGAGATGGCCGATAGCGACACCCTGAAGATGATCTCAGGCTTCGCCGCGTCAGGCACGGCGCTGGACAAGATCTGCGCCGACAAGGCCGAGCTTGTGGTGCGGCGCAAGAAGGAGCGTTCGCTGGCCGCGCTCGAAGCCGATGCGCGCGCCGCCAGCCCGACGCGCGGCTTCGCCAAGGCTTTGCGCGCCGCTGTCGACGCGGGACGCTACGGCCTGATCGCCGAGATCAAGAAGGCGTCGCCGTCCAAGGGGCTGATCCGTCCCGATTTCGACCCGCCATCGCTCGCCGCCGCCTACGCCGCCGGTGGCGCCACCTGCCTGTCGGTGCTGACCGATACCCCCTACTTCCAGGGCGACGATTCCTACCTGGTCGCCGCGCGCGCCGCCGCCCCCGCCCTGCCGGCGCTGCGCAAGGATTTCATGATCGACCCCTATCAGGTGGTCGAGAGCCGCGCGCTGGGCGCCGATTGCATCCTGCTGATCATGGCCTGCCTGTCGGATGGCTTAGCGGCCGATCTCCACGCCGCCGCCGACGCCTGGGGCATGGACGTACTGATCGAGGTTCACGATCAAGCTGAGCTTGAACGAGCACTTAAACTAAAATCTGAACTACTAGGTATAAATAACCGAAATCTCAAAACACTAGCTGTATCCCTTCAGATAACACTTGAGCTTATGAAATCCATACCCCAGGACCGGCTGGCGATCTCCGAAAGTGGCTTGGACAGCCCGCGGGATCTCGCCCGC
Organism: Reyranellaceae bacterium; assembly: GCA_022844045.1. GTDB lineage: Bacteria > Pseudomonadota > Alphaproteobacteria > Reyranellales > Reyranellaceae > JAFAZJ01. The sequence continues at coordinate 57,297 of JALHMM010000013.1, read as the reverse complement.
ATGGCCGAGTCAGGGGCACGCTGCTTCCTGATCGGCGAGAGCTTCATGCGCAAACCCGACGTCGCGGCCGCCGTGCGCACGATGATCGCCGATCCTGTTCCCCTGGTGGCAGCGTGAGTGAGCTCACTCATTTCGACCCCGAGGGCAATGCCCGCATGGTCGACGTCGGCGACAAGGCCGAGACCGAGCGGGTGGCGACGGCGCGCGCCTCGGTCCGCATGAAGCCCGAGACCTTGCGCCTGATCCAGGACAAGGCGGTGGCCAAGGGCGACGTGCTGGCGGTGGCCCAGCTCGCCGGCATCATGGCGGCCAAGCGTACGCCTGATCTGATCCCGCTCTGCCATCCGCTGGCGCTGACCTCGGTGCAGGTAACGTTGCGCTGCGAGCCCTCGACGGCGAGCGTCGAGATCGAGGCGACCTGCCGCCTGCGCGGCAAGACCGGCGTCGAGATGGAGGCGCTGACCGCCGCCTCGGTCGCGGCGCTCACCGTCTACGACATGTGCAAGTCGGCCGACCGCGGCATGGTCATCGGCGAGGTCCGGCTGGTGCACAAATCCGGCGGCAAGTCGGGCACCTACGAGGCGCCGTGATGCTCTCGGTCAACGACGCCCTCGTCCGCATCGTCGGCGCCTTCGCACCACTGGCGACGGAGACCATCTCTGTCGCCGACGGCAGCGGCCGCGTGCTCGCCGAGCCGGTGATCGCCCGCCTCGATCAGCCCTCGGCCGATCTCTCGGCGATGGATGGCTATGCGGTCATTGGCGCCGACTGCGCCAGCCTGCCGGCAACCCTGAACGTCGTTGGCAGCGCGCCGGCAGGCGGTTCCTATGACGCACCGTTGCGGCGCGGCGAGGCTGTACGCATCTTCACCGGCGGCCCGCTGCCGGCCGGCGCTGACACTATCGTCATCCAGGAGAACGTCAGGGTCGACGCGCCCGGCGGCGTGACCATCCTCGAGGGCGCGAGCCCGGGCCGCCATATCAGGCGCAAGGGCCTCGACTTCTCCCACGGCGCCGAAGGCATCGCCGCCGGCCACGTGCTCACGCCGCGCGACGTGGCGCTGGCGGCGGCGATGAACGTGCCCTGGCTCACCGTCTGGCGCCGCCCGCGTGTCGCCATCCTCGCTACTGGCGACGAGCTGGTGATGCCGGGCGAGCCGGTCGGCCCTAATCGCATCGTCTCGTCTTCCGGCCTCGCCGTCGCCGCGCTGGTCAAGGCATGGGGTGGCGAGCCCACGGTCATGGGCATCGCGCGCGACGATCGCGCCGTGATCGGCCGGCACGTCGCGGCGGCCAAGCGTTTCGACCTGCTGGTAACTTTGGGCGGCGCCTCGGTGGGCGATCACGACCTGGTGCAGGACGTCTTGAAGGCCGAGGGCTTCTCGCTCGACTTCTGGCGCATCGCCATGCGTCCGGGCAAGCCGCTGATGTTCGCCGACACGCCGGGCTGCAAGGCGCTGGGCCTCCCCGGCAATCCTGTCTCGACCCTGGTCTGCGCCCTGCTCTTCCTGCGCCCGGCGATCGAGCGCATGAGCGGCCTGCCGGGCGATCCGGTGGCGACGACGACGGCGATCCTGGCGGTCGATGTCGGCGCCAATGACACGCGCGAGGATTACGTGCGCGCCACGCTGTCGCGCGATGACAAAGGCGCGCTCAGCGTCACGCCGTTCAAGGTCCAGGACAGCTCCATGCTGAGCATCATGGCGCGTGCCAATGGCTTTATCGTGCGGCCCGCCCATGACCCCGCGCGCCGGGCCGGAGACGCCATCAAGGTTGTGGATTTCGGGACAATGGGCAGCGCTTTTTGAGCGGCTTGTCCGGGGGCAACTTGACGCAAAGCGCGAACTAAACTAGAACACGCGGGTGGTTTCGCGTTTTGTTCTAGATGTAGTGTGCCTCAGCGGGAGACAATGATGCTCACCCGAAAACAATATGAATTGTTGGTCTTCATCAATCAGCGGCTCAGCACTGGCGGCGTCTCGCCCTCCTTCGACGAGATGAAAGAAGCGCTGAAGCTGAAGTCCAAGTCGGGCATCCACCGCCTGATCACCGGGCTGGAGGAGCGCGGGTTCTTGCGACGCCTGCCGCATCGTGCGCGGGCGCTGCAGGTATTGCAGCTGCCCGACGCGGCGTCGGTATCCGCCAGCCGCGCGGCGATGAGCACGCCGGGCCTGCGCGAAACCGCCGCCGGCTTCACACCGCAGGTCATCAAGGGCGATTTCCGCCCCAGCTTCCAGGGCGCGGTGACGCCGGCCAACGCCGCCAGCGCGCTGTCCCTGCCGCTCTACGGCAAGATCGCCGCCGGCACGCCGATCGAGGCGCTGCGCGACAACACCAGCACCATCGACGTGCCAACCTCGCTGCTCGGCCAGGGTACGCACTACTGCCTCGAGGTCGAAGGCGACTCGATGGTCGAGGCCGGCATCCTCGACGGCGACTTCGCCGTCATCCGCCAGGCCGACACGGCCGAGAACGGCAGTATCGTCGTCGCCCTGGTCGACGAGCAGGAAGCCACGCTCAAGCGCATCCGCCGCAAGGGCGCCTCGGTGGCGCTCGAGCCGGCCAACACCGCCTACGAGACGCGCATCTTCGGGCCCGACCGCGTGAAGGTGCAGGGCCGCCTCGTCGGCATCTATCGCCGCTACTGAGATCGCCGGTCGGCTCTGGGCACCCAGGGCCGATCGCCCCGCGCCTGGCGCGTGGTCTCGATGCGCGCGGGCCGACCCTTCTCGCCCAGCCAGACCGCGTGCGCGCCGTGGCGCCACAGGTCGAAGCGATCGATCGTCCACAACGCTGACCGGCACTGATTGCGCAGCGGCACGACCGACACGACCGGTACCGCGCCGTCGCAGGCACGCGGCTGCGCCTCCGGGCGCACGACCAGGCGCACCTCGGCGCCGTCGCGTTTGAATACGCACAGGCCGCCGCTACATCGCAGCGTGCCATCGGCGCTGCTGCCGCCATCGGGCCAGCGTTCCGCACCGGCCTCGCCGGCACGCCGCGTCCAGGTTTCGCCGGCGATACGCTCGCCCCGCGCGCTGTAGAGCACGAGACCGCGCTCGCCGCGGATCGCCAGCGCCCGCGCGTCCTCGCTGATCATCAGGTCGGGCGGGCGTTGCAAGGGAATGATGGCGAAGGCCAGCGCCACGCCGAGCAGCCCGAGCCATCGCCAGCGCGTACGCCAGAAGCAGAACCACAGCCCGCCCAGAGTCAGCAGCCAGAGCGACGCGCCGGGCATCGATGGCGCCACCGACGCCGCGCCCGGCAGCGCGGCGGCCCAGCGGGCGATGTCGAGCGTCCATTCGATGCCCCAGCCCATCGGCACCAGCGCCAGCCATTCGAGGCCCAGTGGCGCCAACAGCATCGCCAGCAGCCCCCATGGCATTACCCAAATCCCCGTGAGTGGCACGGCCAGCAGATTGGCGACGACGCCGACCAGGCTCAGGCGATTGAAGTGGTAGACGGCGAAGCCCGCGGTCGCGAGCGACGCCACCAGGGTCGACATCACGCTGTCGGTGGCGTAGCGGCCGACGCGCTGGCGCATGCCGTCGGTGCGATCGACGCCTTCGGCGTGACGGCGCGCGCGCCACAGCCGCGCGGCTTCCCAGGCCGCCACCAGCGCGACCACGGCGGCGAAGGAAAGCTGGAAGCTGGCGCCGGTGAGGCTCTCGGGCTGGATCAGCAGGATCACAGCCGCCGCCCAGCACACCAGGCGCAGGGTCAGCGCCGTGCGATCGACCAGCACGCCGATCAGCACGATCGCCAGCATGCCGAACGCGCGTTGCGCCGGCACCGGCGCGCCGGCCAGGGCAAGGTAGAACGCCGAACCGAGCAAGGCCGCGACAGCGGCGATCTTCTTCACCGGGAAGCGCAACGCGACGCCCGGCAGCAGAGCCAGCCCGTACCGCACGAGGCCCATCATCAACCCGGCGGCGAAGGCGAGATGCAGGCCCGAGATCGACAGGATATGCGCGAGGCCGGAGTCGCGCAGCGCCTGCTGAGCCTCCTTCGACAGGCCGTTCTGGTCGCCGGTCAGGATGGCGGCAGCGAAGGCGCCGGCGTCGCCGGGCAACGCCGTCGTGATGCGCTCGGTCAGCCCCCGTCGCAGTTCGTCGATACGCATGACCAAGCCCGATGGCCGGCCGCGCTCGACCAGCGCCGGCGCGCCGGTGGCGTAGCCCACGGCCCCCAAGCGCTGGAACCAGGCGAAGCGCTGGAAATCGAAGGCACCTGGTAGTGCCGGCCCGGCCGGCGGATGCAGCATAGCGGGGATCGCCACCCGATCGCCGGTGACATGCGCGAACGGCGCGCGCGTCACCGAGATGCGCACGCGCGGCGGCGTGGCGCTCTGCTTCACGCCGCGCAGCACCACTTGGTCGAGCACGACGCGCCGGCCTTCCGGCAGCATGCCAATCTCGACGACCCGGCCCTCGACGATGCCGCTATAGGCGCGCGCCAGCACCGGCGCGGCGACGCTCTGCGTGCGCCACGTCGCGGCGGCGAAGCCAAGACCGCCGGCGGCCAAGGTCACGCCGATCGCCAGCAGCCCGGGCGCGGCGCTGCGCGCCGCGCACAGCAACAGGCCGAGCAGCGTAAGGGCGATGCCCAGCCAGAGCGGCGGCTCGCTCGGCAGTTCGAAATAGACCGCGATGCCCAGGCCCAAAGCCACCGGCGTCCACAGCGCCCAGCGCTCGCGCTCGCTGTCGAGACGCTGCGCCACGGCCAGCACAAAGCGCGCCACGAGGCCATGCCCGGTGGCTGCGACACCGGGCTGCGGCGTGGCGGCTAGGCTCATGCTCTATGGGTTTGACAGAAGACGCTCCCTCGATGCCTATGCTCCCGCCGCTTTTTGACCGAAAAGAGGCTGTTCCACCGGATTCCGCATGACCGTCGTCACCCGTTTCGCCCCCTCGCCCACGGGCTTCCTGCATATCGGCGGCGCCCGCACGGCGCTGTTCAACTGGCTCTTCTCGCGCCACCACGGCGGCACCTACCTGCTGCGCATCGAGGACACGGACCGCCAGCGTTCGACCAAGGAGGCCATCGACGCCATCATCGAGGGCCTATCGTGGCTGGGCCTGCAGCCAGATGGCGATATCGTCTTCCAGTTCTCGCGGGCCAAGCGCCATGCCGAGGTGGCGCACGAGTTGCTCGCCGCCGGCAAGGCCTATCATTGCTACGCCAGCCCGGCCGAGCTCGAGACGATGCGTGAGGAAGCGCGCAAGGCTGGCAAGCCGATCCGCTACAACGGCCTGTGGCGCGACCGCGATCCCAAGGACGCCCCGCCGGGCGTCAGGCCGGTGGTCCGCATCAAGGCGGCGCAGACCGGCTCGACCACGGTGCGCGACCTTGTCCAGGGCGAGGTTACCGTCGCCAACGATCAGCTCGACGACATGGTGCTGCTGCGCGCCGACGGCACGCCGACCTATATGCACGCTGTGGTGGTCGACGACCATGACATGGGCATCACCCACGTGATCCGCGGCGACGACCACCTCAACAACACCTTCCGTCAGCTCCAGGTCTACGACGGCATGGGCTGGAAGGCGCCGGCATTCGCCCACATCCCGCTGATCCACGGCGCCGACGGCGCCAAGCTGTCGAAGCGCCACGGCGCGCTGGGCGTCGATGCCTATCGCGACATGGGCTACCTGCCGTCGGCCCTGCGCAACTACTTGTTGCGGCTGGGCTGGGGCCACGGCGACGACGAGATCATCCCGACCGACAAGGCGATCGAGTGGTTCGACATCGGTGATGTCGGCCGCGCCGCCTCGCGCTTCGATTTCGCCAAGCTCACCAACCTCAACGCGCACTATCTGCGCGAGACGCCGGACGGCGAGCTGCTGCCGCTGGTGCGACCACTGATCGAGGCGGCGCTGGGGGCGGCGCTGTCCGCGCCAGCGCTCGAGCGTATCGCGCGCGGCATGAACGGCGTGAAGCAGCGCACGCGGACGGTGACTGAACTCGCGGCGGGGCTTGTCTTCTATGCCCGCGCCGGCGCGCCACCGATGGACGACAAGGCCGCGGCCCTGCTGACGCCGGAGGCGCGCGGCCTGCTGGCGCGCGTCGTCGCGGCCCTCGATTCACCCTCGATTGATTGGGTGGAATCAACGTTGGAAGCGGCCGTCAAGGGGGTGGCTGAGACCGCGGCGGTGAAGCTCGGCCAGATCGCCCAGCCGCTGCGCGTGGCGCTGACCGGCTCCACCGTGTCGCCCGGGATCTTCGAGGTCCTGGCCATCCTCGGCCGTGACGAAGCGATGACACGGTTGCGCGCAGCCGCCTGACGGCTGGCGCATGACGTCCGTGCGTTGCGCCCCCCCGACCGGCTTGTTAGTTTACGGACGACCTTTTCGGCCAATCCGGGGGCGCCATGTCCGCGCACGCGGCGGGTGGCGGGGTTTGGCCAGCACGGATTTCGAGCGGGAGCGACCATGAGCAACACCGGCACCGTAACCCTTACGGACGACGCCACCGGCAAAAACTGGAAATTCCCGATCCTCGGGGGCTCGATGGGGCCCAGCGTGATCGACGTTCGAAAGCTTTACGGCGAGACCGGCTACTTCACCTACGACCCGGGCTTCACCTCGACCGGTTCCTGCGAATCGAAGATCACCTACATCGACGGCGACGAGGGCGTGCTGCTGCACCGCGGCTACAATATCGCCGAGCTGGCCGAGAAGAGCGACTTCATGGAGCTCTCCTACCTGCTGCTCAACGGCGAGTTGCCCAACGCCGCGCAGAAGGCGAAGTTCACGCGCGACATCACCATGCACACGATGCTGCATGAGCAGATCTCGACGTTCTATCGCGGCTTCCGCCGGGACGCCCATCCGATGGCGGTGTGCTGCGGCGTGGTCGGCGCGCTATCGGCCTTCTATCACGACTCGCTGGACATCAACGATCCGCACCAGCGCATGGTCGCGTCGTACCGGCTGATCGCCAAGATGCCGACCATCGGCGCCATGGCCTACAAGTACTCGGTCGGCCAGCCCTTCATGTATCCCGACAACAAGCTGAGCTACGCCGGCAACTTCCTGCGCATGATGTTCGGCGTGCCGGCCGAGGAATACGTGATGAACCCCGTCGTCGAGAAGGCGATGGACCGCATCTTCATGCTGCACGCCGACCACGAGCAGAACGCCTCGACGTCGACGGTGCGTCTCGCCGGCTCGTCGGGCGCCAACCCGTTCGCCTGCATCGCCGCCGGCATCGCCTCGCTGTGGGGCCCCAGCCACGGCGGCGCCAACGAAGCCGTTCTCAAGATGCTCCAGGAGATCGGCGGCAAGGACAAGATCGGGCCGTTCCTGGCGCGCGTGAAGGACAAGGCGGACCACACCCGCCTGATGGGCTTCGGCCACCGCGTCTACAAGAACTACGACCCGCGCGCGACCGTGATGCGCAAGAGCTGCCACGAGGTGCTGGCAACGCTGGGTATCGGCAGCGATCCGCTGCTCGAGCTCGCCATGGAGATGGAGGAGTTCGCGCTCAAGGACGAGTACTTCATCTCCAAGAAGCTCTACCCGAACGTCGACTTCTACTCGGGCATCATCTTCCGTGCGCTGGGCATCCCCGTGAGCATGTTCACGGTGATCTTCGCCATCGCGCGCACGGTAGGTTGGATCTCGCAGTGGACCGAGATGATCGAGGATCCGCAGTCCAAGATCGGCCGCCCGCGCCAGCTCTACAGCGGCCAGACCGAGCGGTCCTACGTGCCGCTGCACGCCCGCAAGTAACGAACGGGGCGACCCCGACGCGGAGGCGACTGAACATGGCGGCGCGCGGCAAACGCAGCGACGGATGGGCGACGAGCAACAGCATGGCCGTGCGGCTCGATCGCCCGCGGCTCGTCCGGGTTGGGGCCGCCGCCAACGACAACCGGGCGCCAGCGCTCACCATCGCGCGCCGCTTGGCGTTCGTGTCGTTGGGCGCGGTGTTGGCGACGGTGCTGATCCTGCTATTGGGTTGAAGCCTATCCTGTCGTCCTGAACGCAGCGAAAGACCTTGCGGTAGATCGGTCAAAGAGAAGCGGCGCCGGAGATCATCCGGCGCC
>JALHMM010000013.1:0-49238 GCA_022844045.1 Reyranellaceae bacterium | reverse complement strand
GGCCCCGACCCCCCCCCCCCCCGCTTCTCTTTGGATATTCGACCGCGAGGTGTTTCGCCGCGCTCCGGACTGCAGCAAGGCTCAACCCCGCTGGATCAGCTCGATCTTGTAGCCGTCGGGATCCTCGACGAAGGCGATCACCGTCGTGCCGTGCTGCACCGGGCCGGCCGGGCGCGGGATCTTCACGCCTTCCTTGGCGAGTTGTTCGCATGTCCCGTAGACGTCGGGCATGCCGATCGCGAGATGGCCGAAGGCGGTGCCCATCTCATACTTGTCTTTGCCGTAGTTGTAGGTCAGCTCGATGACCGCGTTGTCGGTTTCCTCGCCATAGCCGACGAAGGCCAGGGTGTACTTGCCAGCCGGCACGTCCCGCTTGCGCAGGAGCTTCATGCCCAGCAGCCGCGTGTAGAAGTCGATCGACTTGTCGAGGTCGCCGACGCGAATCATCGTGTGCAGCATGCGGTAGCCGGTACCGGCGCTCGCGCCATCCATGGTCATGCCCTCCTCTGCGCGCGCCCTATATGCCGCGGATCATGGCCGCGAACGTCGCCTCGGCCGCCACCTTGCCGTCGACGATCGCCTTGCCCTCGAACTTCCACACGCTCTGCCGCGCCTGCAGCTTGTTGACGTGGATCTCGACGCGATCGCCGGGGGTCACCGGCTTGCGGAAGCGGACGTTGTCCATCGACAGGAAGTAAACCAGCTTGCCTTCCGACGCCGCGCCGAGCGTCGCCACCACCAGCACCGCCGCGGTCTGCGCCATCGATTCGACGATCAGCACCCCGGGCATCACCGGGTCCGTCGGAAAATGGCCCTGGAAGAAGGGTTCGTTGATCGACACGTTCTTGATGCCGATGGCGCTTTCGCCCAGGCGCAGATCGATGACGCGGTCGACGAGCAGCAGCGGATAGCGGTGCGGGATCATCTTCATGATCCGGTTGATGTCCAGCACGTCGATCACCGTCGGAACGGCGGGAGTTATCGCAGTCATCACATCGCTCGCGTCGCCGCGGACGGCCCGGTCAGAACCGGGTGCCGAAGCTGAAGTTGAAACGCTGCCGGTTGTCGAACGGCTGGTACTTGATCGGAAACGAATAGTCGAGCCGCAGTGGGCCGAAGGGCGAGATCCATTGCAGGCCGACGCCCGCGACCACTCGCACCGATGAGGAATCGCGGATCGACGGGCCGACGTCGTCGGTACCCCAAAGGCTGCCGGCCTCGATGAATCCCTTGCCCACGATGTTGAGCTCCTTGGGCAGGCCAAGCGGAAAGCTGATCTCGCCGGTGGCCGTATAGAAATACTTGCCGCCCAGCGAGTCGTTGCCGTCGCGCGGACCGATGCCGGCGGTCTGGAAGCCTCGCAAGGTGTCGCCGCCGATGAAGAAACGCTGGGCGATCTTGACGTCGTCGCGGATACCAAAGACCGCGCCGGCCGAGCCTTGGAACGACAGGACGAAATCCGTGACCAACGGGAAGTAGATCGCCGCGTCGGCGCGATTGCGCAGGAAATGCTCCGTGCCGCCCAGGCCGCCGAGCTCGGTCGTCCAGCGCACTATCCATCCCTTCGTCGGAAGCTGGCGATCGTCACGGCGATCCCAGGTGATGACCGTGCCCAGCTCCGAGGTATAGGTCTTGCCGGCTGCCCGCCTGATGAAGGGCGAGGCGTTGTCCTGGACGTTGAAGATCTCGTCGTACTTGAACGAGTACTTGAAAGTCTGGCGCGTGTGTTCGCTCAGCGCATAGCCCGCTCGCAGAGCCGCGCCGATCGTCCTCTGGTCGAACGAGCTGCTGCTCTGCAAGTCGCGGCCGACCCGGAATACGTCGAAGCCGGCCGCCAGGTTGCGATCGAGGAAGTATGGCTCGGTGAAGCTCAGGTCGATCTGCGTCTGGCGTGTGCCGAGTGACAGGCCCACGCGCAGATCCTGGCCCTTGCCCAGGAGATTGCGCTCACGCACCGTGATGTCGCCCAGCACGCCGGCCGATGTCGAATAGCCAGCGCCGAACGAGATCTCGCCGGTGCTCTGCTCGACGACGTTGACGTCGACGACCGTCTTGTCCTGGGCCGAGCCCTGCTGGTTGGTGACGTCGATCTTCTCGAAGTAGCCCAGCGCGCGCAGACGCTGCTGGGAGCGGCGCAGCTTGGCGGCGTTGAAGGCGTCGCCCTCGGCGAGGCGGAACTCGCGGCGGATCACCTTGTCGAGCGTACGGACGTTGCCGGCTATATTGATGCGTTCGACATAGACGCGCGGGCCTTCCTGCACGTCGAACGTGATGTCGATCGTCTTGGTGTCCTTGTTGCGCTTGATGTTGGGGCGCACGTCGACGAACGCGTAGCCCAGCGTGCCGACCGCCTCCGTGATCGCGTTGACCGTGGCCTCGACCTCGTCGGCGTTGTACCAGTCGCCTTCGCGCGCGGCGACCATCGCTTTCAGGGTGCTGACATCGATGCCTTCGAAACGCGAATTGACCTCGAGCTTGCCGAACTTGTAGCGCTCGCCCTCCTGGATGGTGAAGGTGACGAAGAAATGGTCTTTCTTCGGCGTCAGCTCGGCGACCGAGGAGACAACGCGGAAATCGGCGTAACCCTCCGACAGGTAGAACTTGCGCAGCATCTCCTTGTCGAAGTTGATGCGATCGGGATCGTAGCGATCATCCGAGGTCAAGAAACGAAACCACGCGGTCTCGACCGAGCGAATCTGCTCACGCAGCCTGCCGTCGCTGAAGTTCTCGTTGCCGACGAAGCTCAGTCGGCTGATCGTCGTGATGCTGCCCTCGAAGATCTCGAACACCAGGTCGACGCGGTTCTGGTCGAGCCGGATGATCTTGGGCTCGATCGCCGCGTTGAAACGACCGCCTCGTCGGTAGACCTCCAGCATCCGGCGGACGTCCGACTGCACCTTGGCGCGGGTGAAGACGGTGCGCGGCTTCGACGCGATCTCCTGGCGCAGCGTATCGTCCTCGACGCGCCGGTTACCCTCGAACTGCACCCGATTGATGATCGGGTTCTCGACCACCTTGATGAGCAGCGTGCCGCCGTCCCGCTGGAAGGTGACGTCGGCGAACAGGCCGGTCTGGAACAGCGCCTTAAGCGACTTGTCGGCCTCGGCCGGATCGAAAGGCTGACCCTCGCGCACCGATACGTAGGAGCGGATCGTGTCGGGCTCGACGCGGCTGCTGCCGGTGATCTGCACCTGGGTGATGATCGGGCCGCGCTGGGCTAGCGCCGGTGCCACCGAGAAACCGGTCAGCACGAGCGCCAAGGTAACGAGGCTTCGCAGGACGCGAATCAACAAGAAACTCCCTGGTCCCTATGCCCGCCCGGACGCCTGCGGCGGCCCCTCTTTAGAGCACGCCGGAGCCGACCATCACACCTGAAATTTCAGGACCTTAGAGGGTCAGCAGGCGCGTGACGATCAGCACGATGTCGTTGTAGGTGGCGAATACCATCAGGCCGCCCATCGCTGCCAGCCCGATCCTGAAGCCGATCTCCTGGGTACGCTCGCTGAGCGGCCGACCGCGCACCCACTCGATGGCGTAGAACAGCAGATGGCCACCGTCCAGCATCGGCACCGGCAGCAGGTTGAACACGCCGAGCGTCACCGACAGGCCGATGACAAAGTAGAGGATGGCGCCCCAGCCGATCTGCGACACCTCGCCCGCCGTCTTGGCGATGCGGATCGGGCCGCCGATCTCGTTGGCCGGGCGCAAGCCCAGGATTATCTGCTTGAGGACCGTGTAGATCGTGCCCGACATGTGCCAGACCTCGACCACAGACTGGCCGGCGGCCTCCAGTGGCCCGAAGCGCTTGACCTGCGAGGCGAGCGGACTGGAGAATCCGAGTCGGCCCTCGACGCGCGCCGTGCCATCTGGCTGGCGGATCTGTTCCGCCACAGGCACTACCGTCAGCTCGATCGTCTCGCCACCACGCTGCACGCGTAATTTCGTAGGCTTGCCAGCGCGCTGGCGGATGATCTGCGGAATATCCATGAAGTATTCGATGCGCGTGCCTTCGACCTCAAGGATACGGTCGCCGCTATGCAGGCCGCCCTGCTCGGCAGCGCTGCCGGGAAAGACTCGCCCGACCACCGGCAACGCCTGCACGCTGTCGACCCCGATATCGCCCATGCGATGTTCGTTCTTGAAGCGGTCGACCAGAAGACGCGGCGCCGGCGTGATCGACCGGTGATAGCTCTTGCCATCGCGCGTGAAGACGATGGTGATCGGCACACCGGGATAGAGCTGCGCCACGCCGATGATGTCCTCGAAGCTGTCGACGCTGCGACCGGCGATCTCGGTGACGACGTCGCCGGATTGCAGGCCAGCGGCGGCGGCCGGGCCGCTGCCCGCCGGCACGACGATCTGCGGCGGCGTGAAGGGCCGGCCGTAGGTCATCAGCAGGACGAACATCAGCACGATGGCCAGCAGCAGGTTGGCGATCGGGCCGGCCGCGACCACGGCGGCGCGCACGATCAGCGGCTGATTGTGGAAAGCGCGTTTGCGCTCTTCCTCGGTGAGACGGTCATCGACCGCGCCAGCCCCGGTAGGATTGCTGTCGCCCAGGAACTTCACGTAGCCGCCCAGCGGCAGGATCGAGATCTTCCAACGCGTACCGGTCTTCGGACTGGTCCAGCCCCAGAGCTCGCGGCCGAAGCCGACGGAGAACACCTCGGCCTTGATGCCGTTGCGCACGCCGATCCAGTAGTGCCCCCACTCGTGGACGAACACGAGCACGGTCATGATGACGATGAACGTGAGGATGTTGTTGGTAATGAAGGCGACAAAATCCATGAGCGCTACATTCCTCTGCGTTCAGGCCCGATTCCGGCGCGTCGCACACAAAGCCTTGGCCTCGGCTCTGGCTTCTTCATCAATGGCTCGCAATGCGGCGAAATCAACGCAGTCGCCCTCGAGCGTCAGCTTTCTGCCCAACCCGGCGCGGACATCTTCCACGATCCGTGCGATATCGAGAAAACCGATCTCGGATGCAAGAAAAGAACCGACCGCTATCTCATTGGCAGCATTCATTATTGTCGTCGATATTCCGCCGGTTTGCAAGGCCTCACGCGCGAGCCTCAGGGCTGGAAATCGTTCAATATCAGGGACTTCGAAGGTCAATGCCTGAAGCGTGCGGAAATCCAGCCGTTCTGACGGCGCCTCGATGCGCTCCGGCCACGCCAGCGCATGCGCGATAGGCGTGCGCATATCGGGGCTGCCGAGCTGGGCGAGGACCGAGCCGTCGCTATAGGCGACCATCGAATGGATCACCGATTGAGGGTGGATGACGATCTCGATCCGCTCGGAGGGGACCCCGAACAGGATGTGCGCCTCGATCAGTTCGAGGCCCTTGTTCATCATGGTCGCCGAATCGATCGAAATCTTGGCGCCCATGTCCCAGTTGGGATGTTTGACGGCCTGCGCCGGTGTCGCCGTCGCCATCTCGGCCAGCGACCAGTCGCGGAACGGTCCGCCCGACGCGGTTAGGATCAGCCGCTCCACCCGGTCGCGGTTGCGCTCTTCCAGGCACTGGAAGATGGCGTTGTGCTCGCTGTCGACAGGCATCAGCGTACCGCCGCCGCGCCGCACCGCGTCCATCAGCAGGCGCCCGGCACAGACCAGGGCCTCCTTGTTGGCGAGCGCGATGGTGGCACCGCGGTCAGCGGCGACCAGGATGGGCGGCAGGCCGGCGAAGCCGACGATCGCCGCCATCACCCACTCCGCGGGCCGAGCCGCCGCTTCGCGCAAGCCCTCCGCGCCGCTGGCGACGGCGATACCCGAGCCATCGAGCGCACGCCTGAGGTCGGCGTACCGGCTGTCGTCGGCGACCACCGCCAGCTTCGCGCGCAAGCGGCGCGCCTGCTCGGCCAGGAGATCGACATTTGCATTGGCCGTCAGCGCCTCAACTTCGTAGCGCTCCGGGTGGCGCACCAGCAAATCGACGGTGCTGCAGCCGACCGAGCCGGTGGAGCCGAGGATCGTCACGCGCTTCATGATCCGCCTACCAGGGCCAACGGGCGTCGCCGGCCCAGCGGATGGCCGCCATCACCACGGCCGCCGCCATCAGCGCGTCGATGCGATCAAGCAGCCCGCCATGGCCGGGTATCAGCCGCCCTGAGTCCTTCACGCCCACATAGCGCTTCACCGCCGACTCGGCGAGATCGCCGATCTGCGACACGACAGACAAGAGGCCGCCGGCCATCGCGATGCCGATCACCGACCCGCCGGTGAAGAACCATGCGGTGCAGGCGCCGACGATGATCGCCGCAGCGAGGCCGCCCAGCGCGCCCGACCAGGTCTTGCTCGGGCTGAGCCTCGGTGCCAGCTTCGCGCCACCGAGGGTGCGTCCCGCGACATAGGCGAAGATATCGGTGGCCCAGACCGTGGCCAGCAGCCAGAGCACGGCCTGCAGGCCGGTCTCCGGCTGGTGGCGCAGCGACAGCAGCGACAGCGCGACGACGGCGATGTAGATCGCCCCCGACAACAGCAGCCCGGCGCGGCGCCAGCCGACCACCAGCAGGCGCCATTCGCGCCAGGCCAGCACCACGCCGATGGCCAGCAGCAGGTCGAAGAACGGAAAACCATGCCACGTGGCGAGCAGCACCAGCGGCGCCAGCACCAGCGCCGAAACGATGCGAAGGATCAGATCGCGGCGGGGTTTGGGGCGCGCAACCGCCGCGTCAGCCGGCGACGGCGCCATATCGCCGCTCCCGGCGGCTATACTCTGCGATGGCGGCGGCGAGGTGAGCCTTGCCGAAATCCGGCCACAGCGTGTCGACGAACAGCATCTCGGCATAGGCCGATTGCCAGAGCAGGAAGTTGCTGATGCGCTGCTCGCCACTGGTGCGGATCAGCAGATCGGGATCCGGGATGTCCGACGTCAGCAGCTCGCGCGTGAGCGCCGCCTCGTCGATCGTACCAGCGGCCAGCGAGCCGGAGGCGACCCGCTCGGCCAGTTGCCGCGCGGCGCGCGCGATATCGGCGCGACCGCCATAGTTCAGCGCGATGGTGACGTTGATGCGGGCATTGGCGCGCGTGCGTATCTCGGCCTCGCCGATCATGACGGCGATGTCCCGGGGCAGGCCGTCACGGTCGCCGATGACGCGCAGCCGCGCGCCCTCCTTGGCCAGCGTATCGAGCTCGGCGCGCATGTAGTGACGCAGCAGGCCCATGAGGAATTCAACCTCGTCGGCCGGACGTTTCCAGTTCTCGGTCGAGAAGCCGAACAGCGTGATGTAGGGGATGCCAAGCTCGCCGGCGCCGCGTACCACCTCGCGCACGGCCTCGACGCCGCGACGATGGCCCGCCGTGCGCGGCAATCCGCGCGCCTTCGCCCAGCGGCCGTTGCCATCCATGATGATGGCGACGTGACGCGGCACTGACGCGGTTTCGACGGGTGCGGTGGCGTGCTGCAGCATGCGGGACTCGGGACGATCCGCGGCGTGGGCCGTCAGACCGTCATGATCTCCTTCTCCTTGGCGAGCAGCGCGTCGTCTACCAGCTTCACATGGCGGTCGGTCATCTTCTGAACATCCTCGGTCAGCTTGCGATGTTCGTCCTGCGAGATCTGGTGATCTTTTTCGGCCTTCTTCAGCGCCTCCATGCCGTCGCGTCGCACATTGCGCACCGCGACCTTCGCCTGCTCGGCGTATTTGTGCGCGACCTTGCCAAGCTCCTTGCGGCGCTCCTCGTTGAGCTCGGGGATCGGGATACGCACCAGCGAGCCGTCGGGCAGCGGATTGAGACCCAGCCCGGCTTCGCGGATCGCCTTGGCGACCGCCGTCACCATGCCCTTGTCCCAGACCGTCACCGACAGCATGCGCGGCTCCGGCGCGCTCACCGTGCCGACCTGATTCAGCGGCATGCGCTGGCCATAGGCCTCGACCATCACGGGGTCGAGCAGGGTTGTCGACGCGCGGCCGGTGCGCAGGCCGGCGAACTCCTTCTTCAACGCTTCGAGCGCACCGTCCATGCGCTTCTCGAAATCCTTCAGGTTTGGCGCAACCATGGTCACACCTCGTCGGTGATGATGGTGAAAGTGCCTTCACCGCGCATAACCTGCGCGAAGGCGCCGGGCGTGTGAAGGTCGAAAACGAGGATCGGGATGCCGTTCTCGCGCGACAGCGAAATCGCCGAGGCGTCCATCACCTGGAGATCCTGGGACAGCACCTCGAGATAGGTCAGACGATCGTAGCGCTTGGCGTTGGGATCCTTGCGCGGATCGGCGGTGTAGACGCCGTCGACCTGGGTGGCCTTGAGCATCGCGTCGGCGCCCATCTCGGCGGCGCGCAGCGCGGCGGCGGTGTCCGTGGTGAAGAACGGGTTGCCGGTGCCGGCGGCGAAGATCACCACCCTGCCCTTCTCCATGTGGCGCACGGCGCGGCGGCGGATATAGGGCTCGCACACCGTGGTCATCGGGATGGCCGAGACGACGCGGGTGTGCAGGCCGATCTTCTCCAGCGCGTTCTGCAGCGCCAGCGAGTTAATGACGGTGGCCAGCATGCCCATGTAGTCGGCGCTCGCCCGCTCCATGCCGGCGGCCGCCCCTGATATGCCGCGGAAGATGTTGCCGCCGCCGATGACGACGCAGACCTGCACGCCCATGGCGTGCACGGTACCGATCTCCTGGGCGATGCTCGTGAGCATGACGGGATCGAGACCGTACTCGCGCTCGCCCATCAGCCCTTCGCCGGACAGCTTCAGCAGGACACGGCGATAGAGGGGTTTCGCGGACATCTTCGGCCTCTGCGGGGGTCGGCGGATACTACACGCCCTGCGACCCGCCGCGCACGGTATTTTGTGTGCAAATGCCGCGCAGACAGCTAGGCCTTGAGCTGGGCGGCGACCTCGGCGGCGAAATCGCTCTCCTTCTTCTCGATGCCCTCGCCGAGCTGGAAGCGGGCGATGCCCGCCACCTTGACCGGCGCCCCGGCGTCCTTGCCGGCGGCCTCCAGGGCCTTGGCGACCTTGGTCTCGCCATCGATGACGAAGGTCTGCTCGAGCAGCACGACGTCCTGGTAGAACTTGCGCAGGCGGCCTTCGACCATCTTGGCGACGATCTCCGGCGTCTTGCCCGAGCCGGCGGCCTGATCGGTCAGCACGGCGCGCTCGCGCTCGACCGCGGCCGGGTCGAGCTCGGCCACCGAGACCGATTGCGGGTTGGTCGCCGCGACATGCATGGCGAGCTGCTTGCCGAAGGCCGCCAGCTTGGCCGGATCGCCGGCCGATTCGAGCGCCACCAGCACGCCGATCTTGCCCAGCGTGGGCGTCACCGGCGTGTGCACGTAGCTCGCCACCACGCCCTTGCCCACCGAGAGCTTCTTGGCGCGGCGCAGCGACATGTTCTCGCCGATGGTGGCGATCAGCTGGGTCAGCTCGGCCTGCACCTCGGTAGACATTTTTGCGACATTTCCCTCCGTCGCCAGCGCCAGCTTGCTGGCGCGCTCGACGAACTTCTGGAAGGTCTCGTTGCGGCCGACGAAGTCGGTCTCGGCGTTGACCTCGACGACGGCGCCCTCGGTGCCGCTGGAGACGACGCCGACCAGGCCCTCGGCGGCGACGCGGCCGGCCTTCTTGGCGGCGGCCGACAGGCCCTTCTTGCGCAGCCAGTCGACGGCCGCCTCGACATCGCCCGACGTCTCGGTCAGCGCCTTCTTGCAATCCATCATGCCGGCGCCGGACTTCTCGCGCAGTTCCTTGACCAGGGCGGCGGTGATCTCAGCCATTGGGGTCTCCATGATACGGGTCGGCCGGTCCTGGGACCGGCCGATGCGAATGCGAATGAAAGGCGACAGCCCTATTCGGCGGGCGGCGCGGCGGCCTCTTCGACGGCGGCGCCTTCGGCCGCGGCCATGTCCGGCAGCTCCTCGGCGTTGGGCTCGGCGGCCTCGCCGAGATCGCCGCCGGCGGCGCGGATCTCCTCGCGGATGCCGTCGAGCACCGCGCCGGAGATCAGGTCGCAATAGAGCGAGATCGCGCGGATCGCGTCGTCATTGCCCGGCACCGGATAGTTGATGCCGGCGGGATCGGAATTGCTGTCGAGGATGGCGACGATCGGGATGCCGCGCTTCTGGGCTTCCTTGACCGCGATCTGCTCCTTGTTGGTGTCGATGACCACGAGAAGGTCCGGCAGCCCGCCCATCTCCTTGATGCCGCCCAGCGCCCGCTCGAGCTTCTCGCGCTCGCGCGTCAGGTCGAGCGTCTCCTTCTTGGTCAGGCCCTCGAGCTGGCCGGTCGCCAGCTTGTCGTCGAGCTCGCGCAGACGCTTGATCGAGGCCGAGATGGTCTGCCAGTTGGTCATCATGCCGCCGAGCCAGCGGTGGTTGACGAAGTACTGGCCGCAGCGCTTGGCCGCCTCGGCGACCCGCTCGGCCGCCGCCGGCTTGGTGCCGACGAACAGGATGCGCCCGCCCGCCGCGACCGTGTCGCGCACGACCTTCAGCGCCTGCTCGAGCAGCGGCACGGTCTGCGTCAGATCGATGATGTGCACCCCGTTGCGTACCCCGAACAGGTACGGCTTCATGGCGGGGTTCCAGCGGCGCGTGTGATGGCCGAAATGCACGCCAGCTTCGAGGAGCTGACGCATGGTGAACGTCGGCAGCGACATATCTTGACCCTTCTCCGGTTATGCCTCCGCGGGGGTTGTCCTGGTGGACACCGGAACGGGCGGCGGGATGTCTCC
Organism: Reyranellaceae bacterium; assembly: GCA_022844045.1. Lineage (GTDB taxonomy): Bacteria > Pseudomonadota > Alphaproteobacteria > Reyranellales > Reyranellaceae > JAFAZJ01. Next base: position 38,563 of record JALHMM010000013.1, on the reverse strand, counting down.
CCGTCGTCCGCGATCCCCGCGTGCGAGATGGCGGGGGTTCTAACGGCCGCCCCGCCCCTTGGCAAGGGCGCCGGCCTGCGGCATTCGTTCCACGATACGGAATGGGGGCGCGCGATGGCGGCGGACAGGACGGGCGGCTGCGTCTGCGGCGCGGTGCGCTACAGGACCACGGGCGAGCCGCTGCGGGTCACCATCTGCCACTGCACCTGGTGCCAGCGGCGCACCGGCACCGCCTTCGGCACAGAGGTGGTGTTCAACGACGCCCAGGTCGCCTTCAGCGGCACCCCGGCCACGCGCTACCGCCACGTCTCCGACGAGTCCGGCCGCTGGCTCGAGGTCGAGTTCTGCCCGCGCTGCGGCAGCAATCTCGGCTTCACCCTGGAAGCCACGCCCGGCCTGCGCGCGGTGCCGGCCGGGACGTTCGACGATCCGGGGTTCATCGGCCCGGAGCAGCTGACCACGCGCCATGTCTTCACCCGCTCGCGGCGCGACTGGGCCGACCTGTCGTCGATGGTCGAGACTCACGAGACGCATTTCCGCAGGTAGAACGACTGCAACCTTGTCGGGCCGCTGGCTGGAAGATCGTTCGCATCGCTGGGCGCTCTATCGACTCGTACGGCGCCTGACGACAACTAAAACCTTTGGCGTCATCGGCCCGCTTGACGAGCTCGAGCGACCAGTCGCCGACTTTCGAGTGACTTTGGTCCAGGCCATCGTGTCCTCCATCGAATCTCGCAGATCCGACGGAATCACCGCCTGCCAAAGTCACTCGACCTCTTTTCAGTCAGGCTCTCAGGCGGCGCGGGCAGCGGCGGCCTTCTCCGGGTTGAACCCGTCGTAGCTATCGAACACGCCCATGAAGCCGGGGACGGTCGCCTCGCGCGCCCAGTCGCGCTGGAGTTCGCAGTACATCTGGACGCGGCTGATCAGTTTGGCCCCGGCCTGCTCCATGCGGCGCAGCGCCGTCTCGTGCGCCGCGACCGAGGTGCCGCCCACGGCGTCCACGGGGACATAGACCTCGAAGCCTTCCTGAATCGCGTCGAGCGCGGGGAAGGCCAGACACACTTCGGTCCACAGTGCGGTGATGATGAGCTTGCGGCGCCCGAGCGCCTTGACCGCCTGCTTGAATTCGACATCTTCCCAGGCGTTGACCATCGTCCGGTCATAGGTCGGCAGGTGTCCGATGATGTCCTGAAGTTGCTGGATCGGCGGCTTGTTGCGGCCTGTCTTGACGTTGACGGTCGAGTGAATGATCGGAACGTTGTAGTTGAGCGCCGCCTTGGTGGTGCTCACGATGTTGAAGACCAGTTCCTCGCGCGGCATCGACCGGATCGAGGATACCTGGACGGGCTGGTAGTCGATGATGATGAGGGCCGAATTCTCAGGCGTGAGAAGATGGTCGGTCTGGGGATTGCGGATCGTTTCGCTTGTCATGAGAAGTATCCTTCCTGGTTGGTGTGGAAATCAGTTCAGCCGGAAAACCTCAGGAGAAGTCGGTCCAGCTCGAAATCATGGTTTGTAGCCGTGTCAGGCTTGCGCCATTGCATTGCTTGCAAAAGTGCACGCGACGCCCTGGCATAACCTCGGCTCAACCCTTGATGAAGCTCAGCAGGTCGGCGTTGAACTCGTCCTGGCGCGTGAAGGACAGGCCGTGATCCGCACCCGGGTAGATCTTCAGGGTCGCGTTCTTCAGAAGCTTCGATGACAGCATCGCCGAGGCGCCGATCGGCACGATCTGGTCGTCGCCGCCGTGCGCGACCAGCACCGGCACCATGATCTTCTTGAGGTCCTCGGTGAAGTCGACCTCGGAGAATTGCTTGATGCAGTCGAATTGGCCCTTAAGCCCGCCCATCATGCCCTGCAGCCAGAACGACTTGCGCGCGCCCTCTGAAACCTTCACGCCCGGCCGGTTGAAGCCATAGAAGGGTATGGTGAGGTCCATGAAGAACTGCGAGCGGTCGTCGAAGGTGCCCTTGCGGATGCCGTCGAACACCTCCATGGGAAGGCCACCGGGATTGGCCGTGGTCTTCAGCATCAACGGCGGCACGGCGCCCAGCAGCACGGCCCTGGCGACGCGGCCGGTGCCGTGGCGGCCCATGTAGCGCGTGATCTCGCCGCCGCCGGTGGAGTGGCCGACGATGATCATGTCCTTCAGATCGAGCGCTTCGATCAGCTCGGCGAGGTCGTCGGCGTACTGATCCATGTGGTTGCCGTCCCAGGTCTGGCTGGAGCGACCATGGCCGCGCCGGTCATGGGCGATGACGCGATAGCCATGCTGGCCAAGGAACACCATCTGCGCGTCCCACGCATCGGCGCTGAGCGGCCAGCCATGCGAGAACAGCACCGGCCGTCCCTTGCCCCAGTCCTTGTAGAAAATCTGGGTGCCGTTCTTGGTGGTGACCATGCTCATCGTCGTCTTCCTCGGTATCAGACGGCGCGTGTGCGCGCGGTTTCGAACAGGTACCAGGTGCGATTCTCGGCTTCGTCGATCCAGGTCTCGAGCAGGCTTGCGGTGGCGATGTCGCGATGCTCGTCGCACAGGTCGTGGAGGTCGCGCATATGCCGCGCCATGACGCTGTTGTCCTCTCGCAGCTCGGCCAGCATGTCGCTCGGCGTGACGTAGTCCGCGTCGTTGTCGAGGACCCGTTGCAGGCGCGCGATATGGCCGACCGAGCGCAGCGTCGTGCCACCGATCCGCCGCGCGCGCTCGGCGATGGTATCGACCATGACAAAGAGTTGCGCCGCCTGCTCGTCGAGCAGCAGGTGATAGTCACGGAAATGCGGCCCGGACATGTGCCAGTGAAAGTTTTTCGTCTTCAGATAGAGTGCGAAGACATCCGCCAGCAGCAGGGTCAACGCCATCGACAGGTCGCGCGTCGCCTCCGCCGGCAAATCGGTTGGCGTCGCCAAGTTGGCGGTGCGTCTGCTCGTTACCGCGGGCCGGTCGCTCATGCTTCACTCCTCATCGACGGCGGGAGTTTAGTGCGGGCGCAGGCGCGATCTTCCGCGAACGCAGGATCACTTTCCGAATGCCACGACAGCTGTGCGGCCTCGTTCCAGTTCGACTGACGCCAGCGCCATGGCGCGTCGCCGACGAAGCGGCGGAAGACGGTCGAGAAATGTGCCTGGGACTGGAAGCCGACGCTGAGCGCTATGTCGACCAAAGACCGTTCGCTGCCGGCGAGAAGGGCGCAGGCGCGCTCGATGCGACGGCGCAGCAGATACTCGCGGGGCCGGTGGCCGGTCGCCGCGCGGAACTGAGCCGCGAAGTGCATCTCGCTCAGACCTGCCGCGTTTGCCATGTCGGCGAGTCGGACCGGTTTGCTGAGATTGGCCTCGACATAGGCAACCGCACGCCGCAGCCGCCAGGTCGCAAGCGGCTGCGCGGCCTTCGGTCTGCGTCGATCCTCACCGGCAGATCGAACACAAGCGGCAGCTTCCGCCTTCGGTCTGAGATGCAACACGACGTTCATGCGGCGACCCTCACCTGGTCCAGCATGCGTGGCAGACACCCACTGAATTTTCTTTGAGGTGATCCTGAAATTTGCTGAATCTCGTACAATGTCGCGTAACCGAAGCCGGCAAGGCGTCGGAGGTGTGTCGTTCAGCCATGGACTTCGCGGGTTTTGAGATCGCAGAGGACAGTCGCGAATTGAGGGTCGACGGCTTGCCCGTCGTGCTGGGTGGTCGTGCCTTCGACGTCGCGCACGTTCTCGTCGAGGCGCAAGGCAGATTGGTCAGCAAGGATGACATGTTGCGCCGCGTCTGGCGGGGTTCGATCGTCGAAGAGAACAATCTACAGGTCGCGATCGCGGCACTGCGCAAGGCGCTAGGCCCTCGCCGCGGGGCTATCCGTACCGTATCGGGTCGCGGCTACCAGATCGTCGATGATCGGCTCCAGGTATCTACGCAGATACCAAGTACAAATCTGTCGGCCGCTACTGGCTCACTGGTCGGCCGTGACCGAGAGCTCGCGGCCGTCGATCAAGTGTTGCGTACAAGTCGTATCGTCACCCTCACTGGCATTGGCGGTATCGGCAAGACACGAATGGCTCTTGAAGTGGCGCGCCGCGCGATACCAGCTTTCGCCGACGGCGTGTGGGTGGCGGAGCTGGCGTCGCTGAGTGACTCGGCGGGCGTGGCGCATGAAGTGGCCGCTGCGTTGGGCCTCGATATCCCCGACAATCTGTCTGTACCCGGCCGCGTCGCCGCAATGACGTCGTCGAGGGCTTTCCTGCTCGTGCTCGACAACTGCGAGCACGTCGTCGATGCCGCGGCCGAGATGGCGCATGCGCTGGTAAGCGCCAATCCCCACGTGCGCGTGCTGGCGACCAGCCGTGAACCGCTGCGTGCCGACGGAGAGAGCCTGTACCGCGTCACATCCTTGGCGACACCGCCGGATGACCTTACCGACGCCTTCGCCCTGATGGGCTTTGGTGCCGTGCAGCTCTTTGTGGCGCGCTCCCGCGCGCTCGATCCGGCATTTCCACTCGACGCCGCCTGTATCGAAGTCATCGCAACGATCTGCCGTCGGCTCGACGGCATCCCGCTGGCGATCGAAATCGCCGCGGCGAGGGCTGCGGCGCACGGCGTGGCTGAGATCGCCAAGCGTCTCGATGACACCTTCCGGCTACTGACCGGCGGTTTCAGAACCGCCTTGCCGCGTCATCGCACCTTGAAGGCGGCGTTCGATTGGAGCTACGACCTGCTCAGCGATAGCGAGCGGCAAGGCCTTCGCCATCTCTCGCTCTTTGTCGGCCGTTTCAGTTTGGCGATGGCTGAGGCCATCCTTGCGCACAGCGACGGTGACCCACCGGTGATCGAGACTGTCGCCGGCCTGGTCGCGAAGTCTTTGGTGGTGCCGGAGATTATCCGGGGTACTGCACATTACCGGCTGCTCGAGACAACGCGCGCCTATGCACGTGAAAGGCTGCGCGAGAGCGGTGATCTGACCGTCGTGTCGCGACGCCACGCCAATCTCTGTCTCGGCGCGCTTGCCCAGGCCGACCACGACTGGCAAGGCCACGCCACGTCGGCGACGCTGGCGTCATTGGCCGATCCGATGGGCAACATTCGCGCGGCGCTCGACTGGACATTCTCTCCGGCCGGTGATCCGGCTCTGGGGGTGGCGCTGACAGTGGCGGCCGCGCCACTCTGGCTGCGCCTGTCGATGGTGGATACCTGCAACCAGTTTGCCGGTGTCGCCTTGGCCGCATTGCCGGGCTTGGCAGGCGACCGTCGACAGGACGAGATGCGCCTGCACACCGCGCAGGGCATGGCATTGCTGTCGACTATGGCGATGGGCGCCGAAGTGCGCGCGGCGTTCATCCGCGCACACACGCTCGCTGAGGCGCTCGATGATCCAGACTATAGGCTTCGCGCACTCTGGGGATGGTGTTCCTCGTGCCTGAACCATCGTGAATTTGTCGTCGCGCACGGCCTTGCGCAACAGCTCCATGCCCGCGCCATCGCATCGAAGGATGAGAGCGCCATCATGTCGGCCGAGCTCCTGCTGGGCGGCGTAAAGGTTGTCCTGGGTGATGATATTGGTTCGCGACCGCTGATTGAGCGTGTCCTGGTTTGCCGCGACGTACCCGTCGATCAACCTTCGTCGAGCCGGTTCCTGTTCAATCGCCGCGTCCTGGCCCTCGGCCTGCTGGGCTCCATTGTCTGGCACGCGGGCGAGATCGAACAGTCGCGTCGCTACCTCAGGCAAAGCATCGATGAAGCGCTCGCGCGCGATCACGTGGTCTCTCTTTGTATCACGCTGGCGAACTGGGTCTGTACCCATGCGCTGCTACGCGGCGATTTCGACGAGGCGGAGCGCACTCTCGCTATGCTCAGAGACTACTCGACGCGCTACGAGTTGCGAAACTGGCGACCCTATGTGGCATGCTTCGAAGGGGCGCTGGCGGTGGGTCGCGGAGAGCTGGACGTCGGCCTTCGTCTGTTCCGCGACATCTTCGTTCGCACACGGCGTGCCGCCGATCATCCGCGCTTTGCCACGCTGCGTGCGATGTTCATCGAGACGTTGGCCCGAAAGGGGGAGTTCGACGAAGCAAACGCGACGGCCGACGAGGCAATTGATATGGTCGAGCGCGCGAGCCAGCTCCGGGCTCTGCCCCACCTGCTGCGCGTCAAAGCCGAGGTCGTCTTTCGCCAGCGCGGAGAGGCTGGCCTAGCGGAGACCGAGGCCCTCCTCGGCCGATCGCTCGAGCTGGCGCGGCGCGGCAACTACCTCTCTTTTCAACTCCGCACCGCCACGAGCCTAGCGACACTCCCGCTGCCCGCGCCGCGGCGCAGACGCGCACTGGCGTTGCTTTCCGATCTCTATGGTCGCTTTACCGACGGCTTCGATACGATTGACCTTACCGCCGCCCGCGCTCTTCTCAAGTCGGACATCTAGTCGTTGCGGCGAGTCATGGTGGTTCGCCATCGTGCGATTCGGCAAGTGGCCGTGCCGCTGCGGAAGAATCTCCTTGCGCTATTGTGATCTCTGCGTCTCGTCGAGCAAGACCGAGTCGAGGAGACGAAAATGTCGAAACCAAGCCTGGCCAAGCGCAGCGAAAAGGGCTTGCTGACGCCTGACAACTGCGTACTGGCGATGATCGACCTGCAGCCGCAGATGCTGTTCGGTGTCGCCAACTTTGATCGCCAGATGATCATCAACAACAACGTGATGTTGGCAAAGGCCGCCAAAGTCTTCGGCGTGCCGTTCGTGCTGTCCACGGTGGAGACCAAGGGCTTCAGCGGCAACACCTGGCCGCAGATCCTGTCGATCTTCCCCGACCATCCGCCGATCGAGCGCACCTCGATGAACTCGTGGGACGACACCAACTTCGTCGCCGCCATCAAGAAGACCGGCAAGAAGAAGATCGTGCTCACCGGCCTGTGGACCGAGACCTGCGTGGCGCTGCCGACCGTTCAGGCGATCCACGACGGCTACGAGATCTATGTCGTGGAGGATTGCTGCGGCGACGTCAGCGCGCTCGCCCACGACAACGCCATGCGCCGAGTGGTGCAAGCCGGCGCCAAGCCCGTGACGGCGCTGTCGACCATGCTCGAATGGCAACGTGACTGGGCGCAGAAGGACACCTACGACGCCGTCATGCAGATCGTGCGCACCCACTGTGGCGCTTACGGCGTGGGCGTGGAGTACGCCTACACGATGGTGCACGGCACGCCCGCGACGGCGCTGCCCGAGTGGAACCCGCCGAAGGCGGTGGTGCATTCATGAGCGAACCCAATTTCATCCTGGTCAATGGCCGCTCCAGCGATGCGGGCGATGCGCGCGACAGGCTCTATACCGCCGCCCCCAACACTCCGGCCTTCATCTTGCATCTCTACGTCGAGCGCTGCTCAACGTCGCAGGCGCGCCTCTCTTCAGGACCCGGTCTACGGCTCGCCCTTCACCGCCTATCCGCGCACGGCACAGTCGCGGGGCCGGCAGATCGGCCACCAGATCGTGGTCGAGGCGAATGGCGCATCGACGCACATCTCACGCTGAGTGGATCCAATACGCACTTCACCGCTGGCGATATCTTGAAGGAGGCAGGCGGCCGTGACGTCGACTTCTTCACGATCGCACTGACGGCGCGGATCGGAGCCACGCTCTTAGGCGCAGACTCCGATCCGCTACCGCCGGCATAGTGGCGCGCCTACCCTTCCCGCGCGGGTCGCGTTGACCTTAGCCTATTGGCGGCGTGCCATCGCCAAGTCGCTCGATTAGCCTGGCGCCTGCTGAAGCGCGTTACTTCGAGGTTCTTCGGCGGTCTGGTGATGACCTCCTTTCTCGACGTCTTTGTGCTGCTGGCACTGGTCGACTGGCGCCATCCAGAATCCGGAGGAGTGCACATGGCCGACATGACAGAATCGGACGACGCGGTCGTCACCATCATCCGCCAACGGCCCCGGACGCAGCACACAGCTCGATACGAAGCGTGGCTGAAGGAGATCGTGCCGATTGCGCAGGGATTCGCGGGCCATCGCGGCGTCAACGTCATCCGGCCGCAAGGGTCCGAGGGAGCTTACACAATCGTACTACACTTCGACACGATCGAGACGCTGCGCGGCTGGCTTGACTCCGAGGCGCGCGCGCGGCTGATCGAAAAGGTGCGGCCTTTTCTCGCGGCGGAGGAAAGCGTCGACATCAAGACCGGCCTGGAGTTCTGGTTCACGCCACTGGGCCAGAAACACGCCAAGACCTACAAGCAGTTCCTTGTCACGCTGTCGGCGATCTTCCCGTTGACCATCGTCGTGCCCTGGCTGTTGCGGCCGCTGTTCGGCGCCGTGCCCTTCCTCGCCCAGCCCGGCATCAGCCATCTCATCGTCGCTTCAATCATCACCGGCCTGATGACCTATGTGATCATGCCTCGCTACACGCGGCTCATATCGGCTTGGCTCTACAAGTAAAGCAGGTGCCTGTCGCGTGTCATGTCGCTCCCCGTCCGCCTTCGATCGCTTCCGCGAGATTCAGCAGCGACAACGGCGCGCGCCCAGTCCTGCCGCCGCCGACCGCCGCTCTACGAACCACTCGAACATGCCATCTCCGAATCCCGAGCGATTGGCATTGCCAGATCCGGCTAATTGGAAGTCAACAACCCGCTGATTGGAAGTACGTCGACCGCTGACTGGAAGCCCAACCGGAGAAAGAACCCCCTGCGGCCGCGCCCTGGTCTCGGCCTCCCTCCTTCTACGCAGGGGATTCGCATCTGGCGTTCAAGGCTGGGGGCGCGCCACTCCAGTGGCGCGGCAGCGGCACGACAAGACGCGCCACTGGAGTGGCGCGCCCAGACCGGTCAGCGGCCTTCAAGCCGTTCGGGCCGGTCATCAGAGCGATCGTGTCCCGAGGCGTGGTATGCGCCGCGCTGGGGGTGCTCACCAGCGAACGAACAGACTCAGCAGTGGCGCCATCGGCTGCAGGACGTCGGCCGCGAGCCAAGCCATTCCGGCGCTCATCAACGTGCCGACGGCCATGACGCGCCTGATGTGGCGTGGTGAAGCTGGCTTGTTCTGGAATTTCATTGCATTGATATGAATATAAAAATATCCAATGATATTAACATATTGTATGTGAATAATGAAGTCATAGTTTCAGTGTTCAACGCCGCACATGGCGCGACGCTGTTGCCGATGCTCGGACGATCCGGCACCCACTCCTCGGAATCCGGTCCGATCAGGCGCAACGCAGTCCGGCCAGCCGTGTCCAGCTCATGGGACTCGTTTATGCCGCGACGGCTTGATCGGTCGATGCCAGCATCATCCGCGCGGCCTTCTCGCCGATCATGATCGACGGCGCGTTGGTGTTGCCCGAGGTCAGCGTCGGCATGATCGAGGCATCGGCGACGCGCAGCCCCGCCAGGCCGCGCACACGAAGCTGGTCGTCGACCACCGCCATCGGGTCCGCGCCCATCTTGCAGGTGCCGACCGGATGGTAGGTGGTCTCGGCGTTGTTCCTGACCCAGTCGAGCAGCTCGTCATCGGCGCTGATGTTCACGCCTGGGGCGATCTCGTCGGTGGCGATGTCCGCCATGGCCGGTGCCGTCATGATGCGCCTGACGATGCGCATCGCTTCCAAGGTCACCTCGCGGTCGAGCGCCGCGCTCAGGAAGTTGAAGCGGATCGCCGGCGGCGTGTCCGGCCGGCTCGACACGACATGAATGCTGCCGGTGCTCTCCGAGCGCAGGATGTTGGTGATCGCGGTGATGCCGGAGGTCTTGGCCAGCTGGAAGTTCTCGCCCGCCAGGAACGGGATCCAGGAGATCGCCGCGTCGGGCGCCTCCAGCCCGGCTCGGGTGCGGACATAGGCGCGGATCGGCGCCGCGGGCAGGCCGAGCAGCCCCTTGCGGTTGAGCGCGTAGCGCAGCGCCTGGACGACGCGGCCCAGCCCCCGCATCTTGTCGTTGTAGGTCATGCCGAGCGCCGGCGGCACCGTCCACTTCATCCTGGGCGAGTAGTGGTCGCGCAGGTTCTCGCCGACGCCCTTGAGCTCGTGGCGCACCTCGATGCCGGCCGCCTTCAGCCGCTCCGGCTGGCCGATGCCGGAGAGCTCCAGCAGCTGCGGCGAGTTGATCGCGCCGGCGCTGACGACCACTTCACGGGCGGCGCGCGCCTCGTGAAGCTGGCCGTTCACGGTGTAGCGCACGCCGACGCAGCGCTTGCCGTCGAACAGCAGAGCTTCGGTCAGCGCGTTGGCGACGATGGTCAGGTTCGACCGGCCGCGGGCGGGATCGAGGTAGCAGACCGCGGTGCTCATGCGGCGGCCCCCGCGGATGGTCGCCTGGGTCATGCCGATGCCGTCCTGCTTGGCGCCGTTGTAATCCTTGGTGTAGGCGATGCCGACCTGGCCGGCGGCCTTGATCAGCGCGTCGTAGATCGCGCCGCTCTCGTTGCTCTCGGTCACCTTCAGGGGCCCATTGCGGCCGCGATATTCCTCGTCGGCATCGCCCTGGAAGCTCTCCATGTCGCGGAAGATCGGCAGCACCTCGCGATAGCTCCAGCCGCGATTGCCGAGCTGCGCCCAGGTGTCGTAGTCCTGCGCCTGGCCGCGCACGAACACCATGCCGTTGATCGATGACGAGCCGCCCAGCAGCTTGCCGCGCGGGATCGGGATGCGGCGATTGCCGGTCGATGCCTCGGGCTCAGAGGTATAGAGCCAGTTCGCTTTAGGGTTGTCGATCAGCCTGGCGAAGCCGACCGGGATCCACGACCAGGGATGGCTTTCGCGCCCCGCTTCCAGCACCAGCACCTTGTGCCTGACATCGGCGCTCAACCTGTTGGCCAGGACCGAGCCGGCCGAGCCGGCGCCGACGACGATGAAGTCAAAGGTCTGTGGGTCCATGTCTCTCCCCTCGCGATTTGGCCACCCCTGTCATCCCGAGCGTAGCGAGGGATCCAGGCGATAGCCCCTAGATCCCTCGCTGCGCTACAGGGGCCGCGGACGGCCCCGAGGATGACAGATGCGTCCGATTAACCGCGCGGCGCTTAGGTGAGCGCGGCGTCGCGTCGTGCGTCAAGTGGTTCTCATCACTGCTTCGTCGAGGACCTGTACCGTTCACAGCTCAGTCACTGCTGCACTTTCGCGCTGATTGCCAAAGCAATCGTTACCTGATGTATAATTTTGCAGTGGTAGCGACGCCCTGTCTCACCAGGAGAGAACGTGATGCCCATCTATCTCTTTGGTGAAAGCGCCATAAAGCGTGTGGAAGAAACAACGTTCAGCAACGAGCGGGTCCTCGAACGCGCCGACCTCCAGCGCCTTCTTCGCGGGCAGATCGAAGTCATCTCTCCAAACACCCTCATCATTTCAGAGGAGTTTGGGGAGTGGGAAGCCTCGCGTCGTCGCATTGACCTGCTAGGGGTCGATGACAAGGCGAACTTAGTAGTTATCGAGCTGAAGCGCACAGAGGATGGTGGCCATATGGACCTGCAGGCCATTCGCTATGCTTCCATGGTGTCCACATTGACGTTCGACCAAGCGGTAGATGTCTTCCGCAGACACCTTTCTCGACTGGGCAAGGAAGAGCAAGATGCCCGCGCAACCCTGTTGGATTTTCTCGGTTGGGAAGAGGCGGATGAAGATCAATTCGCCCAAGATGTTCGGATCGTTCTCGCATCCGCCGAGTTCTCGAAGGAACTCACATCCTCCGTCCTTTGGCTCCTCGATCATGATGTAAACATCCGGTGCGTTCGCCTCAGGCCATACCGTTTGGGCGACCAGATCCTGATGGACGTGCAGCAGATCATTCCTTTGCCCGAAGTCGAGGCGTACCAGGTCCAGGTTCGTGAGAAAGCTCAAAAAGAGAGGCAAGCACGGACAAGCAGTGCGGACTTCACACGGTTTGATGTTCAGATCGGTGACGAAATCCACACATCGATGTGGAAGCGAAATGCCATCCACTTGATATGCAAGCGTGTTTGCGAAAAAGGAGTGAGCCCAGACGAAATAACCGCCCTGTTCGATTGGCGACCCAACCGGGTCTGGCATGCAGTCGACGGAACTGTTGACGGTGCGACTTTTGCAAAGCTGGCTGCGGCGCAGGCGTCATTGGCCGGGCTTCAGTTCAATCATCGCCGATGGTCATGCGACGATGACGAACTGCTTCAGGTAAATGGCAAAACGTATGCGTTCTCAAGTCAGTGGGGAGGAGTAAACTGGCACCGCGCTATGAAATTGATCAAAGAGCAATACCCGCAGTTCAAAATCAGCTATTCCCCGACATCCTGACGAAGTTTGGCCTTAACATTTTGGATAATCCGGATAGGCGGATATGGGTCCGGTCGCACTGACGGCCGTTATACGCTGGGGGGCTGTGTTGCGTGTCAGGCTTGCGTTCTTGCATTATTAAATCAGGGGCGATGGTTGGGCGGTGGCCAGACTCGGCGACGCCCGCAACCCGTTATCGCGGCGCCGGGCAGCGGGTCAGCCCCTCGATGACGTTGCCACCGCGAACGTAGCGGATGGTCAGCCTCTGGTTGGCCTCCGTCGCGACGACGGTCTCGGGGCCCGTGCCAGCCGCCGAATCGCAGTTGCCCGTCCAGGTCACCGTCGCGCCGCTACGCGAGACGTTGGTGAACCGGCAGGTCACGTCCTCGCCTTCGAGGCTCAGCGGTCCGATCGTGAGAGCGCCATCGGCCCGGGCGCAGCCCTGCCCCGGCAGCTTCCACACCCCGACGATGGTCCGGGGCTGCTGGGCATCGGCGCCGGGCACCACCAGCATCAGCGAAACGAGAGCGAAGACAATCAAGCGCATCGGGCCATCCGATTGAGGTTCAAGCCGCGCGACGCTAGTGACGGCCGCCTCACGCCGCAAGGGCGCACGACGACCTGAGCGCTCAGCCCGCCGCGTTGGCGGCGTCTATCGCCTCTGCCAGCTTCAGCAGCGACAGCGGCGCGCTGCCCTCGGCCTTGTTGTTGGCGATGATGAAGGCGGGCTGGCCGTTACTGATAGCCGCGCGCGCCAGCGCGGCGAGCAGGCGGCGCGTGTCGGGGTCTTCGTCGACCAGGCGATTGAACGGGAAGTAGTGCTCCTTGGCTTCCTCGTATTTCAGCCCTGGCTTGAGGTTCCAGCGCACGATCAGCGGCCCATCAGGCGCGTAGTCACCCTCTGAGCAGTCATCGAGCACGCGCAGCGCGTTGGCCTGGCGCTCGACGCCGGGCATGCGGTCGTGCAGGCCGACGACGTAGCGCACGCCCTGCGCGCGCAGCAGGCGCATCAGGCGCGGCGTGAGGAACTCGGGGTTGCGCAGCTCGACGGCGTAGAGCGGCGCCAGGCCGCGGACCTCGCGCGGCAGCATCTCGAGGAAGAGACCGAGGCGTTCGATCCACGCCACCGGATCGGCGAGCATGGCGCGCGGCGCGGGCGAGAACTGGAAGACCAGCGGGCCGGCGCGCTGGCCCAGCCCCTCGATCGCCGGGCCGATGAACTTGTCGAGCGCGATGTCGGCGTCGAGGAACCAGCGGTTGGGCGCGCGGCCGTGACCGTCCTCGGTGCGCACCACGGCGTCGGTGACCAGCGCCGGCGCCTTCACCAGGAAGCGGAAATCGGCCGGCACCTGCAGGGCATAGGCGGCGAACTCGTCGGCCGACATCGGCGAGTAGAAGTTGCGGTCGATGCCGACGGTGCGGAACAGGCCCAACGCGCCGTAGGCCGGCAGCCCGTCGCGCGACAGCGACGGCGCGGTGTGCTGGCCCTGCCAGACGAGTCCCTGCCAGCCGGGGAAGGACCACGACGAGGTGCCGAGGTAGACACCCGCCGGCGCCGCGCGCCGCAGCGGCGAGCCCTCCGCCGGCGCCGGCAGCCCGCCGCCACGACGGCGCGGCGCGGGTGTGTCGCCGAGGAGTGAGGGTTGGGTGCTCATCGTTGTGATGAAGTTGGACCGAGGGCGAGCGAGGGAGATCGAAGACAGGCAATCATGCGATATCGACTGTTCCGTGATGAATGTGTAGCGGCGCCCGTATCTGGTCGACAAGCCGCCGGGTGGTGGCCAAAGGGCATCTCGCGGACGCCACGATGACCGAAGGCTCTCACGATATGCAACCGTGCGCCGATTGCGGAAGCCCGTGTCGCGGATGGCGGGATGTCAGCGATGAGCGCCGCTCATCTATCCAAGCCCGCGCGATGGCCCGTTGTCGCGTCGTCCCTCTCGCGCGGCGCCGTCTCGCGGGCTTTCAGGAAGCGTTCCAGATCGGTATCCGCGATGCGCCAGCCCTTGCCGATGTCGATGGCACGCAGAACGCCGGACTTGATCCATTGCCGCACAGTCGCCTCGGCGACCTCCAGTCGATCCGCCAGCTCCTGCACGGTCTGATAGCGGTCGTGCGGCATCCCGAGTCCCTCCGTCTCGTTTGGCTCAGGATAGTGAAGTTTGGTCGATCTTGATTGATCCAGCTCAATCCTGGTTCAGCCTTCCTTTGCCACACTGCGTCAACACCCGGATGCGGTCGGAAGGGAATCTCCTTGCGGCCGCCCCCGGGGCCACCATCCGCTGGAAGAGCCATCATGACGCAGACTCGTATCGCCTACATGCCCTTGGCCAGCTATCCCGAAGTCGTGTCGGACGCCTCGATTCAGGCCGCGGTCGCTTTCGCGCCCATGCTTGAGAGCGCACTCAACGTCACGACATTCGCGGTCGACATTCCGCATGTACCATCGGCGTTGGGCAGCATGGTTATCGATGTCCCGGGCCTTGTCCGTTCCGCCAAAGAGAAGAGCAAGGCCGAGTGCCATCGTCTGCGGAGTCTCGTGCAGTCGGCGGCAGGGTCACGCCTCGACGTGTCCTGCGCGAACCGCGAGGTCGTGTTGGGCGCCGCACTGGACGCGGCCGCCGCCCAAGCGCGGTACTTCGACCTTGCGGTGCTTCCCTGGTCCGGGGAGATGGCGGCGCAGGATATGGCGCATGCTGTCGTCTTCGGGTCCGGACGCCCGGCCATCCTGGTGCCACCCTCGGCCCGTGCCGTTACCCTCGACCATATCGCCATAGCCTGGGATGGAAGCCGGGTCGCCGCACGTGCGCTTGGCGATGCGCTGCCGTTTCTGGCCAAAGGCGGTCGTGTCTCGGTGCTGACGGTTCGAGACGAGAAGCCACTGAGCGGGTCGGACCTTGCTGGCGCTCTCGCATCCGCGCTGGAAAAGCGGGGATTCACCGCCAAGCCGCTCGATATCCTCCTCGGCGGGCGGAGCATTGCCAACGCGTTGCAGGACACCGCCCTGTCGGAAGGGGCGAAGCTCCTGGCGATGGGGGGATTCGGCCACTCCCGCATTCGCGATTTCATTCTGGGTGGCGCGACCAAGGGAGTCCTCGGCGACCTTCGCGTGCCCATCCTCCTCTCGCATTGAGAGAGGGCATTGGATAGACGCCTGGCGGAGAAAATCGAGGGTTGGGTGCTCATCAAACCTTATGAGGTTTTTCTCCCTCTCCCCGCGCGCGGGGAGAAGGAGTGATGACGCGGCGGCGCTCACACCTCCTCCACGTGCTCGATGCCTGACGTGCGGCTGATCTGGTCGCGGATGCCGGGGGCGATGGTGTAGCCGCCGGGTAGCGCCATCTCGACCTCGGTTTCGCCGTCGAGCGCCATGAGAAGGCGGACTTGGCCGCGGCCGTTGGGTTTGCCGATGATCTCCTTGAGGCGTGCCAGCGCCAGCGGATCGTTGAGCGTGATGCGCAGGCCGGCGGCGGCGTGGACCACGGCGTCGTCGAGCTTCTCGATGCTCTGCGCCGTCAGCTTGACCTGCTCGCCATCGAGCCGGCCGTCGCACGACACCAAGAGCGCGTTGCCGGGTTGCAGCAGGTCGCGCTTGGCGCCCAGCAGCTCGCTGAAGATGGTGACCTCGAAGCTGCCGGCCTGATCCGACATCGACACGAAGGCGAAGCGGCTGCCGCGCGCCGAAGTGCGCTCGCTCTTGTCGACCACCGTGCCGGCGAGCTTGATGCGCCCGCCCCCGCCATTGGCCAGCCGCCCGGTGATCTCAGAGGACTGGATCACGCCCAGCCGCTTGAGGCTGCGGTCGTAGGCGGCCAGCGGATGCGAGGAGAAATAGAAGCCGATGGCGGCGAATTCGTGCTGCAGCCGCTCCATCGCCGACCAGTCGGTGATCTTGGGCAAAGGCGGACGACGCTGCACCGTGTCGTCGCCGAACAGGCCGTTCTGATCGCTCTCGCGCTGCTCGGCCGTGGCCTGCGCATGGCGGATCAGGCTCTCGATCGCGGCGAAGGTCTGGGCGCGGTTCTTGTTGAGCCCGTCGAAGGCGCCGGCGCGCACCAGGCTCTCCAGCAGCCGCTTGTTCAGCACGCGGCCGTCAAGCCGCTCGGCGAAGTCGAACAGCGAGGCGAACTTGCCGCCCTCCTGGCGCTTCTCGGCCAGCCGCTCCATGGCGTCGCGGCCGACGCCCTTCACCGCCGCCAGCGCGTAGCGCACGGCTTTTTTGCCCTCGGGCGTGATCTCGACGGCGAACTCGGCCGTCGAATGGTTCACGTCAGGCGGCAGCAGCTCGATCTTCAGCCGGTCGAGCTCGCGGCGGAACAGCGAAAGCTTGTCGGTGTTGCCCATGTCGAGCGTCATCGAGGCGGCGATGAACTCGACCGGGTAGTTGGCCTTGAGATACGCCGTCTGGTAGCTCACCAGCGCGTAGGCGGCGGCGTGGCTCTTGTTGAAGCCGTAGCCCGCGAACTTGTCGACCTGGTCGAAGATCGAGGAGGCCTTGCCGGCGTCGACGCCGTTCTTCTTGGCGCCTTCGACGAAGATCTCGCGCTGCGCCGCCATTTCCGAGGCGATCTTCTTGCCCATGGCGCGGCGCAGCAGGTCGGCGCCGCCCAGCGAGTAACCGCTGAGCACCTGCGCGATCTGCATCACCTGCTCCTGGTAGATGATGATGCCGTGGGTCTCGCCGAGGATATCCTTGAGCATCGGGTGCAGGGTGTCGACCGGCTCTTCCTTCTGCTTGCGCTTGATGTAGCTGCCGATGTTTTCCATCGGGCCGGGGCGGTAGAGCGCCACGACGGCGATGATGTCCTCGAAGCGGTCCGGCCGCAGCCGACGCAGCACGTCGCGCACGCCGCTGCCTTCGAGCTGGAACACGCCGGAGACATCGCCGCGCGCCAGCATCTTGAAGGTGGCGGTGTCGTCGAGCGGCAGCTTGGCGAGATCGACCGTGCCGCGGCCGATCAGGTTGACCGCCTTCTCCAGCACGGTGAGCGTCTTCAGGCCAAGGAAGTCGAACTTCACCAGCCCGGCGCTCTCGACCCATTTCATGTTGAACTGGGTCGCCGGCAGCTGCTCCTGGTTGTCGGTATCGCGGTAGAGCGGCACCAGCTCGTCGAGCGGCCGGTCGCCGATCACCACGCCGGCGGCGTGCGTCGAGGCGTGGCGGTAGAGGCCCTCGAGCTGCAGCGCCAGATCGACCAGGCGCTTGATGTCGGGGTCCTCCTCGTACTGCTGCTTCAGCAGCTGCTCGGACTCCAGCGCCTGCGCCAGGGTCACCGGCTTGGCCGGGTTGTTGGGCACCAGCTTGCAGATGCGGTCGACCTGGCCGTAGGGCATGGCCAGCACGCGGCCGACATCGCGCAGCACGGCGCGCGCCTGCAGCTTGCCGAAGGTGATGATCGCGGCGACGCGGTCGCGGCCGTACTCCTCCCGCACGTAACGGATCACCTGGTCGCGCTTGTCCTGGCAGAAGTCGATATCGAAGTCCGGCATCGACACGCGCTCGGGATTCAGGAACCGCTCGAACAGCAGGCCCCAGCGCAGCGGGTCGAGATCGGTGATCTTCAGCGCCCACGCCACCAGCGATCCGGCGCCCGAGCCGCGGCCCGGCCCGATCGGCACGTCGTGGTCCTTACCCCACTGGATGAAGTCGGCGACGATCAGGAAGTAGCCGGAGAAGCCCATGCGGTCGATCATCTCGACCTCGTAGGCCAGCCGCGCCTCGTAGTCGGCATAGGGGATGTCGGGCGTCAGCCGTCCGGCATCGCGCAGCGCGACCAGCCCGCGCTGGGACAGATCGCGCAGCGCCTCGCCTTCGGTGCGGCCCTCGAGCTTGGTGTAGCGCGGCAGGATCGGCTTGCGCGGCTCCGGCATGTAGGCGCAGCGCTGGGCGATGACGACGGTGTTGTCGCAGGCCTCCGGCAGATCGGCGAAGACCTGCCGCATCTGCTCGGCCGACTTGAAGTAGTGCTCGGGCGTCAGGCGCTTGCGGTTGGCGTCCTCGACATGCGCGCCCTGGGCGATGCACATCAGCGCGTCGTGGGCGTCGAACATCGCCGCCTTGCCGAAATGCGCGTCGTTGGTCGCCACCAACGGCAGATCGTGGGCATAGGCGAGATCGAGCAGCAGGGGCTCGACCCGCTTCTGCAGAGGCTCGCCATGGCGCTGCAGCTCGATGTAGAGCCGGCCGGGAAACAGCGTCTTGAAACGCTCGACCAGCGCGGTGGCGGCGATCCCCTGCCCGTCGGCCAGCAGCCGGCCCAGCGCGCCGCTGGCGCCGCCGGTGAGGGCGATCAGCCCCTCGGTGCGGCCCTCCAGCACGGCGATGGGCAGCGCCGCCAGGGTGCCGACCTTGTAGTGAAGATGCGCTTCGGACACGAGGTGCAGCAGGTTGAGATAGCCGGTCTCGTTCTGCACCAGCAGGCAGAGCCAGTCGGCCTGAACCACCTTGCTCCCGCCGCCGCCGAAGCCGGACCCCTCCTCCTCGCGGCGGATCGCCAGGTCGGCGCCGATGATCGGCTGCACGCCCGACTTGGCGCAGTAGCCGGCGAATTCCAGCGCGCCGAACAGGTTGTCACGATCGGTGGCGGCGACGGCGGGCATGCCCATCGACTTGGCCAGCGACGCCAGCTCCTCGATACGGATGGCGCCTTCAGCCAACGAATAGGCGGTGCGCACCCTGAGGTGCACGAAGGGGGCATAACTCAACGGCGCGATCCTCGCGTTCTTGTTCTGCGGCCATTATCGTGGTTGTGGCCTGTGGATCGCCAGTGATCTTCCTTCTGCCCATCTATGCGGGGAGAAGGAAAACTCGACCAGCTGCCCTGGCTTCGAGTGACGATCCCGCTCGCCCGGCACGAGGAGTCTGGTCCTATGGCCTCATTCGCATCGCTGCTCACCGAGGTTCGCGCCTGCACGATCTGCGCTGCTCATCTGCCGCATGGGGTTCGGCCCGTTCTGCAGATACACCCGCAGGCTCGCGTGCTGATCGCCGGCCAGGCGCCGGGACGAAAGGTCCATGAGTCCGGCGTGCCGTTCGATGACGCCAGCGGCGAGCGCCTGCGAGACTGGATGGGCGTGACGCGGGAGGTGTTCTACGACGCCAAGCGCGTGGCCATCCTGCCGATGGGGTTTTGCTTCCCCGGATCGACGAAGAAGTCCGGCGATCTTCCGCCGCGGCCCGAGTGCGCGCCGGCCTGGCGAGCACAGCTTCTGGCGCGCCTGCGCAACCTGGAAATCAGCCTGGTCATCGGGCAATACGCGCAGGCGTACCATCTGGCCGACAAGCCCGTCTCGTTGACGGACGCCGTCAAGTCCTGGCGTACCCACTGGCCAACGGTGGTCCCGATGCCGCACCCCAGTCCGAGAAACAATCTGTGGCTCCGCCGGAACCCATGGTTCGAAACGGAATTGCTGCCATCGCTTCGGGCGCGGCTGTCCGAGGTGCTTGGGTGATGGCGTGACCCGAGCGGCCTTGACGCTCAGACCAGCACGCGCTGGCGCGAGGTGACGGTCCGGTCGATCAGCGCGGCGAGGTGGTTGGCAAGCCAGTAGTCGTGCCTGCGGCATGCACGGGATGTGACGCCAGGCCGGAGAGAATCACACACAATCTCTCCCATTTGGGAGAGGTCCCCAGACGAGTGACTTCGCACAATCCAAGCCCGGTCGCGAGGGGACAGGGTTGAGGCGCGGCGAGCCGCGCGATCATGTCGGAGGTGCGGCAATGCCAGTGACGAAATGGATCAGGCATCCCGACTTCCCGGCGGCCAATGTCAACGCCGGACAGGGCGGCGTGCTTCATCTCGTTCAATTTCGCGAATGGGCTTTTTGCAAGTTGATAGCGGAGGGACTCGTCAAGGGAGAAGCGATCAGATCCAGCGCCACCACGGTGATCGCGGGTTCCAACTGGCCCGCGGTCCCCGGTCACGTCGCGATGGACTTCCGCACCGGCGAGGTATCCTTCCTGGCCCGCGAGTTCGGCACCACTTTGCTCTTTCCCGTGAACGCCGAGGGAAAGTCAGTTGGTCCCGGGCTCGCGATCGGGATTCAGGAGCGGCGAGCGTCAGCGAAGGAGAAGAAGCTGTCACCCGCGACGCTCTCGGGCAAGACATTCGCGGTCAATGCGCCCGATACCAAGACCTACGAAATGGAAAAGACCGTCACGTTCGGCTCAACTCTCGATCCCGTGAAGATCTTCGCGGATGTCCCCGAGGGCGCGGATCACGTCGTCGTCTCCAGCCATGGCAGAATACCCGACGACCTCTCCGGGGCAACCGCCGCCAGCTTCAGCATGTTGGTCGCCGGTGACAAGGATGAGAAGCGTCGGCTTGACATCACAAACGTCGAGGCCGCCTTCACGCCCCTCAAGAAAAAGTTGGCAAAGAATGCCGTTGTCTGGCTTGGCTCCTGCTCGATTGGCAACAACGACGTCTTTTGCAAGAAAGCGGCGGCCGCTTCGGACCGACTCGTCGTGGCGCCGACCCATTTCTGTCCGGTCGTGAAGTACCCGAAGAACACGATTGATCTGCTGAACAGAGAGCCGACGATCAAGGTGTTTCAACCCAACGGCGAACTCAAGAGAATCAGCGATCTCTGCGCAGAACAGGTCGCTCGCAAGTTCAAAGTGCCCGTCTAGGCCGGCGGCCGCCGCCCGTACAGGAGATGGGCCCTCGGGCGACCGAAGGGCGGGTCGGTGATGCGGCCCCGCATCTTGCGCGTGATCCCGAGCGTCTCACGCATTTGCATCGGCTTGAGTTGTCGCGCAGTCGCGCCTACCATCGGTCGCAGTCCAGCCTGTCCCCGCTTCTTTCCGGAGCCGACATGGACAACCTTCGGCCGGCGCTCGACGCGATCAACAAGCTCTACGCCGCCGTCCTGGAGCCGGCGTCGTGGTCTGCCGCCGTGGAGAACGTCACCGACCTGCTGCGGGCCGATCATGCGATCGTCTTCAGCCCCGGGACCGCCGACGGCGGCGATTCCTTCGCCGCGGTCCGCGTGGATAGCGCACACGCGGCCCGCATCTACTCGGCGGAGGCCGCCCAGCTGGGCAGCCGCATGCTGAGCGGGATACAGCTCGGGCTGGCCTTTTCGAGCGCTTCCGTCATTCCCGACCGCGACATGGAGAACAGCGCCTTCTACAACGAGATCGTCCGGCCGGCGAACGGCTTCTATTCGACCAGCGCGTGCCTGGGCGCCGGCGGAACGCTGACGGCGCTGAACTTCTGTCGACCGCGCAAGAAGGGACCGTTCGATAGCGCCGGGATCGGGACGTTGCAGGCCATCCTGCCCCACTTCGCCAACGCGATCGAACTCTCGCGGCGCCTGGCGGCCGCCCGGCAGCAGGCCAGCGACCTGCAGCAGCTGCTCGACCGTGTCGATACCGCCGTCATGCTGGTCGACGCCGCCGGCCAGCCGTGTTTCGCCAACGGTCGGGCGCTGCGCATCGTCGGCCAGGCCGACGGGCTGATGCTCGGCGTGTCCGGGCTCCTGGCCGCGACCCCGCCGGCGACGCGCCGCCTGCGGCACGCCATCGCCGGCATCGGGCGATACGATGTGGCCGCTGCCGGTAGCGGCGCGGCGCAGGACCTGCGCCTGGAGCGACCTTCGCGGCGTCCTCCCCTGCTGCTGTCCCTGTTTCCGATCTGGCAGTTGGCGCTATCGCCGGCGGGAACCTCGGCGCCGCGAGTCGCGCTCTTCATCACCGAACCCGACGATTGTCCGCCGATCGATCGCGACGCCATCGCCGATGCCTTCCGCCTCACGCCGCGCGAGGCATCCGTCGCGGCCCTGCTGGCCGCCGGCCACGACCTCAAGGGCGTCGCGCAGGCTCTCGCGATCGGCATCGGGACAGCGCGCTATCACCTCAAGAACGTCCTCGGCAAGACGAACACCAGCAACCAGGCGACGATGGTGGCGGGCTTGCGTGGCTTCGTGCGGCGAGGGGTGGAATAGCCGTCCGGCACACGTCAATGACCCGCTCAGACCAGCACGCCATCGCGTAGGGTGACCGTGCGATCCATGCGCGCCGCGAGGTCGGGGTTGTGGGTAGCGATGAGGGCAGCGAGGCCGGTCTGGCGCACCAGGTTCATCAGCTGGCGGAAGACTGAATCGGCTGTCGTCAGGTCAAGGTTGCCCGTCGGCTCGTCGGCCAGCAGCACGCGCGGGCCGTTGGCGACGGCGCGGGCGATGGCGACGCGCTGCTGCTCGCCGCCCGACAGCTTGGCCGGGCGGTGGGTCTCGCGCTCCGCCAGCCCGACCATCGCCAGCAACTCATGCGCGCGCTTGCGCGCTTCCCGGCGGTTCAGGCCCATCAGCATCTGCGGGATCATCACGTTCTCCAGGGCGGAGAACTCCGGCAGCAGGTGATGGTACTGGTAGACGAAGCCGAGGTAGCGGCCGCGTAGCGCGGTGCGATAGGCGTCGCCCTGATCGCCGGCCGTCTTGCCCTCCAGCATCACGCGGCCGGCATCGGGCTTCTCGAGCAGGCCGGCGATGTGCAGCAGCGTCGACTTGCCGGCGCCCGAGGGGCCGACCAAAGCAACGATCTCGCCCGGCCGCAGCTCGAGATTGGCGCCCCGCAGCACCTCCAAGGTGCGGTCGCCCTGGCGGAAGGTGCGCTTGATATCGATGAGCGCCAGCGCGGGGGTGCCGGCCTTGGGCGTCCCAGGGTCACTCATGGCGCAACGCCTCCACGGGTTCGAGCCGGCCGGCGCGCCAGGCGGGATACATCGCGGCCACAAGCGACAGGCCGAGCGCGATCAGCAGCACGGTCGCGACCTCCGCGTAGTCGACGCGCACCGGCAGGTTGGCCGCCCAGGTCGAGCCCGCGCCATCCATGCTGCCGGTCGCCCAGCTCAGCACCGCCGTGACCGCCGGCATGTTGGCGCAGACCAGCAGGCCGAGCGCGCCGCCGACGAGGGTGCCGATGGTGCCGACGCTGGCGCTGGCGAGGAAGAAGATGCGCACCACCGCGCCGCTGGTGGCGCCCATCGTGCGCAGGATGGCGATGCCCGGCGTCTTGGTGCGCACCAGCATGGTGAAGCTCGCCACCACGTTCATCGAGGCCACCAGCACGATCAGGCTGAGAATGATGAACATCAGCACGCGCTCGACCTCCAGCGCGCCAACCAGGCGGGAGTTGAGCGAGCGCCAGTCGGCGAAGCGCAGGTCGTCGCGCCCGGCGCGCTTCTTCACGGCGTCGAGCACCGCCGCCAGATTCCGCTGATGGTCGATAACCTCGATCTCGATCGAGGACACGGCGTTGTCGGGGATGTTGAAGTCGTCCTGGATCAGGTCGAGCGGCGCGATCGCCAAGGTCGAGTCGAACTCCCAGCGTTTCACCATGAAGCTCGCCAGCACCTTGTAGGTGACGTCGCGTGCCGACAGCGTGCCGTTCTCGTTGCGCGAGTAGGTGATCACGGTGAACGATTCGCCGAAGCGCAGGCCGAGCGCCTGGCGCAGGCGTTCGCCCATGATCACGCCGGCTTCGGTTTCGAATTGCCCGGGGTCACCGCCGACGATGCCCTCGCGGATGATCGAGCGCTTGAGCGCGTCCTCGACACGCATGCCGCGCAATTGCACGCCGCGCGTGAAGCCGCCGCCACTGACCACCGCCTGCCGCTCGATGATCGGCGTGACCGAGCGCACGAACGGCACCTGGGCGAACTGCGCCACCAGCCGCTCGTAGTCCGTCAGCATGCCCTTGGCCGCCGACACCCTGATATGGCCGTTCATGCCGATGATGCGGCCGAAGATGTCGCCGCGGAAACCGTTCATGACGCTCAGCACCACGATCAAGGTCGCCACGCCCAGCGCCACGCCGATCAGCGCGAACCAGGCGATGAACGAGATGAACCCCTCGCGCTCGCGACTGCGCAGGAAGCGCCAGGCGATGGTGCGCTCGGTCGAGGAGATCATGGGAGGCCTTCGACCTTCCCCCGGAGGGGGAAGGTGGCGCGCGCAGCGCGACGGATGGGGGATGTTTCAACAAACTCGGTGTCCGTCTTCGACATCCCCCTTCCGCCCTTCGGGCACCTTCCCCCTCCGGGGGAAGGGAGGTCGTCTGTCATCCCGAGCGCAGCGAGGGATCTAGGCTCGCCTGGATCCCTCGCTGCGCTCGGGATGACAACTGGGCCCACCCTACCCACGGCGCAGCGCCTCGATCGGATCGAGCCGTGTCGCGACCCAGGCCGGGTAGATCGTGGCGAGGAACGAGAACAGCAGCGCCATGCCGGCGATGCCGGCGATCTCGTCCCAGGCGATGCGGGCGGGCAGCTCGGTGAGCTGGTAGAGTTGCGGGTCGAACAGCGTCAGGCCAAACGAGCACTGCAGCCACTGGCGGATGGCCTCGATATTGTCGGCGAAGGCGACGCCCAGGCCGACGCCCAGCGCCGTGCCGACGATGCCCAGGCCCATGCCGTCCATGAAGAAGACGCGCAGGATGGCGCCGCGGCTGGCGCCGATGGTGCGCAGGATGGCGATGTCCGGCCCCTTGGTGCGCACCAGCATCATCAGGCTGGAGACGATGTTGAAGGCGGCGACCAGCACGATCAGGGTCAGCACCAGGAACATCACGTTGGCTTGCTGCGCGATGGTGGCGAAGAACCCGGAATTCGCCTCGAGCCAGTCGAAGGCGAAGTACTTGTACTCGAGCGCCGCGTTGACCTGTGGAATCAGCGAACTGTAGGCGCCGGGATCGAGCGCGAAGACCTCGATCATGCTGGTCTTGCCGGGCGTCTCGAAGAAGTCGCGCGCGTTGTCGAGCGAGGCGTAGATGAAGTTGGTGTCGTAGTCGAACATGCCGACTTCGAAGATCGCCCCGACCTCGAAGCGCCTGGTGCGCGGCAGGCGGCCGAGCGGCGTATCAACGCTGGTCGGCGAGACGATGGTGACGATGTCACCTACCGAGACGCCCAGCACCTCGGCCAGGCGCGCGCCGATGGCCACGACCCGCCCGCGCGACAGGCTCGACAGATCGCCCCTGCCCTTCGCCGCCGCGCCTGGCGCCGGTGTCGCCGCCGCCCGGCAGACACCGCGCTGCGGGCCGGCCGCGCCGGTGCCGGAGACCGAATCGGCGATCGGCTTGCGCAGCATCAAGTCCTCGGGCCGCATGCCGCGCAGCATGATGCCGCGCACCTGCTCGCCCGCCGCGACGATCGCCTGTCCCTCGAGCACCGGCGAGAGTCCAGCGACGCCGGGAATCGCCTTCACCTTGGCCTCGATCGCGGCGAAATCGCCGATCGGCTCGCGACCGGCGCTGATCGCGAGATGGCCGTTGACCGAGGTGATCTGGCGCAACAGCTCGACGCGAAAGCCGTTCATCACGGCCATGACCACGATCAGCGTGCCGACGCCCAGCGCGATGCCGACCAGCGAAAAACCGGCGATGATCGAGAGAAACCCCTCGTCACGGCGCGCGCGCAGGTAGCGCAGCGCGATCAACCTCTCGACAGCGGCGAATGCCATGCGTCAGCGCAAACGACTACCTTCCCCCGCTGGCGGGGGAAGGTGCCCGAAGGGCGGATGGGGGTGGCTGTCGAAGACGAAGGAGATGTAATTCGCAGACCACGTCTGGCCGCGCGAGCCACCCCCATCCGTCAGCGCTTCGCGCTGCCACCTTCCCCCGCCAGCGGGGAAAGGTAGGGGTATGGGCCTGCCCTCGTTCACGCGCCGAAACGCGCCAGCAGGGCTTCCGGCGCCATTTCCTCGCGCTGGCCGGTCCCGCGGTTCTTGACCTCGACCTTGCCGGCCGCGACGCCCTTGGGGCCGATGATCACCTGCCAGGGCAGGCCGATCAGATCCATGTCGGCGAACTTGGCGCCGCCGCGCACATCGCGATCGTCGTACAGCGTCTCGACGCCCGCCGCGCGCAGCTTGCCGTACAGCGTCTGACAGGCGCCGGTGACCGCGCCGTCGTCGGGCTTGAGATTGATCAGGCCGACCTTGAAGGGCGCCACCGACTCCGGCCAGACGATGCCGTTGGCATCGTGGCTCGCCTCGATGATGGCGCCCATCAGGCGCGACACGCCGACGCCGTAGGAGCCCATCTCGACGGTGATGTTCTTGCCGTCGGGTCCGGCGACCACGGCGTTGAGCGGCTTGGAGTAATTGGTGCCGAAATAGAAGATGTGGCCGACCTCGATGCCGCGCGCCGAGACGCGGCGGTCTTCAGGCACCTCCTTCTCGAAGCGCGCCGGGTCGTGCATCTCGTCGGTGGCGGCGTAGAGCCGCGTCCACTCGTTGACCATCGGCTGCAGGTCACCATCGAAATCGACGGTGCGGCCCAGGATGTCCTTGTCGACCAGGCTCTTGTCGCAGAACACCGCGCTCTCGCCGGTATCGGCGAGGATGATGAATTCGTGGCTCAGGTCGCCGCCGATCGGCCCGGTATCGGCGCGCATCGGGATCGCCTTCAGGCCCATGCGCGCGAAGGTCCGTAGATAGGCCACGAACATCTTGTTGTAGGAATGGATGGCGCCGGCCCTGTCGAGATCGAAGGAGTAGTTGTCCTTCATCAGGAACTCGCGGCCGCGCATGACGCCGAAGCGCGGGCGCACCTCGTCGCGGAATTTCCACTGGATGTGATAGAGGTTGCGCGGCAGGTCGCGGTAGCTCTTCACCGCATCGCGGAAGATGGTGGTGATCATCTCCTCGTTGGTCGGCCCGTACAGCATCTCGCGCTCGTGGCGATCGACGAAGCGCAGCATCTCCGGCCCGTAGGCGTCGTAGCGCCCGCTCTGGCGCCAAAGATCGGCCGACTGGATGGTCGGCATCAACACTTCCTGCGCACCCGATGCGTCCTGCTCCTCCCGTACGATGCGCTCGATATTGCGCAGCACGCGGTAGCCCAGCGGCAGCCAGGCATAGATGCCGGCGCTCATCTGGCGCACCAGCCCGGCGCGCAGCATCAGGCGATGCGAGACGATCTGCGCCTCGGCGGGCGTTTCCTTGAGGGTCGGCAGGAAGTACTGGCTGAGGCGCATGTCGGGAGGGGTCCAATGCCGTGTGATTGCGCGCGAATTTAGGCAACCCGGCCGGCCATGGCAAACCGCGCTGGCTTCGACCCCGTTTCGTGGCCCACAATACGACACTCAGCCTCATGCTGAGGAGGCCGCGCCAGCGGCCGTCTCGAAGCATGGGCCACGGACACCGAGCGGGTTGCCCACCCTTCGAGACGCGCCCCATCAGGCGCTCCTCAGGGTGAGGCGCCGGTCGAAAGGGGGGAGACCATGCTCGACTCGATCTTCAAGCTCACCGAGAACAAGACGACGATCCGCATCGAGGTGGTAGCCGGGCTCACGACCTTCCTGACCATGGCCTATATCATCTTCGTCAACCCCGATATCCTGTCGAAAGCCGGCATGCCGCGCGACGCGGTGTTCGCCAGCACCTGCATCGCCGCCGCCGTGGGCTGCGCGCTGATGGCCTTCCTCGCCAACTACCCGATCGCGCTGGCGCCGGGCATGGGGCTCAACGCCTATTTCGCCTTCGGTGTGGTCGGCGGCATGGGCCACACCTGGCAAGTGGCGCTGGGCTGCGTGTTCCTCTCGGGCATCCTGTTCTTCATCCTGAGCGTGACGCCGGTGCGGGAGTGGATCGTCAACGCCATCCCCAAATCGCTGAAGATGGCGATCGCCGCCGGCATCGGCCTGTTCCTGGCGCTGATCGCGCTGCAGAGCGCCAAGATCGTCGTCGACCACCCCGCCACCCTGATCGGCGCCGGCGATCTAAAGAGCTGGCCGGTGCTCCTGGCGGCACTGGGCTTCGTGCTGATCATCGCGCTCGAACACTTCAGGATCCCCGGCGCCGTGATCATCGGCGTGCTGGTGGTCACCGCCGCCTCGATCGCGGTGGGCGCCAGCAAGTTCGGCGGCATCGTCGGCGCGCCGCCCAGCCCCGCCCCGGTGTTCCTGCAGATGGACCTCGCCGGCGCGCTCAAAGTCGGTCTGCTGACCGTGGTTTTCGCCTTCCTGTTCGTCGATCTGTTCGACAACACCGGCACCTTGATCGCGCTGGCGCATCGCGGCCGCTTCATGAACAAGGACGGCACCGTGCCGCGCCTGCGCGGCGCGCTGATCGCCGACTCGACCGCAGCCATGGCCGGCGCGGCGATCGGCACCTCGACCACCACCAGCTATATCGAGAGCGCCTCGGGCATCAACGCCGGCGGCCGCACCGGGCTCACCGCGCTCGTGGTCGGTGTCCTGTTCCTGGCGGCGCTGTTCCTGTCGCCGCTGGCGGCGTCGGTGCCGCCTTGGGCCACGGCACCAGCCCTGTTCTACGTCGCCTGCATCATGGCGCGCGGGCTGACCGAGATCGAGTGGGGCGACATCACCGAGTCGGCGCCGGCCATGGTGACGGCGCTCACCATGCCGTTCACCTTCTCGATCGCCGAGGGTATTGCCTTCGGATTCATCACCTACGCCGCGATCAAGCTCGCCGCCGGTCGCTGGAGGGACGTGCATCCGGCGATGGCAATTCTCGCGGCGCTATTCGTGCTGAAGTTCGTGGTCATCGGATAACCGTGAGCCGGGTGCGGCAATTGTATGTCTGCTGACGATCTCCTGACGGTGGCGTCATTGCAAAAACAAGTGCCCACTCGCAAGAACTAGTCCTAGCCGCGCCGCGAAATCTCCGCTACGTACACTGTGTCGGGAAGGACGGGGTTGCACCCCAGCCCGAGTTTCTAGGGAGGAAGCTCCGTCGTCGGGCGGACGAGTGCGCCAAAGAAGCGCAACAGGGATCGAAAACTTGGTCAGGACGAACGGCAAACCCCTGGGGGTTTGCCGTTTCTATTTGCGGAAGCTGAAGACGTCGACGACCCAGACGACGTACCAGACGAGCCACAGCACCGACGTGATCGCCGTGCAGATGATCGCCTTGCGCCGCAGCTGCGGCTTCTCCGGCGCGCCGCGATCGATGCCCGGTGTCGCATCCTCGACACGACGCACGCCCAGCGGCAGCACGGCGAAGATCACCGTCCACCAGATGACGGCGAAGACCAGGACGTAGGTGATCCAGCTCATGCCGCCACCGCCGGCAGGCGCACGACATGCACGTCGGTGAGCGGCTTCTTGTCGAAGCGCACCTTGTAGACGCGGCGGATCGCGCGCCGCGCCGCCTCGGCGACCTGCTCGTCGTCGCGCGCCTCGGCCCGCGAGAGTTCGTGGATCGCGGTCTTGATCGCGTCGAGCGCCGCCTCGTGCGCCTCGGCGACGGTGTCGTCGTCGTCGAGACCGTGCACCGTGAGCGTGGCGGGCACGGCGAGACGCCCTCTTCCGTCGAGCACCACGGTGGCCACCGCCGCGCCGTTCCACAGCATCTTGCGCCGCTCCCGCAGGCCCGTGCCGTCCATCGGCACGATGCGCGTGCCGTCGCGCGCCAACCGGCCCGCCGGCACATTGTCGATGATCTCCGCCGGTCCCGGCGCCAGCCGCACCATGCTGCCGTTGGGCGCCACGATCGAGGTCGGCACCTGACAGTCGCGCGCCAGCGCGGCGTGCTCGACGAGGTGGCGGTACTCGCCATGCACCGGCACCGCGACCTGCGGACGGACCCACTGGTAGAGCCGCACCAGCTCGTCGCGCGCGGGATGGCCCGAGACATGGATCGAGGCGTCGCGATCGGTGACGATCTCGACGCCGCGCTGCGCCAACAGGTTCTGGATGCGGCCGATCGACTTCTCGTTGCCGGGGATCACGCGGGAGGAAAAGATCACGCTGTCACCGGGCTGCAGGGCGATATCGCGGTTCTCGCCTTGCGCCAGGCGCGCCAGCGCCGCGCGCGGCTCGCCCTGGCTGCCGGTGCAGATCAGGCAGACCTTCTCGCGCGGCAGCCAGCCGGCCTCGCGCTCGTTCACCGTCGGCGGGAAATCCAGCAGGTAGCCATTGTCCTTGGCCGCGGCGACCATGCGATGCAACGCGCGCCCGACCAGCACGGGATGACGGTCCGCAGCCACCGCCGCCACCGCGATGCTCTCGACCCGCGCCAGGTTGGAGGCGAAGCAGGTCACCGCTACCAGGTTCTGACGCTGGCGGATGAGCGCCGCCAGCGCGTCGCGCACGTCGGACTCCGAGCCCGACTCGCCCTCGACGAAGACGTTAGTCGAGTCGCAGATCATCGCCAGCACGCCCTCGCCGCCGATGCGGCGCAAAGCGGCCTCGTCGGTGACCTCACCGATCAGCGGCTCGGGATCGATCTTCCAGTCGCCGGTGTGCATGACCGTGCCGAAGGGCGTGCGGATCGCCACGGCGTTGGGTTCGGGGATGGAGTGCGTCATGGTGACGAACTCCAGCTCGAAGGGCGGCAGCGACAGCTTGCCACCCAGCGGCACCTCGGTGATCGGCACGTCGCCCTCGATCCCGGCCTCGGCGAGCTTGCGGCGCAGGACAGAGGCGGCGAAGGGCGTGGCGTAGACGGGGCAGCGCAGGCGCGGCCACAGATCGGGCACGGCGCCGAGATGGTCCTCGTGCGCGTGGGTGATGATGATGCCCAGCAAGTCGGCGCGGCGCTCCTCGATGAACGCCGGATCGGGCATCAGCACGTCGAGGCCGGCGGCCGCGTCGTCGGCGAAGGTGACGCCGAGATCGAGCATCAGCCACTTGCCGCGGCAACCGTAGAGATTGAGGTTCATCCCAATCTCGCCGGCGCCGCCCAGCGGCAGGAAGACGAGCTCTTCTTTCGGGGTCATTGGTCAGCACCCCGCACATCTGTCATCCCGAGCGCAGCGAGGGATCCAGGGCGTCGCATAGATCCCTCGCTGCGCTCGGGATGACAGAGGAGGCGTACCATCTAGGCTTGCCTGTTACGTCGCCAGACCTCGAGCAGACCGAGGTACATCAGGTCGGGCTCGATGACGTCGAACAGGTGGACCTCGCTCTCGAACACCGGCGCGAGGCCGCCGGTGGCGATCACCTTCATCGGCTCGCCGTACTCGGCCTTGATACGCTTGATCAGGCTCTCGATCAGGCCGACATAGCCCCAGAAGACGCCGGATTGCATCGCCGGGATCGTGGCCTTGCCGATCACCTTGGCCGGCTTCTCGACGCGGATGCGCGGCAGGCGCGCGGTCATCAGGTAGAAGGCCTCGATGGTGAACTCGACGCCGGGCGAGATCACGCCGCCGACGAAATTGCCATCCTTGTCGGCGATGTCGAAGGTCGTGGCCGAGCCGAAATCGACCGTGACCAGCGGCCCGCCATGGCGCGTGTGGCCGGCGATCACGCCCACCAGCCGGTCCGGGCCGGCATCCTGCGGCCGGTCGATCAGCACCTGGATGCCGAGCGCGCAATCGGGCTCGCCGACGACCAGCAGCCTGGTGCCGAAATAGGTCTCGCACAGCCGGCGCACGTTGGGATTCACCGCCGGCGCCGTGCTGGCCATGATCGCGCCCTCGATGGATCGCGGATCGATGCCTTTGAGCCCCATCAGCTGGGTCAGCCAGGCGCCGTATTCGTCGGATGTGCGCTTGGCCTCGGTGCGCAGGCGGAACTGCGCGACGATGCGATCGCCGTCGAACAGCGCGAACTTGCTGTTGGTGTTGCCGACATCGATCGCCAGCAGCATGCGGGCCTCCGGATCAGGCGCGGGGTGGGAAGATGTCGCCGGCGGTGATCCGCCGGACACCGCCGTCGGCGGTTTGCAGCAGCAGCGCCCCCTGCTCGTCAAGGTCGGCGAAGCGGCCGCGCAGGGAAGTCTCGCCCAGCGACACCTCGATGTCGCGATCGAGCCACGCCGCGCGCCGCAACCATTCGACACGCGTCGCGCTAAATCCGCTCGCGCGCCATTCACCGTAGCGCAGCGCAAGCGCGCCGATATAGGCGGCGAATACCGCATCGGTCGACGCCGTCGCCCCCAGCGCCGCCAGATAGGTCGCGCCGTAGCGCGTGGCAGGCGGCGCGCTGGCGACGTTGATGCCGACGCCGATGACGACATGGCTGACCAGCCCGCCCTCGCCCACGGCCGACTCGAGCAGGATGCCCGATATCTTGGCCTCGTCGACCAGCACGTCGTTGGGCCACTTGATCGCCACGCGGCGATCCGCGCCGACCAGTGGTGCCGCCATGTCGGCCACGGCGAGCGCGGTGACGAAGCTCAGCTGCGCGGCCTCGGCCGGCGGCACCGGTGGTCGCAGGATCGTCGAGGAATAGACGTTGCCGGGCGGCGAGTCCCAGCCGCGCCCGCGCCGTCCGCGGCCGGCCTCCTGACGCAGGGCGCGGATGACCGTGCCTTCAGCGGCGCCGGCCTCGGCCCGCGCCATGGCCTCGTCGTTGGTGCTGCCGACGGTATCGAGCGTGACGACCGACCAGCCGGCCGGGATCATCGCACGAAGAAGGCGTGCGCCGCGGCCTGGGCGGTGGCGAGGAACGGCGACTGGAAGACCAGGAACACCGGGAAGATGAAGACCGCCATGACGGCCATAATGGTGCCCATCGGCGCTTCGACGGCGTCGAACGGCGCCGCCGGATCGTCGAGGAACATCACCTTGATGATACGCAGGTAGTAGTAGGCGGCCACGACGGAGGCCGCGACGCCCAGCGCCGAGGCCCAGAACAGACCGGCGTTGATGGCGGCGAGGAAGACGTTAAGCTTGCCGAAGAAGCCAGCCAGCGGCGGGATGCCGGCCATCGAGAACATGAAGAACAGCAGCGCCAGCGCCATGCGCGGATGGTTGCGCCACAGCCCGGCGAGGTCGGCGATGCGCTCGACCGACTCGCCGGCCCGGCGCATCGAGAGGATGCAGGCGAAGGTGCCGACGCTCATCGCCAGATAGATGATCATGTAGATCACCACCGCGCGGATGCCCTCCTCCGTGCCGGCGGCGAGGCCGAGCAGCGCGTAGCCCATGTTGCCGATCGAGGAGTAGGCCATCAGGCGCTTGATGTTCTCCTGGCGGATGGCGGCGAAGGCGCCCCAGGCCATCGAGGCGACCGAAACCATGATCAGGATCTGCTGGGACTGCGCCATCAGCGGCCGGAACGGGCCCATGACGACGGCCACCAGCAGGCCGAGCGCGGCGATCTTCGGCGCCACCGAGAATAGCGCCGTCACCGGCGTTGGCGCCCCCTCGTAGACGTCGGGCGTCCACATGTGGAAGGGCACGGCCGAGACCTTGAAGACCAGGCCGGCGAGGATGAACACCAGGCCGATCACGGCGCCCAGCGGCGGCGCGCCGGCGGCAAAGACCTTGGCGATGGCGGCGAAGTTGGTCGTGCCGGCGAAGCCGTACACCAGCGACGAGCCGTAGAGCATCATGCAGGACGCCACGGCGCCCAGGACGAAGTACTTCACGCCGGCTTCGGTCGAGCGCGCGCTGTCGCGTTGGAACGCGGCCACGACGTAGAGCGCCAGCGACTGCATCTCCAGGCCGACATACAGCGTCATCAGGTCGGCCGACGACAGCATGATCATCATGCCCAAGGTCGCCAGCACGATGATGACCGGGTACTCGAAGCGCCAAGCGCCCTCGCGGCGCATGAAGCTGGCCGACATCAGGATGGCCAGCGCCGAGCCCAGCAGCGACAGCACCTTCATCGCCATGGTGAAGGGCGTGTTGAGGAACAGGCCGGCGAAAGCCGTGCCGGTCGTGCCGAAGATCACGGCCGCCGCGGCGCCGATCAGCAACGCGATCGACAGCCAGGCCACCAGATCGACCGACTTCTCGCCGCGGAAGGCGCCGACCATCAGCAGGACCATGGCGCCCGCCGCCAGGATCATCTCGGGGGTGGCGATCTGCCAGTTTTCCAATCCGACCATGTCGCAATCCCCTAGCGCAACATGGCGGTCTTGCCCGCCGCCTTGAGCGCCGCGCCGTAATCGGCCACCAGCTTGGTGACCGAGGCGTCCATCACTTCCAGGAACGTCTGCGGATAGACGCCCATCCAGATCGTCATCACCACGATCGGCGCGAAGATCGCGATCTCGCGCGGAGTCATGTCGGTCATCTTCCGCACGTCAGGCTTCGTCAGCTTGCCGAAGCAGATCCGCCAGTAGAGGTAGAGCGCATAGGCCGCGCCCAGGATGACGCCGAGCGAGGCTATCGCCGCCACCCAGGTGTTGACCTTGAACGCGCCGGTCAGCACCAGGAACTCGCCGACGAAGCCTGACAGTCCCGGCAGTCCGACGCTGGCCATCGTGAAGAACATGAAGACCATCGCGTAGCGCGGCATGTTGTCGGACAGGCCGCCGTAGCGATCGATCTCGCGCGTGTGCAGGCGGTCGTAGACCACGCCGACGCAGAGGAAGAGCGCGCCCGACACCAGGCCGTGGCTCAGCATCTGGAAGAGCGCGCCCTGCACGCCCTGGACGTTCATGACGAAGATGCCGATCGTGACGAAGCCCATATGGGCCACCGACGAATAGGCGATCAGCTTCTTCATGTCCTCCTGCGCCAGCGCCACCAGCGAGGTGTAGACCACGGCGATGCAGCTCAGCACGAAGATGAAGGGCGTGAAGAAATCCGAGGCCAGCGGCAGCATCGGGATCGAGAAGCGCACGAAGCCGTAGGCGCCCATCTTTAACAGCACGCCGGCCAGGATCACCGAGCCGGCGGTGGGCGCTTGCACGTGCGCGTCGGGCAGCCAGGTATGCACCGGCCACATCGGCACCTTCACGGCGAAGGAGACGAAGAAGCCCAGCCACAGCCAGATCT
The DNA here is from genome assembly GCA_022844045.1 of Reyranellaceae bacterium. Classification (GTDB taxonomy): domain Bacteria; phylum Pseudomonadota; class Alphaproteobacteria; order Reyranellales; family Reyranellaceae; genus JAFAZJ01. The sequence continues at coordinate 3,713 of JALHMM010000013.1, read as the reverse complement.
GCCACTCCAGCGGCAGCTTCAGGGTGGCCATCACGGTCGGAATGTCGGTGGTGCCGGCCTTGAAGTAGATCACCAGGATGGCCAGCAGCATGAAGACGGAGCCGGCGAGCGTGTAGAGGAAGAACTTGAAGGCGGCGTAGATCTTGTCCTTGCCGCCCCAGATTCCGATGATCAGGAACATCGGGATCAGCACGGCCTCGAAGAAGATGTAGAAGACCATCAGGTCGAGCGCGCAGAACATGCCGACCATGAAGGTTTCGAGGATCAGGAACGCGACCATGTACTCGCGCACCCGGGTCTGGATCGCCTCCCAGCTCGCCAGAATGCAGAGCGGCGTCAGGAAGGTCGACAGCAGCACGAACGGCATGGAGATGCCGTCGACGCCCATGTGGTAGGCGATCTTGTAGGCCGGGATCCACTCCACGTACTCGCGGAACTGGAAGCCGGGGTTGCGCGTGTCGAAGCCGAACCAGATGAACAGCGAGACGACGAAGGTCGCGATCGACGTCCACAGCGCGGCGTGCTTGGCGTTGGCGACACCCGCCTCGCTGTCGCGGGTGAACAGCAGGATCCAGGCCGCGCCGACCAGCGGCAGGAAGGTGATGAGCGTCAGAACGGGCCAGGTCGCCATGATCATTGCCCGCGCGACAGCATGTACCAGCTGACCAGGACCGCGACCCCGATCAGCATGGCGAACGCGTAGTGATAGAGGTAGCCGCTCTGGGCGCGACCCAGCACGCCCGCCAGCCGCCCGGCGCCGCGCGCCAGGCCATTGGGGCCGACTTCGTCGATGATGCCGACGTCGCCCTTCTTCCAGAGCTGGCGGCCCAGCCACATCGAGGGCCGCACGAACAGGAAGTCATAGAGCTCGTCGAAGTACCACTTGTTGAACGAGAAGCGGTACAGGAACGGGAACGAGGCCGCCGTCTCGGATGGCAGGCTCGGCTTCTGCACATAGAAGCGATAGGCCAGCGCGATGCCCGAGATCGCCATGATCAGCGGCAGCACCTTGACCCATAGCGGCGCGTGGTGCGCGTCCTGCAAGGCGGCGTGCTCCTTGAGAATCAGGATCGAGCCGCGCCAGAACTTCTCCAGCCCGTCGCCGACGAAGGCGTTGTAGGCGACGCCGCCGGCGATCACCGCGCCCAGCGCCAGCACATAGAGCGGCACCATCATCACGGCAGGCACCTTCACCGGCAGGTGATGGTCGCCGTGCCCGTGGTCGTCCTTGTGGCCGTGATCGTCCTTATGGCCATGATCGTCGTGCCCGTGGGCCTTGTGGCCATGATCGTCGTGGCCATGCGCGTCGTGACCATGACCATGCCCCGTGCTCCACCGCGCCTCGCCGTGGAAGGTCATGAACATCAGCCGCGCGGAATAGAACGCGGTCATGAAAGCCGCGGCGATACCCAGCCAGAAGGCGATCATGCCGACGGTGGTATGGGCGCTGAAGGCCGATTCGAGGATGATGTCCTTGGAATAGAAGCCGGCGAAGCCGATGCCGTGGCCGCCGATCACCGGTATACCGATGCCGGCCAGCGCCAGGGTACCGACCCACATCAGCCAGTAGGTCTGCGGGATCTTGTCCTTCAGCCCGCCCATGCGGCGCATGTCCTGCTCGTGGTGCATCGCATGGATCACCGCGCCGGCGCCGAGGAACAGCAGCGCCTTGAAGAAGGCGTGCGTCATCAGGTGGAACATGCCGGCGGGATAGGCCGAGACGCCCAGCGCGAAGAACATGTAACCGAGCTGGCTGCAGGTCGAATAGGCGACCACCCGCTTGATGTCGAACTGGGTCAGGCCGACCGTGGCGGCGAAGAACGCCGTAGCGGCGCCCACCAGGGTGACGACATCGAGCGCGGTCTGCGAGTACTCGAAGAGCGGCGAGCAACGCGCCACCATGAAGATGCCGGCGGTCACCATGGTCGCGGCGTGGATCAGCGCCGAGACCGGCGTCGGGCCTTCCATGGCGTCGGGCAGCCAGGTGTGCAGGCCGAGCTGCGCCGACTTGCCCATGGCGCCGACGAACAGCAGCAGACAGACCGTGGTCAGCGCCGGCACTTCGGCGCCGAGGAACGGGAAGGTCATCTTGGCGAGCTCGGGTGCGGCCTTGAAGATCGCGTCGAATTGCACCGAGCCGGTCAGCATGTAGATGGCGAAGATGCCCAGCGCGAAGCCGAAATCGCCGACGCGGTTGACCAGGAAGGCCTTGATCGCCGCGGCGTTGGCCGACGGGCGGTCGTACCAGAAGCCGATCAGCAGGTAGGACGCCAGGCCGACGCCTTCCCAGCCGAAGAACAGCTGCACCAGATTGTCCGCCGTCACCAGCATCAGCATGGCGAAGGTGAACAGGCTGAGATAGGCCATGAACCGAGGCACGCTCTTGTCCTCGGCCATGTAGCCGACCGAGTAGAGGTGGACCATCGACGACACGGTGGTGACGACGATCAGCATGACCGCCGTCAGCGTGTCGGCGCGCAGCGCCCACAGCACCTCGAAGGTCCCTGACGAGATCCAGGTGGCGATGCGGACAGTGCCGCCGGCATCGCCGAAGCCGATCTTGAAGAACACGAACCACGACAGCGCGGCTGCGATCAGCAGCGCGCCGGTCGTCACGACCTGCGCGCCGCGGTCGCCGATCGCACGGCCGAAGAAGCCGGCGATGAACGCGGCCAGCAACGGCAGGAAGACGATGAGCTTGACGGCGAGATCCATGACGCGCGCGGGACCGGAGCGGCCCCTACCCCTTCATCAGGTTGATGTCCTCGACCGCGATGGTGCCGCGGTTCCGGAAGTAGACGACGAGGATGGCGAGCCCGATCGCCGCCTCGGCGGCGGCCACCGTCAGCACCAGCATGGCGAAGACCTGGCCGGTCATGTCGCCGAGATGGGTCGAGAAGGCTACCAGGTTGATGTTGACCGCCAGCAGCATCAGCTCGACCGACATCAGGATGACGATGACGTTCTTGCGGTTCAGGAAGATGCCGAAGATGCCCAGGGTGAACAGGATCGCGGCGACGGCGAGATAGTGTTCGAGGCCGACCTGCATGTCAGATGCCTCCCCCGACCGGGACCTTGACCACGGTGACCGCCTCGTCGCGGGTCCGCGCGATCTGATCGCCGATCTTCTGGCGCCGCACGCCGACGCGCTGGCGCAGGGTCAGCACGATAGCGCCGATCATCGCCACCAGCAGGACGATGCCGGATGCCTGGAAGAGCAAGAAGTAGTCGGTATAGAGCACCTTGCCGATCGCCGCCGTGTTGCTCGTCTTGGCCAGCGCCGCCTGATTGGCGGCGATGGCGCTTTGGGCACCGGGCGCGATCACCCAGACGCTCAGCGCCAGCATCAGCTCGGCGAACAGCACCAGGCCGACGGCGGCGCCGATCGGCAGGTACCTAAGGAATCCTTGTCGGAGCTCGGCGAGATTGATGTCGAGCATCATCACGACGAACAGGAACAGCACCGCGACCGCGCCGACATAGACGATCACCAGGATCATGGCGATGAACTCGGCGCCCATCAGCAAGAACAGCGCGGCCGAGTTGAAGAACGCCAGGATCAGGTAGAGCACCGAATGCACGGGATTGCGCGCGGCGATCACCATGAACGCCGAGATCAGGGTCACGGCGGCGAAGGCGTAGAAGGCGATGGTCTGGATGATCATGCCGCAGACCTCTCCCTCTCCCCGCAAGCGGGGAGAGGGTCGGGGTGA
>JALHMM010000012.1 GCA_022844045.1 Reyranellaceae bacterium | reverse complement strand
CCCAACGGCACCTATGACGGCGGGCGCGAGAAGGCGCCGGCGGCGATCTGCCGCAAGGTGATCCAGGCCAAGCTGTCGGGTCGCCACGAGATCGAGATCTGGGGCGACGGCGAGCAGACCCGCTCCTTCATGTACATCGACGACTGCACCTATGGCAGCGCGCGGCTGATGAACAGCGACGTGGTCGAGCCGGTCAATATCGGCAGCGACGAGCTGGTCTCGATCAACACCCTGGTCGACATCGTCGAGAAGATCGCCGGCATCAAGCTGAATCGGCGCTACAAGCTGGACGCGCCCAAGGGCGTGCGCGGGCGCAACAGCGACAACGAGATGATCAAGCGCGTGCTCGGCTGGGCGCCGTCTATCCGCCTTGAGGAAGGCATGGAAAAAACCTATCGCTGGATCCACGACCAGATGGTATCGGGCGGCATGTCCAGGGCCAACGGCGTGCCAAGGTTCGCCGTCGCCAGTTAACCTCGAGTGGAATAGCGGATGGCGCAGCCGGATCCTTCTTCGTCATCCCATCTGATCCAGCCGGTCATCCTGTCCGGCGGATCCGGCACGCGGCTCTGGCCGCTGTCGCGCGAAGCCTATCCCAAGCAATTCCTGCCTCTCTCCGGCGACAAGTCGCTGCTGCAGCAGACCTTGCTGCGCGTCGCCGACTCCGCGCGCTTCATGCCGCCGGTGATCGTTTGCAACGCCGAACACCGCTTCATGGTCGCCGAGCAGTCGCGCGCCGTGGGAGTCACGCCCGCCGCCATCGTGCTCGAGCCGGCGGCGCGCAACACCGCCCCCGCCGTGGCGATCGGCGCCATGATGGCCGCCGCCGGCGGGCCCAACCGCCCGATCCTCGTGCTGCCGTCGGACCACCTGATCCGCCGCCCCGACGCCTTCCAGGCGGCGATCGCCCGCGCGACGCCCGCCGCGGTGCTCGGCAGCTTCGTCACCTTCGGCATCGCGCCGACCGCGCCCGATACCGGCTACGGCTACATCAAGATCGGCGCGGCGCTGCCGAGCGCGCCGGGCTGCCACGTCGTCGAGCGCTTCGTCGAGAAGCCCGACCTTGCGCGCGCCCGGCAATTCCTTGCCGACGGCGGCTACGCCTGGAACGGCGGCATCTTCCTGCTGCGCGCCGATCTCTATCTCGGTGAGCTCAAGCAGTTCGAGCCCGCCATCATCGAGGCCTGCGCCGCCGCCTTCAAGGGCGCCACGCGCGATCTCGATTTCATTCGACTCGATGGCGAGGCTTTCGGCCGCTCCCCCTCGAAGTCGATCGACTATGCCGTGATGGAACGCACCCAGCGCGCCGCCACCGTGCCGGTCGACATGGGCTGGAGCGATATCGGCTCGTGGGACGCGCTGCACGAGCAGACAGCGATGGACGCCCAGGGCAACGCCCTGGTCGGCGACGTGCTCGTCGAGGACACCAAAGGCAGCTACGTGCGCGCCGAGCCCGGCGTCATGGTCGCGACCCTGGGCGTCGAGGACCTCGTCGTGGTCGCCACCGGCGACGTGGTCATGGTGACGCGACGTGACCGTGCGCAGGACGTCAAGAAGCTGGTCGAACGCGTCAAGGCCAGCGGCCGTTCCGAGGCGGCGACGCACGCCAAGGTCTTCCGGCCTTGGGGATACTACGAGACCGTCAATGTCGGCGAGCGCCACCAGGTGAAGCACATCCAGGTGCTGCCCGGCCGCGCGCTCAGCCTGCAGAAGCACAACAAGCGCGCCGAGCACTGGGTCGTGGTGCGCGGCGTCGCGCGCGTCACCCGCGGCAACGACGTCTTCGAGCTCTGCGAGAACCAGTCGACCTATATCCCGCTGGGCGTCCGCCACCGCCTCGAGAACACCGGCAGCGATCCGCTGCACCTGATCGAGGTGCAGTCCGGCAGCTATCTCGGCGAGGACGACATCGAGCGCTTCGAGGACAAGTACGGCCGCGCGTGAGTCACGGCTGCCGTCCCGAACCATCCTGTCATTCCGAGCGCAGCGAGGAATCCAGGAACCTTCCCTTAGATTCCTCGCTGCGCTCGGAATGACAGGATGATGATTCGCGTCCCCTCGCCCGCTGACGAGGCGACCCTCCTCGCGCTCAATAACGCGCATGCGGCCGAGCTTTCCGAGCTCGATGCGCATGAGCTGCGCCGCCTGCTGTCGATCGCGATGGCCGCGCGTGTGATCGGCGACGCCGAGGCCTTCCTGCTGACCTTCGATCAGGATGCCGACTACCGCAGCCCCAACTTCCTGTGGTTCCGCCAGCGCTACGAGCGCTTCGCCTATGTCGATCGCATCGTCGTCTCGCCGACGGCACGGCGTGGTGGCCATGCGCGCCGGCTCTACGAGGAATTCTTCGCCATTGCCCGCGCAGCCGGCCACACCCAGGCCTGCTACGAGGTCAACAGCGACCCGCCCAACCCGATCTCCGATGCCTTCCACGCACGGCTGGGCTTCACCGTTTGCTGCGAAGCCCGCCTCCCCGACCGCGGCAAGAGTGTACGATACCTGATCCGTGCGCTTTGAGTTCCCTTCTCCCCGCGAAGGCGGGGAGAAGGTGCCGAGCGCAGCGAGGCGGATGAGGGGCTTCGTTGCGCAACGACCACGGTCATTGTTGTTGAGACGCCGCTAAGCCCCTCATCCGCCCTTCGGGCACCTTCTCCCCGCCTTCGCGGGGAGAAGGAAAGGGAGGAATTGGATGAAGATCACCGCCGTCGAAGCCTTCCAGGTCGCCTGGAACCCGAACGACCGGCCGCAGCAACGCAGCGCCTTCGTACTGGTGCGCACCGATGATGGCATCTCCGGCATCGGCGAGGCTTCGCCGATGCAGGGCGGGCGTGCCTCGCTGGGCATGATTCGCGACGACATCGCACCCATGCTGATCGGCCAGGACCCACTCGATCACGCGGTGCTGCTCGAGAAGGCCATGCACACGCTGGTCAAGCTCGGCCCGGAGGGGGCGCTGACCGGCGCTCTGGCGGCGCTCGACATCGCGCTATGGGACATCAAGGGCAAGCGCACCGGCCTGCCGATCTACAAGCTGATCGGCGGCGCGTGGAAGACGACGATCCCCTTCTACGCCTCGATCGGCGGCAACGGCGAGCGCAGCGTCGAGCAGGTCTGCAAGGTCGTCGAGCAGCGGCTGAAGGATCAGCCCGCGGCGGTGAAGATCCGCTTCGACAACACCCGCACGAGCCTCGATGCCAACATATCAGGCGACATCGCCAAGGCGCGCGCGGTGCGCAAGCTGGTGGGCGACGGCTTCCCGTTGGCGTTCGACGCCAACAACGGCTACTCGATCGGCGGCGCGATGCGCGTCGGCCGCGCGCTGGAAGAGCTCGGCTATTGGTGGTTCGAGGAGCCGGTGCAGCACTATCACGTCAAGGCGATGGGCGAGGTTGCGCAGCGTCTCGATATCACCGTGTCGGCCGGCGAGCAGACCTACACCCTGCCGGCGCTGGCCGATCTGATCGATGCCGGTGTGCGCATGGTGCAGCCCGATATCGTGAAGATGGGCGGCATCACCGGCCTGCTGCGCTGCGCCGCCCTGGCGCATGCGCACGGCGTCGAGCTGGTGCCGCACCAGACACAGCCGACCATCGGCCATGCCGCCAACCTGCATGTGGTCGCGTCATTGCTACAAGGCACGAAGCCGGCGGAGTGGAACGACCCGTCGACGCGCACGCACGCCGTGTTCGAGAACCCGCCGGTGCCGGTGAACGGGCTGTTCAAGCTGTCGGACGAACCCGGACTCGGCCTGCGCCTGAACGAGGTGGAGCTGAAGAAGCGACGCATCGACTGAAGCACCCGTCATCCTGCGCGCAACGAGGCCAGAGCGCTTGACCTTGGAATCTCGAACGGCAAGGACGGACATGAGAGACGAAGCAAAGACGCTAATCGAGCGGGCGCGCGCGCTGTCGCCTGAGGATCGCATCGCGTTGGTGGAAGGCGTGCTCGATAGCCTGGACAATACCGATCCAGACATCGACCAACTGTGGGCACGGGATGCGATCGACCGCATGACAGCCTATCGGCGCGGTGAGCTTGAGGCCAAAGAGCTGAGGGACATTGTGACCAAATACCGACCGTGACGATTGCGGCCTCAGGGGGATCAGGCTGTCTTCCTGGGAGCGCCGGCGTCCCGCTGGCTCATAAAGATGCCAGCGAGACGCCGGCGCTCCCAAAGAGATCCCTCGCTGCGCTCGGGATGACAGCTGCGTCAGTTCCCCCGCTCGCCGTAAGGCACGCCTGTCGTCAGCAGGTGATCGAAATACGCGATGGTCTTCTTCAAGCCCGCGTCGAGCTTGATCATCGGCTGCCACTTCAGCGCCTTGCGCGCCAGCCGGATGTCGGGCTTGCGTTGCATGGGATCGTCGACCGGCAGCGGCTTGCGGATCAGCTTGGACTTGGAGTTGGTGAGCTTGATCACCTTCTCGGCCAGCTCGCGGATGGTGAACTCACCGGGATTGCCGAGATTGACCGGACCGGTCACCGAGTTGGGCGCGTTCATCAGGCGGATGAAGCCTTCGATCAGATCGTCGACGTAGCAGAACGAGCGCGTCTGCTTGCCGTCGCCATAGAGCGTGATCGGCTGGCCCTTGAGCGCCTGGACGATGAAGTTCGACACCACGCGCCCGTCATTGGGGTGCATGCGCGGGCCGTAGGTGTTGAAGATGCGCGCGACGCGAATGTTGACCTTGTGCTGGCGCCAATAGTCGAAGAACAGCGTCTCGGCGCAGCGCTTGCCCTCGTCGTAGCAGGCGCGCGGGCCGATCGGGTTGACGCTGCCGCGATAGCTCTCGGGCTGCGGATGGATCTCGGGGTCGCCATAGACCTCGCTGGTCGAGGCCTGGAAGATCTTCGCGCGGGTGCGCTTGGCCAGCCCCAGCATGTTGATCGCGCCATGCACGCTGGTCTTGGTGGTCTGCACCGGATCGTGCTGGTAGTGCACCGGCGAGGCGGGACAGGCGAGATTGTAGATCTCGTCGACCTCGACATAGAGCGGGAAGGTCACGTCGTGGCGGATCACCTCGAAATGCTTGTGATCCAGCAGCGGCACGATGTTGCGCTTGGTGCCGGTGAAGTAGTTGTCGACGCACAGCACGTCGTGGCCCTGCCCCAGCAGGCGCTCGCACAGATGCGAGCCGAGGAAACCGGCGCCACCGGTCACCAGAATACGTTTCGGCATGAAAAGACTGTCCTTCCGACGGGATCGTTGAGGGCGGTGGTTGTTGGTTGTCGGCGATGGAGCCTATTGCGCGGCGACACGCGCCCAGTCGGGCGTCCCGGTGCACAGGAACCGGCGGCTCTCGTCTTCGAGCACCACCGATGTCAGCACGCCGCTGGCGAAGGCGCCGGTATCGACGCCGATACGGTTGGGCCGCACCTCGGGTGCGTCGACCGGCGTGTGGCCGTGCACGACCACCTTGCCGTGATCGAGCGCGCTGTCGAGGAAGGTGTCGCGGATCCACAGCAGGTCTTCCTGGCGCTGGGATGCGAGCGGCACGCCCGGGCGCACGCCGGCATGCACGAACATGTAATCACCGGCCTCGACCGAGGTCTTGAGCGCCTTCAGGAAGGCGACGTGGCTCTCCGGCATGGTCTCGATCAGCTGCCGCCGCAGGTCCTCCCAGCGGGCCAAGCCGATGAGGCCGGGCTGGGTCCGCACGCCGTAGCTCAGCAAGGTCGCCTCGCCGCCATAGCTCGACCAGCTCGGCCCGATCGCCGGATCCTCGAGGAACTTCAGCAGCGCCTCGTCGTGGTTGCCCATCAGCCGCACGCTCTCGAAGCCGGGCAGCGGATCGCGCATCAGATACTCGATCACCTCGCGGCTGTAGGGCCCGCGGTCGATGTAGTCGCCGAGATAGATCAGCACGTTGGTGCCGCCGTGCGGATGGCGCGTGGTGTCCTCGAGAATGTCGCTGTGCAGCGCCGTCAGCAGGTCGAGGCGGCCGTGGATGTCGCCGATGGCGTAGACGCGGTAGCCCGCCGGCACGGCCGCGCGCCGCGCCGGTTGCGCCTTTCTCCCGCCGCCGAACCATCTGCTGAACATTGGCCCGCACAGTATCGCGAATCGGCCTATAGTTCCATGGAAGACTTAGCGTCAAACGCCTGTCGGACTTAGATAATCATCCGAATTCGGAGGATTTGGCGGGATTGCCCCCGCGAAGGCCAGCGGCATCGCTTTGGCAATTCCAGTCTATCGAGACCCACTCTAGCATGCCGCGTCGCGCAGCCGGCGGGAGGACCAAGGTTTGACGATCGCGCAGCCCAGCATCATCGCCGACATCGTGCGCAAGCATGCCGCCGAGCGGCCGCAGGAGATCGCCGTGGTCTTCGAGGACGTGCCCACCAGCTACGGCGCGCTCGACCGGCTCTCCAGCCAGGTCGCCAACGGCCTGATCGCCGCCGGGCTGAAGCCGCAAGCGCGCGTGGCACATCTCGACAAGAGCAACGGCGTGTTCTTCGAGCTGCTCTATGGCTGCGCCAAGTCGAACACGGTGATGGTCTCGGTGAACTGGCGGCTGGCGGCGCCGGAGATCGCCCATATCGTCAACGACGCCGAGGCCGAGATCCTGTTCGTCGGCGAGGAATACTTCCCTATCGTCGAGAAGATCCGCGCCGAGCTCAAGACGGTGCGCACGATCATCGCCTTCAGCGGCGCGCATCCCGTCTTCGAGTCCTTCGCGCGCTGGCGCGACCGGCAATCGCCCACCGACCCGATGCTGCCGATCGACCCGGATGACGTGGCGGTGCAGTTCTACACCTCGGGGACGACCGGCCTGCCCAAGGGCGCGCAGATCACCAACGCCAACCTGCTGGAGCTGCTGCCGACCTGGACGCCTTCCTGGCACATGGGGCCCGGCGTCGCCAACATCATCATCCTGCCGATGTTCCATATCGGCGGCGCTGGCTGGGCGCTGGCCGGCACCTATGCCGGCTGCACCAACTACGTCATGCGCGAGGTCGTGCCGCTGCAGATCCTCAGGCTGATCGAGGAACGGCGCATCGAGGTCCTGCTGCTGGTGCCGGCGATCATCCTGTTCCTGGTGCAGACGCCGCAGATCCACGAGACCGATCTGTCGTCGCTCAAGATCATCGTCTATGGCGCGGCGCCGATTCCCGCCGACCTGTTGCGCCAAGCCATGAAGATCTTTCCCTGCGGCTTCCAGCAGGTCTATGGCGCGACCGAGACCACCGGCGCGATCACCCTGCTGCCGCCCGAGGATCACGATCCCAACGATCCGAAGAAGCTGCTGTCCTGCGGCTACGCGCAGCAGAACGTCGAACTGCGCATCGTCGGCGACGACGGCAAGGATTGCGCGATCAACCAGGTGGGCGAGATCGCAGTGAAGTCGCGCCAGGTCATGAAAGGCTACTGGAAGCTGCCCGAGGCCACGGCGCGCGCCATGCGCGACGGCTGGTACTTCACCGGCGACGCGGGCTATCTCGACGACAAGGGCTACCTCTACATCTACGACCGCGTGAAGGACATGGTCGTGTCAGGCGGCGAGAATATCTACCCCGCCGAGGTCGAGAGCGCGCTGTTCGGCCATCCCGCCATCGCCGACGTCGCGGTGATCGGCGTGCCCGATGATCGCTGGGGCGAGGCGGTCAAGGCGATCGTCGTCAAGAAGCCCGACGCCGCGGTCACACCGGCTGAGCTGATCGCCTGGGCGCGCGAACGCATCGCCGGCTACAAGCTGCCCAAGTCGGTCGACTTCGTCGAGGCGCTGCCGCGCAACCCCACCGGCAAGATCCTCAAGCGCGAGCTGCGCGAGCCGTACTGGAAGGGCAAGGAGCGGCGGGTCAATTGAGCATCAAGGCCCTGATCTTCGACTTCGACGGCACCATCGTCGACACCGAGACGCCCGAGTTCGAGTCGTGGCGGCTGGAGTATGCCGTGTTCGGCGTCGAGCTGCCGTTGAACCTGTGGGTGCAGCTGATCGGCACCACGACGCCGGGCGCCTTCGAGCCCTATTCCTGGCTGGAGAGCAAGATCGGCAAGGCGCTGGATCGCGAGCCGCTGCGCGCTCGCCGCCGCGCGGTGATGATGGACCTGATCGCCGCCGAACGGCCGCGTCCCGGCATCGAGGACTGGCTGGCCGGCGGGCGCGAACTCAGCCTCGGCCTGGCGGTCGCCTCGGCGTCGCGCCGGCCCTGGGTCGAGCAGCACCTGCGCGCAGTCGGGCTATTCGATCGCTTCGATCATCTCGCCACCGGCGATCAGGTCGAGCGGCCGAAGCCTGCGCCCGATGTCTATCTGCTGGCGGCGAAGCGGCTTGGCATCGAGCCGCATGAAGCCATCGCCATCGAGGATTCGCGCCACGGCGTCGCCTCAGCCAAGGCCGCCGGCATGTTCACCATCGCCGTGCCCAACCGCCTGACCGCGGGCCTCGACTTCTCCGAAGCCGATCTGCGCGTCGACAGCCTCGACGGGCTGGACCTCGGCGAGGCGATCCGACGCGCCGGCGGCTGACCTACTCCGCCGCGACCTGCACCGGCGGCGTGGTCTCGCTGCGCACCCGCGTGTACTCCTCGTCGGGCATCGCCACCATCTGCTTGTAGCGTGCCTCCGGGTAGATCATGTGCGGCTTGGCGGGATCGATCGGCGGCTGCGGCAGCGGCTTGCCCGACTCGTTGCGGTAGGTCGCGGGCTTCTTGAAGCGCGCCAGCTCGTCGGCGCCGATGCCGGCCAGGCGCACGACCTCGGGGTCGATCCAGGCGCGCGCGTCGATCGGCGCCGCCGAGGTCGACAGCTCGAGGCTGAGATTCTCCGGCCCGGCGAAGTAGATCGACTTGCAGAAGCCGTGGTCGATCGGGCCGAAGACGATGACGCCGCGCGAGCGGATGCGATCGCGCATCGCCAGCAGCTCGGCATCGTCCTTCACATTCAGCGCCAGGTGCTGCATCACGCCGGGAGCGCAAGGCGCGCCGGCATTGCCGGAATGAGTCACGCCGATCTGCGGCTTGATCTTGGCGATGTCGGGCGACTGCACGAAGGCGATCGAGCAGGTGTCGTTGAGCTTGACGAAGCCGTGCCAGGCGCCCTTGACGCCGTGCATCCAGTAGAGCGCCACCAGCTCGGTGCCCAGCACGTCGCTGAAGAAGGCGATCTGCGTCTTGATGTCGGCGGTGGTCACGGCGAGATGGTGCAGGCCGTCCGGTTTGGTCATCGCGATATCCTCCCGAACCATGTGAAACCATGGTGCGCCCGCCGGTTGTCCCGGACAAGTCCCGGGTTGTGCCGGCTTGCCCAGGCGCTAAGCTGCGGCATGTCCACCTACGAAGCCTATCTCGACGGCGTCGGCCGCGACGCGATGGACCGCTGCACCAGCTGTGGCAAGTGCGTCGAGGCGTGCCCGACCGCGGCCGAGATCGGCCTGGATCGCACAGCCTCGGTGCGCATTGTCGAAGAATTGAAGGCGGTCACGTCGGGCGAGGCCTATCCGGAGACCGCCGGAAAGTGGATCGACGCCTGCAACGGCAGCGCCCAGTGCACCGCCGCCTGTCCCGAGCAGATCAACGTACGCCAGTGGATGTCGGTGGCGCGCATCAAGAAGCGTACCGGCACCGTGCCCGAACCGGAGCGCCGCGCCGTGGGCGCGCAGAAGTACCGCAACATGGCGCACGCCATGCGCCTGCTCGCCAGCATGCAGATCCCCTCGGAGACGATGAAGCGCATCACCGCGCGCGGCGAGGGCCGCGACAGCGAGCTGCTGTTCTATACCGGCTGCAACGTGCTGCGCACGCCGCACATCGTCTTCAACATCATGGACATCCTCGACACGCTGGGCGTGCGATACGACGTGATGGGCGGCGCCGCGAATTGCTGCGGCATCTACCAGTTCAACGAGGGCGACACCAAGACCCACGAGCGCATCGCCGGGCGCACCTATGAGAGCTTCGCTCAGACCGGCGCCAGCAAGGTGCTGACCTGGTGCCCGACCTGCCAGAAGCAATTCGCCGAGACGCGGCATGAGGCGGCACCGCGCGATTTCGGCATCGGCCACGTCACCGGCTTCCTCGCCGACAGCATCGAGCGCATGCGGCCGCACTTCGTCGACCTGCCCAAGCGCCGCGCGGTCTTGCACGAGCATGATTCGCTGGCCGGCGTCACCGGCAACGTGCGTCGGCTGATGGCGGCGATCCCCAATCTCGAGGTGGTCGAGATCCCGCAGCACCGGGACTGGTCCTATACCTGCCAGGCCGGCAAGGTGTGGCCGGGCAAGGTCGCCGAGATCCACAAGCTGGTGGCCGAGGGCGCCGCGTCGGTCGGCGCCGACCTGCTGGTGACGACCTATCACTCCTGCCATCGCCAGCTCGCCGGCGCCGAGGCGCAGTATCCCTTCAAGGTGATGAACTTCACCGACCTCGTGGCCGAAGCGCTCGGCAAGGGCGGCCGCCACGACTGGTTCAAGCAGTACAAGCTGGGCGGCGACATGCAGCAGGCGGTCGAGCTGGCGCGCGGCTACCTCCAGCAGAACGGTGTCGAGCTGCGCGAAGAGGACGTCGCGACCTTGACCGCGGAGGTCTTCGGCGAGAACGGCTTCGGCGGCGACCGCGCCGCCTTCGAAGGCGCATTGCGCCAGCTGGCGACGCCATAGGGCCGAACCGCGAAACGCGAGCATCGACGGCTCGCGCTTGCGGCGATAAACAGGCGGCCAACAGAGGAAACGCTCGATGACCGCCCTGCCCGCCAACCTGACGCCCGTGCGGCCCAACCACGTCTTCGACGAGGCGGCGCTGGCCGCTTTTATGAAGGACAAGGTCGAGGGCTACAAAGGACCGCTGCGCGTGCTGCAGTTCGAGGGCGGCCAGTCCAACCCGACCTTCCATCTCACCGACGGCGGCGGCCGCGAATACGTCATGCGCAAGAAGCCACCGGGCAAGCTGCTGCCGTCGGCGCACCAGGTCGATCGCGAGTTCCGCGTCATCAAGGCGCTGGGCGAGAACACCGACGTACCGGTGCCCAAGGCCTACGCGCTGTGCCAGGACGCCAATGTCATCGGCACCGACTTCTACATCATGGAGTTCAAGCCCGGCCGCATCCTCGACGATCCGATGATGCCGGGCATCGCGCCCATCGATCGCGGCAAGATCTTCGATTCGATGAACGACGTGCTCGCGCGCATCCACAACGTCGACTACAAGGCGATCGGCCTGGGCGATTACGGCCGCGAGGGCCAGTACATCCAGCGCCAGATCGGCCGCTGGACCCAGCTATACGATCTCTCCCAGACCGAGCACATCGAGTCGATGGAGAGCTTGAAGAAGTGGCTGCCGGGCAACATCCCGGAGGGCGACGAGACACGCATCAACCACGGCGACTACCGCCTGGGCAACACCATCGTGCATCCCACCGAGCCGCGCATCGTCGCCGTGCTCGACTGGGAGCTCAGCACGCTCGGCCACCCGCTGGCCGACCTCGGCTACAACTGCATGACCTACCATTTCGGCAAAGGTTTCGGCGCGTCGAGCGGCTATGCCGGCCAGGACCTCAAGGCGCTCGGCATTCCCAGCGAGCAAAACTACATCGCGACCTACGCCAAGCGCACCGGCCGCGCCGGCATCCCGCACTGGGACTTCTACCTCGCCTTCTCGCTGTTCCGCCTCGCCGGCATCGTGCAGGGCGTCTACAAACGCGGCCTCGACGGCAACGCCTCCTCAACCACCGCGACCAAATACGGCAACCGCGCCCGCTACATGTCGGACATGGCCTGGGACCTGGTGAAGCACCGGGCTTGATGGGACCGCCGGCGGCCCCAATGACGCTAGGCTCGCAATGACGGGGTCATTGGGCGTATCAGCCCCGCGCGCATCATCAGCCAGACGACGATCACGACGTTGACCACGTTCCAGGCCACGCCGTTGACGAAGGCGGCCATGTAGGAGCCGCTGAAGTCGAAGATCACGCCCGAAAGCCAGCCACCGGCCGCCATGCCGAAGATGCTGGCCATCAGGATCGCGCCGACGCGCTGGCCGGCTTCGGCGGGCGGGAAGTACTGACGCACGATTAGCGTGTAGCTCGGCACGATGCCGCCCTGCACCAGGCCGAACAGCGCCGTGACGATGTACAGCGACCACAGCCCGTCGAACACGAGATAGAACGACAGCGCCAGGCCCTGCAGGGTCGAGCCCAGCAGCAGGGTGTAGAGCCCACCCAATTTGTCGGCGATGAAGCCCGAGGCGATGCGGCTGACGATGCCCAGGCCGAGCATCACCGACAGCATCTCCGCGCCGCGCGCCACGCCGTAGCCGAGGTCCTTGCAGTAGGCGACGATGTGCACCTGCGGCATCGACATCGCCACGCAGCACGCGAACGAGGCGAAGGCCAGCAGTGCCTGCAGGCTGCCCGGCGACAGGCCGAGATCGCCGCGACCGCCCGCGACAGGCGTCGGGGGAACCATCGCTGATTTCGGCGGCTTGCGGCGTAGTACCAGCACCAGCGGCAGCATCGCGCAGATGCTGAAGATGCCGATGTAGAGGTGCGTCTGGCGCCAGCCGATGGTCTCGACATGGTGCTGGATGATGTTGGGCCAGAAGGCGCCAGCGAGGTAGTTGCCCGAAGCGGCGAGCGCCACGGCGATACCGCGGCGGCGCGTAAAGAAGTGCGAGATGTCGGCCATCAGCGGCCCGAAGGTCGTCGAGCTGCCGAGCATGCCTATCATCACGCCGTGCACGATCGCGAACTGCCACAGGGTCTCGGTCTGGCTCGAGACGATATAGCCCAGGCCGAGCATCAGCGCGCTGCACAGCATCGGCAGCGCGATGCCGAAACGGTCGGCGAGGCGGCCCATGATGACGCCACCGAAGGCGAAGCCCACCATGGTCAGCGTGTAGGGCAGCGAGGCGCCGCCCCGCGCGGCCTGGAACTCGGCCTGCACCGTGGGCAGCACGACGACCACCGACCACATGCCGACGCCGCCCAGCGCGCCCAAGGCGACGCAGGCCACCAGCCGCCACCATGCATACGCGGAATCGACCTCGGCCGTACCCGCTCTCACGCCAACCACGCATTCCCTCCTGATCTTGGTCGGCAGCCTATCATTGCCGCCCGCCCTGCCCGCCCGTTAGATGCGCAGAGCGGACAATCGAATTGTGCCGATCACGGCAGGACAGAGACCATGGCCCACGACGAGAGCATCGCCGAGTTCAACCGCCGCACCGCCCGCGCGCTGGCCGGCGGCGGGCCGGAGCGCAACGCCAAGCGCAAGGCGCAGGGCCTGATGACCGCGCGCGAGCGCATCGCCGCCTTCCTCGACCACGGCAGCGAACACGAGGTCGGGCGCTTTGCGGTCTCGGCCAACCCCGCCGATCGCGAGACCACGCCGCAGGACGGCCAACTGCACAGCTTCGGCATGGTCGATGGTCGGCCGGTCGCGGTCGGCGCCAACGACCTGACGGTCAAGAGCGCCTCGTCGGCGGAGATCAACTCCAAGAAGGCGACGTGGCTGCTGAAGGCCGCGATCCGCGCCGGCATGCCGCTGGTCCATCTCGGCGCCTGCGGTGGCGCGCGCATGCCCGACGCCATCGGCGCGCGCGGCATGGGCATGTTCGGCATCGAGTTCCAGTTCGATCGCCGCCGGCAGATCCCGATGATCAGCGGCATCGCCGATCCCAGCTTCGGCGGCAGCTTCTGGATGGCCTGCCGCTCCGACCTCGTCGTGATGAAGAAGGGCGCGATCATGGCCGTCGCCAGCCCCAAGGTGAATCGCGTGGCGATCAGCGAGGCCTCGGACTGGCAGGAGATCGGCGGCTGGGAGATGCACAGCGAGGTCACCGGCCTGTGCGACATGGCGGTCGACACCGAAGAGGACATGCTGGCGGCAATCCGCCGTTACCTCTCCTACCTGCCCTCGCATCAGAACGAGGCGCCGCCGGTCGCGGCTGTGCCGCCAGGCTCGGGCGACGAAGCGGCGAGCCTGCTCGACATCGTGCCGGAGAGTCGCGCGAAGGTGTACGACGTGCGCCGTGTGATCCGCGCCGTGGTCGACAAGGACAGCTTCTTTCCGATCCGCGAGCGCTGGGGCCGCTCGGTGGTCACCGGGCTGGCGCGCATCGACGGCCACGCCGTCGCCATCGCCGCCTGCAACCCGCTGCACAAGGGCGGCTCGCAGGACGCCGACAGCAGCGACAAGTGGACCAACCTGATCGTGCTGGCCGACAGCTTCAATCTGCCGATCGTGATGTTCGCCGACACGCCGGGCTTTCTCATTGGCGTCGATGGCGAACGCCAGAAGGTCGGCGCGCGCATCATGAACAACATGCAGGCGCTGGAGCTGACGACGGTGCCGAAGATCGGCGTGATCCTGCGCAAGAGCTACGGCCAGGCCTATGTCAATTGGGGCGGCGGCCAGACCGACGAGCTGGCGGCGTGGTTCAGCGCCGATATCGGCTTCGTCGATCCGGCGGTGGGCGTCAGCGTCGTGCACAATCTGCGTTTCGAGGACGATCCCGAGCGCTACCGCCAGCTCGAGGCCGAGATGAAGCGCGGCAACAGCGCCTACGATCTCGCCGGCGGCTTCTACGCCCAGGACGTCATCGACCCGCGCCACACCCGCGAGTACCTGATCCGCGCACTGGCTGTTCACGCCCGGCGCCGCACCGGCGGCGTCGGCCAGCACTTGATGGCGACCTGGCCGCGTGTGACTTAGAGAAGACGTCGTCCTGAGCGCAGCGAAGGACCTCGCGGTGGTGCGACCAGCCACGGCGCGTTGATGTGACCGCTATACCGCGAGGTCCTTCGCTGCGCTCAGGACGACGGCGTGGATCTAAGCCGCGACCGCGTTGGTCCAGGGATCGTAGCTGCCGAAGCTCCACAGATGGCCTTCAGGGTCGCGGCAGGAATAGACGCGGCCACCGTAATCCTGGTCCTCGGGCTCCAGCACGATGCGCGCACCGGCGGCCTTGGCCTGGGTGCAATGCGCGTCGACGTCGCGCACGACGATGTAGATGCTCTGGGTGTTGGCGCCGCCGACCATACCAGGCACGGCCATGTGCATACCGAACGCGTCGTCGTGGGGGCTCGCCAGCATGACCATCACGTCGCCGTTGGTCAGCTGGGCGTGGACGATCTTGCCCGGTTCGCCCGGCACAACCAGATGCTCCGCGAAGCCGAAGGCGTCCTTCAGCCATTTGATCGCTGCCGGCGCGTCGCGGTAGCGCAGTGTCGGCACCAGATGGAGCCCGTTGGTTTTGTTATCGGCCATGACGCGCCTCCCTCTGTTGCGGCCGGCGTCAGCGTGGATAGGGTGCCGGCGTCAGGATGTCGAACATCAGCGGAAAATCGTCGAGCATGCTGAACAGCTCGTCGAGAATCTTCGCCTCTCCCTGCACCGTCAATCCGCCGTTTTCGAGGCACTGCGCCACGGTCGACTGCTTGACCATCAGCGAGTCGAGGACCGGTCGCGTGGTCGTCACGGTCAGCGTGGCGTCCGTCGCCGGACCCGGCATGTGCGTCAGCGTCGAATGCTCGAGGTTCAGCACAAGCGACTGACCGGTATCGCTGAAGCGCCAATCGATGACGAAGCGATGGCCGGCCGCGCGGTCGGCGTTCAGGCGCACGCCCATGAAGTCGAAGAACGTCTCGGTCGTGATGGCGCGGATCAGATCGGGGCTGAGGATGGTGCGCGGATTGAGCTGCAGCGGCCCCATGCGCAGCTCGCGCGCGCCGAAGAGATAGGCGTTGCGCCAGGTCGCCGACTCGGCTTGGTAGCCGAGCTGCTCCAGCGCGTCGGCGCAGAGCTCGCGCGCGTCGCGGTTGGTGGGATCGGCGAACACCACCTGGTTCATCACCTGCGCCACCCAGCGGAACTCGCCCTTGGCGAAGTCGGCCCGCGCCTTGGCGATCACCGCGTCGGCACCACCCATATACTCGACCAGCTTGAGCGCGCCGGGCACCGGCGGCAGCGGGTTGAGATTGGCAGGGTTGCCGTCGTACCAGCTGAGATAGCGCTGGAAGACCGCCTTGGCGTTGTGGCTGACCGTCCCGTAGTAGCCGCGCACCGTCCAATCGCGCCGCAGTTCCTGGGGCAACTGCAACGTCTCGGCGATCTCCGCCGGACGCAGGCCGAGATTGGCCATGCGCAGCGCCTGGTCGTGGATGTGCTTGTAGAGATCGCGCTGGCGCGCCAGGAAGCCCATCACCTTGGCGCGGCCCCAGGTCGGCCAGTGATGCTGCGCGATCAGCGCCTCGGCGCGATCGCCGTATAGGCGCATCGCCTCCGAGATGTAGCGCGACCACAGCCGCGTATCGCGCGCCACCGCGCCGCGCAGCGGGATGAAGTTGTGCAACAACGGCGTGGCGTTCTCCGCCATGTTCAGCACGCCGAACTGCGGGAAGAACATGTGCATCTCGGCGGGCGCCTCGCTCTCTGGCGCGAGCTGGAACTCGATCTCGACGCCATCGATCACGCGGCGCTCCGTGGCCCGCACGATGAGATCGTTGGGCGGGATCAAGGTCACCTGCCCGCGCGCGATGTTCTTGCCCAGCCCGGCATCGACCTGCCCGCGCTCGCCCGGTGGCAGCAGCGGGCCGAACTGGAACATAGCGCGGCGCGTCATCGCCACGCCGGCCAGCACGTTCTCGCCGCCCACCGCCTCCATGAAACCATCGGGCGCGAGGACCTTCACGCGGCCCGCCTTGGCGTCCTCCTCGGTCGCCACGCCTTTGACACCGCCGTAGTGGTCGACATGGCTGTGGGTGTAGATCACCGCGTGCACCGGCCGGCGCGGCCGGTGCTGGAAGTAGAGATCGAGGCCGCAGCGCGCGACCTCGGCGGTGCCCAGCGGGTCGATCAGGATCAAGCCCGTCTCGCCCTCGATGATCGTCATGTTGGCGAGGTCTACGCCGCGGATCTGGAAGACGCGGTCGACCACCTTGAACAGGCCGTTGTTCATGTTGAGCTGGGCGTTGCGCCACAGGCTGGGATTGACCGTCGGCGGCGCCTCGCGGCCGCCAAGGAACGCGTAGGCGCCGAGATTCCACATCACCGAGCCGCCCGGCGTGCGCACCACGCCCTCGGGCAGCGCCGCGATCAGGCCGCGCGCCGCCTCGGCGTAGTCCGCGCGATCCTCGAACGGCAGAGCGTCGAGCAGCGCGCGGTTGGCGGCCATGGTGGCGGGCTGGGCGTCCTTGGGTTCGGTCGGCGGCATGTCGGCCATTGATTGTCCCCCTCCTACTTTTGACGGCAGCTTACACCGATTGTGCGGCGACAAGATTCGCGATGGACGCGGCGTGTGAAGCGACGGCATCTCGCCTGATGTCCACGAGCATCCCCACTGTCGACGAGGCCGCGCGCGGCTACGCCGGCTGGAAGACCGTCTTCGCCTGCTTCCTGCTGGCGGTCGCCGCCTGGGGTTTCGGCTTCTACGGCCACACGGTCTACCTCGCCGAGTTGCGCAGGCTCTACGGCTGGCCGACATCGCTGATCTCGACCGCCACCACGGTCTACTACCTGCTGGGCGGCGTGATCGTGATCTGGGTCAGCGACGCCGTGCGCCGCTTCGGGCCGCGCAATGTGGCGCTGGCGGGCCTGCTGACCTTGTGCGGCTCGGGCGCGCTGCTGGCTCTGGTGCGCGAACCCTGGCAGCTCTACGGCGCCTTCCTGCTGATGTCGTTTGGCTGGGCGGGCACCAGCATCGCCATCATCAACGTCATCCTCGGCCTGTGGTTCAGCGCGCGGCGCGGCATGGCGATCAGCTTCGCGCTAAACGGCGCCAGCGTCGCCGGCATCGTCTTCGGGCCGGCCCTGGTGGCGCTGATCGGCGTCTTCGATTTCGCCACCGCGATGCTCGTCGCCGCCATCGCCACCTTGCTGATCGTCGGTCCCGCGATCCTGCTGTGGGTCGACTGGCCGCCGCACCGGCCGCGCATCACCGCCATCGCACCAGCCGCATCCGGCACCTGGACGCGACCGCGCGCGCTCGGCAGCCTGCAGTTCTGGACCGTGGCGGCGCCCTTCGCGCTTGCTCTGGTAGCCCAGGTCGGCTTTCTCGTGCACCTGATCGCTTTCCTCGAGCCGATGATCGGCCGCTATCTCTCGGGCGTAGCGCTGTCGCTGGCCTCGATCTGCGCCGTGGTCGGCCGCGTCGGGCTGGGCTTTTTCATCGACCGGCTCAACCAGCGCCTGGTCACCGCGCTGTCGCTGGCCAGCCAGGCCAGCGCGCTGTTCCTGATGATCCACACCACCGACACCGTGGCGCTGATCGCTTTGGCCTCGCTGTTCGGCCTCTCGGTCGGCAACCTGATCACCCTGCCCTCGCTGATCGTGCAGCGCGAGTTCGAGGCCGGCTCGTTCGGCATGCTGATGGCGCTGTCGGCCGCGATCAACCAGTTCACCTACGCGCTGGGGCCGGCGCTGCTCGGTGTGGTGAAGGACTTCGCCGGCGGATACCCGGCGGCTTTGGGCGTCTGCATCGCCTGCCAGATCGCCGCCATCGCCATCATCCTGTCGCGCCGCTCACCGCCAGCGCCGCTGGCATGATAGGCTCGCGTTCAGGCGGCGTCACACGACTGAGACGCAGTTCGGGCAAGTTGGCGACATGCCATCTTGGAGGCAGTCATGACCGTGCGCATCGCCCAGATCTCGGACACGCATCTCAGCGAGGCCAAACCGTTCTTCAACACCAACTTCGCCCGCCTGGGTGAGGCGTTGCACGAGGCGGCCGTCGATCTGGTGATAAACAGCGGCGATATCTCGCTCAACGGTGCCGACCTCGACGCCGATCTGCGCCGCGCGCACGGCTTGCACGAGGCGCTCGATCTCGACTGGTTGGCGATCCCCGGCAACCACGACATCGGCGATAGCCAGGGCATCGGCTCGAAGCAGCCGATCGACGAGGACCGTCGCGCCCGCTACCGCGCTGTGTTTGGCGAGGACTACTGGGCGCACGACATCCCCGGCTGGCGGCTGATCGGCGTCAACGCCCAGCTCGCGGGCTCCGATCTTTCCGCCGATGCCGATCAGAGCAACTTCGTGCGCCAAGCCGCCTCGACCGCCAACGGCCGGTCGATCGCGCTCTTCGTGCACAAGCCGCTCTACGACGCCTCGCCGGCCGAGACCGCCCTCGACGGTCGCTTCCTGCCACCGGCGGCGCGCGGTGGACTGCTGTCGACGCTGAGCGGCGCGACGCTTCGCCTGGTCGCCTGCGGCCACGTGCATCAGTTCCGCGCGACCGACGGCGGCGGCTGGCGCGACGTCTGGGCGCCGTCGACCGCGTTCATCCTGCCGGATTTCTTCCAGCCGACCTATGGCCCGAAGGTCGTGGGCTATGTCGATCACGCCTTCCATGCCAACGGCACGGTCGAGAGCCAACTGGTGCGGCCGCCGGGGATGACGCTGCACAATATCGAGACGATCCCAGAGGCTTACGGCGACCTACGCGCGCACAAACACTAGATATGCGCCGGGCCGCGCACGCGGCCCTGGTCCGGCGGCCCGTCGATCAGCTTGGCCGTCGCGCGCTTGAGCACCTCGACATAGCCACGGCGCACTTCCATCTTCGGCTCGAAGCCGCCGCCCACAAGCGCGCGATGTGCGGCGGGCAAACGCCAGCACGGCACGAAGAGGAACAGGTGGTGCTCGAGGTGATAGTTCACCCAGTAGGGCGCGATCAGCAGCCGCTCGAGCCAGTTGGCCTTCGTCGTGCGCGTGTTGCGCAGCGGGTCGTCGTTGTCGGGCACGACGGCGTGCTCGGCGATGTTCCTGACGCGGCTGACGAGCTGGTACCAGGTCGCCAGCGGCAGCAGCCACAGCGCCGGATAGAGCCACCAGTAGCCCAGTGCGCTGAGGCCCGCGAGTAGGACGGCGTTGGTGATGAAGAAGCTCCGCTCGTTGCGCAGCAGGTTCAGCAGCCGCGTGGCGAGGCCGAGGTCGCGCGGTCCCATCGCGCGGACGAACTGCTCGCGGCGGCGCTGGTAGGCGGTCTGGCCGGTCATGTCGCGCAACACCTTGCGCCACAGACTGTTGCGCGTGATCGGAAACGGCGCCGACAGGCCGAGATCGGGATCCTGCGGCTGCTGGGTGTGGCGGTGGTGCTGCAGGTGGTAGGGCCGGTACAGCACCAGGCTTGCGCCAACCGGCGCGCCGTAGAGCCAGGTGCCGGCCCAGTCGTTCAGGCGCTTACTGTCGAACAGCAGGCCATGCGCGGCGTCATGCATCAGGACGGCGATACCGAGCTGGCGCGCGCCGATCACCATCACGGCGACGATGAAGGTCAGCGGGTTGGGCAACCACACGAACAGCGCCATGGCGCCGAAGATCAGGCCCCAGGCGTGCAGCACCAGCAGCGCGCCCACGAGGTCGGACTTGCCGCGCAAGGAGGCGATCTGCTCGCTGCTGATGTAGTCGTGCGGTTTGGCCAGCATGTGATGCAAACCTGAGCGGACGATGCCGGCCTGTCAACGCGGCACGAATGTCCTAAGCTCGGCCCATGACGATCAAACACATTCAGACCGACGTGCTCGACGTCGCCTGGGAGGATCACGGCTCGGCCGTCGGCGCGCCGGTGATCCTGCTGCACGGCTTTCCCTACGACGTGCGCGCCTACGACGAGGTGGCACCACGGCTGGCGGCGGCAGGCATGCGCGTGCTGGTGCCGTATCTGCGCGGCTATGGCCCGACGCGCTTCCTGTCGGCCAGTACACCGCGCTCGGGCGAGCAGGCGGCGCTGGGCCACGACCTGCTGCAGTTCATGGACGCGCTGCGCATCGCGCGCGCCACCGTCGCCGGCTACGACTGGGGCGGCCGCGCCGCCTGCATCGTCGCGGCGCTGTGGCCGGATCGCGTCGCGGGGCTGGTGAGCTGCGGCGGCTACAACATCCAGGACATCGCCGCCTCGGCCGAGCCCGTCGCGGCCGAGCAGGAGCATCGCTTCTGGTACCAGTACTACTTCCACACCGAACGCGGCCGCGCCGGGCTGACGAAGAACCGCCGCGACATCTGTCGCCTGCTGTGGCGCCTGTGGTCGCCGGAATGGCAATTCGACGAAGGGACCTTCGAGAAAAGCGCGCCCTCCTTCGACAATCCCGACTTCGTCGACGTCGTCATCCAGTCCTATCGTCACCGCTACGGCTACGCGCCGGGCGATCCTGCTCTGGCACCGATCGAGGCTCGGCTCGCGGCGAAGCCCAAGATCATCGCGCCGACCAAGGTGCTGCATGGCGGCAACGATGGCGTCGCGCCGGCCGAGCAGTCGGAGAAGCACCAGCGATTCTTCACCGGCCCCTACCAGCGCCGCCTGCTGCCGCGCATCGGCCACAACCTGCCGCAAGAAGCGCCGATCGACTTCGCCGCCGCCATCCTCGACCTCGCCCGGGAACACCGCCCATGACCTCGATCGCGCTGATCGGCGCCACCGGCAACATCGGCGGCCGCATCCTCGACGAGGCACTGAGCCGCGGCCACCGCGTCACTGGCACGACCCGCGACGCCGCCAAGCTGCCGCCGCGCGCCAACCTCACGCCCCGGGTGGTCAACACCACCGATGTCGATGGCCTCACCACCGTGCTGAGGGGTCACGACGTGGTCGTCGCCTCGATCAAGTGGAACGAGGCGGATGTCCAGCAAGTGCTGGCCGCGATCCGCCGCGCTGGCGTTAAGCGCGCGTTGTTCGTGATCGGCGCCGGCAGCCTGTTGCGCGGCGACGGCCGCACCCATTTCGAGCACATGGCGGAAAAAGGCATCCAGCCGCCGACCTCGAAGCCGGCGGCGCTGGCCTATGAGGCGATCCGCACCGCCGACGATCTCGACTGGACCGCGATCTCGCCACCAGCCTCGATCCAGCCCGGCCAGCGTACCGGCACGTTCCGTCTGGGTCTCGATCACCTGCTGGAGGACATCAAGGGCGTCAGCCAGATCTCGCGCGAGGACTTTGCCATCGCCGTCGTCGACGAGATCGAGACGCCCAAGCACGTGAAGCGACGCTTCACCGCCGCCTACTGAGTCTCTTTGCGAGCGCGGGCGCGCGCCCTCTCGACAAGGTAGGCGAGCGCCGCCGAGATATCCTCGGCCATCGTCGCGCAGGCATCGGCGCGGTCGCCGCGCGCGAGCGCGTCGAGAAAGCGGCGCCGCAGCCGGCCGCGCTCGTGCGCGGCATAGCCCGTGAACAGCTCGCCGATCCACGGGCCGCTGCGTCGCCACTGCGCTTCGATCAGCCGCATCAGCGCCGGCCGGCCGGCCAGCCGGTACACGGCGTGATGGAAGCGCTGGATCTCCGCCATCATGCGGCGCACGTCGCCGCGACCGCGCGCCCGCACGATCGCCGCGTCGATACTTTCCAGCGCCACGAGGTCGCCGGCCGTCATGCGCTCGGCCGCTAGACGCGTCGCCAGCCCCTCCAGCGCCAGCCGGATCTCGCGCAACTCCTCCAACTCGGCGGCGGTCATGGTCGGCACGCGCAGCCGGCGGTTGGCCAGCAGCGCCAGCGTGCCCTCGGCGACCAGCCGGCGCACCGCTTCGCGGATCGGCGTCGGGCTGATGCCCAGCGCCGTCGCCAGGCCGCGGATGGTGACGCTCTGGCCGGGCGCGAGGCGCCCCGTCATCAGCGCGGTGCCGATCGCGGCGTAGGCGCGATCGTGCAGCGGCACGTGCGCGCGGGCGCCGTCGCCTGAGGGCGCGGTCTTGCGGGAAAGCTTCACGTCAGCACCCCGCGCGGCCCGAGCACATCGGCAAGAAACGTGCGCGTGCGCGCGTTCTGCGGCGCGGCGAAGAAGCGTTCCGGCGGCGCCTGCTCGACGATGCGGCCGTGATCCATGAACACGACCCGGTCCGCCGCCTCGCGGGCGAAGCCCATCTCGTGCGTCACTACGACCATGGTCATGCCGGCGTGCGCGAGGTCGAGCATGACGTCGAGCACCTCGCGGATCATCTCGGGGTCGAGCGCCGAGGTCGGCTCGTCGAACAGCATCAGCCGCGGCTCCATCGCCAGCGCGCGCGCGATGGCGACGCGCTGCTGCTGACCGCCCGACAGCTCGGCGGGATACTTGCGCGCCTGCTCGGGGATGCGCAGGCGCTCGAGATGGACCATCGCCAGCGCCTCGGCATCGCGCAAGCCCAGGCCGCGCACGCGGCGCGGACCGAGCGTGCAATTCTCCAGCGCGGTCAGGTGCGGGAAGAGATTGAACTGCTGGAACACCATGGCGACGCGCGCCCGCACCTCCGGCAGCGTGCCCAGAGCGTGCGACACCTCGATGCCATCGAGCGTGATGGTGCCAGCGTCGTGGCGCACCAGCCCGTTGACGCACTGCACCAGGGTCGACTTGCCCGAGCCCGAGGCGCCGCAGACGACCACCCGCTCGCCGGCGGCGACGTCGAGATCGACGCCATCGAGCGCCACGATCGCGCGATAGCGCTTGGTGACGCCGCGCAGGCGCAGGAGCGGCACCGCCTCAGCCACGTCGCCCTCCACCCGAACCGGCGGCCAGCCGCGCCTCCAGCCGCTGGCTGTAGGCGGACATCGCGGCGCAGGCCACGAAGTAGATCGCGGCGATGAAGAGATAGGATTCGATGTACAGCCCCCACCACGCCGGATCGGCCTTGGCGGCGTTGGCGGTGCCCAGCAGATCCAGCATCGAGATGATCGTGACCAGCGAGGTGTCCTTGAACGCGGCGATGAAGATGTTGACCAGCGACGGCAGGGTGACGCGCAGCGCCTGCGGCAGGACGACGTCGAGATGCATGCGCCAATAGCCCAGGCCCAGCGACTCGGCGGCGGCGTACTGGCCCGGCGGAATCGACTGCAGGCCGCCGCGGATCGCCTCGGCCATGTAGGCGGCGAAGAACATCACGAAGGCGAGCTGGGCGCGCAGCAGCTTGTCGACATCGACATCCGCCGGCACCACCAGCGGGAACAGGATGGTGGCGAGGAACAGGAGGCTGATCAGCGGCACGCCGCGAATGAACTCGATGTAGCCCGTGCACAGCCAGGAGATCACCGGCATGTCGCTGCGTCGCCCCAGCGCCAGCAGCAGCGCCAGGCCAAAGGCCACGCCGCAGCCGATCACCGCCAGGCCCAAGGTCAGCGGCAGCCCCGCCCACAGCCGATGCGGCACGGGACGCAATCCCGCGACGCCGCCCCACATCAGCACGCCGATAGCGAGGATCGTCGCCGCCCACACCGCGGCCATCGCCCATCGCCGCGACCGGCTCGCCCACATCGCGCGCGGTGCCGAGAGGCCGACGGCGGCGCAGAACAGGCCGACCGCGAGCGCCGGCCGCCACTGCAGGTCGAAGGGATAGGTGCCGAACAGGATCAGCCGCCACTTGGCCTGGAGATAGGCCCAGCACGCGCCGCCCGATTTCAGGCAGTCGTCGTAGCCGGCCGGCGCCACGCGGCTGTCGGCGACCAGCCAGCGCCACAGCCCGGGCAAGGTCACGGCGAGGAACCAGATGCCGAGCGCGGTCAGCAGAACGCCGTGCCAGCCGTCGAAGAAGTTGCGCCGCAGCCACAGCAGCGCGCCCGAGGGCGCTGGTGGCGGCGGGCGCTGGACGCGTGGCGGTTCGGCGGCGACTGCCATCTCAAGCGCCCCGCAGCGCGACGCGCCGGTTGTACCAGTTCATCAGCAGCGAGGTGAGCAGGCTGAGCGTGAGGTAGACCGCGAGGATGATGGCGATGCACTCGATGGCGCGGCCGGTCTCGCTGATCGCCACCGTCGAGACGCGCACCAGATCGGGATAGCCGATCGCCACCGCCAGCGAGCTCGACTTGGTCAGGCTGAGGAAGTTGGAGGTCAGCGGCGGCACGACGATGCGCAGCGCCAGCGGCAGCACGACATGGCGCATCACCGCCCAGCGCGACAGGCCGAGACTGCGCGCCGCTTCCCATTGCCCCTTGGGCACGCCGAGGATACCGCCGCGGATGGTCTCGGCGGCGAAGCCGGCATGGCAGAACACCAGCCCGATCAGCAGCGCGAAGAACTCCGGCGAGACCGTGATTCCGCCGACGACGTTGAAGCCGCGCAGCACCGGCCGCTCCACCGCCGGCACCTCGGCGCCGAGCCCCAGCACCAGCAGCGGTGGCAACAGAATCAGCGCTGCCCGCACCGCCATCGGCGCCAATGCCGAGGGCCATGCGCGCCGCAGCAGGCGCACCACCGCCCAGGCCGCGACCAGCGCCAGCACCGCCCAGCCGAAGGCCGGCTGCCAGTCGATCGCCGGTACGGTCAGGCCGCGGTTGGAGAGAGTCGTCGCCGGCAGCGGCGTCCACGCCTGGCGCGGTGGCGGCAGCACCGCGACCAGCAGGGACTGCCAGAACAGCAGGTGCAGCAGCAGCGGCGTGTTGCGCGCGATCTCGACATAGGCGCCAGCGAGGCGGCCGACCAACAGGTTGCCTGATAGCCGTAGCAGCGCTACCGCCGTGCCGACGATCGCCGTGAGCGCGATGCCCAGCACAGAGACCTGCAGCGTGTTGCCCAGCCCGCCGAGGAAGGCGCGCAGGTAGGTCTCGCCGGCGCGGTAGCCCAGCCAGTTTTCGCCCAGCTCGAAGGAGGCGCGGTCGCCGAGGAAAGCGAACCGCAGCTCCATCTTCAGGCGCGGCAGGTTGGTGGCGACGTTGCCGGCGATCCACCACACGCTGGCGAGCACCGCCGCCAGCGCCAGCGCTTGCCAGACGGCGGCGCGGATCGCGGGCCGCCGCCATAGCCGTCGCAGCGATGGCGCCGAGACTCCGGCCATGCCGCTCGCCGCGGCCTCAGCGCGCGGTCCGGCTCAGCGCCAGTTCGGTGCCCATTGCAGGCCACCGTCGCGCGCCAGCGCGTTGATGCCGCGCGGCAGCTTGCCCGGCGACTTCATGCCGTAGGTGGTCTCCCAGATGTCGCCGTAGTTGCCGACGGCCTTCACCACCTTGACCATGAAATCGTCGGTCAACCCCATCTTCGAGCCGATATTCGCCTCGAGCCCGAGGAAACGCCGCTTCTCCGGATCCTTGGTGTCGCGCAAGACCGCGTCGATATTGTCGGCGGAAATGCCCATCTCCTCGGCTGTCACCAGGCCGAAATGCACCCATCGCACGACGTTGGCGAAGACCGCGTCGCCCTCGCGGATCACCGGACCCATATGCGATTTGGCGAACAGCTCCGACAGGATGATGTGCTCCCCAGGGTCCTTGAGACGCGAGCGGCGCATGGCGAGGAACGGCGGTTCCAGGGTGACCACGTCGCAGCGGCCCTGCTCGTACATCGGCATGATCTGCGCCGAGGTCTCGATCGCCACCGGCTTGAAGGTCATGTTGCGCGGCCGGAAGTAGTCGGCGATCAGGCTCTCGGTGATGGTGCCGGCGACGATGCAGATCGTGGCCCCGTTGAGATCGGCGAGCTTCGAGGCACCACTGCGCTTGTGCACCATGAAGCCGTGGCCGGAGAACATCGTCGGCCCGACGAACTCGAAGCCGAGCTCGGTGTCGCGCTGGATGGTGTAGGTGATGGCCAACGCCGCCATGTCGATCTCGGCCGAGCGCAGCGCCGGCATGCCCTGCGCGAAGCTCAGCTTGACGAACTCGACCTTGGTGGCGTCGCCGAGAATCGCCGCGGCCATGGCGCGGCAGTAGGACACGTCGAAGCCGACCCACTCGCCCTTGTCGTTGAGCGACGCAAGGCCGGGAACGTTTTCGTAGACGCCGCACTTGAAGCTGCCGCGCGCCTTGATGGCGTCGATGGTCGGTGACTTCGGCTGCGCCGCGGCCGGGACGGCGGCGACGGCCAGAGCCGCGCTGGTCAGCGCGGCGGCGGCCACGGATGCGATCTTGCCCATCATCTCTGCGTCTCCCCTGTTGAACGCCCGTTGCGAAATTCTCAGTAGGTCAGGCCGGCTTCCTTGCCGACGGCGCGCGCGCCACGCACCTGCTCGACGCAGGCGGCCAGGTCCTGGAGGTACGGACGCCAGGACTCGCGATGGATCGGATTGACGTGCATGTGGATGCCGGCCGGCTCGGCCTGGCGGCCGATGAACCAACCCCGTGCGACCATGGCGTCGCTCACCGCGCCGATATCGAGACCGGGATCGGTCGCGCGCGTGACGAAGATGCACAGCTCGCTCGGCTCCAGCGCCGCCAGACCGGGGATCGCGTTGACGCCGTCCATCAGCGCCTTCTTGGTGTCCATGATGATGCGCGCGCACTCCAGATAGCCCGCGTCGCCGAGGTGCTGGATCACCGACCACGCCGCCGCCACCGCGCCGCCGGGCCGCGTGCCCTGCATGGTGTAGGCGAGGTACTGGCCGCGCTCCCAGTCGCGGAAGTCGAAGGTCTGGTACTTCTGCTTCAACTCGTCGGAGCGCAGCATCATCAGCGACGCGCCCTTGGGCGCCATGCCGTGCTTGTGCAGGTCGGCCGACATGCTGGTCACGCCTGGCACCGAGAAGTCCCACTCCGGCACGGCGTACCCCAGCTTCTTGACCCACGGCGACAGGAAGCCGCCGACGCAGGCATCGACGTGCAACCACAAGCCCCGGCGCTGCGCCAGCGCGCCCAGCTCGCGGATCGGGTCGAACACGCCAAAGGGGTAGTTCGGCGCCGAGCCGACGATGCCGATGGTGTTGGAATCGAGCGTCGCCTCCATCGCCGCGACGTCGGCCTTGAAGTCGTTGCGCGCGGTCCGCACGCGGCGCACCTCGATGCCGAGCGCGTGGCCGGCGCGGCTGAAGGCGGGATGCGCGGTCCGCGGCACCACGAAATTAGGATCCTTCACACCCTTCTCGGCGCGGGCCCAGTCGCGCGCGGTCTGCAACGCGAGGAAGATGCTCTCCGAGCCCCCTGATGTGAACGTGCCGGCCGCGCCGTCGGGCGCGTTGACCGTCTTCAGCCCGAACTCGATGACGTCGGTCTCCAGCTTCGCGAGGCTGGGAAAGGCGCGCTTGCCGAGATTGTTCTCGGTCCAGAACGACGTGTAGGCCTTCTTCTGCACATCGTTGAGCGCGTCGTCGAGGTAATAGAAGTAGAGCGCCATGCGCCCGCCGCGCCACGAGAAGTCCTTCGCCTTGGCCGCGTCGAGATCGGCCGCGATCTCCTCCCAGGCCCGCCCCTTCGCCGGCAACACCATATCCGTCCTCCACCCTGATCGTGGAAAGCTATCACATTTCCAGAAAATGGTATCACATTCTGTGGGCCCGCCAAGGGCGGGACTATCGCCGATGGACTATGAGTTGTCTTCGGGCCGCGCCGCTCCAGCGGCGCTCATGACCGGCCCAAATAACTTGAAAGTCGCTGCTTGGTCGGGGCGCGCCACTCCAGTGGCGCGGCGAACGGTCGACAAGACGCGCCACTGGAGTGGCGCGCCCCCAGCCTTGAACACCATATGCGATGGCGCTGCCGCCATGGGCGGTCGATCGGATGCGTATCGAACGGAAGCAGGGGATCTCATTGAGAGCGCCGGTGGTCCCAGGAAGATCAGCCGGGCTCGCCGCGCCTACTCCAGCGTCTCGAACAACCGCGTCGCGAGATACGTGCGCGACACCAGCGAGGAGTAGTAGATCTGCTCGTTGATGGCGTGCGCGCCCTTGCCGTCGGCGCCCAGGCCGTCGAGCGTGGGAATACCCAACGCGGCGGTGAAGTTGCCGTCGCTGCCGCCGCCGGTCAGGGGCACGTCGTTGAGCTCCTTGCCGATCTCGGCGTAGATCGCGCGCGCCTTGTCGAACAGCGCCTGGATGCCGGCGTCCTTGCGGTAGGGCGGCCGGTTCATGCCGCCCTCGACCGTGACCTCGACTTCCTCGCCGATCGCCTTCAGGCCGAGCAGGGTCGCCGTCATCTCGGCGGCGGTCTCAGGATCGGGCACGCGCAAATCGACTTCGGCGGTGGCCTCGGCCGACACGACGTTGACGCCGGTGCCGCCGCTGACCAGGCCGACGTTGAGCGTGATGCCGCGACCGTAATCCGTCATCGCCTCGATGCGCACGATCTGGCGCGCCAGCTCGAGGATAGCGCTGCGGCCGTCCTGGTGGCGCACGCCGGCGTGGCTGGCGCGGCCTTTGACCGTGATGACAAATCGGCCGACGCCCTTGCGCGAGGTGACCACGCGATCGCCGTCGCGGCCCGGCTCCATCACCAGGGCGTACTTGGCGCCCCGCGCCGCGGCCTCGATGCGCGCGCGCGAGGTCGGGCTGCCGACCTCCTCCTCGGGGATGAACAGGAAGGTCACCGGCAGCTTGCTCTTCTTGCCCTGCCGGATCAGGTGGCGCATCGCGTAGTAGGCGATGTAGCCGCCGGCCTTCATGTCGTAGATGCCGGGACCGAAGATCGCGTCGCCTTCGCGGCGCACCTTCAGGTCTTTCTCGATCATGCCGATGGGATGCACGGTGTCGAGATGGGCCAGCACCAGGATGCCTGGCCCCTCGCCCCACGGCGTCTTGCATTCGAGGATGTCGCCGAAGCCGTCGCGGCCGGGCGTCCGCTCGATCTTCATGCCGAGGCCCGACATCTGGCCCTCGACCTTGTCGACCACGCGGTTGACCGCCGCCGCGTCGTGGCTCGGGCTCTCGATCTCGACCCACTCGACGATGCCGGCGAGCACCTCGTCGGCATCGATGCGCGGTTCGTTCTTCAGCGGTGCGTTCATGTTCACCAGTTCCTGTAATCCCTTCTCCCCGCGAAGGCGGGGAGAAGGTGCCGAGCGCAGCGAGGCGGATGAGGGGCTTCGCGCGGCATCAACAGAATCGATCTCGTTGCTCGGTCGCGGAAGCCCCTCATCCGGCGCTTCGCGCCACCTTCTCCCCGCCTTCGCGGGGAGAAGGAAAGCCAGGTCAGATCGGATCCCAGGTGAAGTACTCGGGCGAGCGCTTCAGGTCGATGAAGGCCGGCTTCAGCGCCGGCACCGCCGTCTCGGCGATCTTCTCGAGCGTCCAACCATCCGACATGTGCACCGATCGCACCGGGCGGTTGGCGGAGAACAGCATGATCTCGTTCATGCGCACGCCGAAGATCTGCGAGGTCACGCCCTCGGCGGCGTCGCTGAGCAGGAACACCGCCATCGGCGCCACCTTGGCGGCGGTCATCTTCTTGGAGCGCTCCAGGCGCGCGACTTGCTGCGGCGTATCGGCGGGGATGGTGCCGATCATGCGCGTCCAGGCAAAGGGCGAGATGCAATTGGAGCGCACGTTGAACGCCGCCATGTCGAGCGCGATCGAGCGCGACAGGCCGACGATGCCCATCTTGGCCGCCGAGTAGTTCGCCTGGCCGAAATTGCCGACGAGGCCCGAGGTCGAGGTGAAGTGCACGAAGGCGCCCGACTTCTGCTCCTTGAAGAAGTTGGCGGCGGCACGGCTGACGTTGAAGCAGCCGTTGAGATGCACGTCGATGACCTGCTTCCAGTCGAGATGGCTCATGCGATGGAAGATACGGTCGCGCAGGATACCGGCGTTGTTGATAATGCCGTCGATCTTGCCGAAGGTCTCGACCGCCTGCTTGATCATCGCCTCGGCCGCACCAGGATCCGACACGCTGCCGAAATTCGGCACGGCGACGCCGCCGGCCGCCTTGATCTCGTCGCACACCTTTTGCGCTGGCGTGGCGCTGCCCGAGCCCTCGCCGTCGACCGCGCCGCCCAGATCGTTGACTACGACCTTGGCGCCCTCGGCGGCGGCCAGCAGCGCCATCTCGCGCCCGATGCCGCCGCCCGAGCCGGTCACCAGCACCACCTTGTCCTTCAGCATGTTCGGCATGTCAGGGCTCCTCCCCTCTGGATCGATTCGCACGCAGGCGTTTTAGGCCGATTGCCCTGTTGATGGAAAGCGCGGCCCGCGCAGCAGACGCGCGGCCAGCAATGCGGCGAAGGCAAAGGGCAGCTGCGCCAGGATCAGCGGCATCGGAATGGCGCAGGCCTTGGTCGTGCAGCCGATCCACTCGCCGACCAGCGGCAGGGCTCGGTCGTAGCCACCCAGGCCTGTCGTGATCGCGACGGCGACGGTACCCAGGGCGCCCAAGCCCATCTGCGCCAACCCGACCAGCGAGGAGGCGGTGCCGGCCAGCCGCGGATAGAGACCGACGGCACCGGCGTTGGAATTCGGCACGACCATGCCGGAGCCGAAGGAGCAGATCATGAACGGCACCGTGATCGACCACCAGGTCAGGGTGCCGGCGATCGACAGAATGGCCACAATGGTGAGCCCCGCGATGTGGAACAGCGGCGCCACCTGCACGATCGTCGTCGGCCGCACCCGGCCGATCAGCCGGTTGTTGGCCAAGCCGCCCAGGGTGAAGCCGGCGACCCCGATCACGCTGAGATAGCCCACGGTGCGCGGCGTGAAGCCCAGCGTGTCCTGCAGGATGAATGGCATGCCGACGGCCATGCCGAAATTGATGCCGAAGACAAAGCCCATGGTCAGCGCATAGCCGAGAAAGTGGCGGTCGCGCAGCATCTCGCCGCCGCCGCGCGCGAAGGCCAGCAGGTTCAAGGTCGCGGCACGGTGCCGGTTGGTCTCGCCCACGCCCAGCGCGACGATGACGAGCAGGCTGAGCGCGAAGACCGTCAGGGCCCAGAACGTCGCCTGCCAGCCGAACCATTCGCCGAGATGGCCGCCGATCAGTGGTGCCAGCGCCGGCGCGACGTTCACGCCGATCGAGATCCAGCTCATCACCCTGGGCAGCTCGGCGAATTCGTAGACATCACGCGTCAGCGCGCGGCCGATCACCGAGCCAGAGCAGGCGCTGAGCCCCTGCATGACGCGCAGCACGAGGAGCTCGCCGATCGAGCCCGCGAGCGCGCAGCCGGCCGAGGTCAGGGCGAACAGCAGCAGGCCGACCAGCAGCACTGGCCGGCGGCCGAAGCGGTCGCTGAGCGGGCCGAAGAAGATCTGGCCGGCGGCGAAGCCCAGCATGTAGGTCGTCAGGGTCAGCTTCACGTCATCAGGCGTGGCGCCGATCGACGCGCCGACGACCGGCATGACCGGCGTGTAGATGCTCATCGACAGCGGGCCGAACGAGGCCAACGCCACTAGCAGGACTGTGTAGCTGCGCGAACGCGGAACCAGGGCAAAGCTCACGCGCTGGCCGCCGTCTTCGTCTCCGCTTCACCCTCGGCCGCGAAATCACCCTCGATCGCCCCGCCGCTCATCGCCGTGTGCATCTTGGGATACTCGCGACGGAAGCACTCGGCGATCGTGTCGAACGGGATGTCGGCGTAGACGCCGCGATAGGCGAGGTACTCCATGTGCCGGCGGCCGACCATGTCGTAGGGATGGTAGATCGAATCACTGTGGCCATCCCACGCCAGCGGCTTCAGCCCGAAGCGCTCGGTGAGCTGGCGGTTGAAGGCCGGCGTCGCCTTGATCCAGCGCCCGTCGAGGCCGATGTCGACATAGCCGTGGAAGTAGAAGACGTCGGTGCCCATGAACTCGGTCATGCGCTGGGTCGTCATGTGGTTGCGCACGTCGGCGTAACCGACCCGCGCGGGAATCCCCAACGAGCGACACGACGCGGCCATCAGCCCGGCCTTGTTGATGCAGTAGCCATGACCCGCCGCCAGCGTCGCGCTCGCCCTATAGGCGTCAGGCCGCAGCGGCGTGGTGTAGGGATCGTAGCGGATATCGTCGCGCACCGCGTGATACAGCCGAAGCGCCTTCTCACGCGGATCGCTGGCGTCGCCGACGATGGCACGCGCCCAGGCCACGACGGCGGGGTGGTCGCTGTCGATCAGCACCGCAGGCTTCAGCCATTCGGCCGGTCCGGCCCCGTCCATGACTACGTCGTCTTGCGGGAAGGTCCTGAGATCGATGGTCATCGCTGCCCCATGCCTGCCGCTGGGAGCGCCGTCAACTGGCGTTGCGCCGCGCCGCTCGCGGCCCGAAAGTGACGCCAGGAGGACCCCTGGATGAAGCTCAGCAAGGACCGGATCCTGGTGACCCATGTCGGCAGCCTGCCGCGCCCCGCCGTGCTCGACGACCTGCTGATCCGCCAGGAAGCCGGCGAGGTGATCGACGAGGCACTGCTGGCGCGCGAGGCGGCCGAGGCGGTGCGCAATGTCGTGGCCAAGCAGATCGAGGCCGGCATCGACATCGTCAACGACGGCGAGCAGCCGCGCGTCGGCTTCCAAACCTACATCGTGCGCCGCATGTCGGGCTTCGGCGGCGAGTCCAAGCGGCCGCGCGCCAAGGACATGCAGGAATTCCGCATCTACGCCCGCCAGCTCGCCCAGCGCCTGTCGCGCCGGCCCAAGGTGGCCAACGCGCCGCAAGCCGTCGCCGACGTGCGCTACGGCACGCTCGACGAGGCAGAGGCCGAGGCGACGATGATGAAGGAGGCGCTGAAGGCTCAAAAGACACAGCCGCTCGAGACCTTCATGACCGCGCCCTCGCCCGGCATCATCGCCACGACCATGCTCAATGCGCACTACGACAGCCACGAGGCCTATGTCATGGCGCTGGCGCGCGAGCTGGTGCGCGAGTACCGCTTCGTCGTCGACCAGGGCTTCACCCTGCAGATCGACGCGCCCGATCTGGCGATGGAACGCACCATGCTGTTCCAGGACAAGTCCCTGGCCGAGTTCCTCGCCATCGTCGAGCTGCATGTCGCGGCGATCAACGTGGCGCTGGGCGACATCCCGCGCGAGAAGGTCCGGCTGCATTGCTGCTGGGGCAACTGGGAGGGCCCGCACATCCACGACGTGCCGCTCAGCGACATCCTGCCCCTGCTCTACGCCGCCAAGGCCGGCGCGCTCAGCCTGGAGTTCGCCAACCCGCGCCACGCGCACGAGTACCCGGCGTTCAAGCGCTACCCGCTGCCGGCGCACATGTCCTTGATGGCCGGCGTGCTCGATACCACCACAAATTTCGTCGAGCACCCGGAGCTGATCGCCAACCGGCTGTGCGAGGCGGCCGCCGCGATCGGTGATCGCGAGCGGGTGATCGCCAGCACCGATTGCGGCTTCGGCACCTTCGCGGGCTCCGCCTACGTCGCCGAGGACGTCGTCTGGGCCAAGCTCGCCGCCGCGCGCCAGGGCGCGGACATCGCGACAAAGAGGCTGTGGGGGTAGGCACCGCTGGGGGCGCGCCACTCCAGTGGCGCGGCGTCGGTCCAACGAACGCGCCACTGGAGTGGCGCGCCCCGACCGCTACCCCGCCGCGTTGACAAGGAAGTGGATCCGCGCCGCCGCCACCGGCCGCGCGCGGTCTTCCTGCCAGGCCTCGACCGAGACGTTCACCACGCGGCGGCCCTGCTTGGTCACGGTGGCTTTGGCGATGGTGTCGACCGGGCGGCCGGACCGCAGGTAGTCGACGGTGATGTTGACGATCTTGGGCAGGCTCTCGTTGTCGAGTTCCCACAGCAAGTGGAAAATCGCCGCCATCTCCATCAACGAACCGATCGTGCCGCCGTGCAGCGCCGGCAGATGCGTGTTGCCGATCAGGTCGGGCTTGTAGCGCATGCGCGTCAGCAGCTCGCCGGTCGAATTCTCCGGCGCCATGCCCATCCACTGCGCATAGGGAATCGCCTCGGCCAGCGCCGCGAGGTCGCCTTCGTCGCGCGCCTTGCGCAGAAGGTCGAGACGCAGGCTCACGACGCCCCCTTGGCGAGACGTGCACCGATGGTCTGCGCCTGCAGCACCGTGCCCTTGGTGCCCATCATGAAGGTGCCGGCGGACGAGGCGATGGGATCCGCTGGATCACCGTGATGCGCCACCGCGCGGGTGAAGGCGACGTTGTTGGTCAGCTTGAAGCACTCCGCTTCGGCGATCACCGCCTGCCCCGGCGTCGCCGGCTTGATGTAGTCGATGCGCAGATCGAGCGTGGCGAAGGGCGATGGCTCGGTCAGCATGGTCCCGACCGCCATGCCGCTGCACGCATCGATCAGCGTCGTAAGCGCGCCGCCAAACAGCACGCCGGTCTCGGGATTGCCCACGAGATGCGGCTGCCACTCCAGCTTCATCGTGGCCACGCCCTTGCGCACGGCCACGACCTGCACGCCCAGCGCCTTGTTCTGCGGGATGGTGTCGGAGAACCGCGCCTGGAACGTCGCCAGCGCCTGTTCGGGCATGGTCTCGAACAACGATTTCGGCGCGTCGGCCATCATTCGCCTCTCGGTCAACTATACCTTCCCCCGGAGGGGGAAGGTGCCCGCAGGGCGGATGGGGGATGTCGAAGACGGACTCCTGCGTTCGTCTTCGACATCCCCCATCCGTCGCGCTACGCGCGCCACCTTCCCCCTCCGGGGGAAGGTAAAAATGACACTCACAGCCCCATCTGACGCGCGGCGAGATCCTTCATGATCTCGAGCGAGCCGCCGCCTATGGTCATCACCTTGGTCTCGCGGTAGATGCGCTCGACCTTCGAGCCGCGCAGATAGCCCGCGCCGCCCAGGATCTGCATCGCCTCGTTGGCGACGTATTCCAGCGTGGTCGTGGCTAGGTTCTTCAGCATGCAGATCTCGGCCACCGGCCGCTCGCCGTGGTGCACGCGCCAGGCCAGCATCTCCAGATTGGCCTTCACCGCGTTCACCTTCATCGCCATGTCGACGATCTTGTGGCGGATTACCTGGTTGGCGATCAGCGGCTTGCCAAAGGTGTGGCGCTCGCGCGCATAGGCGATCGCCTCGTCGAGGCAGACGCGCGCGAAAGCGTGCGCACCTGATGCCAGGCCGATACGCTCCTGGTTGAAGTTCAGCATGATGCCGATGAAGCCGCGATTCTCCTCGCCGATCAGGTTCTCGACCGGCACCTTCACGTCGTCGAAGAAGAGCTGCGCGGTGTCGGAGGCCCACCAGCCCATCTTGCGCAGCTTGGTGCGCGAGAAGCCGGGTCGATCGCGTTCGATCAGCAACAGCGAGACACCCGACGCGCCCGGCCCGCCGGTGCGCACCGCCACGGTGTAGTAGTCGGCGCGGAAGCCCGAGGTGATGAACATCTTCTGGCCGTTGACGATGTAATGATCGCCCTCGCGCCGCGCCGTGGTCTTCAGGTTGGCCACGTCGGAGCCGCCGCTGGGCTCGGTGATGGCGAGCGCGCTGATCTTCTCGCCGGCCAGGATCTCGGGCAGCACCTTGCGCTTCATCCATTCCGGCCCGAGCGCGGCGATCGGCGGCGCGCCGATGGAATGGCTCATCAGCGAGGCGTTGACGCCGCCGCTGCCCGCCTTGGCCAATTCCTCGCTGACTATGATGCGGTAGAACGGGTCGGTCGGCACGCCACCGAATTCCTCGGCGTAGCCCAGCTGCAGCAGGCCGATGGAAGAGGCCTTGCGATAGAGCTCGCGCGGAAACTCGCCGGCCTCGTCCCATTCGTCGACATAGGGGGCGATCTCCCGGGCGACGAAGCGGCGCAGGGTGTCGCGGAAGGCCTCGTGCTCGGCGGT
Source organism: Reyranellaceae bacterium (assembly GCA_022844045.1). Taxonomy (GTDB): domain Bacteria; phylum Pseudomonadota; class Alphaproteobacteria; order Reyranellales; family Reyranellaceae; genus JAFAZJ01. The sequence goes on along the minus strand of JALHMM010000012.1, from coordinate 66,061 downwards.
ATAGAACGGGCTCGCCGGCGCTGCTGGTGGCGGGATGGATTCCCGCGTGGCGGTGCTCATGGTCGGATGTTACCTCCCGATGTCACGCCCTTCATAAACGGATTCCGCGAAACCTGTCTCGCTCGGCGAGACGCGGCGGCTTTACAGCGCGGGGCGACTCCGATATTGGCGATGGAGTGATGGCGACGCGAGATCGCCCACGGGAGGAACAGAAGCTGGTCACGTTTCTGCAGTTGTTGCTCAACGGTGTCGCGGTCGGCTGTATTTATGGCTTGGTCGCGCTCGGCTTCGTGCTGATCTACAAGGCGACCGAGCTGGTCAACTTCGCCCAGGGCGATCTGCTGATGCTGGGCGCCTTCGTCGCCTACATGGCCGTCGCCTGGTGGGGCTGGGACTACTGGCTGGGCTTCGGCCTCGCCGTGGTGGTCGTCGCCCTGTTCGGCGCCCTGCTCGATCGCTCCATCCTGCGCAAGGTGATCGGCCAGCCGCAATTCGCGGTGGTCATGCTGACCATCGGCCTGGGCGCGATGTTCCGGACCTTCGCCAGCGTGACCTGGGGCTCGGAGATCTACACGCTGACCACGCCGTTCTCAGGCGTGACCGTGATCGCCGGCGTCACCTTCAGCGACCAGTACCTGTCGATCGTCGTCGGCACCTTCCTGCTGTGCGGCACGCTTTACGCCTTCTTCAACTACACCCGTATCGGCGTGGCCATGCAGGCGACGTCGCAGAACCAGCTGGCCGCCTACTACATGGGCATCCCGGTCAAGCTGATCTTCTCGCTGATCTGGGCGATCTCGGCGGCGACGGCGGCGATCGCCGGCATCCTGCTGGCGCCGGTCACGCTGATCGACATCAACATGGGCCTCGCTGTGGCGCTGAAGGCCTTCGCCGCGGCGGTGCTGGGCGGATTCGGCTCGATCCCCGGCGCGCTGGTCGGCGGCATCATCATCGGGCTGATCGAGCTCTTCGCCGGCCGCTTCCTGCCCGATGGCTTCAAAGACGCGGCCCCCTACGTCGTGCTGCTGCTCATGCTCGCGGTTCGCCCGCAGGGTCTGTTCGGCTCGCTCGGCCGCAAGAAAGTGTAGGGGCGGCCGATGCGTTTCCTCTTCAAGACCTCCTATAACCAGGACATTGGCCTGTTCCGCGACGGCGTGGACAAGTTCTGGTACGGGCTGCTCGCCGTGATCGCCGTGGCCTTGCCGCTGCTGATGTCGACCTACTACGTCACCGAGATCAGCCTGGTGCTGATCTACGGCATCTGCGGCGTCTCGCTGATGGTGCTGGTCGGCTTCACCGGGCTGGTGTCGCTGGGTCACGCCGCCTTCCTCGGCATCGGCGCCTACGCCCACGGCTATTTCCTGAAGATCGGCATCCCATGGGTCCCGTCGGTCGCCATGGCGGTCGTCATCACCACCGGCTGCGGCCTGATCGTCGGCCTGCCGGCGCTCAGGATGACCGGCATCTACCTCACGATCGCGACCCTGGCCTTCTCGCTGATCATCCAGGAGGTCTTCAACCACTGGACGGCGGTGACCAACGGCTTCGATGGCCTGCCCGTCGCCATGCCGGTGATCTTCGGCATCACCTTCACCAAGGCCAATTTCTACTATCTCTGTCTCTTCTTCCTCGTGCTGACCTTATGGCTCACGCGCAACCTGCTGCGCTCGCCGACCGGCCGCGCCTGGGTGGCGATCCGTGACAGCGAGATCGCCGCGCAGTCCATGGGCGTGCATCTGGCGATCTACAAGTCGATCGCCTTCGCCTACTCCGCCGGCCTGATGGGACTGGCCGGCGCGCTCTACGCCCATAAGATCTCCCACCTCGCGCCCGACATCTTCAACATCCTGCTGTCGATCAACTTCCTGCTGCTGGTGATCGTCGGCGGTCTGGGCTCGCTGCACGGCACGATCTTCGGCGCGATCTTCGTCGTGCTGTTGCCGCCGGTGATCTCGATCCTGCGCGACGAGATTCCGGCCGGCCTCAGCGCCGCCGCGACCTCCACCGGCATCAGCGCGATCGGCGCCATCGGCAAGGCGATCGGCGGGTTCCTCGCCAAGCCCGGCGTCGAGGCCGGCATCCTGGGCCTGATCCTGGTGCTGGTGATCCTGCTCGAGCCCCTGGGCATCTACGGCCGCTGGGTGAAGATCCGCGTCTTCTTCTCGACCTTCCCGATGTACAAGCGCGCCACCTTCAAGCGCCAGAAGAGCTACATGAAGTCGGAGCGTCTCAGGTGAGCCTCTTCCAGGCCGACAACCTGTCGATCAACTTCGGCGGCATCAAAGCCGTCGACGGCGTGACGTTCGATGTCGCCAAGGGCGAGGTCTTCACCATCATCGGCCCCAACGGCGCCGGCAAGACCACGATCTTCAACCTGGTCAGCCGCATCTACGAGCCCAGCGGCGGCCGCCTGGTCTTCGACGGCAACGACATCACCTCGGTGCCGCCGCACAAGATCGCCGCGCTCGGCATCGCGCGCACCTTCCAGAACATCGAGCTGTTCGAGCACGCCACGCTGCTGCAGAACCTCTTGCTGGCGCGTCACGCGCACAAGACGTCGGGCTTCTTCTCCGAGCTCTTGTTCCTGCCCTCGGTGCGGCGCAAGGAGCTGGAGCATCGCGAGGCCGTCGAGAAGATCATCGAGTTCCTCGACCTGCAGCAATATCGCGACAGCTTCATCGTCAACCTGCCCTACGGCGTGCGTAAGGTGACCGAGCTGGCGCGCGCGCTGTGCACCGATCCCAAGCTGCTGCTGCTCGACGAGCCCTCATCTGGCCTGAACGTCGAGGAGACCGAGGACATGGCGTTCTGGATCCAGGACATCAAGAACCTGCTGGGCATCACCGTGCTGATGGTCGAGCACGACATGAAGCTGGTCTCGGCGGTGTCCGACCGCGTTCTGGCGCTGAACTACGGCCGGCCGATCGCCACCGGCACGCCCTCGGAGGTGCAGAGCCACCCCGACGTCGTGCGCGCCTATCTCGGAGGCTGAGCTCTCATGGCCGAAGCCCAGCTCAAGGTCAGCAACATCGAGACCTATTACGGTCCGATCATGGCCATCCGCGGCGTCTCCTTCGAGGTGCCCAAAGGCGACATCGTCACCATCCTGGGCGCCAACGGCGCCGGCAAGACCACGGTGCTCAAGACCGTCAGCGGCGTGATGGACCCGCAAAAGGGTTCGGTGACCTTCGAGGGCCGCGAGATCCAGCGCATGGATCCCGACAAGGTCATGCGCCTGGGCATGAGCCACGTGCCGGAGGGCCGCGAGGTCTTCCCGTTCCTGAGCGTGCGCGAAAATCTGCGTATGGGCGCCTACACCAGGCGCGATCCAGACGGGGTCGCCAAGGACCTCGAGACGGTGTTCGGCTATTTCCCGGTCCTGAAGGAGCGCGCCGATCAGCGGGCGGGCTCCCTGTCGGGCGGTGAGCAGCAGATGCTGGCGATCAGCCGCGCGCTTATGGCGAGCCCGCGCATGATGCTGCTGGACGAGCCCTCGCTGGGCCTCTCACCGAAGCTGGTGAAGGAAATCTTCGACATCATCGTGCGCATCAACAAGGAGCGCGGCGTCACCATCCTGCTGGTCGAGCAGAACGCCAACATGGCCCTGCAGGTCGCCGACTACGGCTACGTGCTGGAGGTCGGCCGTATCGTCATGGCCGACACCTGCGAACGCCTCCTGCAGAAGGAGGACATCAAGGAATTCTACCTGGGCATCAAGGAAGAAGGCGCCCGCGGCAAGCGGCGCTGGAAGAAGCGCAAGACGTGGCGGTGACCTGGCACCTCTTGTCATCCCGAGCGTAGCGAGGGATCCAGGCAACAGCATGGATTCCTCGCTTCGCTCGGAATGACAGGGCAGCCCGGATGCGGTAGGAAAGACGGAACGAAATCAGGCCAAATCAGGGAGGGCCGCCGGAGATGAACGCGGATGTCCACGCGGGCTCGGTCAAGAAGATCGAGATCGAGGGCTGCGACACCATCCCGAAGCTGTTCTGGCATCAGGTGCGTGCGCGCGACGGCAAGACGGCCTTCCGCGAGAAGACGCTGGGTATTTGGCGCTCGACCAGCTGGCGCGAGTACGGCGAGCGAGCCCGCGCCATCGGCATGGGCCTGGTCAGTCTCGGGTTGGCGCGCGGCGACGTGGTCTCCATCCTCGCCGACACCATCCCCGAATGGCTCTACGCTGACATGGGCATCATGGGCGCCGGCGGTGTATCCAACGGCATCTACCCGACCGACGCCGCCAAGCAGGTCGAATACATCCTCAACGACAGCCGTTCGCGCTTCCTGTTCGTCGAGAACGAGGAGCAACTCGACAAGTTCCTCGACGTGCGCGCGCGCAGCCCGCAGGTCGAGAAGGCCTTCATCTTCGACATGGAAGGCCTGACCGACTTCAGCGACCCGCAGATCATGCCGTTCGACGAGTTGCTGAAGCTCGGGCGCGAGCATGACAAGGCCCATCCCGGCAAGTGGGAGGAGCTGGTCGCCGCCTCGCGCGCCGAGGCGCTGGCCCTGCTGGTCTACACCTCGGGCACGACGGGCCCGCCCAAGGGCGCGATGCTCTCGCATCGCAACGTGATCTTCCAGCTGGCCAACGCCGACGCCTTTATCCCGATGCGCCACGACGAGGAGCAGCTCGCCTTCCTGCCGCTGTGCCACGTCGCCGAGCGCACCTTCACCGCTTTCCTGCCGCTGCGTTCCGGCGCCATCGCCAATTTCGCCGAAAGCGTCGAGACGGTGCCGGACAACGTGCGCGAGGTGGCGCCGACGACGTTCTTCGCCGTGCCGCGCATCTGGGAGCGCTTCTACTCCGGCATCGCCATCCGCATGAAGGAAGCGACCTGGATCGGCCGTACCGCCTATGCCTGGGCACTCGGCGTCGGCATGAAGGTCGCCGAGACGAAGCTCGAGGGCCAGGAGCCATCGGCCTGGCTGAAGCTGCAATACGCCGTCGCCGACTACTGCGTGCTCGACAACATCAAGCGCGCCATCGGCATGCACCGCGTGCGGTTCGCCGGCACCGGCGCCGCGCCGATCGCGCCCGATCTGATCCGCTGGTACCGCGCGCTGGGCATCGACATGCGCGAGGTCTACGGCCAGACCGAGAATTGCGGCGTGGCCACCGGCATGCCCAATCGCATCAAGCTCGGCACCGTGGGTGTCGCCGCGCCCAACACCGAGCTCAAGCTGTCGCCCGAGGGCGAGATCGTGCTGCGCGGGCCGCACATCTTCATGGGCTACCTGAATCAGCCCGAGAAGACAGCCGAGACCCTGCGCGACGGCTGGCTTCATACCGGCGATGTCGGCACCATCGACAACGAAGGCTATGTGCGCATCACCGATCGGATGAAGGACATCATCATCACGGCCGGCGGCAAGAACGTCACGCCCTCGGAGATCGAGAACCAGCTGAAGTTCTCGCCCTATATCTCCGACGCGGTGGTGGTCGGCGACCGGCGCAAGTTCCTGACCTGCCTGGTGATGATCGACTACGACAGCGTGTCGAAGTACGCACAGGACAGCAACGTGCCGTTCACCGATTTCACCTCGCTCTGCCGCGCGCGCGAGGTGCAGGACCTGATCTGGTCGGAGATCGAGAAGGTCAACCAGGGTTTCGCGCGGGTCGAGACGATCAAGAAGTTCCGCCTGCTGGAGCACCAGCTCTCGGCGGAGGACGACGAGGTCACCCCGACCATGAAGCTCAAGCGCAAGTTCGTGAACGAAAAGTACAAGGGGCTGATCGATAGCATGTACGCGGAAGCCGCGTAGAGTTCCGCCCCACGGGGCTGTGTCATCAACCGGAGGAACGAAGAGATGCGTCAGAAACTGGCTATCGCGGCGGTCGCGGCGCTCAGCGCGGCGATCGCGACCGGCGCCGTCGCGCAGACGCGCGGCGTGTCCAAGACCGAGATCATCCTGGGCATGCCCACCGACCTCAGCGGCGTGGCCGCGACCTATGGTGTGTCGTCGTCGAACGCGGTGCGCATGCGCTTCGACGAGCTCAACGACGCTGGCGGCATCAACGGCCGCAAGATCAAGCTGATCGTCGAGGACCAGGCCTACCAGGTGCCCAAGGCGGTGCAGGCCTGCAACAAGCTGATCAACCGCGACAACGTGTTCGCCTTCGTCGCCCCGCTGGGCACGCCGATGAACAACGCCTGCTTCAAGGACCAGTTCGCGGCCAATGTGCCCAACCTGTTCCCGCTGTCGGCGGCGCGCTCGATGTACGAGCCGTTCGAGCGCCTGAAGTTCTACGGCGCCGCCTCCTACGTCGACCAGATCCGTTCGGCGGTGCAGTACTTCGTCAAGGAGAAGGGCAAGAAGGCCGTCTGCGTGATGTATCAGGACACCGATTTCGGCAAGGAGATCCTGATCGGCGCCGAGATGCAGACCAAGCAGCTCGGCATCAAGGTGGTCGAGACCGCGGCCCACAAGCCGACCGACCAGGACTTCACCGCGCCGATCACCAAGCTGAAGGCCGCCGGCTGCGACCTGATCCTGATGGGCACCATCGTGCGTGACTCGATCGTGCCCTACAACACGGCGCGCAAGATGGGCTGGACCGATGTCGACTTCGTCGGCTCGGCCGCGGTTTACGATCTCGTCGTCGGCGCCGCCCAGGGCATGGAAGGCTTCTACGGCATGGGCCTGACCGAGATGCCCTATGCCGACAGCTCGGTGGAGAGCGTCAAGAAGTTCGTCGCCGACTATAAGAAGAAGTACAATATCGATCCGAACATCGGCGCGGTCTACGGCTACGTCGCCGCCGACCTCACCGCCGTCGGTCTCAAGAACGCCGGCGCCGACCTGACGCTCGACAGCTTCATCAAGGGTATGGAAGCGATCAAGGGCTACAAGGACATCTTCAACGGCCCCGAGGTCAGCTTCAGCGACAAGATCCGCCAGGGTGCGAGCTCCTCGTTCCTCGCCCAGGTCAAGAATGGCCGCTGGACGCGCATTACGCAGCCGCTCGGCTTCTAGTCGGCTGTTCCATCAAGCGAGAGGCCCGGGCAAGTCCCGGGCCTTTTCTTTTCCCCCAACCCCGCCGCACGGCTAATCTCCGCGCGGTCCCTGAAGGAGGAACGACATGGCGGGTCGCGTCGCGGGCAAGGTCGCGCTCATCACCGGCGGCGCGTCGGGGCTGGGCCTGGCGACGGCCAAGCTGCTATCGGGCGAAGGCGCCAAGGTGGTGATCACCGACGTGCAGAAAGACAAGGGCCCGAACGCGGCGGCCGAGATCGGCGGCGACGCGGTGTTTCTTGAGCACGACGTCACCAGCGAGGCGCGCTGGAAGGAGGTCGTCGACGAGACGATCAGGCGTTTCGGCAAGCTCAACGTGCTGGTCAACTCAGCCGGCATCGCCTGGCCCGACGGCTCGATCGAGACCGTCACGCTGGGCGACTTCAAACGCATGATGAGCGTGAACTGCGAGGGCACGTTCCTCGGCTGCCAGAACGCGATCCGCGTCATGAAGGGCAACGGCCAGCCCTGCTCGATCGTCAATATCTCCTCGGTCGCCGGCCTGGTGAGCGGCTGGCAGATGGCGGCCTACTCGCCGTCCAAGGGCGCCGTGCGCCTGCTGACCAAGAGCGTGGCGCTGCATTGCGCGCGCGCCGGCTACGACATCCGCTGCAACTCCGTGCATCCCGCCTTCATCGACACGCCGATGGTCCAGCAGGGCCTGGCCGAGGACAAGGATCCGGACAAGGCGCGCAAGCGGCTGCTGCGCATGGTGCCAATGGGCAAGATCGGCGAGCCCAACGACATCGGCTACATGATCCTCTATCTGGCCTCCGACGAATCGAAGTTCACGACAGGCGCCGAGATGGTGGTCGACGGCGGCTGCACGGCGATGTGAGGGACAGATGGCGGATCTCGACAAGCTCGTCGCCATCGTCACCGGCGGCGCCTCCGGCATCGGCGCGGCGACCTGCCGGCTGCTGGCGCGCGAAGGCGCCGTCGTGGTCGTGGCCGACGTGCAGGACGATCTGGGCGCGAAGGTCGTGGCGGATATCGGCGGCATGGCCGTGTTTCAGCGCCTCGACGTCGCCAGCGAGGCCGACTGGCGGCGCGTGATCGACGACACGCTGCGACGCTTCGGCCGCCTCGACATCCTGGTCAACAACGCCGGCATCTCCGGCGGCATGGGCAATGTCGAGACCACGACGGTCGAGAACTGGGAGCGCGTGCACGCCATCAATCTCGATGGCGTGTTCCTGGGCTGCAAGTACGGCATCGGCGCGATGAAGCGCACCGGCCCTGCCAAGCCCGCCTCCAGGGGCGCGATCGTCAACATTTCCTCGATCGCCGGCCTGGTCGGCGCAGCTGGACCCTGCGCCTATACCGCCAGCAAGGGCGCTGTGCGGCTGCTGACCAAGAGCGTGGCGCAGCAATGCGCCGAGAAGGGCTACGCCATCCGCTGCAACTCGATCCATCCCGGCGGCATCGACACACCGATCTTCAATCCGCTGTGGCAGATGATGGGCCACGAGCAGGGCAAGGCGTTCATCGGCTCGCGCCATCCCGTCGGCCATATGGGCGAGCCCGAGGACATCGCCGAGGCGGTACTCTACCTGGCCTCCGACCGATCGCGCTTCGTCACCGGCTCGGAGCTGGTGGCCGATGGTGGCATCACTTCAGGCATCCAAAGGAAGGCGCTCAATGCCCCGCGTTGACCGCAAGACGGTGATCGTCACCGGTGGCGCCTCGGGCATCGGCGCCGAGAGCGCGCGGCTGCTGGTCCGCGAGGGCGCCAAGGTCGTGATCGCCGACCTCAACGAGGCCAGCGGAACGGTGTTGGCCGCCGAGCTGGGCGACAGCGCCCTGTTCTTCCGCCTCGACACCACGATCGAGAGCGAGTGGCAGGCCTGCGTCGCGGCCACCACGACGCGCTTCGGCGGGCTGCATGGCGTGGTCAACGCCGCCGGCGTGGGCGTCGGCGGCGATGTCGAGGAGGTCTCGCTCGAGGAGTTCCGCCGCGTCTACCGCATCAACGGGCTGGGCGTGTTCCTGGGCTGCAAGCACGGCGTGCTGGCGATGAAGGGCAACCCGGCCGACCAGCCGGGCTCGATCGTCAACATTTCCTCGGTGCTGGGCCTGCGCGGCATGGCGCGCGCGCCCGCCTACGCCGCCAGCAAGGGCGCGGTGCGCCTGCTGAGCAAGAACGTGGCGATCCATTGCGGCACCATGGGTTATCCGATCCGCTGCAATTCCGTGCATCCCGGCTGGATCGACACGCCGATGATCGCGCCGCGCCTGGCCATGACCATCGACAACATGAGCGGCCGGCAATACCTCGAGAGCCTGCACCCCATGGGCCGCCTCGGCCGGCCCGAGGAGATCGCCCGGCTGATCCTGTTCCTGATCTCCGACGAATCCTCGTTCAGCACCGGGGCGGAGTTCGTGGCCGATGGTGGCGTGACGGCCTGAGCCTTGCCCGCCGCCCGGCCCCGTGATACCGGGCGTCATCCCCCTTATTTCGAAAGAGAGAGCGTCATGTTGCCAGCCGACATCCGTTTCGACGACGACGATGATGATGACGATGACGACGACAAGAAGAAGAAAACCGCCGACCAGAGCGAAGGTCGCGACAAGACGGCGGCGATCGAGGAGCGGCTGTTCAAGGCGCGTACCGTCTTGATCTATGGCGGCATCGACCAGAAGCTGGCACGGGAGGTCTCGGCCCGCCTGTTGGCGCTGCAATCGGCCGGCGACGATCCGATCACCATCTACATCAACAGCCAGGGCGGCCACGTCGAATCGGGCGACACGATCTACGACATGATCAAGTTCGTGAAGCCCGAGATACGTGTGGTGGGCACCGGCTGGGTGGCCAGCGCCGGCGCCCTGATCTACGCCGCGGCCAAGCGCGAGCACCGCTACAGCCTGCCCAACACCCGCTTCCTGCTGCACCAGCCCTCGGGCGGCGCCATGGGCTCGGCCTCGGATTTCGCCATCCAGGCCAAGGAAATCCTGCGGATGCGCCGGCGGCTCAACGAGATCTTCGCGGCCGAGACCGGCCAGCCACTGGAACGGATCGAGAAGGACACGGAGCGCGACTACTGGATGAGCGCGCAGCAGGCGGTGGAATACGGCCTGGTCGGCAAGATCGTGCAGAACGCTACCCAACTCGGCTGATCTCAGCCACGGCTTGGGCACAAACAGGAGCGGCCGGCAAAAGCCGGCCGTTTCGATTCCGGTTCAGCCTCCGGTAGTCAGGCGCCCAGTGGTCAGGCGACCAGTGGTCAAGCGATGGTGATGACCCGCAACGAGGCGGGAACGGCCAGCATCACGAACGCCAGCGCGATACCGATCTCGACGAACGGCGTGACGAACTTGCGGACCTTGGGCGAATCGGCGGCGACGAACATCGTCTTTCTCCAAGTATATACAGTCGACAATGCGCGCCTGTGCCGGGGAGCGGACGCGTCGTTGTTTTCATCAGGCGCCGTTCCGCCGGGAACCCGGAAGCCGCCGCCAGTCGACTTCGATCAGCCCAGCCGATCTCCGTCTCAATCAATGCACAAACTACTCCTGCTAAAGTGAAGCGTCAATTGAATTCAGTCGAATCAACGGAACGATAACCGTTCTTAAACAGCAACTTACAGTCGTTTTATGAAGCGCTATCTCCGACAAGGACTCGAAGAGCCGCAAAATAACGTCAACAATTTCAACGTATTATACTGGCTATTTGACGCAAGACTTGAGTCTCCGCTCACCTGTCGCCTTAGCCGGCGATCGTCACGCCGGCATCAGCGATGATTGTCTGGCCAGTGATGAAAGCGCCGGCCTTGGACGCCAGCAGCACGGCGATGCCACCGATATCCTCAGGTTCGCCGATGCGGCGCAACGGTGCCGATTGCAGGCGCTTGTCGAGATAGACCGGGTCGTCCCACAGCGCCTTGGCGAAGTCGGTCTTCACCAGCCCCGGGGCGATGGTGTTGATGCGGATATTGTCCGGCCCCAGCTCGATGGCGAGGTTGCGGGCGAGCTGCATGTCGGCCGCTTTGGAGACGCAATAGGCGCCGATCACCGGCGAACCGCGCACGCCGCCGATCGAGGAGACAATGATGATCGCCCCGTCCTTCTTGGACCTCATGTCGGGCAGGCACTGGGTGATCAGCCAGATATTCGAGAGGATGTTGTTCTGCATGATCTTCATGAAGGCTTCGTCGGGCATCTTCTCGGTCGGCCCGTAATACGGGTTGGTCGCCGCGTTGCAGACCAGGATGTCGATCGGGCCCAGCCGCTTGCGGGTCTCGGCGATCAGGTTCTCGCACTGCGCCTTGTCCGAGATATTGCAGCCGATGGCGGTGGCCTGGCCGCCGGCGGCGTTGATCTGGCCGGCGACCTCCTCGCAGATCGGCAGCTTGCGGCTGGACACCACGACCTTGGCGCCCTGCAGCGCGAGCTGCTCGGCGATCGACTTGCCGATGCCCTTGCTCGAGCCGGTGACCACGGCGACCTTGCCGGTGAGGTCGAAGAGTGGCGACGCCATGGATTGCCTCCGGTTGACTTGATGGGGCGCAAATTGGCGCGCCGATCGGGCGGCCGCAAGCGCACGGGGCCGCGCGGTTCGTCAGGCGAACCACTCGCTTTTCATGGTCAGCGTCGTGTCGTCGAGCTTCCCCAGCATCGAGGCGAGATAGGCCGAGCGCGGCACCTCGTAGGTGAAGAAATACCGGCAGGCGGCGAGCTTGCCCGCGCGGAAGGCGCGCTCCTCGTCGGTCGCGGCGGGCGGCAGGTCGAGCACGGCGCTGGCCTGCCACAGCCACATCCAGCCCATCACCAGCAAGCCGAACAGGTCGAGGAAGTGGAAGGCGTTGGCCAAGGCCAGCGACGGCTTGCCCTGCCCCATCGCGCCCAGCAGGGTCGCGCGCGTCGTCTCGACGGTCTCGACCAGTTGGGCCAGCTCGCGCGCCATCGGCTTGAGCCGCTCGTGCGCCGTGGCGATCTTGATGGCGCGGGCGATCTCCGCCTTGACCGCGGTCCAGCCGGCGCCGCCCTTGATCGCCATCTTGCGGCCCAAGAGGTCGATGGCCTGGATGCCGTCGGTGCCTTCGTGGATCGGGTTGAGCCGCTGGTCGCGGTAGTACTGCTCGACCGGATAGTCGCGGGTGTAGCCGTAGCCGCCGAGGATCTGCACGGCGTGCTCGTTCGACTTCAGGCAGACCTCCGACAGCCAGCCCTTGACGATCGGGGTCAGCGTATCGAGCAACAGCTCGAGCCGCGCTTTTTCCTGCGCGTCATCGGCCATGGCGATGCGGTCGACCAGCGAGCCGGCGTAAAGGCACAGGTGCAAGCCGCCTTCGCTGACCCACTTCTGATGCAGCAGCATCCGCTTGATGTCGGCGTGCTCGATGATCGGGATCATCGGCGAGGTGGGATCCTTGCTGTCGGGCGCGCGTCCCTGCGGCCGGCCGCGCGCATAATCGAGCGAGAACAGGTACGCCGCGTAGGCCAGCATCACCGCGCCCTGGCCAACGCCAATGCGCGCCTCGTTCATCATCTGGAACATGTATTCCAGGCCGCGATGCGGCTGGCCCAACAGATAGCCGACGGCACCGCCCTTCTCGCCGAAATTCAGCACCGTGTTGGTCGTACCGCGATAGCCCATCTTGTGATTGAGACCAGCCAGCCGCACGTCATTGCGCGCACCGACGGAGCCATCCGGATTGACCGTGCGCTTCGGCACGATGAACAGCGAGATGCCCTTCACACCCGGCGGGCCGCCGGGGATCTTGGCCAGCACCATGTGCACGATGTTCTCGGAGAGCTCGTGGTCGCCGCCGGAAATCCACATCTTGTTGCCGATCACGCGATAGGTGCCGTCGGGCTGCGGCTCGGCGCGCGTACGAATGTCGGCCAGCGACGAACCGGCCTGCGGCTCGCTCAGACACATCGTGCCGAAGAACCGGCCGGCCAGCATCGGCGCCATGTAGAGCGACTTCTGTTCCTGCGAGCCGAAGCTCTCGATCAGGTTGGCCGCGCCCACCGTCAGGAACGGATAGCCGGCGCTGCCGATATTCGCCGACTGGAACACGGCGTTGCACGCCTGCGCCACGGTCAGCGGCAGCTGCATGCCGCCCAGCTCGTAATCCTTGGTCGGCGCGAAGAAACCGGCGTCGCGGAAGGCGGCCAGCGCCTCGGCGACCTCCGGGATCATGCTCACCGTATTGCCGTCGAAGGTCGGTTCGTTCTTGTCGGCCTTGGCGTTGTGCGGATGGAATTTCTCCAGCGCCAGACGATGCGCCGTCTCGATCGCCGCCTCGAAGGTCTCGCGGCTGTGATCGGCGTAGCGTGCGTGCTTGGTGAGCGCCGCGACGTCGAGCAGGTCGTAGAGCACGAAGGCCAGGTCGCGGCGGTTGATCAGGGGGCTTGTCATCGTTTCATCTCGGTTCTCGAATGGTGCACTGTCGACGTCCAGGAAAGCGGTGGCAATCGGTAACCCATCGATGTCCGGCTCTGTTGCCTGGGCTCGACCAAATGGTTACATTGATGCTCGGGAAAGAACTTCGCGTCAGCCACATGCGGCCGCCGCTTGAAATCATGGGTGATCAATCTTTCGACCCTGAGGGGCCCGATGACCGGCACGCGCTTCCTGTTCAAGACCACGAAGAATCTATTCGGCCAGACGATCAAGCTGCGCCACAAGGGCCTGTGGCTATCGAAGGGCGATCAGGCCGCCATCACCCGCCAGATCGCGCGGGCCAGAGGGCTGCTCTCGGCGTCGATCGCATCGATCTCTCTCGGCTTCAACGCCGACGCGCGCCGCTTCGCGACGACATACTTCCTGACTGGCAACACCGGGCCCGATGGCGCCGAGCAGACCCAGATCAAGAAGATTCTGCAATTGACCTATCACGGCCTCAGCAACGACTTCACGATGAAGCTCGGTGGTGACGGCGATTTCGGTTTTGTCACGCGGTCCCGATCGGATGCGGCAGACGCTGCGATCAGTCCCCACGACGGTCTCGGCTGGTCGCGCGATGGCCACGCGATGCATATCAGCAAGAAGCGGATGTTGAGGGACGCCGATATTGGCGTGATCACCATCATCCACGAGGGCTCGCACAAGTTCGCGGATACCTGGGATCACGGGAACTCCGGCTATCGCGAGGAGGACGATAGCGGCTGGTGGGAACCCGGCCTTACGCGCGCGCAGGCGTTGGTCAACGCGGACAGCTACGCCTATTTCGCCTTCCGTCTGGGCGCCACGTGCGGCATGTGATCCTGAACCAACCGGCGGCCTTTCCCCGATCGGTCGTCCACCGCTGACGATACGCCCCATGTTCGGCCTGATGCCGACCAGCGCGACATGCCTCAGTCGAGCTTGATGTCGGCCGCCTTGACGATGGGTGCCCAGCGCTCCGCCTCCGAGCGCACGAATTCAACCGTCGATGCCGGTGTCGAGTCCGTCACCGCCACGATACCCTGATCCGCCAGCGCCTTGAGCAGAGCGGCGTCGGCCATGGTTTCCCGAACGGCAGTGTTGAGGCGCGCAACGATCTCCGTCGGCAGCCCGGCCGGCCCCGCGAGGCAATGCCACAGCACGGCCTCGAAAGCTTGGCCGCCCAGCAGCTCCGACACGGTGGGGACCTGCGGCGCGAGCGCTGTGCGTTGGGCGGTGGCGATGGCCAGAAGCCGCGCGCGACCGGAGCTATGGAACGGCAGCGCGCTGCCCAACGTCGTGACCACCATGGCGATCTGGCCGGCGAGCAGATCGGTCATCGCCGGGCCGCTGCCGCGATACGGCACGTGGGTCAGCGATACGCCACCCAGCGCCGTCTTCAGCCGCTCGGTGGTGAGATGCAGCAGCGTGCCGCTGCCGGGCGAGCCGTAGCTCAGCGCACCGGGCTTGGCGCGCGCCGCCGCGATCAGGCCCATCAGCGAGTCCGGTTGCTGGAGATGGCCGATAAACGCCGCCGGCCCGCCGCCGACATGGGCGATGTAGGTGAAGTCCTTCATGACGTCGTATTCGGGCTTGGCCGCCATCGAGGCATAGAGCGCCTGCGTGGATCCCGTGCCGAACAGCAGCGTGTAGCCATCGGGCTTGGCGCGCGCGACGCCGGCCGAACCGATGACGCCGGCCGCGCCGGCCTTGTTCTCGACCACGACAGGCTGGCCGAGCGCGCGCGACAGCCGCTCCGCGAACAGCCGTCCGTAAACGTCGGTCGGGCCACCGGGCGGAAAGGCGATCACGAGGCGCACGGGCTGCGACGGCCACGCCTGCGCGCGGGCCAGCGACGGCAGGGCCAACGCGGCGGCGCCGGCTGCGATCAGGGAACGACGACGCATGTGAACCTCCCGGGGATGGTCAGAGGCCCGCCGATCGCCAGTTCTCGGCCGGCGCGGCGGGATGCGAGACGAGGCCGGCAGCCCGCACGCCCATGATCGCCGCATACTCGTCGCGATCGGATGCGTCGCCGCTGATGCCGATCGCGCCGATGGCGTAGCCCTGCGCGTCGATCGCCAGCACACCGCCGGGCACCGGCACGAAGCGGCCGTCGGAGGCCGCGGCCAGCGCGCCCTGGAACGCCGGCCGGTTAGCGAGCCGATCGCGCAGGGTACGGCTGGAGATGCCCATGCCCAGCGCGCCCCACGCTTTGCCGAGCGCGATATCGAAGCGCAGCACGCCGCAGCCGTCTTCTCGTTTGTAGGCGACGAGCTGACCGCCGGAATCGAGCACGGCGACGGTGAGCGGCAGCAGCTCGGCGGCGCGCGCAGCGGTGAGCGCACCGGCGATCATCGCGTCGGCCTGTGCCAGCGTCAGGCTGGAGCGCACGGGAAACAGGGTGTGGTCGCTCACGGTCTTGCGGTCTCCCTCGATCGATGTCCCGTCAAATCCGCCGCGATGACGCGTCGAGACGCATCGAGACGGATGGCACGGCCTGGCCCAGCGACAGGCTAAACATCTCGTCGCGCCCGACCTCGACGAAACCGAGTTTGCACAGGACGCGTCCCGATGCGGGGTTGTCCGCGAAGTGGCCCGACACAAGGTGTCCGAGAACCAAGCGGTCAAAACCGTAACGCACGACCGCGGCTGCAGCCTCGGTGACCAACCCCTGCCCCCAATGCGACCGTCGCACATAGTAACCCAGCTCGGCGGCGTTCGCGTCGTCCGTCGGCGCCAGGCCGACGCAGCCGACGACCAGCAGCGACGGCCGCAGGATCATCGCCCACACCAGCTCGCGCGTCGCCACATCGTTCAGGAAATAGCGCGCGTCGGCCTCGCTGTAGGGATAGGGCACACGCGAAAGCCGGCGCGAGACCTCGATATCGCCGCAGATCTCGACGATCGCGGAGATGTCGGCCTCGCCATAGGGACGCAACGTCAGCCGCGCCGTTTCGAGAACGGGCGGCGGTCCGCTGAATCTCGGTTTGGTCGCCATGCGCAAGCGTCGCACGGGCATTGCACACACCTCAACAGCGGCGTTGGCGGCCCTATGGCCGGGCCGCGCGACACGCTAATGTCGTTTCCAAGACTGGTCCGGAGACGTCCATGCCGCACGACGTGCTCGAGGCCCTCAAGGCCTCAGAAAGCGAAATGGTCGCGCTTCGCCGCGACATCCACAAGCATCCCGAGACCGCGTTCGAGGAGGTGCGCACGTCGGACATCGTCGCCGCCAAGCTCACCGAATGGGGCATCCCGATTCATCGCGGGCTGGCGACCACCGGCGTGGTCGGCACGCTCAAGGGGGCGCGGCCGGGCCAGAAGACCATCGGCTTGCGCGCCGACATGGATGCGCTGCATCTGCAGGAGAAGAACGATTTCGACCACCGCTCGGTGATCGACGGCAAGATGCACGCCTGCGGCCATGACGGGCACACCGCGATGCTGCTGGCCGCCGCCAAGCACCTCGCCGCCAATCCCGACTTCGCCGGCACCATCCACTTCATCTTCCAGCCGGCCGAGGAAGGCTTGGGTGGCGCGCGGGTGATGATCGAGGAAGGCCTGTTCGACCTGTTCCCGTGCGACGCGGTCTACGGCATGCACAACATGCCGGGCGTGCCGACCGGCCACTTCGCGATCTGCCCCGGCCCGATGCTGGCCGCGAGCGACACCTGGATGGTGACCTTCAAGGGCACCGGCGGCCACGGCGCGCTGCCCGAGCGCGGCACCGATCCATCGACCCCGGCGGCGAGCTTCATCCTCGCCATCCAGGGCATCATCGGCCGCAACGTGCCGTCGTCGCAGACCGCGGTGCTCAGCGTCGGCCATATCGCCGCCGGCACGTACGGTTCGCCCAACGTTATTCCCTCGGACGTGCTGGTGCGCGGCACGGCGCGCAGCTACAGCCCGGCCGTGCGCGACCTGCTGGAACGCCGCATGGGCGAGATCGCCCGCTCGACCGCCGAAGCCTGGGGCTGCACGGCTGAATACCACTACCTGCGTCGCTACCCGCCACTGGTCAACGCCAAGGAACAGACCGTCATCGCCGTGAAGGCGGCGCAAGCCACGGCTGGCATTGACAAGGTCGACGGCAAGATGACGCCGATGACCGGCGCGGAGGACTTCGCCTTCATGTTGGAGAAGCTGCCCGGCGCCTACATCTTCATCGGCAATGGCGGCGACGCCGAGGGCGGCTGCCAGCACGTGCACACGCCAATCTACGACTTCAACGACAAGATCCTGCTCACCGGCGCTGCCTACTGGCTGAACCTGGTGAAGCAGGAACTCGGCGACGACGCCACCTAACTTGTGGCGAGCGCCAGCGGCGGACGCGGCGGACGGTACAGCGCGAAGGCGATCTGCACCGCGCCGCCGAGCAGTCCGAGCATGACGGCAAGCTGCCAGGCGAGGTTGTAGGAACCCAGCGAATCGAAGATTACGCCCCCGCCAAAGGCGCCGACGAAGCTGCCGATCTGATGGCCCATGAAGGCAAGGCCGGCGATCATCGCCTGCCAGCGCAGACCGAACATCTCCGCCACCGCGCCCGAGACCAGCGGACCGACGCCCAGCCAGACGAAGCCCATCACCGCGGCGAAGACCAGCGTGCCCAGGGGCGTCGGTGGGAACATGAAGTACAGCGCGAGCGTCAGCGAGCGCACGACGTAGATGCCACCGAGCAGCGCCAGCTTGTTCCAGCGTCCGCCGGCCCAGCCGAAGAACAGGCAGCCCAGCACGTTGGTGCCGCCGATGACGCCCAACGCCTGGGCGTTGAGCATCGGATCCATGCCACACAGCGCGAGATAGGACGGCAGGTGCGTGGTGAGGAAGATCAGCTGCATGCCGCAGACGAAATAGGCGGTCGCCATCACCACGAAGGGCGCGCTGGCGAAGGCCGTGAAGGCCGCGCTCTTCATGCTGGCGTTGCCGATGTCGCTGCTCGTCGCGGGCGGCAGCGGCACCTTGTCGATTCGGCCCGCGATCCACGCCGAGGGAATCATGATCAGCGCCAGTACCGCGAAAGCGGCGACGCCGACGCGCCAGCCGTGACCGTCGGTCAGCACCTGGCCGAGTGGCGCCGCGATCAGCGCCCCCAGAGAGCCCGCGCCCGACACGATGCCGAGCACCATGCTGCGCAAGGCCGCGGAGACCGAGCGTGTCGCCACCGCCATGGCGATCGCCGCCGCGGTGCAGGCCAGCGCCATGCCGATCAAGACACCGGCGCCGATCAGCACGCCGATCAGCCCCTGCGCCGTCGCCATCAGCACGAGCCCCGCGACATAGAGCACCGAGCCCGCGATCATGATCGGCCGGAAACCCCAGCGCACGGTGAGCGCGCCAGCTACCGGCTGCAGGAAGCCCCAGGCCAGGTTCTGGACCGCGATCGCCAAGGTGAATTCCGAGACGGTGATGGCGATGTCGCGGGTCAGTGGCTGTAGGAACAGCCCGAAGCTCTGGCGCAGGCCCATGCTCAGCGTGAGCATCAGAGAGACACCGATCAGGATGGGCAACGCGGCACGCATGGGACGCTCACTTGAGAATTACACCGATCTGTGTAATTCCTGCGCCCAGCATGTCCTGCCGTCAATGAGAAGTTACACAGGTCTGTGCACTATGCGGAAATCGCCCAAGAAGCCGATGCTCAAGAAACCCATGAAAGAGCGGATTCTCGAGACCGCCGACCGGCTTTTCTACAGCCAGGGCATCCGCGCCATCGGCGTCGACACGATCGCGGCCGAGATCGGCATCAGCAAGCGCACGCTCTACAATCACTTCCCCTCCAAGGACGCGCTGATCGTCGCCTATCTCGAACGTCGAAACGTGCAGACCCCGCCATCGGAGCGCGAGTCAGCAGATCTGATCCTGCGCTCCTTCGACAGGTTGGAACGCAATTTTGGCACGCGGGAGTTTCGCGGGTGTCCCTTCGTCAACGCGGTCGCCGAACTCGGTGCGGGCGAGCACGCGGCCAAGGCCGTGGCGCTGGCGTTCAAGCAGGGTCGCCAAGCCTGGTTCCGCGATCTGCTGGTGAAGCTCGGTCTGCCCGCGCCCGATCTGCTGGCGACGCAACTCGCAATCCTGGTCGATGGCGCCATCGCCACGCACCTCGTGCGCGGCGATCCTGAGATGGCGCGCGCAGCCAAAGCGGCCGCGATCACGTTACTCCATCAGGCGGGCGTGGCGATCCCGGCCGAGCATGTTATGACGGTGCGGCAGGAATAACCGTACGAACCAGGGGAAACGCCAATGCTCGGCCTGATGCAGGACCGTCCGCTGCTGATCTCGCAGATCATCGATTTCGCCGCCGCCTATTATAGCGATGTCGAGATCGTCTCTCGCTCGATCGAGGGCCCGATCCATCGCTACGGTTATCGCGACGCGCACAAGCGCAGCAAGCAGCTCGCCGAGGCGCTGCAGGGGCTGGGCATCAAGCTGGGCGATCGCGTCGGCACCATCGCCTGGAACACCTACCGGCACTTCGAGTGCTATTTCGGCATTTCAGGCATCGGCGCGGTGCTGCACACCATCAACCCGCGCCTGGCGCCCGAGCACGTCGCGTATATCGCCAACCACGCCGAGGACCAGATCATCTTGGTCGACGTCAACCTGCTGCCGATCGTCGAAGGCGTTTGGGACAAGCTCACGACGGTGAAGCACGTCGTGGTCATGACCGATCGCGCGCATATGCCCGCGTCGTCGAAGATTCCAAACCTGCTGTGCTACGAAGAGCTGATCGCCGACAAGCCGGGCACGCTACGCTGGCCCGACTTCGACGAGAAGACCGCCTCGTCGCTCTGCTACACGTCAGGGACCACGGGCAATCCCAAGGGCGTGCTCTACTCGCATCGCTCGACCTTGATCCACACCATGATGTCGAGCAACGGCGCGGTGATCCCGATGGATCCCGACACCACGGTGCTGCCCGTGGTGCCGATGTTCCACGCCAATGCCTGGGGCCTCGTCTACGCCGCGCCGATCGCCGGCGCCAAGCTGGTGTTCCCCGGCGCCAAGCTCGACGGCGCCAGCGTCTACGAGCTGCTCGACAAGGAACAGGTGACGCTCTCCGCCGGCGTGCCGACGGTGTGGCTCGCCCTGCTCGACTACTGCGCGCAGAACAAGCTCAAGATGTCGTCGGTCAAGCGCACCTTGATCGGTGGTTCGGCGGTGCCGATCTCGATGATCGCGCGCTTCTGGAACGAGCACGGCGTCGAGGTCATCCAGGGCTGGGGTATGACCGAGATGAGCCCGCTGGGCACGACGACGCGCTTCAATCGCGGCGAGCGCCAGCTGCCCGACGCGGAGCGCTTCGCCATCACCGCCAAGCAGGGCCGGCCGGTGTTCGGCTGCGAGATGAAGATCGTCGACGACGCCGGCAACGACCTGCCGATGGACGGCAGCGTGTCGGGCAATATGGTGGTGCGCGGGCCCTGGATCGTGAAGGGCTACATGAAGGGCGACGGCAAGAGCCAGTTCGGCAAGGACGACTGGTTCGCCACCGGCGATGTCTGCAAGATCGAGAAGGACGGCTCGGTGGTGATCACCGACCGCTCCAAGGACGTCATCAAGTCCGGCGGCGAGTGGATCTCCTCGATCGACCTGGAGAACGCCGCCATGGGCTGCCCCGGCGTCGCCGAGGCGGCGGTGATCGGCGTGGCGCATCCCAAGTGGGACGAACGACCGCTGCTGATCGTGCATCCCCGGCCGGGCGCCAACGTCACCAAGGAGCAGGTCCTCGAGTTCCTGCAGGGCAAGATCGCGAAGTGGTGGATGCCCGACGACGTACAGTTCGTCGAAGCCATCCCGCACGGCGCCACCGGTAAGATCCTCAAGACCAAGCTGCGCGAGCAGTTCAAGGACTACAAGCTGCCGACGGCATAGCGCATGTAAGGAGGCGCACCATGACCGCGCGTCGCCGCTCCTTCATCGCCGCGGGCGGCGCAGCGCTAATCGGTCTCGCAGCGCCGGCGCGCGCGGCCTGGCCTGACAGGCCGATCCGCTTCGTCGTGAGCTTCGCGCCCGGCACGGCGACCGACAACCTCGCGCGCGTGCTCGCGGAGTCGATGGCCGCCGACCTCGGCCAGCCGATCGTCATCGACAACAAGCCTGGCGCGCAGGGTTCGATCGGCGCCAATCTGGTGGCCAAGGCGCCGGTTGACGGCAACACGATCCTCGTCGGCTCGGCGACAACGCAGGCCGCCGCCGCGTCGCTGCTCAAGACCGTACCCTACGATCCCGTTCGAGATTTCGCGCCGGTCACGAAGCTCGGCCACATCGCCCAGGTCCTCGTCGTGTCGGCGGCGTCGCCGCATCGCGACGTGGCCGCGCTGGTGGCGCATGCGCGCGCCAATCCTGGCAAGGTGAACTACGGCACCGGCTCGAGCGGCAACCTCTTGCCCTCGGCGACGCTCGTGAAACGTCTGGGCCTGGATATCGCGCGCGTCACTTACCGCAGCCCGCCGCAGGCGATGGCCGACGTGCTGGGCGGCAGCGTGCGGTTCATGTTCATCGACGTCTCGGCGGCGCTGGGCCAGATTCGCGCCGGCACGCTACGCGCTCTGGCGGTCAGCTCGGCGCAACCCAGCGCGCTATTGCCGGGGGTCCCGTCCATCGCCACCACCCTGTCTGGCTTCGAGCTCCTGACCTGGTTCGCGATGTATGCGCCATCCGGCACGGACGGCGCGATCGTCGCGCGCCTCAACGCATCCGCGCGCAAGGCGCTGGGCGACGCCGCGATCGCGTCGCGCCTCGCCGATATGGGCTTCGAAGTCTACGGCTCGACGCCGGACGAGTTGCGCGCGTTCACCACCGCGGAGGTCGCCAAGTGGCGCGCGCTGGTCGCCGAGACCGGAATCGAGCCGGAATGATCGCGCGAAGCCCGTCAATCGACTTCACCTTTCTTGGCTGCGGCGACGCCTTCGGCAGCGGCGGGCGCTTCAACACCTGCTTCCACGTGAAGGCGCCGAGCGCGACGTTCCTGATCGACTGCGGCGCCAGCTCGATGATCTCGATCCGCAAGCACGGCGTCGATCCCAACGCCATCGACGCGATCCTGATCACCCATCTGCACGGCGATCATTTCGGCGGCCTGCCCTTCTTCATCCTCGACGCCCAGCTCGGCAGCCGGCGCAGCCGACCGCTGGTCATCGCCGGGCCGCCCGGCCTGCGCGACCGCCTGCTCCAGGCGATGGAGGTGTTCTTCCCTGGCTCCAACGGGATCGCTCAGAAGTTCGAGATCGACATCGTCGAGTTCACGCCCGGCGAGCCGGCCACACTGGGCGCGCTCACGGTGAAGCCGTACCTGGTGCGCCACCCCTGCGGCGCGCCACCGCTGGCGTTGCGGGTCGAGGTCGACGGCAAGTCGCTCTGCTACACCGGCGACACCGAATGGGTCGACTCGATAGCCGATGCCGCCAGAGGCGTCGATCTGTTCGTCTGCGAGGTCTATTTCGACGACAAGCCGATCCGCTTCCATCTCAACTGGCAGACGGTGAAGCGGCACCTGCCCGCGATCGGCGCCAAGCGCGTAATCGTCACGCATATGAGCCCGGAGATGCTTTCGCGCGTCGGTTCGCTGGGCATCGAGGCGGCCGCGGACGGATTGCGCCTGTCGGTCTGAGGCGGTACGAGTCCGCCAATGCTCAGAACGCGCTTTCGCGGCGCGGAACGAAGCTCCGGAGGGAAGAATCAGCATGTCAGAGCCAGCCGTCATCCGCTCGACCAATGGCGAGATCGGCATTCTCACCGTCAACAACCCGCCGGTGAATGCGCTCAGCGCCGCCGTGCGCACCGGCCTCGACGAGGGCGTCAAGGCGTTCGGTGCCGATCCAGCGATCAAGGCGATCGTGCTGATCGGCGGCGGCCGTACCTTCATCGCCGGCGCCGACATTCGCGAGTTCGGCAAGCCGCGCGCCGGCACCGATCTCAACGAGGTCATCCGCATCATGGAGACTTCGCCCAAGATCATCGTCGCGGCGCTGCACGGCACGCCGCTGGGCGGCGGCCTGGAGACGGCGCTGGGCGCGCATTACCGCATTTCGGCGCCCACCACGCGGCTGGGACTGCCCGAGGTGCATCTCGGCCTCCTGCCCGGCGCCGGCGGCACGCAGCGTCTGCCGCGCCTGACCGGGGCGGCCTATGCGCTCGAGGCCATGGTCTCGGGCCGCCACATCCCGGCCAAGGAAGCGGCCAGCAAGGGCATCGTCGACAAGATCGCCGAGGGCGATCTGTTGGAGGGCGCTGTCGCCTATGCCCGCGAGTTGGTGGCGCAGAACGCGCCGCTCAAGCGCGTGCGCGACCAGCAGGTGAAGCTGGAGAGCCCGACCGCGATCGCCGATTTCGAGAAGTCGATCGCCCGCAAGGCGCGCGGCTTCAAGGCGCCGTGGCACATCGTCAAGACGGTGCAGGCCGCCGTCGAGCTGCCCTTCGATCAGGGTCTGGCGCGCGAGCGCGAGCTGTTCCAGGAATTGCTCACCTCAAGCGAATCCGCGGCGCAGCGCTACTACTTCTTCGCCGAGCGCGAGGCGGCCAAGGTCAAGGACGTGCCGGCGGACACGCCGCAGCGCGAGATCAAGACCGGCGCCATCATCGGCGCCGGCACCATGGGCGGCGGCATCGCGATGAACTTCGCCAATGCCGGCATCCCGGTCACCATCCTGGAGAACAACCAGGAAGCGCTCGACCGCGGCCTGAAGACCATCCGCACCAACTACGAGAACACCGCCAAGCGCGGCGGCATGAAGGCCGAGGACGTCGAGAAGCGCATGGCGCTGATCAAGCCGACCCTCGACTACAACGATCTGAAGGACGCCGACGTAATCATCGAGGCGGTGTTCGAGACCATGGAGGTCAAGGAGGCTGTCTTCAAGAAGCTCGACGCGGTGGCCAAGCCGGGCGCGATCCTGGCGACGAACACCTCGGGCCTCGATGTCAACCAGATCGCCTCCTACACCAAGCGTCCCGGCGACGTGATCGGCATGCATTTCTTCTCGCCGGCCAACGTCATGAAGCTGCTCGAGAACGTGCGCGGCAAGGCGACGTCGAAGGACGTCATCGCCACGGTGATGAACCTCTCGAAGAAGATCGGCAAGGTCCCGACCCTGGTCGGCGTCTGCGAGGGCTTCGTCGGCAACCGCATGCTGCGCCAGCGCGGCATCCAGTCCGCCTATATGCTCGAGGAAGGCGCGCTGCCGCAGCAGATCGACAAGGTGATCTTCGACTTCGGCTTCCCCATGGGTCCGTTCCAGATGAGCGATCTGGCCGGCAACGACGTGGGCTGGCGCATCCGCCAGGGCAAGAAGGAGAAGGAACAGCGCAACGTGCGCTACACCGGCTACGTCGCCGACGCGATCTGCGAGCTGGGCCGCTTCGGCCAGAAGACCGGATCGGGCTACTACAAGTACAACCTGCCCGACCGCACGCCGATCCCCGATCCTGAGGTCGAGAAGATCATCGAGGAGAACTCCAAGCGGCTAGGCATCACGCGCCGCGCCATCTCCGACCAGGAGATCATGGAGCGCACGCTCTATCCGATGGTCAACGAGGGTGCCAAGATCCTTGAGGAGGGCATGGCCCAGCGCGCGCTCGACATCGACGTGATCTGGGTCAACGGCTATGGCTGGCCGGTCTATCGCGGCGGCCCGATGTGGTGGGCCGACAACGTCGTCGGGCTCAAGACCATCCACGACGCGTTGCTGAAGTACAAGGAGATGTCGGGCGATCCGTTCTGGGAGCCCGCGCCGCTGCTCAAGCGGCTGGTCGCCGAAGGCAAGAAGTTCTCGGACGTTTAATGAGTTTCACCACAGAGACACAGAGACACAGAGGAAGACGAAGACAAGTTCATAGCGCGCCTGCGGCGCGCCGTTTTCTCATCCTCTGTGTCTCTGTGTCTCTGTGGTAGTCTTTCTTCAATTCAAAGCACAACTCTGGAGGGACACATGGACGCCGTCATCGTTTCAACCGCCCGCACGCCGATCGGAAAGGCCTTCCGCGGCGCCTTCAACGACACCCACGGCGCCGACATGGGCGCGCATGTCATCAAGCACGCCGCCGAGCGCGCCAAGGTCGATCTGGCCGAGATCGAGGACGTGATCATGGGCTGCGCCGCACCGGAAGGCACGACGGGCTCCAACGTCGCGCGCGTCTCGGCGATGCGCGCCGGCGCGCCGGTCAACGTCTCGGGCGTGACCGTCAACCGCTTCTGCTCCTCGGGTCTGCAGACCATCGCCATGGCCGCCCAGCGCGTGCTGGTCGACCGCGCCACCGTCGTGGTCGGCGCCGGTCTGGAGTCGGTGTCGCTCGTGCAGGGCGGCGGCGGCAACAAGCACCGCCTGGTGAACCCCTGGGTGCAGGAGCATGTGCCGGGCATCTATCACAGCATGATCCAGACCGCCGACACGGTCGCGGCGCGCTACAAGATCAGCCGCGAGTACCAGGACGAGTACTCGCTGCAGAGCCAGATGCGCACGGCGGCGGGCCAACAGGCCGGCAAGTTCGACGACGAGATCGTGCCGATGGAAACCGAGATGCTGGTGACCGACAAGAACACCGGCGAGACCTCGAAGAAGAAGGTCAAGCTGACCAAGGACGAAGGCAATCGCGCCGACACGACCAAGGAAGGCCTCGCCAAGCTGCAGCCGGTGATGGGTCCCGACAAGTGGATCACCGCCGGCAACGCCAGCCAGCTCTCCGACGGCGCTTCGGCCGCGGTGGTCATGAGCGACGCCGAAGCCGCCAAGCGTGGGCTCAAGCCGCTGGGCATCTTCAAGGGCCTGGTCGTCGCCGGCTGCGAGCCCGACGAGATGGGCATCGGCCCGGTCTACGCCATCCCGAAGCTGCTCACCCGCTTCGGCCTGAAGATGGACGACATCGACCTGTGGGAACTCAACGAGGCCTTCGCCGTGCAGGTGCTGTACTGCCGCGACAAGCTCGGCATCCCCAACGAGAAGCTCAACGTCAACGGCGGCTCGATCTCGATCGGCCACCCCTTCGGCATGACCGGCGCGCGCTGCACCGGCCACATCCTGATCGAGGGCCGTCGCCGCAAGGCGAAGAACGTGGTCGTCACGATGTGCATCGGCGGCGGCATGGGCGCGGCCGGGTTGTTCGAGGTCGTGCAGTAAGCGCGGGCCTCGTGTTCGAATGAGCGAGGGCGGGACCGCGAGGTTCCGCCTTTTCTCATCGTAACCTGCGATGCGATATCCCCATCTCCGTAGTGACCCCGACAATCCAGTCGACGTCGAAAGCACGGACGATGGCATTCGCTTTGTCGGTGCCGGCGGCTCTTCGGCCACGATATCCTGGGATGAGGTCGTCGGCGTCTGGCTGCAAATCCAGGATCCGAGCAATTGGCCGCGGCCCTTTTCGGCTATCCTGCCGAACCCGAACCCCCTTCTCTCGGCCCGCGCCTTCACCTGCGAGCTCAGCTTCAAGAGCCACCGGACTCTGATGATCGCCCTGCGCAACCAGATCGAGAAGCGTCGCTGGACCCAGGCCGAGGCGGCGAAGCGGCTCAGCGTGTCGCAACCCCGGATCTCGAATCTGATGCGCGGCAAGATCACGCTGTTCTCTCTCGGCACGCTGGTCTCGATGGCAAGCGCCGCCGGGCTCGTGATCGAGGTGAAGGTTCGAAAGGCCGCTTGACCTACTTCGCCGGCTGCAGGATCGCCGCGGCCTTGAACTTGGCCAGCTCGATCCAGGTCGTCTGCTCCAAGTCCGTACCGTTCCAGATCGTGATCGCGGCCTCGCGCTTGCCGACGTAGTGCGGCTGATCGTTCTCCAGCGTCATCGGCAGGTCATGACCGGGCACGACGATGTTGCTAGGCCGCGCACGCCAGAAGCGCCACATCATCTCGATCGAGCGGCGGGTCTGGCTCTCGTCGTCGGTCATGTCGGCGGTGCGTGAGAGCAGCTCGGCGCGGTTCTTGGCGGCGTCGCCGGTGAAGATCACGTCGCGCGTGACGTCCTGCAGGCGGTAGACCAGGCAACCCGGCGTGTGACCGGGCGCCATGTGCGCCGTGATGCCGGGCATCACCTCGTCGCCGTCATTGGCGCGCACCAGCTTCGGCCACTGGGCGAGCTCGCGCATGTAGAGCTCGGGCACCGGGGTTTCGCCGATCGGC
The DNA here is from genome assembly GCA_022844045.1 of Reyranellaceae bacterium. Classification (GTDB taxonomy): domain Bacteria; phylum Pseudomonadota; class Alphaproteobacteria; order Reyranellales; family Reyranellaceae; genus JAFAZJ01. Next base: position 38,560 of record JALHMM010000012.1, on the reverse strand, counting down.
TGCTCGAGCGCCCATTCGAGCTCGGTGTTGGCGATCACCACGCGGGCGTTGCGGAACATTGGCCAGTTGATGCTGTGGTCGTGATGGGCGTGGCTCAGCAGCAGGTCGGTGATGTCGCCCGGCGCGAGGCCGCGCTTGTGCAGGCGTTCCTTGATCAGCTTGCGCATGCCGATCGGGCCGGTGTCGACCAGCGCGATGCGGCCATGGCCGCGCACCAGCACGACGCTGCTCCAGCCCAGCCCGCCGTGGCAGACCGACTTGCCGGGAAACCCCTGCACGACGATGTCGATGTCGTAGCCGTCGCTCATGGTCCGCGCCCTCTCGCTCAATCGACCGGCTTGATGCCCGCGTCGCGGATCACCTTGGCCCACTTCACCACTTCCGATTTGATCAGCGCGTCGAGCTGCTCGGGCGTGCCGCTGCCGGTGGTCATGCCGAGATCGGCGAAGCGGCGCTTCACATCGGCATCGGCCAGAACCTTCTGGACCTCGGCATTGAGACGCGCCAGCACGTCGCGCGGCGTGCCGGGCGACGCGGTGAGCCCGAACCAGGTCTCGTTCTCGAAGCCCGGCAGGCCGGACTCGGCGATGGTCGGCAGATCGGGCGCCACGGCCGAGCGCGCCGCGCTGGTGACGCCCAGCGCCCGCAACGCACCCGACTTCACATGGCCCAGGCACACCGAGATATTGGAGAACATCATCGGCAGCTGACCTGACAGCAGGTCGGTGATCGCCGGCGCCTCGCCGCGATAGGGCACCGGCGTCATCTTGATGCCGGCCGTCGCCATGAACAGCTCGCCCGCCATATGCGGCGTGGTGCCGACGCCGCCATGGCCGATGTTGAGCACGCCGGGCTTGTCCTTCGCCATCGCGATCAGCTCGGCCACCGACTTCGCCGCCACGGAGGGATGCACCACCAGCACCAACGGCGAGGCGCCGAGCAGCGCCACGCCGGCGCAATCCTTCTCGGCGTTGAACGCCACCGAACGGTAGAGCACCGAGGCCACGGCGTAGGTCGTCTGCGACGCCACCATCAGGGTCAGCCCGTCGGGCGATGCCTTGGCCAGGATGTCGGCTGCGATCAGGCCGCTGGCGCCCGGCTTGTTGTCGACGATCACCGACTGGCCCAGCGCCTCGCCCAGCTTCTGCGCGACGATGCGCGCGACGACATCGTTGCCGCCGCCGGCGGAGAAGCCGACGAGGATACGGATCGGCCGGCCGCCGCCGACCTGCGCGCGAGCACCACCACTCAGCGCGGCCGCACCGATCGCGCCGGCGATGACCGCCCGTCGGCTCAAGCGCTCTGCCCCTGAGACCATGGTTTCCTCCCGGACGCCGCTGTCGCGGTCTTGGGGTGACGGTACATCCCGGCCGGCGCGTGCGCTAGACTAACGGCCATGCGCCATGTCTTCCGCGGAACGGTGTTCGAGGGTGAGACCGTCGTCGTACTCTCCGACGACACGATCGACGTGACTGCACCTTCGGGCGCAACTCGACAGATCGCCTTGGTCGACATCGCCCGTGCGCGGCTGTGGAGCCAGCCCCTGCGCGCCGTCAGCGACCAGTACATCTGCCAGGTAGAGCCACGCCAGGGGCCTGCTCTGCAGATCCGCAGCGTGTCATATCGACTGATGGCCTATGACAATCGGGCTGCGACCTGGCGCCCGATGATCGAGAACCTGCACCAACGACTGGCCCGTCTCGATCCACGGCCGCAGTTCGTCGCCGGCATCTCGCCGATCGCGTATGCGCTCTATGTCGGCGTAGGCGCTGTTCTCGTGGCGTTTGCGCTGGTGCTGCTCATCAAGCACGTCATCCTGGGACTTTGCGCGCTGGTGCTGGTTGGCGCGCTGGGCACGGCCTACTGGTGGAGACATCTGCGGTTGAATCGTCCACGGCCCTACGACCCCCTCGCCCTTCCGCCAGCGCTGATCCCGGTCGACCGGCCGCCCACGCCCTGAGGCGTACCCAAAGCGCGCGTCCGCCGCTACACTCGGTCTGAAGAGGAGCGCCCCATGAACCTCACACCCGAACAGCTCGCGCAATACAACCGCGACGGTTTCCTGGTCTTCCCCGATCTGTTCGACCGCGAGGAGATTGCGGTGCTGCGGCGCGAGGTGGCACGGCTATCGACCGTGCAATCGGAGGAAGTGGTGCGCGAGCACACCGGTGGCGTACGCACGGTCTTCCGCGTCCATGAGGCCGATGGCGCGACGCGCTCGGCGCCCTTCCGCGCCCTGGCGCGCACGCCGCGCGTGTTGCGGCCGGTGCGGCAGGTGATCGGCACGGACGAGGTCTACGTCTATCACACCAAGATCAACACCAAGCCGGCGATCGAGGGCACGGTGTGGCAGTGGCACCAGGACTACGGCTCGTGGAAGCGCGACGGATGTCCGCGGCCCGATATGGCGACGTTCAACGTGATGATGACCGACACCACGGAGATGGGCGGCGCGCTGTACCTGATCCCCGGCAGCCACAAGCTCGGCCGCATCGAGCCAGTCTACGACGAGTCGACGTCGTACAAGTTCTGGGCGATGCCCCGGCAGCGCATGATCGACATCCTGCGCAGCTCGCCCGAGCCGGTGGCGGTGACCGGCAAGGCCGGCACCTGCGTGCTGTTCCACTGCAACACGCTGCACGCTTCGGGCCACAACCTGTCGGCCGACGATCGCTGGCATATCTACATCTCCTGCAACGCCTGCGCCAACGCACCTGCTTTCGGGCCCGACTCGCGGCCCGACTGGGTGACGTCACGCAACACCGCACCGCTGCCGCTCGAGGCCGAGGACGGCGTGCTGCGCGCCGCCTGATCCCGAGGCATGCGCACCGCCATGATCGTGCGTCGCGCCAAGCCCGGTGACGAGGCCGCCCTGGCCGCGCTCTATCGCGAGATGCAGGCGCACTACGAGTCGAGCGACCCGCCCGGCGGCGCCGATGCGTCCGCCGCCTACGCCGTCGGGTCACACGAGCGCCAGCCCTTCACCCTGGTCGCCGAGCAAGACGGCCGGTTGATCGGCTTCGCCAACCTGACGCCGGTGTTCTACGGCACGGCCTATCAATGGCTGCTGTTCCTCAAGGACGTGTTCGTCGGCGAGGCCGGACGCGGGTCCGGCGCCGGCACCGCGCTCTTGCGGGCGATCGCCAGGGTCGCGCGCGACGAAGGCTATTGCCGCATCGATTGGACCACCGATCCCGGCAACATCGGTGCGCAACGGCTCTACGACCGGCTGGGCGTGCCGCGTCAGGACAAGGTGTTCTATCGGCTTGCCGGCGCCGATCTTCTGCGCTTGGCTGCCGACGACTGATCATCACCGGGGGAAGCGCGACCATGTATCGCCTGTTCATCGCCGTCGTCGCCGGCCTGCTCGCGCTCACCGGCGTCGCGCACGGCCAGGCTTTTCCGAGCAAGCAGATCACGCTGGTCGTGCCCTTCGCCGCCGGCGGACCGACCGACACGCTGGCGCGCATCATGGCCGAGCGCATGAGCCGCACCTTGGGCCAGACCGTGCTGGTCGACAACACCACCGGCGCGGCGGGCACCGTGGGCGTCGGCCGCGTCGCGCGCGCGGCGCCCGATGGCTACACCATCGGCATCGGCCACTGGAGCACCCACGTGGTCAACGCGGCGGTCTACCAGCTGAACTACAACGTGCTGACCGATTTCGAGCCGCTGGGCCTGATCGCCACCAACCCGCAGATCGTCGCCGTGCGCAACGGCTTCGCCGCCGCCAATCTGCAAGAGCTAGCGGCGTACGTGAAGGCCAACCCCGACAAGGTAACGGCGGGCACCGCCGGCGTCGGCTCCGCATCGCACATCGCGGGCATCTACTTCGAACAGAAGACCGGCGGCAAGCTGCGCTTCGTGCCCTATCGTGGCGCCGGCCCAGCGATGCAGGACCTGATGGCTGGTCAGATCGACATCATCTTCGACCAGGCTGCCAACTCGATCCCACAGATCAAGGCCGGCAAGATCAAGGGCTTTGCCATCACCGCCAAGACACGACTGGCGGCGATGCCCGACATCCCCACAGTCGACGAGGCCGGCACGCCCGGCCTCTATATCGCCATCTGGCACGGGTTGTGGGCGCCCAAGGGCACGCCCAAGGACGTCGCGACGAAGCTCACGGCGGCGATCATGGAGGCGTTGACCGACGCGCAGGTTCGGGAGCGCTTCGCGGCTTTGGGCCAGGACATTCCGGCGCCGGCGCAGCAGACGCCCGAAGCGCTGGCCGCGCATCACAAGGCCGAAGCCGATCTGTGGTGGCCGCTGATCAAGGCGGCGGGCATCAAGATCGAGTAGCGCGTGATTCTCCACCACTACGACTTCTCCAACTACTCCGAGAAGGCGCGGCTGGCGCTGGGCTACAAGCGGCTGGCGTGGCGCTCGGTGATGATCCCGCCGATCACGCCCAAGCCCGACCTGACGCCGCTGACCGGCGGCTATCGCCGCACGCCGGTGCTGCAGATCGGCGCCGACATCTACTGCGACACCGCTCTGATCGTGCGCGAGCTGGAACGGCGCGTGCCCGAGCCGACGCTGTACCCACCGCACCTCGCGGCGCTGGCCGACGCCATCACGTACTGGGCCGAGAACCGCCTGTTCCGCCCGATGTCGCTCTACGTCTCCGGCAACAACATGGACGTGCTGCCGCCCACCTTGCAGGCCGATCGCGCGCGCATGCGCGGCCTGCCCGAGCCTGACGCGGCCACGATGGCCCGCGCCGCCGCGCGCAGCGCCACGCATGTGCGACCGCAGATCGCCGCCGTCGAGTCGATGCTCGCCGATGGCCGCGCCTGGATCGCCGGCGACGCGCCGACCGTCGCCGACCTCGCCGTCTATCACGCGCTATGGTTCATCACCGCGCGCACCGACCGGCTGGCGCACGAGCTGGCGCCCCACAGGCGCATCCTGGACTGGATGGCGAAGGTCCGTGCCTTCGGCCATGGCATGCCGACGCCCATCACAGCGCAGGACGCGATCACCGAGGCCCGCGCCGCCACGCCCGAGGCGGCGCGCCCGTCGACACCGCAGCCCGAGGACCCGAAGCCCGGCGACCGCGTGCGCATCCGCGCCGACGACTACGGCAAGGATCCAGTCGACGGCGAGCTGGTGTTCATCGACGACCGCGAGATCGCGATCCGTCGCACCGATCCCGCGGTCGGCGAGATCGTCGTGCACTTCCCGCGGCTGGGCTACGACCTGCGGCCGCGCTGAGCGCGGGATGACGGCCTTTACGGGCGGCCGTGTTGCAAAAACGGCGGCTTGCGGCCCGCGTGGGCCAAGGCTAAGCAGCCGGGAGCAGAATCGGCATTGTGGGGACAGGATCGAGTGAGTCTGCGCGGCAAGACAGTTTTCATCACCGGCGCCAGCCGAGGCATCGGACTGGCCATCGGACTGCGCGCGGCGCGCGATGGCGCCAACGTCGTCATCGCCGCCAAGACGGCCGTCGCCGATCCGCGTTTGCCGGGCACCATCTTCACCGCCGCCGAGCAGATCGAGAAGGCTGGCGGTAAGGCGCTGCCGATCACACTCGACATCCGCGACGAGCAGGGTGTCGAGGCGGCGGTGGCCAAGACGATCGAGACCTTTGGCGGCATCGACATCCTGGTCAATAACGCCAGCGCCATCAGCCTCACCGGCACGCTGTCGACGCCGATGAAGCGCTACGACCTGATGCACCAGATCAACGCTCGCGGCACGTTCCTGGTTTCGCAGAAGTGCATCCCGCACCTCAGGAAAGCGGCCAATCCGCATGTGTTGACGCTCTCGCCGCCGCTCGACTTCTCCGTGCACTGGTTCGCGCCACACGCCGCCTACACCTTGGCGAAGTACGGCATGAGCATCTTCATGTGGTCGATGGCCGAGGAGTTCAAAGCCGACGGCATCGCCTTCAACTGCCTGTGGCCGCGCACCACCATCGCCACCTCGGCGATCAAGAACTTGCTGGGCGGCGACGAGCTGATGAAGCGCAGCCGCAAGCCGCAGATCATGGCCGACGCGGCGCATTGGATTCTCACGCGGCCCAGCCGGGAATGCACCAGTCGGTTCTTCATCGACGACGAGGCGCTGAAGGAGGCCGGCATCACCGACCTCTCGGGATACAGCGTCGTGCCGGGCGCCGAGCTCGCGCCGGACTTCTTCGTGCCGGCGCCCGGCTCGAAGAACGTCATCGGTCGAGCCTAGGTCCCCGATATGGCGACATTCATCCTAATCCACGGCGCGTGCCAAGGTGGCTGGTGCTGGGAGAAAGTCGTGCCGCTGCTGGAGGCGCGCGGCCACAAGGCGCTGGCCCCCGATCTGCCGGGCAGCGGCGACGATCATCTCACGCCGCCGGCGGCGATCAGCTTGCCGCTGTATGTCGATTTCGTCTCCAAGATGCTCGACAAGGAGCCCGAGCCGGTGATTCTGGTCGGCCACAGCATCGGCGGACTCACCATCACGCACGCCGCCGAGGCGCGCCGGCGCAAGATCCGCGCCCTGGTCTATCTCTCCGGCACGCTGCCGCCGCCCGGCAAGACCAATCGCGACATCACCGGCAGCGATCCCGACTCGATGATCCGCCGCGCTTATGAGGCTGGGCCGGACGGTCTGACCTACACCTTCAAGCGCTCGATCCTTCCGACCTTGTTCTTCAACGACTGCGATCCGACCGACGTCTACCGCGCCATGTCGCGTATGCGTCCGCAGGCCGCCGCGATCGTCACCACGCCGATGACCTACACCGAGGAGCGCTTCGGCGGCGTGCCGCGCTGGTACATCGAATGTCTGCGCAGCAACGCCATCACGCTTCCCATGCAGCGCCTGGTCAACAGCTCGATGCCGTTCAACATCCTGCAGCTCGACTCCGGCCACTCGCCCAACTACTCGATGCCCGAGGCGCTGGTGGAGCATCTGGAGACGATCGTCCAGAAGACCGCCTGATTTCCTGAAGGAGCAACCAACATGGTCAAAGTGGTCGCCATTTGTGGCAGCCTGCGCAAGGCGTCCGTCAACCGGGCGCTGATGCGCTCGCTTCAGCCGCTGGCGCCAGAGGGCATGGAGGTTGTCGAGGCGCCGTCGATCGACCTGCCGCTGTATAATTTCGACATCCAGGCCAAAGGCTTTCCTGACTCCGTCACCGCGCTCGCCGACGCGGTCCGCGGCGCCGCCGGCGTGGTCATCGTCACGCCGGAGTACAACTACTCGGTCCCCGCGCCGCTAAAGAACGCGGTCGACTGGCTGTCGCGCGTGCCGAACCAGCCCTTCCAGAACAAGCCGATCACCCTGATGTCGGCCTCGCCCGGCGCGCTGGGCGGCGCGCGCGCGCAATATCACCTCAGGCAGATCTTCATCTTCCTCGAGGGCATTATCGTCAACCGGCCCGAGGTCATGGTGACCATGGCCGGCTCGAAGTTCGAGATGGTCGACAACGCGCCCACGGTGCTGAGCGACCAGCCGACCAAGGACGTGGTCAAGCAGAACCTCGCCGCCTTCGCCAAGCTGATCGCCAAGATGGGCTGATCACCGCCCCTGGAACTTCACCGGCCGCTTCTCGATGAAGGCCTTCAGGCCCTCGAGGTGATCGCTCGTGGCGGCGCAGGCGGCGAGGTTCTCGGCTTCGCGGTGGGAGTGCTCGTCCCAGGAATTGTCGAGCGAGCCCTTGATCAGCAGCTTGGCCTTGCCCAACGCGAAGGTCGGGCCGTCGGCCAGCTTGCGCGCCAGCTTCGCGGTCTCGGCCGCCAGCTCGGCGCGCGGCACGATCCAGTTGAGGATGCCGACATTCTTGGCCTCGGGCGCCTTGAAGCGATCACCCAGCAGCGTGATCTCCAACGCCTTACGCTCCCCCACGATGCGCGGCAGGAAATAGGTCGCGCCGCCATCGGCCGACAGGCCGATGTGGCGATAGGCCAGGGTGAAGAACGCGTCGTCGCTGGCGATCGCGAGATCGCTGGCGAGGATCAGGCTGAGCCCGAAGCCGGCCGCCGCGCCCTGAACCGAGGCGACCACCGGCTTCTCCATGCGCCGGAGGTGGTAGATCAACTGATGGGCCTTGACCACGCGCATCTCGAAGTTCGCGAGATGGCGCTCGCGATCCTCGGTCAGCGACTTGTGGAAGCCCTTGATGTCGCCCCCGGCCATGAAGTGCTCGCCGGCGCCCTTGATCACCACGCAGCGCACCGCGGCGTCTTTCTCGAAGGCGCGCGTGATCTCGATCAGCCCCTCGGTCATCTGCGACGACAGCGCGTTGAGCACCTCGGGCCGGTTCAGGGTGATAGTGCCGATGCCGTCCTTCACTTCGGACAGCACATGTTGTTCGCTCATGGCTCTTTCCCTTCTCTCAGTCTTCCATCCCACCCTGGCGAGCGCCCAAAAGCGCGTCTCGAAGGGTGGGCCGCCAACCCGATGTGCTGCCCATGCTTGGAGATGGCCGCCGACGCAAGGTCCCATAGCCGCCGCTGGCGCAAAAGCCCTGACGTTCTCATAGTGAAACGATGAGCGAATTCGCCGACCTCATGCTGCGCTTCGCCGGACCGCTGGCCATCGGCCTGCTGATCGGCGTCGAGCGAGAGCGGCGTAAAGGCGACGGCGAGACCCGCGCGCCGGCGGGCGTCCGTACCTTCGCCATCGCCAGCCTGTCCGGCGCCGTCGCGTTCGAGATCGGTGGCGTGCCGATGCTGATCGCCGTCAGCGTCGCGATCTTCGGTCTCACCGCCGTCGCCTACTTCCGGGCCAGCCGCGAGGACCCGGGCCTGACGACGGAGGTGGCGCTGGTGGCGATGCCGCCGCTGGGCGCGTTGGCCCTGCGAGAGCCGGCCGCCGCCGGCGCCATCGCCGTGGTGATGACCCTGTTGCTGGCTTTCCGCGGCGGCATTCATCATTTCGCGCGTTCGGTGCTCACGGCCGACGAGTTGCGCGACGCGCTCGTGCTTGGCGCGGCGGCGCTGGTGATCCTGCCGCTCATACCCGACCGGCCGATGGGTCCGTGGGAGGCGATCAATCCGCGCGCGATCTGGCTGATCGTTGTGGTGGTCATGGCGATCGGTGCGCTGGGCCACATCGCCGTGCGCGTCGTAGGGCCACGCTTCGGCCTGCCGATCGCAGGCTTCGCCGGAGGCTTCGTATCGAGCACTGCGACCATCGCCACCATGGGCGAGCGCGCCATGAAGGAACCGGAGCTACTGCGCCCGATCGTGGCCGGCGCTGTGCTATCGACGGTCGCGACCGTGGTGCAGCTCGCGATAATCGTCGCCGCCTTCCATCGGCCAACCCTGGTCACGCTCGCCATCCCGCTGGCGCTCGCCGGCGTGGTCGCCGTGAGCTACGGCGTGTTCTTCGCCTGGCGCGCCGCGCGCTTCGACGGGCCGCGCGACACCGCCGTCGGCGAGCGCGTTTTCAACCCGCTATCCGCGCTGCTGCTCGCAGCCATCGTTGGCGCCGTCCTGCTGGGCTCGGCGGCGCTGAAGGAATGGCTGGGCGAGGCCGGCCTGGTGATCGCCGCCGCCGTGGCGGGCCTTGCCGACGCGCATGCCGGCGCGGCGTCGGTGACATCGTTGGCCGCCGCCGGCCGCGTCTCGCCGCCAGAAGCCTCGTGGGCGATCCTTGCGGCCTTCACCAGCAACGCGATGGTGAAGTGCGCGATCGCCATGACCTATGGCGGCGCGGCCTACGCCTGGCGCGTGGTGCCCGGCGTGATCCTGGTCTCGGTCGCGGCTTGGGCCGGCATGTTCATTCCGACGCCCTGATCATGCCGCTCCCTCCGTAGGACTCAAGCGAGGCGCTGGACGAGGCACCGCCAGCCGTCCTAGGCTCCGAGCCACGCAGTCGAGGTCGTCCCATCAGCGCTGCCCGGTACGGGCGCCGAGGGATGAACGCCGGGTAGCCGGGCTGAAGGCGACCTCAACGCCCCGATCTTCGATGATCCACAGACGCGCCCGCGCGGCGGCGGCCGACGCCCCGCCATGGGCCATGAGGAGAAGAGATCCATGCAGCGTCGCACGTTCCTCGCGGCATCGGCGGTCGCACCCTTCGCCGGCGCGCTGTCGTTCGCCACGCGCGCCACCGCCAGCCCGACCGCCGGCAAGTGGCGCAGCTTCGACATGACCTACGCTGTCGAGATCCCGGCCAGCTCGGGCGCGACGCGTATCTGGCTGCCCCTGCCGCACGACGCACCCTACCAGCGGCTGGAATCGATGAGCTGGAGCGGCACCGCGCCGATCAGCCTGCATACCGATCTCGACTCCGGCGCGCGCGCGGTGCACGCGGCCTGGGCCGATGGTGGTGACGCGCGCAAGGTGACGCTCAACGTGCGCGTCGGCGCCTTGCCGCGCTCGGTTCCGCTGGCGAGCGGCGCGGGCGCTGGTGCGATGCCGGAGGACGTGACGAAGTTCCTCAAGCCCAACGAGATGATCCGCACCGACGGCATCGTCAAGGAAACCGCCGACAAGATCGTCGCTGGCAAGACGGATCCGCTGGTCAAGGCGCAGCTGATCTACGACTGGATCGTCGAGAACACCTTCCGCGACCCCAAGGTGAAGGGCTGCGGTATTGGCGATATCCGCACCATGCTGACCACGGGCAACCTCAGTGGCAAATGCGCCGACCTCAACGCGCTGTTCATGGGCCTGACCCGCGCCGTCGGCGTGCCGTCGCGCGGCGTCTACGGCGTGCGCGTGGCGCCCTCGGCGCACTATTCGGCGATGGGCACGCGCAACGTCGACATCAGCAAGGCGCAGCACTGCCGCGCCGAGTTCTGGACGGCGAGCACTGGCTGGGTGCCGGCCGATCCGGCCGATGTGCGCAAGGTCGTGCTCGACGACAAGCTCGCGCTCAATGATCCGAAGATGCCAGATCTGCGCCGCTTCCTGTTCGGCTCGTGGGAAGCCAACTGGGTGGCCTTCAACCATAGCCGCGACGTCAAGCTCGCGCCGTCGAACACCGTGGTGAACTACTTCATGTATCCCGAAGGCGAGACCGCCAAGGGCCCGCTCGACGGCGTCGATCCTGACGCCTACGGCTACAAGATCACGGTGAAGGAAGTCACCGCATAAGGCCCCGCTTCCCCCGCCCGGGCAAGGTGGGCCAGTATGGCGGCATGATTCTATCGATCGAGATCACCGCCATTGAAACGCTGGCCGACGGCGCCCCCTTCGGCGACGTTGGCGCCTACGAACGCGTTGTCGGCATCGCGCGGGGTGAACTCGATCCCGCGCATCCCGGCAATCGCGGCATCGCGCTGATCGACAAGGCGCCACGCAACGCGCGCGGCCGCGTCGAGTACGCCACCGACTTCTTCATCCTGCGCCCTGTCGATGCCACGCGCGGCAACGGCCGTATCCTCTACGAGGTCAACAATCGCGGCCGCAAGATGCTGGTCGGCAATATCTGCGACGGCCCGCAAGGCATGAACGATCCGCGCGGCATGGCCGATCTCGGCAACGGCTTTCCCCTGAAGCGCGGCTATACCATCGTCTGGTCGGGCTGGGATCCCGACGCGCCGCGCGCCAACTTCGGCCTCGGCCTGACGGCGCCGGTCGCGACCGACGACGGCCATCCCATCGTACGCCGTATCCGCGATGAGTTCGGCTGCGGCACGCGTCCCGGTGGCGCGGCCGAAAACTTCCGCCTGTCCTATCCCGCCGCGAGCTTGGATAAGAGCAAGGTGCGCGTTACCGTGCGTGAGCGCGAGTCCGAGCCGCGTCGCGACATCGCCTGGGCCTTCGTCGACGCCCGCACCATCAAGCTGCTGCCCGACGGCACCAAGCCGGTGCCGGGCTCGATCTACGACGTCTTCTACGAGGCGACGTCGCCCAAGGTTCAGGGCATCGGCTTCGCCGCGACGCGCGACTTCGTCAGCTACCTCAAGCACGATGACGGCGGCCGTGCCGCATCGGGTGGGCCGATCACGCACGCACTGGCGATCGGCTTCTCGCAGGCCGGCCGCTATCTGCGTGACCATATCGCGCAGGGTTTCAATCGCGACGAAGACGGGCGGCGCGTCTTCGATGGCGTCTTCTCGCACATCGCCGGCGTCGGCCGCGTGTTCTTCAATCAGCCTTTCGCCCAACCGTTCCGCACCAACACCCAGCACGAAGACCACGGCTTCCCCGAGAACGCCTTCCCGTTCTCGACGGCGACGCTCGACGATCCGCTCACCGGCGCGCGTGGCTCGCTGTTGCGCGGTGATGGCTGCGATCCGCTGCTGATCGAGACCAACACCTCGACCGAGTACTGGCAGAAAGGCGCGTCGCTGCTGCACACCGATCCGCTCGGCGAGCGCGACATCGCGCTGCCCGCGAACTCGCGCGTCTACATGATCGCGGGCACGCAACACGGAGGCCGCGCCGGCGCGCCCACCGATCCCGGCCCCAACCGCAATCCGCGCAACCCGCACAACCCGATGCCGGCGGTGCGTGCGCTGTTGATCGCGCTCGATGAATGGGTCGTGTCGGGAAAGCAGCCGCCGCCCAGTCGCGTGCCGACGCTCGCCGCGGGAACGCTGGTCGCGGCCGACGCCACCGGCTTCCCGAAAATCCCAGGCGCGGCAGTGGTCAGGCGCACCAACACGGTTACGCCACCAGGCGACTGGGTTGATTTCATCGAACCGTCACACGCCTATCGCACGCTGGTGTCGCAGGTCGATGCCGACGGCAACGAGATCGCCGGTATCCGATTGCCCGACATCGCCGTGCCGCTCGCCACCTACACCGGCTGGAACGAGTACAAGGCGCCCTACCCCACCGGCGAGCTCGCCGATCGCGATGGCAGCTACCTCGCCTTCGCGGCGACGAAGAGTGCGCGCGACTCGAATGGCGACCCGCGCGCATCCATCGCCGAACGATATCCGGATCACGCGGCATACGTCGCCGCGGTGAAGATCGCTGTCGATACGCTTGTGAAGGATCGCTTGCTGCTGCCTGACGATGCCGAAGCCTATGTCGCGCGCGCCGCGACATACATTCACAGAGCTTGAAAAGAACACGGGGCTTGAAAAGAAGAAAGCCGGTCATCAGAGATGACCGGCCGCTCATTCGAGCAAAACAGGGTCGCGGGGGTTGGGGGAATGCGACCCTGATCAGGAGAGATGCACGCTTGGGGGAGCACATCTCGACGCCAACCATCGCACAGCCTCGGCGATCGTCGATGTGATTAAGTCGTCAATGCCGCAATCGAGGCGTGAGGAAAGCAGGAAACCGACTCGCGCCGGAACATCACTGCGATACGTGCATTCGACGCGCGGCAAAAACTGACTGCGCCCACACTTTCACCACGAAGGGAGAAAGTGTGCGATGGCGACTCAGAACGCCGCGGCGTCGAGCGCCATCAGGGTCGAGGCGCCAGCCTTGATCTGGTGCGACAGCGACGTGGTCTGCGGCAGCACGCGCTGCACGAAGAAGCGACCGGTCGCGAGCTTGGTGTTGTAGAAGTCGTTGTCGGTGCCCTTCGCCAGGCCAGCCTGCGCCGCCTTGGCGATGCGCGCCCACATATACGCCATCGCGCTCAGTCCCATCAGACGCAGGAAGTCGGTGGCGGCACCGCCGGCCTCGTCGGGGTTCTTCATGCCGTTCTGCATCAGCCACAGCGCCGCGTCCTGCACGCGGCCGATCGCTTTCTCGAGCGGCTCGACGAACTCGGCCATCGCCGCATCGCCCTTGTTGGCGGCGATGAAGCCGTTGATCTCACCCAGCAGACGCTGCGCCGGCCGACCGCCTTTCATCGCCAGCTTGCGGCCGACGAGGTCGAGCGCCTGCACACCGTTGGCGCCTTCGTAGAGCATCGTGATGCGCGCGTCGCGCGCCAGCTGCTCGACGCCGTGCTCGCGGATGAAGCCGTGGCCGCCATAGGTCTGGATCGCGAGGTTCGCCGACTCGAATCCCATGTCGGTGAAGTAGGCTTTGGCGATCGGCGTGAGGATCTGGATCAGATCGTCGGCTTTCTCGCGCTCCTCCTGGCTTTCGTGGCGACGCGCGACGTCGATCAGTGAGCCGATCCAATAGGCCATGGCGCGCGCGCCCTCGGCGAACGACTTCTGGATCAGCAGCATGCGCCGCACGTCGGGGTGCACGATGATCGGGTCGGCCGGGCCATTGGCGTTCTTCGGGCCCGTCAGCGAGCGACCCTGGATGCGCTCCTTGGCGTAGCTCGCGGCGCTCTGATAGGCGGTCTCGGCGATACCGAGGCCCTGCATGGCGACGCCAAGCCGCGCGGCGTTCATCATCACGAACATCGCGTTGAGGCCCTTGTTGGCCTCACCCACCATCCATCCCCGCGCGCCGTCGAGATTCATCACGCAGGTCGACGAGGCCTTGATGCCCATCTTGTGCTCGATCGCGCCGCAGCGGATGCCGTTGCGCTCGCCTGGCTTGCCGTCCGCCGTCGGCAGGAATTTCGGCACGACGAACAGGCTGATGCCCTTGGTGCCGCCGGGCGCGTCCGGCAGGCGCGCCAGCACGAGATGGATGATGTTCTCCGTCAGGTCGTGCTCGCCGGCGCTGATGAAGATCTTGGTGCCGCTGATCGCGTAGCTGCCGTCGGAGCGCGGCTCGGCCTTGGTGCGCAGCATGCCGAGATCGGTGCCGCAATGCGGTTCGGTGAGGCACATCGTGCCCGACCACACGCCCTCGCCCAGTTTCGGCAGATAGGTCTGCTTGATCGTCTCGTTGGCGTGCGCGTGCAGCGCCTCGTAGGCGCCGTGCGACAGGCCGGGGTACATGCCGAAAGACAGGTTCGACGAGGTGATCATCTCCTGCATCACGAAGCCTACCGTCGCCGGCAAGCCCTGGCCGCCGTACCGCGGGTCGGTGGTGACGTTGGTCCAGCCACCCTCGACGAACTGCTTGTAGGCTTCCTTGAAGCCCTTGGGCGTGCGCACCACGCCGTTCTCGTAGTGGCAGCCTTCCTCGTCGCCGCTGCGGTTGAGCGGGAACAGCACGTTCTCGCAGAGCTTGGCGCCTTCCTCGAGGATGGCGTCGATCAGGTCGGGCGTCGCATCGGCGTATCCCGGCAGCGCCGACACACGCGCGACGTCGATCACCTCGTTGAGCACGAAGCGCATGTCCTTCAGCGGTACCTTGTAGGTCGCCATGGATTCTCTCCCTTGGAGCGGCTTTGCTTCAGTCTACTCGGATTCCGGATCGGCACCCTTGTCGCGCAGCAACTGCGCGGCGTGGCCCTCGACCTCGCGGAACTCCGCGATCTGCGTACGCAGATCGCGCAGCTTGGCCTCCAACTCACCGACATGCTCGCGGCTCTTGCGCACGATGGCGCGCAGCTGCTGCACGCCCGAGCGGTCGGCGTGATAGAGGTCCATCAACTCCTTGATCTCCGCCAGGCTGAAGCCCAGCCGCTTGCCGCGCAGGATCCAGCCCAGCCGCCAGCGGTCGCCCTGGCTGTAGATGCGCGACATGCCCTGACGCGTCGGCGACAGCAGCCCCTCGTCCTCGTAGAAGCGGATGGCGCGCGGCGTGACGTTGTACTCGCGCGCCAGCTCGGCGATGGTCCAGGTCTGGGCCGGCGCAGCCTTGGTCGCGGGGCGCGTGGAGTCGATCATCGGCGTCGCTGTCATGGCGCGAAGCTACATGCCGTTTACGTAAACGTCAATGGAGCCTTACGTAAACGTCAAGAGAAAAACGCTGCGCGACCATGCACTTGCCCGACAGGATCACTACATGGCGGTTATGCCGCCGCCGCCTGCTTCCGACCAACCCCGTACCAACATCCTGCGCAAAGTTGCGGTGATCGTCGCGATCATCGTCTGTCTGCTGCTGGCGACCCTGGGCGGGTTCCTGCCGATCATCCCCGGCTGGCTGTTCCTGGTGCCGGCCCTGTACCTGTTGGCGACCGAGTTCGAAAGCGGCCGACGCTGGATCACGGCGGGTCGTCGTCGCTGGCCGTGGCTGTCGCGCCAGGTCAAGGCGGCCTGCGAGAGTCGCTGGGCGCCGCGCTTCGCCCGCACACTCGACGACTTGACCGATCCGCGGAAGTAAGTGCATCCGCGCCCTCTGCTCCGTGCCTACCGCCGCCACCACGGAGGACGCCGCCATGACCGAAAGGGCCGCATCACGCGGCCGCCCCGGGAGGTCGGCGCACAGTTCGGTGACATACGCCACAACGCGTCGCACGCCGTGCACAAGGGCATCGTCTTCACCATCCACTCCGACGACGGCACGGTCTGCAAGTTCCGCCAGGCCGCGCGCCTGCTCGGCATGATGCCGGTCGACGAGGTCGTGCTGACACGCAACGCCGACGACAGCCTGACCGGCGACGTGGTTTCGGGCGCCACTGTTGGCAGCGCTTAACCCAGCGCTTCGTCGATGACGGCAAGGGCGGCACCACCGTGCATTTCCGCGGCGATCTGCAGGTCAGCGGCATCAAGAAGCTGCTCAAGCCGCTGTTCCGCCGCGCCGTCTACAACACCATCGACAAAGCATTTGGCGAAGACGTGGCCGACCTCGAGCGGAAGGGCTACCCGCGCAAACCGAACTGACTTGCTCGCGCGCGCGGCGCGTTCCACCATCGCGGCAAAGAGAGAACGGGAGACAGGGCGATGGCGACCAACGAATTCGACTACATCATCGTCGGCGCTGGCTCTGCCGGCAGCACCCTGGCCTATCGGCTAGGCGAGGATCCCCAGGTCAAGATCCTCGTGCTCGAGGCCGGCAAGCCCGACAATCACATGTTCATTCATATGCCGGCGGGCGTCGTGAACCTCGCCGGCAAGGGCCTGTTCAACTGGGGCTACGAAACGACGCCCCAGACGCACTGCCACAACAGGAAAATGTACTGGCCGCGCGGCAAGACGCTGGGTGGATCGTCGTCGATCAACGCCATGCTCTACATCCGCGGCCACGCCTGGGACTACGATCACTGGCGCCAGCTCGGCAACGCGGGCTGGAGCTACTCGGATGTGCTGCCCTACTTCAAGCGCGCGCAGAACAACGAGCGCGGCGCCGACGAATTCCATGGCAGCGGCGGGCCGCTCAACGTCGCCGACCAGCGCAGCCCGGCGAAGATCAACGACGCCTTCCTCGCCGCCTGCGAACAGGCCGGCCACAAACGCGTCAGGGACTTCAACGGCGCCGAGCAGGACGGCGTGGGCTACTATCAGGTGACGCAGAAGGGCGGCAAACGCTTCAGCACCGCCGTCGGCTACCTGCGCCCGGCGATGGCGCGCGGCAATGTCACCGTGCAGACCGAGGCGATGACGGCGAAGGTGCTGGTCGAGAACGGCAAGGCCGTGGGCGTCGCCTATCGCCACGATGGCATCGACAAGGCGGCCTATGCCAGCCGCGAGGTGATCCTGAGCGGCGGCGCGATCAACTCGCCACAGACACTGATGCTGTCGGGCATCGGCCCGGCGGATCACCTGCGCGCCCATCACATCGACGTCGTGGCCGACGTGCCGGGCGTCGGCGGCAATCTGCAGGACCACATCGACGCCGCCACGCTCTATCACTGCAGGACACGCGACACTTACGACACCGCCAACGAGCTGGTGACGCTCGCCAAGTATCTCTTTGCCAAGACCGGCCCCGGCACCTCGTGCATCGCCGAGACCGGCGGCTTCCTGCGCACCACGGAGGGGCTGGCGGCGCCCGACGTGCAGCTGCACTTCATCCCGGCCTTCGTGATCGACCACGGCAAGACCAAGATGAAGACCAACGGCATGACCCTGCACATGTGCCTGCTGCGCCCCGAGAGTCGCGGCACCATCAGGCTGAAGAGTCCCGATCCGCTCGACCATCCGGCGATCGACGCGAACTATCTCGCCGAGCGGCGCGACCTCGACGTGCTGGTCAAGGGCACGCACATGGCGCGCGAGATTTTCGCGCAGAAGGCCATGGATCCCTATCGCGGCGAGGAGATGGAGCCCAGCGCCTCACGCAAGAGCGACGCCGAGATCGCCGAGTGGATTCGCGCGCGCTGCGAGACGATCTATCACCCCGTGGGCACCTGCAAGATGGGCCCCGACAACGATCCCACCGCGGTGGTCGACAACGAGCTGCGTGTCCGCGGCGTAAAGGATCTGCGCGTTGTCGACGCCTCGGTGATGCCGACGCTGATCGGCGGCAACACCAACGCGCCCACCATCATGATCGCCGAGCGCGTCAGCGACATGATCCGCAGGGCCGCCTGATCGCCGTGCCGCGCGAGATCAGCCCCGCCGGCTTGCGCCTTGTCGCCTTCGCCCTGGCGGCAGGCGGCGTTGTAGTCGGCGTCGCAATGCCGCTGCTGCTCTTCCACCTCGGCATCAAGATCGCGGAGATCGCGCCGGGCATCGATCTGGCGTGGGTGCTGTTCCCGGCCATCGCCACCGTCGACTGGATGCTGGCGTTCTTCTTCTGGCGTAAGGCCAAGCCACCGGCCTCGCGCGACGGCCCGGTCGTCGGCTGAGCTCTCTGCCCTTCGAGAGAGCGAACCGGCGGTGCGTCATCGCGCACGCGGCGGGGGATCCGGTGCCGTCGCCGCCGCCACGATGGCACGTCGCAGCCAGACATGGCGCGGAGCGTCCTGGTGGCGGGCGTGCCAGACGAGGCTCATGGCGAAGCGGCCGAGCTCGAGCGGCGGCCGTAGCACCGCCAGGCGGCCTCTCGCCGACTCGGTCCGCGTCAGGCTCGAGGGCAGCGTCATCACCAGGTCGGAGCGGACGGCGATCTCCACCGCGGCGAAGAAATTGGGCACGCGCAGCTTCACGCGCCGCGCGTGGCCCAGTCGCGCCAGCAGCTCGTCGAGCGCCGACGGCCCGACGCCGGTGACGCTCACCGTCATATGCTCCAGCGCCAGGAAACGCGCGAGCGTGAGCCGGCCGGCGGTCGCGGGATGACCTGCGCGCATCAGCGTCACCAGCCTGTCCAGGTATAGCCGGCGGCGACGGATACCCGCCGGCGCCTCGTCGATGACGCCGACGATGGCGTCGGCGTCATCGCGTTCCAGCGCCTCGATCGGGTTGGCGCCCGGTGCGGCGATGTCGACGTCAAGTCCGGGCGCCTCCGCCGCGAAGCGCAGCAGCAGGTGCGGCACGAGCGTCGCGGCCAGCAGATCCGGCATCAGCAGGCGCACGCGGCCCCGCGCCGTCGCCGGGTCGAACGCCGGCGCCTGCAGCACCTCGCCGATGCCAGCCAGCGCGCGCCGCAGCGCCTGGCGCATCGCCTCGGCGCGCGCGCTCAGCATGTAACCGCCCTTGCCGTCGACCAGCAGCGCGTCCGAGAACAGCGCGCGCAGCCGCCCGAGCGCGCGGCTCGCCGCCGGCTGGCTCATGCGCAGCCTGCCGGCGGCGCGCGTGACGTTGCGCTCGTCGATCAGCGCGTCGAGTGCCACGAGCAGGTTGAGGTCGACACCCCTTAAATCCACTTCTGTCATGTTGACCATATAAACCATGCATTAGACGCATGATAGGTCCAACGCCTACTCGTAACCGCATCGAGCGAACTGACGACGGAGGATCGGGTCATGTACGTGGTGCTCGGAGCGAACGGGCGGGCTGGCGGCGAGACGGCGCGAGCCCTGATCGAAGACGGTGCGGCCGTGCGCGTCGTGCTGCGCCGGCCGGAGCAAGCTGCACCGTGGCGCGCGCGCGGTGCCGAGGTAGCCATCGCAAGCATCGACGATGCCGCGGCCCTGGCCGACGCCTTGGCGGGCGCGACGGGCGCATTGCTGCTCAACCCGCCTCCGGTGTCGGGCGATCCCTACGCCCGCGCGCAACAGGTGGGCACCGCGCTCGCCACAGCGGTGCGGCGCGCCGGCCTGCCGCGGGCAGTGGTTCTGTCGTCGATCGGCGCGCAGCACGCCACCGGCACCGGCGTCATCGCCACGCTGAACCGCATCGAGGCATTACTCGACGGCGCGGCGCCGGCCGTCATCTTCCTGCGTCCTGGTTACTTCGTGGAGTCCTGGGGAGAGGTCGCCGAGGCCGTCACCGCGCAGGGCGTACTGCCGACCTTCATCGAGCCGGGGCATGCGACCCCGATGGTCAGCACGATCGATGTCGGCCGCGCCGCGGCGGCGCTGCTGCGCGAGACAGGAACCGGGCGCCGGGTGGTCGAGTTGAGCGGGCCACGCGATTGGAGCCCCGCCGATGTCGCGGCAGCCTTCGCCGACGTCTTGAAGCGCCCGGTGACGCCGGCCTTCGTGCCGCCGCCGGCGCGCGCCGCGCTGCTCGCCGAGCAGGGCGTTCCCGCCGAGGTGGCGGACGCGCTGCTTGGCATGTACGACGGTATCGCCAACGGCCGGGTCGGGCGCGACGCGGCCAGCGAACAGCGGCGCGGCACGGTCGACCTGAAGACGGCGATCACGCGCCTCGTGGCGCGGTGAAGTCCCAACTCTGTGATCCCGGCTGGCGGTCAAGGCGATCACCGATCACTTGGGGACCTACGGATCGTCGTCAGCCTCCAGCCGGATATTGGCCAGCCGCTCGACCTCGTTGATCAGGCTGGCGAGCTCGGGCTCGTCGCCCCACATGTCGAAATTGCGCGTGGCGATCATGCCCATCGAGAACGGACCGGGCCGCTCCTCGCGCGGCTCGCCCAGCGCCAGGGCGCGGCACCAGCGCAGCTGCCGCGCGATGCTCTGCGCCGGCGCCCAGCCAGCGTCGACCATGGGCTCGATCCGCGCCAGCGCCTCATCGATCTTGGCGAGAAACACCTGATCGTCGCCGCCCGGACCGGGCAGGTTCGGGAAGTTCTTGCGGTGCTGTTCCTGGTACGCCCGCATCGCCGCCTCGTGATCGTGAGGCTCGGCGGCGCGCAGCCCGATGCTGACATCCAGCGCCGCTTTCATGATGCGCTTGGCGCTCGCGGCATCGGCTGTCCGCTCGGCGGCCCGGCGCAGCATGTCCGAAACCGCCGGCCGCACCGTCGGCGACAAGATGGCGAGGAACATGTCGAAGGTTTGCAGCTGGCTCTCGAGCTGCTCGCCGGTGAATTGCGGCAGCACGTCGGCCTGCGTCCGCAGGACCGGCGGAACCTCGGCCTGGCCCAGGGCGATACGATCGGACGGCTTGTCGGCCATGGCCGAGCCTATCATAGTCCGCCGATGCGCATCGCCCTCGCCCTCCTCGCCGCGCTGGCCCTGCTGACGGGCTGCTACGAAACCGAACAGCGCGTCCTGCAGCGCGGCCAGGATGTCGGCCTCGCCGCGGGAACCTGGCGCTGTCAGAACACCAACGACAAGGACGGCGGCCGCGTCGTGCTCTCCGGCCCCAACCAGGCCTCGGCAGGCGATCACGTCTACCGTGCCATCGTCGACAAGAGCGGCTACGCGCTGCGTATGGAGAAGTCTGGCGATCTGATCATCGTCGAGGCCGACGAGTCCGGCGGCCGCATCTCGCATGTTTTCCTGCGTCGCGAAGCCGATGGCGCCTACGCCATGCTGATCCCTGACAATCGCCCGATGCTGGAGGCGCTGGCGAGGACACATGGCGTCGAGCTCAGCTTCGATCGGCTGGGCCCGCCCAAGCCGCGTGGCACACCGGACAAGATCCTCGCCTTCCTGCGCGGCCATACCGGGCCGGAGCTGAAGAAGACCTCGACCTGCCGCAAGGCTGGCTGACGATTGGCCGCCATTCGCGGGCGAGCCGGCGAAGGCATGTTGCCAACCGGCCGAGCGCTTCTCTATAGCCAAGCCATGACCCGCACCATCGACCGCGCCGCCATCGCCGCCAACCATGTCGGCATCGCGCCGTTCATCAGACGCACGCCGGTCATGTCGGTCGCCGGCGCCGATTTCGGCCTGTCGCTTCCGGAAGTGCACCTCAAGCTCGAGCTGCTGCAGCACAGCGGCTCGTTCAAGCCGCGCGGCGCCTTCACCAACCTGCTGACGCGCGCCGTGCCGAAGGCCGGCGTGGTCGCGGCTTCGGGCGGCAACCATGGCGCGGCCGTCGCCTATGCCGCGATGACCTTGAAGATCCCGGCCAAGATCTACGTGCCCGTCATCGCCGCGCCGATGAAGATCGCGCGTATCCGCGGCTATGGGGCCGACCTCGTCGTCGGCGGCGAGCGCTACGCCGATTCGCTGGCCGCGTCGGAGGAATGGCGCGCGCAGAGTGGTGCCATGGCGATCCACGCCTACGACCAGCCCGAGACCCTGATCGGCCAGGGCAGCGTCGGGCTGGAGATCGAGGAACAGCTGCCCGGACTCGACACGCTGCTGGTCGCGGTCGGCGGCGGCGGGCTGATCGGCGGTATCGCCGCGTGGTTCGCCGGCAAGGTCAAGGTCGTGGCCGTCGAGCCCGAGGCGGCGCCGACGCTGAACATGGCGCTGAAGGCCGGCCAGCCGGTCGACGCGCCCGCCGGCGGCGTGGCGGCCGACTCGCTCGCCCCCAAGCAGATCGGCGGCCTGATGTTCCCCATCGCGCAAGAGCACGTGGCGCAATCGGTGCTGGTCACCGACGAGGCGATCGTCGCGGCGCAGAAGATGCTGTGGGACAAGCTGCGGCTGGTGGCCGAGCCCGGCGGCGCCGCGGCCATGGCGGCGCTGACCTCCGGCCGCTACGTGCCAGCGAAGGGCGAGAAGGTCGCGGTTCTGATCTGCGGCAGCAATCCCACCAGCACCGACTTCGTCACTCGCTGATTCCCAGCCTGCTTACAAGTTTCCTTAACGGTGACCCGACAAATGCTCTTTTGACCCCAGCAGGGCCTGCCCCCATGTTCGGTTCAGAAGATTCAACCGGGAGCCGCATCATGGACGCCCTGACCGTCACCACCGCTTCGACCGAGGTCGTCGCGCCGATCAACTACATCGTGCCGATCGGCGAGAAGCCGTTCAGCTACACCTACGAGCCGCCACCGGGAAAGCCGTGGCGCAACACCGCCTACGAGCCGCAGCCGATGGCCGTGCACGACGCGCGCCAGCTGGCTGAGCAGCCGACGCTCGAGACCGCCGGCTTCACCCTCGTCGAAGCGCCCAGCGCCGTCAGCGACTTCTATGACGAGCGGCAGCTCGTCGACACCTACTATGGCGAGGTCGAGGCTCTGGTGAAGAAGCTCACCGGCGCGACGAAGGTCGTGGTGTTCGACCACACGATCCGCGACGGCCGCAACGCCAAGCGCGACGATCGGGGCGTGCGCGAGCCGGTGAAGCGCGCGCACAACGACTACACCCTGCGCTCCGCGCCGCAGCGTGTGTGGGACTTGCTGGCGCCCGACGAGGCCGAGCGGCGGCTGAAGAAGCGCTACGCCATCATCAATGTCTGGCGCTCGATCGCCGGCACCATCGAACAACAGCCGCTGGGTATCGTCGATGCGCGCTCGGTGGGCTTCGAGGACTTCATCGCCTCGGATCTGATCTACCGCGACCGCCTGGGCGAGACCTACGGTGTGCGCCACAACCCGGCACATCGCTGGTACTACTACCCTGACATGACGGCCGACGAGGCGATGGTCTTCAAGTGCTACGACTCGGCGACCGACGGGCGCGCGCGCTGGACGGCGCATAGCGCCTTCGACGATCCGACCAGCCCGGCGAACGCCCGTCCGCGCGAGAGCATCGAGATTCGCACGCTGGTGTTCTTCGACGAGGACAATCCGCGAGCGTAGAGCACGCAACCTCCGTCTTCCCGAGCAGCGCGAGGGATCCAGGAATTCCGCCTGGATCCCTCACTACGTTCGGGATGACAGCGTGTGCTTCAAGCCCGGAGCGGCACGCCCTCGATGGTGATGCGGTGCATCAGGCGGCGTTCGCCCTGGTAGTCGTTGAGCGCGTAGTGCCAGGTCGCGCGATTGTCCCAGAAGGCGATCGAGCCCTCGCGCCACATGAAGCGCGTGGTGAACTCGGGCCGCGCCGCGTGCTCGTAGAGGTACTTCAGCAGCGGCGCGCTCTCCTGCGCCGTCCAGCCGTCGAAGCGCACGGTGAAGGACGAGTTCACATAGAGCACCTTGCGGCCCGAATCGGGGTGACGCACCACGACGGGATGCACCGCGTCCTGGGTCGCCGCCTCGGTGTTGCCGAGCCGGCCCTTGATATCGGTCTGCAGGTAATTGGCCGCGGCGCCGAAGACGTGGCGGCTGGAATGGACCGCGCGCATGCCCTCGAGCGTCGCCTTCAACCCGTCCGACAGCGCGTCATAGGCCTGCGCCATGCAGGCGAACATCGTGTCGCCACCGCGCGGCGGCACCTCGCGCGCCAGCAGGATCGAGCCCAGCGCCGGGATCTGGTCGTAGCTGTGGTCGGTGTGCCAGCCGCCGCCGATATTGGCCTTCTGCTCCGGCTCTTTGCGCACCTCGGCGATCTTCGGATAGCCCTCGACGTGACGGAAGAAGCGGTTGACGTTGATCGGCCCCATGCGCTCGGCGAAGGCGATGTGTTGCTCGGGCGTGATCTTCTGCTCGCGGAAGAAGACCACGCCGTGATCGGCAAGCGCCCGGCGGATTTCCGCCACGCCGGTGTCATCCAGCGGCTGCGCCAGGTCCACGCCATGGATCTCCGCGCCCAACGCGCCATTGGTCGGGCGGATGTCGAAACGGCTGTTGCGCAGCATGGCGTCCCTCCACATTCGGCTCTTAACAAGAATCATAATTCTAGTTTAATATCGAGTCAATGGACGCTACCCTCGTCACCCAGCTCGATATCCCCGGCATGCGCCCGGCACGGCAGAAACGCAGCCGCGAGCTGGTCGCCGAGTTGCTGCGCGCCGGGCTGACGCTGCTGAGGGATCGCGACTTCGACCGCCTGTCGATCGCCGATCTGTGCGCCGCCACCGGCATCACGGTCGGCTCATTCTACGCCCGCTTCGACAGCAAGGAAGCCTATCTCCGCGCCCTGCAGCTCGGCGTCGTCGAGGAGTCGCGCCGCGCCATGCGCCGCGACTATCGCCCCGACGTCGCCTGGCCACGCGGCCTGGCCGGCTTCATCGAATGGGTCGTCGGCACCTCGGTGACCTGGAACCGGCGCTACGAGGGACTGGTGCGCGCCTCGCTGCGCCAGGCCGGCAGCGACCCGGCGGCGTGGACGCCGCTGCGCGAGCTGGGCCACGAGCGCGTGTCGCTGGCGCTGCCGATCGCGCTCTCCCTGCTCGGCCGACCGACAGTCGCGGCCGACGAAGACGCCATCCGCTTCGCCTTCCAGATCCTGTCGGGCACGATGAACAACATGATCCTCATCAACCCCGGCCCGTTCTCGATCCACGACGAGGCCACGCCGCGGATGTTAAGCCGCGCGATACTGAAGCTTATTGAAGGCTAACGTCGTCCTTAGCGAAGCGAAGGACCTCGCGGTGGTGCGACCAGACACCACGCATGGATGTGACCACGATACCGCGAGATCCTTCGCTTCGCTCAGGATGACGGCAACGCGTACCGCGCCACGCGCTTGTAGCTGTCGGAGATCGCGGCGAGCTCGGCGGGACTGATCACGTCCTCGATGCGCGCGAAGGGCTTGTCGCCGGAGCGCACGAAGACCTCGCGCAGGATCGCGTCGGGCGGGTTCTTGCGGTTGGTCAATACGACATCGGTCGTCGGACCGAGGCGCGCTGCTTCGTAGGCCTTGAGCGCCGCGACGGGATCGTCGTGCTGCTTCAGGCAGCGCGCGATGACGTCGGCGTCGAGGATCGCCTGCCCCGCCCCGTTCGAGCCGCGCGGCACCATCGGATGCGCGGCGTCGCCTAGCAAGGTGACGCGGCCGAAGCTCCAGGCCGGCAGCGGATCCTGATCGACCATCGGGAACTCGAGCACGACGTCCGCGGCGCGCAGGAACGCCGGCACGTCGAGCCAGTCGAAATGCCAGTCCTCGAACGCCCAGAGGAAATCCTCGAGCCGGCCGCCGCGGTTCCAGTCGCGGCTGGTGTCGGCCGGCGTCTCGATCTCGGCCACCCAGTTCACCAGTTGGCGACCTTCCCCATCGATCGACTCGCGGATCGGATAGATCACCATCTTGCCGCAGGCCAGCCAGCCGGCGCGCACCATGGTCGCCCCTGACAGGAACGGCTGCCAGCGCGTCACGCCGCGCCACATGTTGACGCCGGCGTAACGCGGCGCACCTTCGCGCGGGTAGAGTTGCTTGCGCACGACGGAATGGATGCCGTCGCAGGCGATGGCGAGCGAACCCGACACGCTCGATCCGTCGTCGAACCGCGCGACGGCGCCGGCGTCGTTCGCCTCGACCGCGACGCAGCGACGGCCCAGCAAGAGGCGCGCCTCGCCGATTCTCGCGCGCACCGCCTCGTACAGCACGCGTTGCAGATCGCCGCGATGGATCGAGAATTGCGGCTGCGCGTAGCCGGCGGCGCGGCCCAGCTTCTCGCGATAGATCAGCTGGCCGAAGCGGTTGAAGAACGCCGACTCGGTCGTGCACACCGCCACGGCCGACAGCGCCGGCTCGAGCCCGAGCCGCGCCAGTATCGCGGACGCATGCGGCAGGACATTGATGCCGACTCCGATCGGTTCGATCGCCGGCGCCGCCTCGAACACGCGGCAGGCGATGCCGGCCTCATGCAGGGTCAGCGCGGTGGTCAGCCCGGCGATGCCGCCGCCGATGATCAGGACGTCGTGCATGGTGCGATCTCTTACCTTCCCCCGGAGGGGGAAGGTGCCCGCAGGGCGGATGGGGGATGTCGAAGACGAACTGAGGCGTCCGTCTTCGACATCCCCCTTCCGTCGCTTCGCGCCACCTTCCCCCTCCGGGGGAAGGCAAACCTATGGGCAAGTCCCCGCATCAATCGGCGCTGATGTTGGCGGCCTTCACCACGGCGCCCCACTTCGCGAGGTCGGCGGCGATAAGCTTGGCGAAATCGGCAGGCGTGCCGCCAATGGCGACCAAGCCTTGTGCCCGCAGCGCCTCGACCAGCGCCGGCTCGCGCAGGATCTCGTTCACTTCGGCGTTGAGCTTCGCCACGGCAGCCGGCGGCGTACCCGATGGCGCGAGCATGCCGTACCACAGATCGACCTCGGCGCCGGGGAAACCGGCCTCGGCGAGAGTCGGCACGTCGGGTGCCTGCGGCGAGCGTTTGGCGCCGCCGATCGCCAGCACCTTGACCTGGCCATTGCGCGCGAAGGGCAGCGCGGTGTGCACCGGCATGAACATCACCTTCACGTGGCCCGCGACGACGTCCTGCACCGCGCCGGCCGAGCCGCGATAGGGCACGTGGTTGAGCGACACCCCGGCCTTCTGCTTGAACAGCTCCATCGCCAGGTGCTGCGGCGTGCCGATGCCGGGCGAGGCGTAGTCGATCTTGCCATCGGCCGCCTTGGCCGCCGCGACCAGCGCGCGCATGTCGGCGACGTTCAGCGAGGGATGCGCCACCAGCACCAGATCGCCGGTCGCGACCTCGATTATGGGCGCGAAATTCGCCACCGGATCGTAGGGTACCTGCTTGTAGAGGTGCGGGTTCATGACGAAGGCGTTGACGGTCATCAGCAGCGTGTGGCCGTCGGCCGTCGCACGCGCCACCGCCTGCGCGCCGATATTGCCGCTGGCGCCGGGCTTGTTGTCGATCACCACCGGCTGGTTCCAGCGCGCGCGCAAGCGATCGCCCACGGCGCGCGCGAGGATGTCGATGCCGGTGCCCGGCGTGAACGGCACCACGATGGTGATGGGATTGGCCGACAGTCCCTGCGCCCGCGCGGCGGAAGGCGCGAAAGCCAGCGTCGCTGAGCCAACAAGCAGCGTACGACGATCGAGCTTCATGGCGACGTTCCCTCCTCCGCCTCTGTCGGGCGATGGGGTTCGTAGCAGTGTGGCTGAGGGCGCGCCACTGGAGCGGCGCGCTCCCGACCTAGTCGCGCTTGTCGACGACGGCGAACCACGGGCGGCCGCGCACGGGTTGCAGACGGCCGCTGGAGTCCGTGGGGAAGAAGCTCATCGAGACGCTGTCGCTGACATTGCCGCCCACGACGCGCAGGCGGCCGTTGCGGTTGTCGATCACCACGTCGCAATGCGTGACCTCGCGGTCGACCGCGGCGCGCAGCGCGCGCGCGTCGCGATGGCCGGACGCTCGCGCGCCGGCGCAGACCAGATCGCCGCTCTTGGGCGCGACGTCGCGCCAATCCTTCACCATATAGCGGCCTGGTTGGCCATCGATCTGCAGGTCGAGCATCGCCTTCATGTAGTCGGCATGGCGCCCGCCGAGACGGAAGTCGCGGCCATTGACGCCGGCGTCCTTCACGACCCAGGCCACGAAGGCGCCCGACCACGGCTTGTTGGTGCGGCCGTCCCATTCGGGGTGGCCGGCGGCGCGCCAATAGGTGCCGATGCGCGAGGCCAGCGGCTCGCGTGTCTCGTGGCCGCCGCCATTGCGGCTATGGCGCCCGCCATAATCGAGGATGTTGCCGCCATAGCGGCGCCATTCGTGCCAAGCGGCGGCGGCGACCTTGTCGCTGGGCGCGGATTCGTCGCCGGACATGCCGCACGCCGACACCAGCGACACGAGAAGCGCCGCCAGAAGCAAACGGAAACGGAGGGCCATCGGGGGCGCCTGCGGAATTAGTTGGCCGCGATGAGGCGGCGATAGAGGGCACTAAACTAATCATATTATCTCATTGAATCAAAATATTATCAATACTTTTTAATAAATCAGATCATGCAATGCCCCCAACCGCCCATTTGACGACGCTGCGGCCCCATGCGGATACTGCCTCAATGCGTCAGCTAACTGGCGCCAATCTGTCAGGAGGAAACACCAACATGCGTCGTCTGCTTCGCCGCGCTGCCGTGATCGGTGCGGTGGCGGCTGGTCTGGCACTGCCGGCCGCCGCCCAGGAACCCTGGAAACTCGCCTCGGCGGCCCAACCGGGTTCGGTGCTGCTCAGCATCATCGAGGAGATCATCGGCGTCGTGAACGCCAACGCCGATGGCAAGATCAAGGTCGAACGCCAGTTCGTCGGCAACGAGCAGGAGATGTTCCAGCAGCTGATCCGCGGCCGGCTGCAGATGGGCGCGAGCTCGCCCGCCGGCGGAGCGATCTCAGTGCCCGACGGCATCGTCGTCAGCCTGCCCTATCTCTGGTCGTCGGACGCCGAGCGCATCTACGTCACCGACAAGTACGCCCTGCCGATCATGCGCAGCATCTACGCCGAGAAGGGCGTGCACCTGCTGCTGATGGCCGATGTCGGCTGGAACGACGTCGTCTGCAAGACCGCGTGCCTGACCCCGGCGAGCGTCAAGGGCATGAAGGTCCGCGTGGCACCGACGCCAGCGTCGAAGATGTTCTGGCAACAGCTGGGCGCCAACGGCGTGCAGATGCCGCTGACCGAAGCGTGGCCCGGCCTGGAGCAGAACCTGGTGTCCGGCGCCGATCTGCCATTCCTGTTCTACATCACCACGCCGGCGGCGACTTCGGCGCCGCACTATGTGCACACCCGCCATCTGCACCACGCCGCCATCTTCGTGGTCAACAAGGCGCTGTGGGACAAGCTGCCGGCGGAGACCCGCGACAAGATCGAGAAAGCGCTGCCATCGCCCAACAAGTTCCGCAAGATGGTCGACGACGACGAGAAGGTGAAGATCGAGGAGTTCCGCAAGAAGGGCGGCTTCGTGCACGAGCTCACCGACGCGCAGCGCGCGGAATGGCGCAAGCTGGTCGAGCCCGGCCTGCCCGACCTCGTCAAGAGCATGGGCGGTCGCGCGCAGGAGCTATTCGACGCCATCCAGAAGGGCAAGAAGGAGTTCGCGGCGATGAAGCGCTGACGCGCCCGCCAGTCCCCAAAATTAGAGCGGCGCGCCCCAAGGGGCGCGCCGCTTTTCATTCGGCCCGCGCGCGGGCCTGGTTCACTTGCCGACGAAGTACATCGTCAGCGGCGGCCAGGCGCAGACCAGCACGAGCCAGCCCAGCATGATCAGCACGAAGGGAATCACCGCCTTGCAGATGAACAGGAAGTTCTCGCGGAACGCGGCCATCGCCACGATCAGGTTCAGGCCGACCGGCGGCGTCAGGTAGCCGATCTCCAGATTGGCGGTCATGATGATGCCGAAGTGCACGGGATCGTAGCCGGCGGCCTGCGCCAGCGGCAGCAGCAGCGGCGAGAAGATCAGGATCGCCGAACCCGCGTCCATCAGGCAGCCTACGATGACCAGCAGCACGTTGATGCCGAACATCAGCAGCGTCGGACTTTCGATGTTGCCCTTGACGTACTCCACCCAGCCCTTGGCGATGCCCTCGTAGTCGAGGATCGTGTTCAGGCTGGCGGCGATCGCCAGTAGCGGCAGCAAGGTGCCGAGCAGCTTCACGGTCTCGTAGACGACGGTGCCGTAGTCGCGCAGCTTCATCTCGCGGTGTACGAAGATCTCGACCACGAGGGCGTAGACCAGCGACAGCGCCGCGGACTCCGTCGGCGTGAAGTAGCCGGTATAAATGCCGCCCAGCAGCAGCACCGGCAGGAACATCGCCAGCACACCACGTTTCAGCGCGCCGCCGATCTCGGTCAGGCTCCAGGGCTGGGTCTCGCGCTTGCGGTT
Organism: Reyranellaceae bacterium; assembly: GCA_022844045.1. Classification (GTDB taxonomy): domain Bacteria; phylum Pseudomonadota; class Alphaproteobacteria; order Reyranellales; family Reyranellaceae; genus JAFAZJ01. The sequence goes on along the minus strand of JALHMM010000012.1, from coordinate 8,200 downwards.
GGCGGCGTAGGAGTAAAGCGCGAACAGCAGAGTCAGCAGCAGACCCGGCCCGATGCCGCCGGCGAACAGATGGGTGATCGAGACGTCGGTCATGATCGCGTAGAGGATCATGGGGATCGACGGTGGAATCATGATGCCCAGCGTGCCGGCCGAACAGATCAGGCCGATGGAGAAGGCGCGGTCGTAGCCGGTGCGCAGCAGCGCCGGATACATGATCGAGCCGATCGCCAGCATGGTGACGATCGACGATCCCGAAATCGCCGCGAACACCGCGCAGCCCAGCACGGCGGCGATGCCCATGCCGCCGGGGAGCGGCCGCGTCAGCGCCAGCATGACGTCGATCAGCCGCTGCGCGATCGAGCCGCGGGTCATCAGCGCGCCCGCCAGCATGAACATGGGGATCGACAGCAGCACCTCGCGGTCGACCGTGAACCAGACATCCTGGATCAGGAACTCGACCTTGCTGTTCTTGGCGAAGTAGGCGTGGGTGAACGCCGTCGCCACGGCGAGCAGCAGCACCACCGGCTGGCGCAGAAACAGCAGCGCCAGCACGAGGCAAAAGAAGATCGCGACCTGGTGCGACAGCCCGCCCGTGAACCCCAGGATCGCGACGAATATGAGGAGGCCCGCGGCGATCCAGGTGCCGGTCGAGCGGGTGGCGGCGGCGACGCTGCTCATCACTCGCCCTCCTTCTCTTCAGGACGGATGGCGGGGAAAGCCGCGAAGGCGAGGTAGCGCAGCGCCGATGCGAAGAAGATGTAGGGGATCACGCTCTGGATGGGCCACAGCTTGATCTGGATCGCCATGCCCGTCTCGCCCAGCCGGTAGGAGTTCTGCACGAACTCGAAAGCGTAGACGCCGAGCCCGAGACAGATCACGGCCGAGATCACGTCGCCAACGCGCGTCATCACGGGGTGCCACGCCGCCGGGAACATGCGGTCGACGGCGCCGACACGCAGATGCCCGCCGCTATGGACGACGATGGTGAAGCCCAGCAGACCGGCGATCGCGGTGCAGTAAACAGCGAAACGCTGGGCACCGAAGATTCCGTTGCCGAAAAGCTCCCGCCCCAAGACGTCGGCGAAGAGCGCGACCGCGACCAGCACGAAGGCCGTGCAGGCGATGACGACCTCGACCCGGAACAGCCAGGTCAGGCCCCGATGGACATAGGACTGCACTACTCGCTCTCCCTGTGGCGCGCCCGATCCTCGCACGGTCCGGCGCGGGGCGCCCGAAGGCCCCCGCTAGACTCTATGCGACGCTCAGTTCTTCTTGTTCTTGGCCGCGAACTCCTGCTTGCCCTTCTGGATGGCGGCGAAGACCTCCTCCGCCCGGCCACCGATGGACTTGATCAGCTCGAGCTGGCCGGGTTCGACCAGCTTGCGCCATTCCGCGCGCTGCTCGTCGGTGAGCTCGACATAAGTGCCGCCCTTCTTGCGGAACTCGGCGATCCGCCCGTCCAGCTCCGCGTCGACGGCCTTGCGGGTCTCCGCGGTCGGCACCGGCGACTTCATCAAGCCTTCCTGCACGTCCTTGGGCAGGCGGTCCCACAGGCCCTTATTGACCATCACGAAGGCCGGGTGATGGAGATGCTGCGTGTCGACGAAATACGGCGCGCTCGTCGCCGCCGGGGTGGTGACGTAATACGAGAATGGCAGGTCGCACGCCACGACCAGGTTCTGTTCGAGTGCCGGGAACAGCTCCGACAGCGGCAGCTGCACGCTGTTGCCGCCGAGCTGGTTCCAGAACATCCGGGACGCCGGTGTCGGCGCCACGCGCGCCTTCAGCCCCTTCAGGCTGGCGGGAGTCGGGCAGGCGGACTTGCAGACCACGCCGTTGAAGCCGACCTCGCTGTGGCCGATGATGACCACGCCCTTGTCCTCGTAGATCTTGCGCAAGACCGGCAACGCGTAGCTGTCGGTGACATAGTCGCGCTCGGCCTTGCTGGCCCACAGGAACGGCGTGTTGAGCACCGCGCCCTCGGGGATCAGGACCGACATGCCCGCCGCCGAGACGCTGCCGATCTGCAGGCGGCCGCGCACCAGCTGGGTCGCGATCTCCTGCTCGCTGGCGACGAACTGCCGCTCGACGACGAGCTTGCCGCCCGACGCCTTCGTGGCGTTGGCGGCGAAAGTGTCGACGAAGCCGATCAGCACCGTGCCGGGCTGCGCCGCCGACGCGACCTTCCATTGCTCCTGCGCGTGCGCCGGCGCGGCCACCGCGGCGAGCAACGACGCGCCCACAAACCACCGTCTCAACATGGTCATCAATAGCCTCCCATCGGCCCTATGAACGGCCGTTTATAAGAAGAAGTCTCGCTGTCGCGCGAAGTACCTGCAAGCGAATAGTGACCCTACGCCATTTGGTGACTTTGCGCGTGCCATCGGCACTTGACCCTTCGCGCGCGGCCCTCACATAGTCCGCTCAACGAAACAAGCTGCGCCCCTGCGGGCGGCATCGGGAGGCTGGAATGGCGAACTATCCCTGGGTGAAGAGCTATCCGCAGGGCGTGTCCTGGGATCTCGACATACCCAAGCAGAGCCTGCACGAGGCCTTCGAGGAGGCCTGCGCCAAGTATGGCGACCGGCCGCTGACCGACTTCCTCGACAAGATCACCACCTTCAAGGAGTACAAGGAACTCTCCGACCGCGCCGCCGCCGGCTTTCAGAAGCTGGGCGTGAAGCCGGGCGTGCATGTCGGCCTCTACCTGCCCAACACGCCGCACTACATCATCGCCTTCTTCGGCATCCTCAAGGCCGGCGGCCGGGTGGTGAACTACTCGCCGCTCGACGCCGCGCGCGAGCTCGAGTTCAAGATCGGCGACTCCGAGACCGACTTCCTGGTCACGCTCGACGTCAAGGCGCTCTACCCCAACATGGCCGGCATGCTCGGCAAGACGCGGCTGAAGAAGCTGATCGTCGGCTCGATCGCCGACTTCCTGCCCTGGCCGAAGAATTGGCTCTATCCGATCGCCAAGAAGGCCGACATCTCGAAGTGGCCGCGCGACGACAAGCACATGGCGTTCAAGGATCTGCTGGCCAACGACGGCAAGTACATCAGCCACAAGCTGGGCGACAACCTCTGGGAGGAGGTCGCGCTGCTGCAGTACACCGGCGGCACCACCGGCCTGCCCAAGGCGGCGATGCTGACGCATGGCTGCATCATGGCGGCGATGAGCCAGGGCCAGGCGTGGACGACGCCCTACACCAAGCCCGGCACGGAGAAGATCGTCTGCGTGCTGCCGCTGTTCCACATCTACGCGCTGTCAGGAATCATGTTGGGCGCGGTGCGCAACGGCAACCAGCTGATCCTCTATCCGCGGCCCGACGTCGACATGATCGTCAACGACCTGGGCAAGAAGAAACCCACCTTCCTCCCCGGCGTGCCGACGCTCTACACCGCGATCAACAAGCACCCCAAGGCGAAGGAACTCGACCTCTCGTCGCTGAAGATCTGCATGTCGGGTGGCGCGCCGCTTCCGGTGGAAGTGCAGCAGAGCTTCGAGAAGCTCACCGGCGCGACGCTGATTGAGGGCTACGGCCTGACCGAGACCTCGCCCACCGGCGCGATCTGCCCGGTCGACAAGAGCGTGCGCCGTGTCGGCTCGTGCGGCCTGCCGATGCCCGGCACGATCATCGAGATCCGCTCGCTCGAGGATGGCACCAAGGTGCTGCCGGCTGGCAAGGACAATGTCGGCGAGGTCTGCATCATCGGCCCGCAGGTGATGAAGGGCTACTGGAAGAAGCAGGACGAGAGCGACAAGGTCCTGTTCACCACGCCGAGCAGCAACTGGAAGGGCCTGCGCACCGGCGATATGGGCTACATGGACGACGACGGCTGGCTCTACCTCGTCGACCGCTCGAAGGACCTGATCATCTCCTCCGGCTACAACGTCTATCCGCGCATGATCGAGGAAGCGACCTACGAGCATCCCGCGGTCGAGGAGTGCATCGTCATCGGCATCCCCGACGAGTATCGCGGCGAGGCGCCCAAGGTGTTCGTCAAGCTCAAGCCCGGCAAGACCCTGACCTTCGACGAGCTGAAGGCCCACCTCACCGGCAAGATCGGCAAGCACGAATTCCCGGTCGCCTTCGAGATCCGCAACGAACTGCCCAAGACCCCGGTCGGCAAGCTGTCCAAGAAGGAGCTCAAGGCCGAGGAGAAGGAAAAGTTCGAGGCGAAGAAGAAGGCCGCGGCACCGGCCGCCGAGTAGAGTCACCCAGCCCTCCCCCGCCCGCCGGCACGCCCGCAGGCGGGGGGAAAGCGCAAGACCTACTCCTCCCGTTTCTCCGCCGTCGCTTTGAACCGCACCAACGGCGGGCGCACGCCGTGGGCGATCAGGGTTCGGCGCATCTCGCGGGTCGTGCCCGTCAGCACCACGCGGCCGGCGCGACGGCGCGCCTTGGCGGCGATGCCGGCGATGGTCGTCGCCGCCGTCGAATCGACGAACGGCACGCCGGCCAGATCCAGCACCAGCGTGCGATGGCGATCGCCGATACGATCGAGCACGGCGTCGACCATCGCCGCCGAGCCGAAGAAGAACGCGCCTGAGATGCGATAGACGACGGTGTCGCGATCGATGGCGTGCGATGCGGCGGGATCGTAGGGCGTGCGCCCCGACTCGTCGGCGCGATCATCGGGCACCAATGCACGGCCGCCCTGCACCTGGATCGCTTGCGACATGCGGTCGAGGAACAGCAGCAGGCCGATGGTGAAGCCGACGACGATGCCCTCGGTGAGATCGCGCAGCACCGTCAGCAGGAAGGTCGCCGCGAGCACGATGGCGTCGCCCCACGATGTGCGAAGCAACGCAACCAGCGCGTGGGTCTCGATCATGCCCCAGGCCACCACCGCCAGCACGCCGGCGAGCGCCGGCAGCGGAATGTGGCGCGCCAGCGGTGCGGCGATCAGCAGGAAGAGCAGCAGGAAGAGCGCGTGCAGCATGCCCGCGACCGGCCCGCGGGCGCCGGCGCGCACGTTGGTCGCCGTGCGCGCGATCGTGCCGGTGGCGCAGATGCCGCCGAACAGCGCCGATCCGATGTTCGCCACGCCCTGCGCGACCAGCTCGCAGTTCGAGCGATGCCGTCGTCCCGTCATGCCGTCGGCGACCACGGCCGAGAGAAGCGACTCGATGGCACCCAGCAGCGCGAAGCCGAGCGCATCGGGCAGCACGGCCACGACCTTCGCCCAGGTGATATCAGGCAGGCTCGGCGGTGGCAGACTGCTGGGGATGTCGCCGAAGCGCGTGCCGATGGTCTCCACCGGCAGCTCGAGGACGCTCGCCGCGACCGAGGCGAGCACGACCGCGACAAGCATGCCGGGCCAACCCGGCCGCAGACGTCGCAAGCCCGCGATCACGACGATCGTGCCAAGCGCCAGCCCGGCCGCCGCGCTGTTGACCGTCGGTAACGCGTCTCTCAGCACATCGAGCTTGGCGAGGAACGGTCCGGGCTCGGGAACCGACAGCGTCAGCCCGAGCAGATCCTTGAGCTGGCTGGCGAAGATGATCAGCGCGATGCCCGCCGTGAATCCCACCGTCACCGGATACGGAATGAACTTGATGAAGGTGCCCAGCCGCAGCAGGCCGATCGCCAGCAGCATCACGCCGGATAGCAGCGTGGCGAGGATCAGGCCGTCGATGCCGTGGCGCGTCACGCACGCGGCAACCAGCACGATGAAGGCGCCCGCCGGCCCGCCGATCTGGAAGCGGCTGCCGCCCAGCGCCGAGATCAGGAAGCCACCAATGATCGCGGTGTAGAGCCCACGCTCGGGCGTCGTGCCCGAGGCGATGGCGATAGCCATCGACAGCGGCAGCGCGACGATCGCGACGGTCAGCCCGGCGAGCGCATCCGCGCGCAACGCGTCGAGGCTGTAGCCCTCGCGCATGACGGTCACGAGCTTGGGCGTGAATAGGTCGACGAAGGACGGCGCCCCGCCCTTCGCGTCCTTGCTACCCGTCGCGATCGCCATGGCGGCCGCCTTTCACGCCAACTCGGCAAGGCATAATAGAACAAATTTTTCTTGTTAAAATAGGACGTGATGTCGCGAGAGGTATTTCCCTGCCGGCAGGGAACGCGGGTAGTGTGCGCCGTGCCGCGTGCCCGAGGAGTCCATCATGGCGATGCCCGCCGAAGCCCAGACCAATTCGACCATCGCCGCCGACTACCGCGCCAAGACGCCGACCTCGGAGAAGCTGTTCAAGCGCGCGGCGCAGAAGCTGCCCAGCGGCATCACGCATGACGGCCGCCACCTCGACCCCTACCCGCTCTATGCGACTCACGGCAAAGGCAGCCGCAAGTGGTGCGCCGACGGCCATGAGTACGTCGACTATTTCGGCGGCCATGGCGCGATGATCCTCGGCCATTCCAGGCCCGAGGTGGTCGAGGCGGTGCAGAAGCAGGCCGCGCTGGGCACGCATCTAGGCGCCTCGCACGAGCTGGAGGTGCGCTGGGCCGAGCTGGTGTGCCGGCTGATCCCCTGCGCCGAGAAGGTGCGCTTCACCTCGAGCGGCACCGAGGCCTCGCACATGGTGCTGCGCCTGGCGCGGGCGTTCACCGGCAAGCAGAAGGTCGTGCGCTTCACCGGCCATTTCCATGGCTGGCATGACGGCGTGGTGCCCGGCGGCACCTCGCATTTCGACGGCGGCACGCCGGTCGGCATCCTGCCCAACATGATCGACCAGTCGATCGTCATGCCGGCGCACGACTCGGCGCCGACGGTCCAGTTGCTCGAGGAGCGCGACGACATCGCCGCCGTCATGATCGAGCCCTCGGGTGCGTCGTGGGGCCAGGTGCCCTTGCCGCCGGGCTTTCTGCAGGCGTTGCGCGATGCGACGAAGAAGAAGGGCGTGCTGCTGATCTTCGACGAGGTGATCACCGGCTTCCGCTGGTCGACCGGCGGCGCGCAGAAGGCGCTGGGCATCACGCCCGACCTCTGCATCCTCGCCAAGATCGTCGCCGGCGGACTGCCCGGCGGCGCGGTGGCCGGCCGGAAGGACGTGCTCGACCTGCTGGACTTCGGTTTCACCAAGTCGAAGAAGATCGAGAAGATCGCCCATCCCGGCACCTACAACGCCAACCCGCTCTCGGCCGCCGCCGCCGTCACCGCGCTGGAGATCCTCGAGCGCGAGGACGCGCCGGCCAAGGCCAACGCCGTCACCGCGACGTTGCGCGCCGCGCTGCGGCAAGTGCTGATCGAGGAAGGCATCCCGTGGGGCGTCTATGGCGACTCCTCGGCCTTCCAGATCTTCTCCAATCCCAACGGCGTGGCGATCGACCCGGCGAGCTTCGATCCGCTGAAGCTCGGCTTCAAGGGACTGAAGGGCGCGCGCGATCCGGCCTATCTCGGCAAGGTGCGCATGGCGATGCTGGTCTACGGCGTCGACATCATGGGCGGCACTGGCGGCCTGGTCTCGGCGACGCATGACCAGAAGGACGTCGACTTCACCGCCCACGCGCTGCGCCAGGCCGTGCGCGCGATGAAGGCCGAGCGCGAGATTCGCGGACTCTAAAGCGCGCGCATGGACATCCGTATCGAGGGCGTGACGCATCGCTACGACGGGCTGCTCGTCCTCGATAGCATCGACCTCGCGATCCGCGACGGCGAGACCGTGGTGCTGGTCGGGCCGTCGGGCTGCGGCAAGTCCACCCTGCTGGGCATCGTCGGCGGGCTGCTGAAGCCGAGCGCCGGCCGCGTCGTCACCTTGGGCGAGACGCGCCGGGACTCGCTCAATCCGTTTACCTACGTCTTCCAGGATTTCGCCCTGCTGCCCTGGCGCACGGTGCAGGCCAATGTGGCATTGGCGCTGGAGCATCACCCGCTCTCGGCGCGGCAGCGGCAGGAGCGCGTCAGCGAGGCGCTGGCGCTCACCGGGCTCGGCGACTTCGCGCAGGCCCTGCCCAAGCAGCTGAGCGGTGGCATGCGTCAGCGCGTCGGCATCGCCCGCGCGCTGGTGGTACGGCCGGCGGTGCTGCTGCTCGACGAGCCGCTCTCGGCGCTCGACGCGCAGACGCGCGAGCTCTTGATGGAGGACCTGCTGTCGATCTGGGCGCGCGAGCGCGGCACGCGGCTCTACGTGACACACAATCTCGACGAGGCGGCGCGGCTGGCCGATCGCGTCGTCGTGCTGTCGCGGCGGCCCGGCCGGATCCGCGAGATCGTCGCGATCGACGCGCCGGTGGCCGAGCGCGGCGTGGCGATC
>JALHMM010000011.1:12104-104128 GCA_022844045.1 Reyranellaceae bacterium | reverse complement strand
GGGGGCGGCGGCGGCGGCGAGCGCGGCGGCGGCACCGACAACGGCAGGCCGGCCAGCACCCTGTCGAGCTTCTCGCGCTCGCGCAGGCAGGTGTCGTTAGTGAGCAGGCCGGTGGCGCGCGCCGTCGAGTCGAGCACCAGGGTCGACGGCAGGTTGGCCGGCTCGACCAGCAGCGCACCAATCTCGGCACCCTGCGGGAAGATCAGCTCGAGCGCGCCCTGGGTGTTCTCGACCTCGAAGATGATCGATGGCGCGCTGCCGGGCAGGATGTTGTTGGCGACGAAAACCTGCTCAGCCGTGCCGGTGGCCAGCGCGCCGCGCGGAATCCACCGGTCCGGACCAGCGGCGACGATGTCGAAGGGCTGGCCATTGGCGGTCAGCGTGCGGCCGAACGGCGAGGACAGCGCCTGGGCCAGCGGTCGCTTGCCGCTGATCAGCGACACGCGCAGCAAGCCGTTGGGCGCAGGCACCCTGAAGGAGCGCACATCGAGCAACGAGTCGCCCGAGGCGGGGTAGGCGTCGTTGTAGCGCACACCGCGCTCGCCGCCGGTGATGCGCGCATCGCCCGGGCGGATCGGCGTCATGCCGGGATACACGGGCGCACGGGCCGGATCGAAGTCGAAGGCCTGGATGTTGGCCGGCACCGTCCAGCGGCGCACGCAGACCGTATCGATCGGATAGGCCGCGCAGACCGCGCCGCTGGCGATCCGGGCGACATCCTGCACCGCGGCAGAGGGGCCGCCTGCCGTAGCCGGGCCGCCAGCCGTGCCTGGGCCGCCAGCTGCGCCTGGGCTGCCAGCCGCTCCACAGCCACCACCACGGCACCGCTCGTGCAACTGCTTGATCAGCTCGACCGCCCGATCCGTGATCTGGCTCCGATCCGCGGCACCGCTGTTGCCGATCAGGTAGTCGCGAACCTGCGACCGCCAGTCGCCATCGTTACGCGCGATGCGGTCAACGAGCGGCGCGGGCTGCGCCGCCACCTGACCGCACAGGACGGCAGGAACCAGTAGCCCGGTCACCCAACCTGAGAAAACACGGCGGAAGGAGGCTGTCATCAAATCGCTTCCTGAAAATTCTTTTGGGCAAAATTCGCCAGATGATCCTCGGGGTTATAGCAAACCGGCCCCTCAAATAACACCGAATTTTGCACGGAGTTGCACGAGACCCTGAACGAATCGGGATCGAACGTCTAAAAATCGTGAATCTATCGTGATGAATAATCCACAAGCGACTCTTCGTCGCATCCAAGACGGCGGCAGGCCCGCCACGGAACTTCAGAATGGTTCCGCAGGCTATTGTTAATAGGCAAGATTCTTGCCACTATGGATCGTTCGGCATTGGTCCCCAAGGGCCGTCCCGTCGTACCCACGGCGGGTCATTGCCAGAACATTGGGAGAAGCGCGAGTGCGACGGCGGTCGGCGCTGTTTCGCCGCCCGTCCCGCCGCGTCGCTGAGGTTGCCCGCGCATATGGCTCCGCCTGACAAACCGTACGGCGATACCCCGGATCCGCAGGACCCAGCACGGCCGGTCGACGCGGAACCGGCCCGGCCAGGCGAGCCAGCACCGTCCGAGCCGCGACCGGAGCGGCGCATCGACACCCTGATGCGCTGCTTGCTGTATGTCACGCAGCAGATGGGTCGCCCGGTCAGCGAGGCCGAGCTGCGCGCGCTCTGCCCGATCCCCGAACGCGGTCTCGACGAGCCGACCGTGCTGCTCGCCTGCTCCCGCCTGGGCTTCAAAGCCGGGCCGGTGACGACGGACAGCGCGACGCTCGCGCGGCTGCCGACGCCCTTCATCCTTGTCGGCCGCGGCGATGAACCGTCGATGGTCGTGACGGCTCGTGATGGCGAGCGCTTCACCGCGGTCGACGTCGTCGAGGGCAAGGCGCGCACGCTCGATCCGCAGGCCATCGCCTCGATCACCGGCCGTGCCATCGTGATGAAGGAGGTGCCGAGCGAAGCGCGCCGCCGCGACTGGAAGGCGCTGCTCTATGATCGCGTCAGGCCGGTGCTCGGCGAGCTGCTGATCTCGTCTTGCGCCATCAACATTCTGGCGCTGGCCACGCCGCTCTTCATGATGGTGATCTTCAACAAGGTCATCGGCCAAGGCAGTCCCGACACGCTGGCGACGACGATGGTCGTGCTGATCATCGGCATGTCGATCGTATACGTCTTCGACACGCTGCTGCGCATCCTGCGCAGCTATGTCTCGAGCAACACGGGCGCGCGCATCGACGCGCTGATGTCGGGCGAGGTCGTGCGCCATCTCGTGCACCTGCCCTATCAGCATTTCGAGAAGACGCCCTCGGGCGTGATCGCCGAGCGGCTGCGCCAGCTCGACACCTTGCGTGCCTTTTTCACCGGCCAGATGCCGGCGCTGGTCATCGACCTGGCGTTCGTCTTCATCTATCTGATCGCCATCTTCCTGATCAACTCCCTCATCGGCATCTTCGTGACGCTGATGATCCCGGTGTTCATCGGCATCTCGCTGGTCACCCACCGGGCGCAGAAGCGCTACATCGACGAGAACTTCAACGCCCTGGCGGCCAAGGGCTCGGCGCTCAACGAGACCGTCAACAACGCCGGCACCATCAAGGCGCTGGGCCTGGAGAGCGAGATCGAGCGGCGCTGGCGCGAGCGCGTGGCGCGCTCGGCCTGGACCAGCTTCAAGGCCAACAATCTGGCCAACACCGTCGGCTCCCTCACCGGCGCGCTGCAGATGTTCGTATCGCTGGGTGTCATCCTGCTCGGCACCTGGGAGATCACCAACCAGCTGATGAGCATCGGTGCGCTGATCGCCGTCAACATGCTGGCCGGCCGCGCGCTGGCGCCGATGCGTCAGGTGATCTCCGCCTGGCACAGCGTGCAGGCGGTGTTCGCCGCCTTCAGGCGCATCGACGAGATGATGTCGGTGGCGCCGGAGATCGAGCCGGGCGCGCTGGCGCCGATGCCGCCGGTGCAGGGCGAGATCATCTTCGAGCGCGTCTCGTTCAAGTACGACGACGGCCCGCCGATCCTGCATGACATCGACCTGCGCATCGAGCCCGGAACGGTGATCGGCATCATCGGCCCCTCCGGCTCGGGCAAGACGACGATCTCCAACCTGCTGCAGGGCCTCTACACGCCGACCTCCGGCCGCGTACTGGTCGACCGCACCGACATCGCGCATATCTCGCCGGCGCAACTGCGCGCGCAGACCGGTGCGGTGCCGCAGGAAGTGCAGCTGTTCTCCGGCACGGTGCGCGAGAACATCGCCATGGGTGTCGCCGACAAGGATCCCGGCCGCATCGTCGCCGTCGCCAAGTTCGTCGGCGCGCACAACTTCATCCAGAAGCTGCCGCACGGCTACAACACCGTGCTGAGCGAACGCGGCGGCGGCCTCTCGCAGGGCCAGAAGCAGCTGCTGTGCATCGCCCGCGCGCTGATCCGCAATCCCCGCATCATCGTGCTCGACGAGGCGACCAGCGCGCTCGATCCGGCGACCGAGGAGCAGCTTCTGCGCACGCTGCGCACCAACGCGCGCGGCCGCACCATCGTCATGGTCACGCATCGCCTGGCGCCATTGGCCATCGCCGACAAGGTGGCGCTGGTGATCGACGGGCGCATCGAGCGCATCGGACCGCCGACGGAGGTGATGGCCTATGCCCGCATCCGCATGGCCGAGGCCAGCCGCGCCCAGCCCGGCGCCCAGTCGCCGATGAGTTCCGGCTCCAACATCGCCAGCCTGGTCGCCGGTGGCGGCCCGATGGCCGGTGCCTGAAGGATAACGCGCGATGGCCAATGGCGGAGGACCACCGAACGGCGCGCTGCGGGCGGCGCGCGAGGAGCCGCGCGACAGCGGGCGCGAGCTCGTCGATTCGCCCGCCGGCGCGCAGCAGGCGGCACCGACCAAGCCAACCGAGAACGCGCTGACGCGCCTCTTCGCCGAGGCCCGTTTGCCGGGCACGCCGCGCTCGAAGGTCGAGGATTTTCTGCCCGACATCGAGGCGATCACCGAGCGGCGGCATTCGCCCTACGTCAGCTGGACGATCTACACCGTGGCCGGCTTCCTCGCCGCTGCGATCCTGTGGATGTCGCTGTCCAAGATCGACCAGGTGGCGACGGCCCAGGGTGTCATCCGGCCGGCCGGCAAAGCCAAGACCGTCAGCCATCCCGAGGGCGGACGCGTGGCGCGCATTTTCGTCAAGGACGGCGACCAGGTGCGTGAGGGCCAGGAGCTCGTCGCGCTGGACGCCGACCAGGTCGACCAGGAGATCAGCAAGACGCGCGCGATCTACCTCGCGCTGTCCGGCGAGGTGGCGCGGCTCGAGGCGGAGACCGCCAACCAGCCGATGCCGCCTAACTTCCCGACGACACTGTCGGACGCCCCGTCGGTCATCGCCGATCAGCTCAATCTTTGGCGCGCGCGTCAGGCCGAGTTGCAGGCGCGGCGTACCGCGGCCGACTCGGTGATCGAGCAGACGCGCTCCAAGATCCTCGGGCTGCAGGGCCGCATCAAGACTCTGGAAGAGAGTGTCGCCATCCTGTCGCGGCGCGAGCAGGCGCTGCGCGGCCTGGTCGGCCAGCAATACTTCCCGGAGCTTCAGTATCTTGGGGTCAAGCGCGACCTCGTCATCGCCCAGGGCGATCTGGCCGCGGCGCGCGAAGATCTCAAATCCGCCCAGCAAACCTACAACGAGGCCACCGAGCGGCGTTCCATCGTCGATCGCGAGTGGTCTTCGGCGGCGCTGAAGCGGTTGGGCGAGGCGCGCGCCGAGCGCGACCGCGCCCTGGGCAGCGTCGAGCAGCAACTTACCTTCAAGCGGAACCTGACCCTGCGCGCGCCGATCGACGGCATCGTCAACGGCATGCGCCTGACCAATCCCGGCCAGGCCGTGCGGCCCGGCGAGCCGGTCGCCGGTGTCGTGCCGACCGGCGAGGCGCGACGCATCGAGGTCGAGATCCGGGTCACCAACGCCGATATCGGCATGATCACGCCCGGCCAGGCCTGTATCGCGAAGCTGCAGACCTATGACTGGATCCGCTACGGCGCGCTGGACTGCAAGGTCACGCACATCGCCGCTGACGCCACGGCGCCCGACCCGGCCGTCAATCCGCAAGCCGCGGCGACGACGCAACCCTACTTCGTCGTCCTGGCCTCGGTGGAGCGCGACTATCTGGGCGACGACCCACGGCGTAATCGCGTGACCCCCGGCATGACCGCAATGGTCGACCTGCATGTCGGCCGCCGCTCGATCATGGATTATTTCACCGACCGGGTATTTTCCACCGTCGGCGACGCCCTGAAGGAACGCTGAGCACCGTTCATCGTTTCTCCATGGATTGAGGTCACAACGTCGCTCGACCCCACAGATTGTGGTCGAGAGCGACCCGCGACCCAGCAATCACGCCTTTTGAAATTTCTTTGTTCTAGAGCGGTTTACGACGTGATATTTAGTAATTCTCATTGTTTTTATTCGCCGGGCGCGCCGGCCGCAGGGTGGTCCTAGTCCATGGCGAGTGTCACGCGCCTGCAAACGGCGTACAGCAACCTTCCGGTGGAAGCGCCGCCGCCAGGTTCGCAACAGCCGCCGCAGGGCGACCCTTCCCCGTCAGTTTCGGTCCGCAACATCCTGGGCATGCTGCGGCGCCACAAGCTGCTCATCGGTGGCGTGGCGCTGATCGGCACGACGATCGCCTGGCTGGTCGCCAACCAGCTGGTGCCGGTCTACCAGGCTCAGGCCGACATTGTCATCGAGGGCAGCGCCGACGCGCCGATCATCAACCCGAACCAGGGCGCCGGTCCCCTCGACGTGAACATGGAGGCCGAGGCGGCCAAGCTGAAGAGCGAGGCCAACGCGCGCATCTCCGTCCGGGCGCTGAACCTGATCGAGCACCCGCTATTCAACCCCGATCTCGCCCCGCCGCAACAGGGCAAGCTCAAGGCTCTCTTCGCGCCGGTCCTGAAGCTGGTCGGCGCCGGTGGCACGACGCCCCCATCGCGCCTGCCGGCCGATGAAGTCCGCCGCCGCCTCGAGGCGATGCCGCCGGACCAGAAGGATCCCTTCTATAACCAGATCGCCGGCGCCTGGGCCGGCGGCCTGTCGACCGCCATCCCGCTGTACTCGCGCGTCATGAGCGTACGCTACCGCTCATCCGATCCGCTGCTCGCCGCGCAATCGGTGAACCAGGCGATCCGCACCTACATGGACCAGCAGACGTCCGACAAGAAGCAGGACTCGCTGGAGCTGATGCGCTTCCTCAGCACCCAGACCGAGACCGCGCGCAAGGCGGTGGTGGAGGCCGAGGGCAAGCTGGCCGAGTTCCGTGCCGCCAATCAGATCTACGACACTGGCGACGCCTCGACCCAGACCAAGCAGTTGATCGAGCTGCAGTCGCAGCTGCTGTCGGCCGAACGCGACCTGCGCGAGAAAGCGGCGCGCGCCACCAACGGCATGCTGCCCAACGACACCACTCTGCTTGCCGAGCTGGCCAGCGCCGAGAAGCGTGTCGCCGAGCTGTCGGGACAGCTCGGCCCGGCGCATCCCGACATGGTGAAGGCGGTCCAGCAGCTCGCGGCAGTGCAATCCCGCGTCAATTCCGAACGCCGCCGCGTCATCGACAATCAGGGCCGCGAGGTTGAAGCCACGCGGGTCTCGGTCGAGAAGCTGCGCGCCGAGGTCAACCGGCTCGAGGAGCAGATCAAGCGCCAGACCGTGAATCTGGCGCAGCTGCGCACGCTGCAGACCGAACTCGACACGCGCAAGCAGTACTACCAGGCGCTGCTGTCGCGTTTCCAGGAAGTCAGCCTTACCGGCCAGCAGCAGCGCAAGTCCATGGCTCGGCCGTTGAACGAGGCCGAGGCGCCCAGCATGCCCGTCGCGCCGCGCAAGGACCTGATCGTGCTGATGGCCTTCGTCGCCTCGCTGGCGCTGGGCGTCGCGGTGGCCATCATCATCGAACTCATGGACTCCGGCTTCCGCTCGATCCACCAGCTCGAGCAGATGACCGGCGTCGCCGCGCTCGGCATGGTGCCGTTCCAGTCCGGCCGCCTGCGGCGCAACGCCAAGCCGTGGATGAACATCGTCGACAAGCCGAACTCGGCCTATTCCGAGGCGCTGCGCACGATCCGGACCGGCATCCAGCTCTCGAGCGCCGACCATCCGCAGCGTACCGTCGTGGTGACGTCTTCGGTGCCCGGCGAAGGCAAGACGACGACCTCGCTGTCGCTGGCCGCCGCCTCGGCCGCATCGGGGGCGCGCACGCTGCTGATCGACTGCGACCTGCGCCAGCCTTCGGCGCACAAGAACCTCGGCGTCGAGAACGAGGCCGGCCTGGCCGAGTTCCTGTCGGGCCAGCGCAACCTCGAGGAGCTGGTGCACGTCGAGCCGCGTACCGGCCTCTACTACATCCTCGCCGGCAAGCGGCCACCCTCGCCCACCGACCTGCTGGGCTCGCTGCGCATGCGCCGCCTGCTGCAGCAGCTGGGCGACGCCTTCGACCTCGTCGTGCTCGACACGCCGCCCGTCCTGGCCGTGTCCGACGCGCTGCTGCTGGTGCGCCAGGCCGATACGACGATCTTCGTGGTGCGCTGGGAGAAGACGCGGCGCGACATCGCCTCGACCGGCGTGAAGATGGTCTACGAGGCGGGCGCGCGCCTGTCGGGCATCGTGCTCACCCAGGTCGACCTGCGGCGCCACGCCCAGTACGACTACACCGATAGCGGCGTGTACTACTACCGCGGCTACAAGAAGTACTACGGCGAGTAGCCGAACCCCTCGACGCGCTCTGTCATGGCGACGCCCACGAACCGTGTCTCGCTGGTTTCCGACCTGCGGCCCGACCGCCGCCGGGCGCGGCGCGGCGACAGGCACAACGCCGGGCCCGAGCATCTACGCCACAAGCTCTCGCTGCCGCTGGGCATCATCGCCATCGTCGGCGGCCTGGCATTGGCCGCGACGGCGGTGCCGCATCTCTTCGCCGCCATCGCCGTGTTCCAGGCCCAGCCGATCGCCGAGCGCTATATCGCCGGCGAGCGAGGCCTCTACGCCTCGGATGTCACCTACGCCGTCGAGCGGCTGGAGTTCGCGCTGAGCCTGGCGCCAGATGCCGATACGGCGGTGATCCTGGCCGATCTGCGGCTCTGGCAGGCGCGCCGCGCCACCGACGCCAAGCTGCTCGTCGAGCATGCCCGGCAGAGTGTCGAGGCGGCAAAGACCGCCGTGCGCCACGCACCGGCCCACCCCACGGCCTGGACCGCGCTCGCCGAAGCGCTCGAACTGCTGACCCAGGGTGATCCATCGGTGGTCGCGCCGCTTTCGCGCGCGTTGCAGGTGGCGCCCTACGATCCCAGGCGACGCGACGTGCGGGTCGAGCTGGCGATGCGCCACTGGGAGGCGTTGCCGCCGCAGGCGCAACGCGCCGCCGGGCCAGCGATCGTCGCCATGGCGCGCGCCGATGTCGGCGCGCTGGCCAGACTCACCAAGCAGAATCTCGCGCTAGGCGCGACGCGCGCGGCGCTGGCGATCGATCCGGACCTCGCGCGGCGCTTCGATGCCGCCTACGTCGCGCTGCCTAATTGACGACTTCGCCCTTGTAGACGCCCCAAACATGGCGGCGCTCGATCCAGCCGATATGACCGCCGGCCTGCACGCGGCACCAATCGCCCGAGCACGACTTCACCTGGGCGACGACCTCGACCTCCATGCGCGCGATCTCGGCGGCGCTGGCCGTGGGCGTCTTGCGCAGCGGCGTGTTGGCCGTTGTGACGATGACGTAGCGCTTGCCGCTCAGCAGGCTCTGATGGACCCAGCCGCCGGCGCCTTGCCAGTCGCGGATCTTGCGCCAGTTCTCGTACTCGCCGACGATCTCGACCGGCATACCCTTGCGCTTGAACACCCAATCGATCGGGTAGCGGCTGCCCGGGCCGGTGCGCACGTTGGTTTCCTCGGCGCGCACCACGGCGAAGCGCGGCACCGGCAGTCCGGTGCCCTTGCGCAGCGGCGGCGGGTTGGCGCCGCCGGACGTGGCCACGGCCTGGGCGGAGGCGGGAGGACCGGCGGCCGCCAATAGCCCGGTCAAGGCCAAAGCCCATGCCGACCGTCTGATCCACGCGCCACGCTCCATTTCCAACATATATCGCAAGGTCGGCTTTCAATCCACCTGTCAAAGTCGCGATAAGGGCCGGATTCGGCACGGTTTTTGCGGATCGACCGCGTCCGGGTGCCAAACTGGACAAGCCGCGCGCGGCTTTGCTATTGCCCCGGGTTCGGGGGTCATTGGAGCCATCATGGCCGTATCGCCAAAGAAGCCGCACGTCATCGTCACGCGCAAGCTGCCTGACGCGATCGAGACGCGCATGATGGAGCTGTTCGACACCCGTCTGAACGCCGACGACAAGCCGATGACCCAGGCCCAGCTGATCGAGGCGATCAAGACCGCCGACGTGCTGGTGCCGACCGTGACTGATCGGATCGACGCGCGGGTGCTGTCACAGGCCGGCCCCAAGCTGCGCCTGATCGCCTCCTTCGGCACCGGCGTCGACCACATCGACCTCGATACCGCCCGCCAGCGCGGCGTGGTCGTCACCAACACGCCGGGCGTGCTGACCGAGGACACCGCCGACATGACCATGGCGCTGATTCTCGCCGTGGCCCGCCGGGTCGGCGAGGGCGAGCGGCTGGTGCGCGCCGCCAAATGGACCGGCTGGGCGCCCACCGCGATGCTGGGCGCGCGCATCTGGGGCAAGCGGCTGGGCATCATCGGCATGGGCCGCATCGGCCAGGCCGTGGCCCGTCGCGCCCGCGGCTTCGGCATGGCGGTGCACTACCACAACCGCCGCCGTCTGCACGCCGACATCGAGAAGCCGCTCGAGGCGACCTACTGGGAAAGCCTCGACCAGATGCTGGCGCGCATGGACATCGTATCCATCAATTGCCCCCATACGCCGGCCACCTATCATCTGCTCTCGGCCCGCCGGCTGAAGCTGATGCGTCCCTCAGCCATCCTGGTGAACACCGCGCGCGGCGAGGTGGTCGACGAGAACGCGCTCACCCGCATGCTGCGCGCCGGCGAGCTGGCCGGCGCTGGCCTCGACGTCTTCGAGCACGAGCCGGCGATCAACCCCAAGCTGATCGAGCTCGACAAGGTCGTGCTGCTGCCGCACATGGGCTCGGCCACGCTCGAGGGCCGCATCGAGATGGGTGAGAAGGTCATCATCAACATCAAGACCTTCGTCGACGGCCACCGGCCGCCGGACCGTGTGCTGGCGGCGATGTTCTGAGCCTTATTCCTCGGTCCCCGGCAGCGAGGTTCGCGACTCCAGCACGTCGCGCGTGGCGCGGCTGACCTGGGCGCCGAGCAGGACGATGATCGCGGTGTAGTAGATCCACACCATCACGGCGGCGACGCCGCCGGCGGCGCCGAAGGCGCTCGCTAGGTGGGTGACGCTGAAATAGTAGACGATCGCCGCGTTACCCGCCGTGAACAGGACGGCGACGATCACCCCGCCGTAGAGCGCGTAGGACCAGGGCACCACGACGTCGGGCAGCGCCTTGTAGATGACGGTGAAGAACAGCGCCACGGCGGCGAACTGCAGGACGCTGGAGACCGCCGGGCCGATCCAATCGCCCAGCACCGGGAAGGTTTTCAGCGCGTCGGTGTAGGCGCTGAGCACCAGGCCGGCCAGCAGCACCACCAGGAACAGCACGCCGATGGCTGTCATCATCACCAGCGCCAGCAGGCGCGTGCGCACCTCCGCCAGCACCACGTTGCGCCGCCAGCCACCAGCCGGCTTCCAGATGTGATCGAGCGCGCTGTCGAGCTCGACGAAGACCGACGAGCCGGAATAGAGCAGCAGCGCCAGGCCGACCGCCGCCACCCAGCCGCGGCCGCTGAACAGGCCGGTGTCGGCGAAGCGGCGCAGGATGTCGAGATTCTCGGGGCCGACCACGGTGGCGATGGCGTCGAGAATGTGCTGCTGCGCCATCAGCCGGCCGACCACGGGCTCGGCGATGGCGACGCTGAAGATCAGCACCGGGCCCAGCGAGAAGATCGTGTAGAAGGCGATCGCCGCCGCCATCGAGGTCAACCGGTTGTCGACGAAGCCGCGATAGGTGGCGAGGAAGATGTCGAGCAACAGCTTGGGCAGGCCGTTTTCGACGCCTCCCTTGTAGATCGCGCGGGACAGATCCCTGATGCGCCGCCACAGCATGCGGGCAGCCTATCACGCGGCCTTCGAATCGATGCGCGGCAGATGGGCGATGGCGTTGGCGTAGTAGGTCAGCAATTGACGCTCCGCCTCGACCGCGGTGTAGAGCCCGTCCTCGCTGACGGCGGCCAGCCGGCGCAGGGTCAGCATGCGCAGGCCGACATGGATGGCGTAGTCGCGATCGCCGCGCGGCAGGTAGATCTTGGCGCCGGCGGCGCCCAGGTCGTCCATCAGAACGGCGCAGCGGCCCTTCAGTTCCAGCTCATCGATCGGTTCCTCCGCCTCGAGCAGCACGGTGGACACCAGCGACACCGACAGCACCGGCACGACCTTGCCGATGCCGTCCATGATGTCGGCCGCCAGCGCGCCTACGGCCTCGAAGCGCCGGTCCTTGTCGAGCTTGCGCAGATCGCCGCCGAAACGGTCGGCGGTGCGCGCCAGCCACTCGCGCGCCGAGATCGGCGTGCCGAAATTCACGCAGGCATAGCCGAAGCTGTACCAGCGCCCGCGCAACATCTGGCCGATGTTGCGCGCGACGAAGCGCGCGGTCGTCTTGAACGCGAAGCCGGCGCCTCGCCGCGGCGCCTCGGCGTCGCCGGCGCGCAGCTGCGTGCGATCCTCCAGCACGCGGTCGTAGTTGATGCCCACCGGGACAAAGACGATATCGCGCGCGCCCTGCGGGTCGAACGACTTCAGCGCGTAGTCGACGAGGCCCAGGCGCGGCGGCCGCAGCTTGCCGTCCTTGGTCAGCCCACCCTCGGGATACATCGCCTGCGCCACCCCGGCTTCGGTCGCCATGTGCACATAGCGCTCGAGCACGCGGCGATAGAGCGGGTTGTTGGAGTTGCGGCGCACGAAATAGGCGCCCATCGAGCGGATCAGCTGCTGCAATGGCCAGATGCGCGCCCACTCGCCGACCGCGTAGCTGAGCGCCGTGCGCTCGGCGGCGAGGAAGGCCACCAGCACATAGTCCATGTTGCTGCGGTGGTTCATGACGAAGACGATGGTGGCGTCGCTCGGCACCTGCGCGTGTGCCAGGTCGTCGACATAGCCCAGGCGCACCCGATAAAGCGCACGGGCCAGCGCGCGGGCCAACGCATAGCCGACGCGGAAATAGATGTAGGCGTTGAAGGCCGGCACGATCTCGCTGGCGTAGCGATGCGCTTCGGTCATCGCCACCTCGCGCGGGATGTTCTCGGCCTTGGCCTTCTCGTTGGCGGCGGCGACGACCTGCGGATCATAGACCAGGCGATCGACCAGCACCTGGCGACGGGTGAGCTGGAAGGGCTTGATCTCGATGCGCAGCCGGCGATTGACGCTGTCGATCAGCCGATTGACGCGGCGGCGCAGGAACCAGCGGCCCGACGGGATCAGCAGGCGATCGAGCAGCGACCACGCCGCGAAGACGGCGAGCGCCGCGAACAGCCAGATCGGTACCGTTACCGGCTCGGTCATCCCCGCTTCACCCTCCCCTTTCGCCAACCGTAGCTACCTTCCCCCGGAGGGGGAAGGTGCCCGAAGGGCGGATGGGGGATGTCGAAGACGGACACCTGACGCGTTGAAACATCCCCCTTCCGTCGCTGCGCGCCACCTTCCCCCTCCGGGGGAAGGTCGGTACGGTCGCCGGCCCAAGGGAGGAGCGGATGGCTTATATCGCCGGTGTCGGCACCACGCGCTTTGGCCAGCTTCCCGGCAGCACCGCGCCGGGCCTGATGGCCGACGCCGCGCGTCTGGCGATGGAGGATGCCGGGCTGGCGCGACGCGACATCGACGGCGTGCTGTGCGGCTACGCCACCACCATGCCGCACATCATGCTGGCGACGGTGTTCGCCGAGCACATGGGGCTGAAGCCGGCTTACGCGCACGCCATGCAGGCCGGCGGCGCCACCGGCGTGGCGATGGCGATGCTGGCCTCGATCCTGGTCGATTCCGGCCGCTGCAAGGCGGTGCTGATCGTCGGCGCCGAGAACCGCGCCACAGGCCAGACGCGCGACCAGTCGATCCAGATCCTGGCCCAAGCCGGCCACCCCGACTACGAGGTGCCCTACGGCGCCACCATCCCCGCCTATTACGGCCTGCTGGCGGCGCGCTACATGCACCAGTTCGGCCTGACGCAGGAGGATCTCGCGTCGCTCGCCGTGGTCATGCGCCGCCACGCCGCGCGCCATCCCGAGGCGCATCTGCGCGAGCCCTTCACCCTCGAGCAAGCGATGGCGTCCAAACCGATCGCGCTGCCGCTGCGCCTGCTCGATTGCTGTCCGATCTCCGATGGCGGCGTCGCCATGGTGATCACCCGCGATCCCACGAGCTCGGCGCGGGTGAAGGTGCGCGGCGCGGGCCAGGCCCATCTGCACCAGCACATCTCGATGGCGCGCGACTGGGCCGACATGGGTGCCAAGCGTGCCGCCGACGCGGCCTTCGCCGAGGCGCGCATGGGCCTGAAGGATATCCAGCACCTCGTGGTCTACGATTCCTTCACCATCACGCTGGCCATGCTGCTGGAGGAGATCGGCTTCATCGCCCGTGGCAAGTCGGGCGAAGCGGCGCGCGCCGGGCGCTTCGAGATCGGCGGCGACCTGCCGCTAAACCTGCACGGCGGCCTGCTGTCCTTCGGCCATTGCGGCGTCGGTGGCGGCATGGCGCATCTGGTCGAGGCGCAACGCCAGCTCAGCGGCCGCGCCGGCGACCGGCAGGCCGGCTCGCCCGCCACGGCCTATGTGCACGGCGACGGCGGCGTGATGTCCTCGCATGTCGCGATGATCCTGGAACGGGTGTGAGCATGAGCTTCAGCGCCAATCCCCACGCCCAGGCCTTCTGGCAGCAAGCCCAGGAGGGCCGCATCACCTTCTCGCGCTGCTGCGCCGATCACTGCGGCGCGCCGCAGTTCCCGCCCAAGGCGCGCTGCGATGTCTGCGACGGCGACCGCCTGGAGATGCGCCAGGCCACGGGCAACGGCACGATCTTCTCGATCACCGTGGTTCATCGGCCACCCTCGGATGCCTTGCGCCAATACGCGCCCTACGGCATCGCGCTGGTCGATCTCGACGAGGGTTTCCGCATGATGGCGCATGCCGATCCAGAGCTGACGATCGGCGCGCGTGTACGGGCGAGCTTCGCGCCTTTCGGCGACCGCACCGTGCCGCGCTTCGTTGCCGATCAGAAGCCGTAGAGCTTCGTCGGATTGTCGACCAGCACGCGCTTGCGCGAGGTAGCGTCGGGCATCCAGCGGCCGAGGATCTCCAAGGTCTCGCCGGTGCGGAACGGTACCTTGCCAAGATGGGTGTGCGGCCAGTCGGTGCCCCACACCAGCCGGTCGGGCCGCGCCGCGATCAGGCCGGTCGCCACGTCGTCGACATCGGTCCACTCGTGGCTCTGCTGGCTGTTGCGATAGGCGCCGGAGATCTTCACCCAGGTCCGCCCGTTCTTCAGCAGGTCGAGCATGACCCGATAGGCGGAATGCGCGGCGCCGTCGGGCGGCTTGATATACGCCATGTGGTCGATCACGACATCGACCGGCAGCGCCGGCAGGCGCGGCGCGACCTCGACCAGCCGTTCCGGCGTGGTCAGCAACTGGACGTGCCAGCCCATCGGCGCGATGCGACGCGCGAGCGTCTCCAACGCCTCGAAGCCGATGCCGCCACCCGTCGTGACGTTGAACCGCAGCCCGCGCACGCCGGCCTCGTTCAGCGCCTGCAGCTCGGCATCGGCGACGTCGGGCGCGCAGACGGCGATGCCGCGCAGGCGCTTGGGATGATCGCGCAGCACCTCGACCATCAGGCTGTTGTCGGTGCCATGCACGCTGATCTGCACCAGCACGCCATGCGTCAGGCCCAGCCCGTCGAGCATATGCAGGTACTGCTTTTCGGTGGCCGGTGGCGGCGTATAGCCGCGCGTCGCGACCAGCGGATGCTCGTATCCGTCGCCGATCACATGGGCGTGCGCGCAGCAGGCGCCGAAGGGTACCGGCCAGGGCGGCGCGCGCATTTCGGCGCGCGGCGGGGCGCAGGCGGGCGCCTGCTCGGTGGCGAGCGGGTGTTCGGGCGCGCCATGGGCCATGCGAGTCCTCCCGAGTGACGGTCATCGCCGTCTTGCCCGGCAGTCAATCACCTCCGGCGTCGCCCGACAAATGCTGAGCCCCGGTCACATCCCCGCGCGCCCGCGTTGACGGCGGGCCGCTTCGTGCCCACTTTGGAGCCGGCGGGTTCGAGGGAGATCACCGATGTTTCTGTCGATGCTGTCGAAGAAGGCCAGGATGCCGGCGCCCGACCAGGCGTTACGCGGCCGTGCGGGCTATGTCTTCGAGATTCCTGACATCCATTTCGTCAATGGCAACCGCATCCGGCCGCCCTTCCCCGCCGGGCTCGAATCGGCGCAGTTCGGCATGGGCTGCTTCTGGGGCGCCGAACGCAAGTTCTGGCAGGCGGCCAATGTCTACAGCACCGCCGTGGGCTACGCCGCCGGCTACACGCCGCATCCGACCTACGAGGAGGTCTGCTCCGGCCAGACCGGCCACAACGAGGTCGTGAAGGTCTGGTGGGATCCAAAGAAGACCAGCTTCGAGGCGCTGCTCAAGGTGTTCTGGGAGAACCACGATCCGACCCAGGGCATGCGCCAGGGCAACGATATCGGCACGCAGTACCGCTCCGGCATCTATGTCGAGACGCCGGCGCAGCGCGCGGCGGCCGAGGCGTCGAAGACGCTGTTCCAGGCGGCGCTGGGCCAGCGTGGCTTCGGCCCGATCACAACCGAGATCCTCGATGCGTCCGAGTTCTATTACGCCGAGGACTATCACCAGCAGTATCTGGCGAAAGTGCCCAACGGCTATTGCGGGCTGGGCGGCACCGGCGTGTCCTGCCCGATCGGCACGGGCGTCGCGGCGAGCGCGTAACGCGGGAGCACCACCTTCCCCCGGAGAGCTTGTGAAAGTATGCGGCGCTTGTCGAGCGCTGGCATGGTCACGGCGGCGCCATCGGGGGCGAAGGCGAGCGGGCGCCGTGTTGGAGTGCCGGCGGCGTGGGGCCGGCGGAGGTTCAGCGCTTGTGGTTCATGGTGTGACGGCCTTGAGGCGGTGAGCGGCGAGGATGTTGTTGGCGAGGGCGAACCAGAGCAGGACGGTTCTGACCTTCTCGACGCCGCGGACGAGGAACTGTCGCAGCCCCCATTGGCGTGCGCGGGCGTTGATGCATTCATGCGTGGCACGGCGCTTGTAGAGTTCTTTGCCGTGCTCGCTGTCCATGCGCTGGCGCCAGGCGGCGACGCCCGGCCCGTCGTCGGGCCGCGGCGCATAGGGATCGGTCTTGTGCTTGTTCTCGGTGGCAGGAGCGTAGACGAGGACGCCGTGCCCGGCGGCCCATTCGGTGTCCTCGTTCTTGAGGAAGCCGCCGTCGGCCAGATAGCGGCGCGGCCAATGGTCGTAACGCTGGTGCAGGTTGTCCAGCATGGGGCGCAGCAGGCCGCGGTCGGAGCCGCTGGTGTCGACGTCGAGGTCGACCACGATCTGGCCCTTGGCGACGGTGCCAAGCTGGCAGTTGTAGGCCGGCCGGAAGCCGCCATCGGCCATCTTCATGACGCGCACCTGGGCATCGCTGGTCGAGGCGCGCGGCTCCTTCTGCTTCTCGACCTGCTTGGCGTGGGTCTTGGCGCGCCGCTGCCGCTCGGCCTCGAGTTCGGCCATCTTGTCGAGGGCGGCCGCGACGCGCGCTTCGCGCTCGCGCGCGGCGCGCTGCTGCGCCGCCTTGATGCGCCGGTCGCTGGCCGAGCGATCCTCGTCGAGCTCGCTCTTCAGCTGCGCCACAAGCTGCTGCGCCTTCTCGAGTTCCTGCCGCAGCGTCTTGCGCCGGCGAAACGAGTCGGCGCCGGCGCTAGCGCGGATGCGCACCCCGTCCTGCATCACCTCGTCGAGATCGATCACGCCGCTGGCCGACAGCGCCGCGACGTTCTCGCTCAGCAGCCGGTCGAGCAGTCCGCCGTGCGCGGTGCGGAAGTCGGCCAGGCCGTGGTGGTTCAGGCTCACCCCGCCGCACAGCCAGCGATAGGCGTCCTCGCTCTCGCACAGCCGCGCCAGCGCTCGCGCGCTGCCCACGCCCTGGCTCGTCGCGTAAAGCCACAGCGCCGTCAGCAGATGCGGGCTGGCCGGCGGGTGCCCCGGCGTGTGCTCGCGCGCGCCGATCGCGTCCTCCAGCACGCTCAGGTCAAGGCGCTCGACATAGGCCCAGATCACCCGCGCCGGGTGGTCCGCCGCCAGAAGGCTGTCGAGGTCCACCGCCCGCAGTTCCACCTGCCGGCGCTCCGGCTCGCGCATCCGCGGCCTGCCGCCGCGCTTCACTTCCGGTGCCGTCATCTCCGCAAGCCCGCTGAACAGTTCCTGCTCGGCCATCGACGCCTCCGCACCATCTGCCACCTTGGAATCACCGATGGCGCTTGCGCACAAGCCAAACATTCACATGCTCGGAGGGGGAAGGTGCCCGAAGGGCGGATGGGGGATGTTGAAGACGAACAGAGGAGTCCGTCTTCGACATCCCCCATCCGTCGCTGCGCGCCACCTTCCCCCTCCGGGGGAAGGTAAGGACGTCTCGCGGCTCAGAGCGTCACCAGCTGGCTACCCGCTGGCGTCGCCTCGAGCAGGGTGACGATGCCGGCGATCTCGTGGGGCACGTCCTGGCGCAGGCTGGCGCGGTCGATGTTCTGCGTACGCAATCCCATCTCGCAGACGATGACGCGCACGCCCATCTCGACACAGGCCGACAGCAGCGTCTCGAAATCGCCCACGCCGCGCGCCTTGTAGGCGTTGTCGCGCGTGATGCCGGCGTCGAGCGCGTCGGCGAAGCCGGCGCGGCCGTCCGAGGAGGCACCCGCTTCGGCCGGCAGGCGGTGCCACAGCGGCTCGCCGGATTTCGCGTGGGTCAGCGCGGCGATCGCCTTCTGGGTGAAGAAGAGCGTGGTCGGCCGGCCGACCGCGCGGGCGGCAGCCGCCATCGCCAAGGCGTAGTGCACGCGCTCGTAATCCCCTGAAAGCGCGATGATCGACAGAGCCGGTTGGGTGTCAGCCACAGTAAACCTCGTCGTAGCTGGCACGGGCGAGCGGCGCGTCGAGCGATGTGATTTGCGGATGCGCGCCGCAGAGCGGGCAATCGTCGCGCTTCTGGATCTCCAGACGTTCGACCTGCGCGCCCAGCGCGTCGTAGAGCAGCAACGTGCCGGACAACGAGTCGCCGACGCCGAGGATCTCCTTCACCATCTCGGTCGCCTGCCAGGCGCCGATCGTGCCGGCCATCGCGCCCAGCACGCCGGCGGCGGCGCAACTCGGCACCGAATCGGGCGGCGGTGGTTCGGGGAACAGGCAGCGATAGCAGGGATGCGGCGCACCCAGATGCGCCTTCCAGGTCGAGAGCTGCGCCTCGAAGCGCAGGATGGCCGCCGCCACCAGCGTGCGGCGCGCCAGGTAGCAGGCGTCGGTCAGCAGATAGCGGGTGGCGAAATTGTCCGACCCGTCGGCGACAATGTCGTAGCCGCTGACCGTCGCCATCGCGTTGCCGGCGGTCAGTCGCTCGGCGATGGTAACGACCTCGCACTCGGGATTGATCTCGGCCAGCGCGCGGCGCGCGCTGTCGACCTTGCGCACGCCGAGATCGGCGGTGCGATGGATCACCTGGCGCTGCAGGTTCGACAGGCTGACCGTGTCGTGGTCGATCACGCCCAAGGTGCCGATGCCGGCGGCGGCGAGGTATTGCAGCAGGGGCGCGCCCAGCCCGCCAGCGCCGACCACCAGCACCTTGGCCTGGCGCAGCTTGGCCTGACCGATGCCGCCGATCTCCGGCAGGATGATGTGGCGCGCGTAGCGCTGAAGCTGGGCCTCGGTGAAGTCCATGCCGGCGCTTATAGCACGCCACATCTCGCCGGAAGGCTCAGCGCTTGACCTTGAAGAACGGCACTTCGTTCATGATCGAGTTGTTCTGCTGGATCAGCGCGCCCAGCTCGCTGCTCTTCTTCAGGTAAACCTGCCAGTCGGGATCGGCCATCATCGCCGCGCGCTTCTTGGCGCGATCACCGGCGTCGTCATAGGCCCAGATATGGACGAAGCTGTTGACCAGGCCGGTCTCGGTGACGGCGTAGAACACCGGCTGGCCGAGATGCTTGGTCTGCGGCGCCTTGCCGTACTCCTCGTAGAGCTTGAGATGGGCGTTGATCGTGCCCGGGCGGCAGACATAGGTGCGCATGTCGAAGATCATGGCGTTTCCTCCTGAAGGCGTTGAACGGAGCGGAGCCTAGCAGCAACTCCCTCTCCCCGCCTGCGGGGAGAGGGTTGGGGTGCGGGGCTGCATCGAGTGACGCACGACGATCCTGCGCAACCTGAAGCTCCCCCTCACCCCGACCCTCTCCCCGCTCGCGGGGAGAGGGAGAATGAGATCAATACCCATCGAACAGCGCGGTCGAGAGGTAGCGTTCGGCGAAGGACGGGACGATGACGACGATGCGTTTGCCCTCGTTCTCCTTCTTGGCGCCGAGTTCGAGCGCGGCGGCGATGGCGGCGCCTGAGGAGATGCCCACCGGCAGGCCCTCGACCGCGGCGACCTCGCGCGCGGTGGCGAAGGCGTTGGCGTTGGCGATGCGGATCACGCCGTCGACCACCGCCTTGTTCAGGTTGTCGGGAATAAAGCCGGCGCCGATGCCCTGGATGGGATGCGGGCCGGGTGGGTTGCCGGAGATCACGGCGCTGTCCTCGGGCTCGACGGCGTAGACCTTGAGATTGGGCAGGCGCGGCTTGAGCACCTCGCCGACGCCGGTGATCGTGCCGCCAGTGCCCACCCCCGACACGAAGATGTCGAGCTGACCGCCGGTGTCCTTCCAGATCTCCTCGGCCGTGGTCTGGCGATGGATCGCGGGGTTGGATGGATTCTGGAATTGCTGCGGGATGAAGCTGTCGGGAATCGTCTTCGCCAGCTCCTCGGCGCGCGCGATGGCGCCCTTCATGCCCTTCTCGCGCGGCGTCAGGTCGAGTTCGGCGCCGAGGAATTTCAGCATCTTGCGCCGCTCGATCGACATCGATTCCGGCATGGTGAGGATCAGCCGATAGCCCCTCGCCGCGGCGACAAAGGCGAGGCCGATGCCGGTATTGCCCGAGGTCGGTTCGATCAGGGTCGACTTGCCCGGTGTGATGCGACCCGCCTTCTCGGCGACGTCGATCATCGCGAAACCGATGCGGTCCTTCACCGAGCCCAGGGGGTTGAAGAACTCCAGTTTGCCGATGATGTCGGCCTTCACGCCGCGCTTGGCTGCCAGCTTTGACAGCCGCACCAGCGGCGTCGCGCCGATGGTGTCGACGATACTGTCGTAGATCCGGCCGCGGAACTCAGGCGTGATAGCCATGACGGTAGCCTCCCTCGTGACTCGCAACTCACGCCACAACTATACAAGGTGGCGCTGCGATTAGCATGGACGCGCGCAGGGACCGCCAATAGCTTTACTTCTTCAGCCCACGGGTTCCGGGGGAGAGGGCGATGAAGTACGACGATCTGAGAACGCTCGCCTTCAATGGTCATTGTTCGATCAGCGAGCGCGATGTCTTCACGAGCGCCGATCCAGGCGACAATAAGAAGAAGACGGTCCGTGGCAATATGGTTTTGGACAATCAGCGCAAAACGCTGACCTTCACCAAGGTCGACAAGACTCTGGATGGCGGGACTGGCGTCTGGATCCCCTACGTCGCCAAGGCCAACGTCTTTGGCTTTCTGAAGGAAGGCCACACCTGGGCGGCGTCCGGCCCTTTCAGCGGGTGTGTGTTCGAGGTGGGGGAGTGCGACGGCCGGATCTACGCCGCGCACCTCTCTCGCGAGAGTCCGAAAGACGAGAACCTCGCATCCTGGGGTCGATGCCGGGAACTCGCCGGCAAGCGCGTGCTCTTCAAAAAGGTAATCGGCGTCTACAACCCGGGCTTCATGCTCACCGGCGCCGCGGCCATAACGGTGGCGAGCATAAACCAAGTCGCCAGGACGGTCTCTGTGACGCGGCTGGACGCCGTCACGCCGAATGTCGGCAGCATGACCGGGCGGATCATGAGCGTCACGCGGCTGGTGTCCGACTAGATATCAAACCAGAAACGGCGGCCCGCGGGCCGCCGTTCGTGTTCTTGTGTTCGCCCGAGATCAGGGCTGCGGCGCATCGGCCGGATCGCGGCGCGGGGCACGCTCGCCGTCGCGCTGGTCGCGCTCGGCCCGGAGCTTCTCGGAGATGTCCTCGCCGGTCGCCTGGTCGACGACCTTCATGCTGAGCTTGACCTTGCCGCGGTCGTCGACGCCCAGCACCTTGACCTTCACCTGGTCGCCTTCCTTGACCACGTCGCCGACCTTAGCGACGCGGCGCGGCGCCAGCTCGGAGATGTGTACGAGGCCGTCGCGGGCACCGAGGAAGTTCACGAAGGCGCCGAACTCGACCACCTTCACCACCTTGCCGGTGTAGACGACGCCGATCTCTGGCTCGGCGACGATGCCCCGGATCCAGTCGAGCGCGGCCTGCGCCGACTTGTTGTCGACGGCGGCGACCTTGACCGTGCCGTCGTCCTCGATGTCGATCTTGGCGCCGGTCTGTTCGGTGATCTCGCGGATCACCTTGCCGCCGGTGCCGATCACTTCACGGATCTTGTCCTTGGGGATGTTGATCACGGTGATGCGCGGCGCGTTCTGGCTCACCGACTCGCGCGCGCCACCCAGGCCCTTGGCCATCTCGCCCAGGATGTGCAGCCGGCCGTCCTTCGCCTGCGCCAGCGCGACCTTCATGATCTCCTCGGTGATCGAGGTGATCTTCAGGTCCATCTGCAGCGAGGTGACGCCCTTCTCGGAGCCGGCGACCTTGAAATCCATGTCGCCGAGATGATCCTCGTCGCCGAGGATGTCCGACAGCACGGCGTAACGGTCGCCTTCCTTGATCAGGCCCATGGCGATGCCCGCCACCGGACGCGCCAGCGGCACACCGGCATCCATCAGCGACAGCGCGCCGCCGCAGACCGAGGCCATCGACGAGGAGCCGTTGCTCTCGGTGATCTCCGACACGACGCGGATCGTGTAGGGGAACTTTTCCTTGGTGGGCAGCACCGGGCGCAGCGCGCGCCAAGCCAGCTTGCCGTGGCCGATCTCGCGACGGCCCGGCGAGCCCATGCGCTTCACCTCGCCCGTCGAGTAGGGCGGGAAGTTGTAGTGCAGCATGAAGTGCTCGCGGTACTCGCCCTCGAGCGCGTCGATGATCTGCTCGTCCTGGCCGGTGCCCAGCGTGGCGACGACCAGCGCCTGCGTCTCGCCGCGGGTGAACAGGGCGGAGCCGTGGGCGCGCGGCAGCACGCCGACCTCGGCCACGATCGGCCGCACGGTCTTGGTGTCGCGACCGTCGATGCGCTTGCCGGTGTCGAGGATTGCCTTGCGCACGACGTCGGCCTCGAGGTCGTGGAACTGCTCCTTCAGCGCGGCCTGCGCGGCGGCATCGTCGCCGAGCAGCGCCTTGGCGGCGGTGCGGGCGGCGTTGATCTTCTCCTGGCGGGCCTGCTTGGCGACCTCGCCATAGGCCGCGATCAGCGGCGCGCGCATCTCGGCGTCGAGCTTGGCCTTCACAGCGACGGCGGCGGCCGACGGCTCGCCCAGCGGCCACGGCTCCTTGGCGCAATGCTCGGCGAGCTGGATGATCGCCTGGATCACCGCCTGCATCGACTTGTGGCCGGCCATCACCGCGCCCAGCATGACGTCCTCGGGCAGCTCCTTGGCCTCGGACTCGACCATCAGCACGCCTTCCTGCGTGCCGGCGACGACGAGGTCGAGGTCGCTCTTCTCGAGCTCGTCCAGCGTCGGGTTGATGACGTACTGGCCATTGATGTAGCCAACGCGCGCGCCGCCGATCGGGCCCAGGAACGGGATGCCGCTGATGGTCAGCGCCGCCGAGGTGGCGATCATGGCGACGATGTCGGGATCGTTCTCCATGTCGTGCGCCAAGGTCGTGATGACGACCAGCGTCTCGTTGCGATAGCTCTCATGGAACAGCGGCCGGATCGGCCGGTCGATCAGACGCGAGGTCAGCGTCTCCTTCTCGCTCGGCCGTCCCTCACGCTTGAAGAAGCCGCCCGGAATCTTGCCGGCGGCGAAGGCCTTCTCCTGGTAGTTCACCGTCAGCGGGAAGAAGTCGAGGCCCGGCTTGGGCTGCTTCTCACCGACCACGGCGGCCAGCACGGTGGTGCCGCCATAGGTGCACAGCACGGCACCGTCGGCCTGGCGGGCGATCTTGCCCGTCTCGAACACCAGCTTGCGGCCGGCCCACTCAATCTCTTTTCGGAATACATCGAACATAACGGTCAGTCCTTTCCCAATCGACGCCACGCCCCGCGACGCGCGCCGCCCGCCGATCGCCCTATGCGATGACGGGACCGCCGGAACCGTTCGCTCTCGCCCCTGGTCCGACGGTTGTCCTGCGAAGTCGAAGCGCCGGTCGCGTTACCGCGCGGGTAACCGGTGCCTCGACGCGAAACGGCCCCACCACATTGGCGGGGCCGGTACTCCTCTAACGACGCAGACCCAGGCGCTCGATCAACGTGTCGTAGCGCTTGCTGTCGCGGTCCTTGAGGTAATCGAGCAGTCGACGGCGCTGGCTCACCATCTTGAGCAGACCGCGACGCGAATGATGATCCTTCACGTGGCCCTTGAAGTGCTCGGTGAGGTTATTGATGCGCTCGCTGAGCAGCGCGACCTGGACCTCCGGCGAACCGGTGTCGTTTTCCTTGATGGCGTAGGTCTTGAGGATCTCAGCTTTGCGCTCGGCCGTGACCGACATCGGGGACTCCCGTTTTCAGAGGTTGAGGACGCGTACCGGCCGCAGCAGATCACCGTCGACACGGGCGATCGCCACCAACCGCGCCCCGGCCATCGCCCGCACGACTAGCGCAGGCTCGGCCGATCCCTCGGCGGGCGACATCGTCCCGATCGTCGGCGCCTGAGCGCCGGCAATCTCGGCCATCGGCAAAGCGACGCCTCCTGAGAGGCGGTCGGCCTGCCGGTCCGTCAAGGCCAGCGCCGGGATGTCGTCCAGCGCGGTCACGACGGGCCACAAATGCCCGAGAAGCGCGGGCTTATGCCCGAAAGCACCTGGGTTGGAAAGCGAATTCGCGGCCGCCTCCTCGAGCGTGGCCATAGTTGCCGCGCCCTCAATGCGAAATGGACCACAGACTGTCCGGCGCAAGGCCGCGACATGCCCGACGCTGCCGACCGCCCGGGCGATATCGCGGGCCAGCGAGCGAACATACGTGCCCTTGCCGCATTCGACCTCCAATTCCGCCAGATCGGCCGAGGGACGGGCCAGCAACTGCAGCCGGTCGACCCGCACACGCCGGCTCGCCAGTTCCACCGTCTCGCCCCTGCGAGCCAGGTCATAGGCCCGCGCGCCAGCGATCTTCAGGGCCGAGAAGGCTGGCGGCACCTGGTCGATCTCGCCGGTGAAATCGTTGAGCACCGAGCGTAGGTCGTCGTCGGAGGGGCGCGTGGCCGATTGCGCAACGACCGCCCCTTCGAGGTCGTCCGTGGCGGTGGCTCGCCCGAAGGCGATGGCGAAGCGGTAGACCTTGCGTCCGTCCATGACCCACTGGACGGTCTTGGTCGCCTCGCCCAGCGCGATCGGCAGCACGCCGCTGGCCAGCGGATCGAGGGTACCGCCATGGCCGACCTTGGCGGCGTTGAACAGACGCCGCACGCGACCCACCGCCGGCGTTGAGCCGAGCCCGACCGGCTTGTCGAGATTCAACCACCCGTCGACTTTCTCTCGCGCTCCTTGCGGCAAGGCTTCGCCTCATTTTCCGACATCATCGGGCCAATTGTGGCTTCGACGTCACACAGTCTTCGCAAGGTCGTCGCGCCAGCGCCACCAAATGATTTGCCCGGCGTTACCCGTGCATCGCTATCCAGGCCCGGAGCTCCCGATGCACCGCGTTCATCGCTCCCTGCTTCTTGCCGCCTCGACCGCGCTCGCCGTTGGCATCGCCAGCGTCGCCCAAGCGCAGGTTCCCGAGCAGCCCGGCTTCTACGCCGGGGCGACCGGGCTGTGGAGATGGAACTGGGACGGCGCCCAGGCCGGCCCGGGCGCAGGTTTGAACGCGCGGCCGCGCAGTGGCCCGGGCTTCAGCGGCATTGTCGGCTTCAAGACGAACTCGCCTTGGGACTACGCGCTGGGGGGCGGCGCGCAATGGCATCGTAACGATTCCTCGACCATCGGCGCCGCGCGGCTGGACACCTCGTCGCGCTACCAATACGTCGACCTCGAGGCCGGCTACAGCATGAACATGGGCAGCGACACCGCGATCCGCGTCTTCGGCGGCATCCGCGGCCTGCACTTTAACCAGGACGCCGTTGCCCCGGCGATCGGCACGCAGGCTCATCGCAACGTCTGGGGCATCGGCCCGCGTATCGGCCTCAGCGGCCAGACCTTCTTTACCGAGAATCTCGGCTTGGTCGGCAGCGTCGACGGTTCGCTGCTCGCCGGCAGCTTCAGCGAAGTCGGCACGCCCAACGGCAGTGGCTACTGGCGCCTGGTGCCGGTGGTCGGCGGCGAGGTGGGCGTGCAATACCGCTTTGCCGACACGCCGTCGCTGGCGATCACCGGCGGCGCGCGCATCGACGCGCTGTTCAACACCGCCTTCAACGGCGGCATGGCACGCGGCACCGCAGTCTCGGCCGGGCCATTCGTGCGCCTGACCTATAACCTGTCAGGCCCGCGCGGTGCGGCGCCCCCGCCGGCCGCGGCGCCCGCCGCACCGCCGGCGAGCGGTCGCAGCTACATGGTGTTCTTCGACTTCGACCGCGCTAACGTCACCGAAACGGCGGCGACCACCATCCGCCAGGCCGCCAACGACGCCAAGGCCGGCCGTGCCACACGGCTGAACGTCAGCGGCCATGCCGACCGTTCGGGCGGCGACGATTACAACATGGCGCTGTCGCTGCGCCGCGCCAACGCGGTCAAGGACCAGCTCGTGCGCGAGGGCGTCCCGGCGGACCAGATCGCCGTGGTCGGCCACGGCGAAAGCCAGCCGCTGGTCCAGACCGCCGACGGCGTGCGCGAGCCGCAGAACCGGCGTGTCGAGATCACCTTCTGATCGGGTCATTGATCGTCTGGCGATCGGGCGGCTTCGGCCGCCCCATTCGTTTCAGGCGGCCGGCGCGCCGCGTGCACCGAACAGCGCGCTGCCGACGCGCACATGGGTGGCGCCGAAGCGCACCGCCATCTCGTAATCGGCGCTCATGCCCATGCTGACCTGCTTGAGCCCATTGCGCTGGGCGATCTTGGCCAGCAGCGCGAAGTGCAACGCCGGCTCCTCGTCGGCCGGCGGGATGCACATCACGCCGACCACCGGCAGCTTGTGCTCCTCGATGCAGGCGCGGATGAAAGCGTCGGCCTCGCCCGGTGCGATGCCGGCCTTCTGCTCTTCCTCGCCGGTGTTGATCTGCACGAAGCAGGCCGGCCGCCGGCCCTGCCTGGCCATCTCGCGCGCCAGCTCGGCGGCCAGCTTGGGCCGGTCGACGCTTTCGATGACGTCGAACAGGGCCACGGCGTCGCGCGCCTTGTTGGTCTGCAGCGGGCCGATGAGATGCAGCTCGAGATCGGGGTAGCGCGTCTTCAGCTCGGGGAACTTCGCCTGCGCTTCCTGCACGCGGTTCTCGCCGAACACGCGCTGACCCGCCCGCAGCAATTCCTCGACGCGTTCCGCACCATGCGTCTTCGACACCGCGACCAGGGTCACGGCGGCGGGGTCGCGCGACGCGGCGCGCGCGGCGGCCGCGATACGGCCCTGGACCTCGGCGAGCGCGGCGCTCATGCCGGGCTCTCGCCGCGCGTCGCCCGCATCGCCTCGATGTGCTCCAGGCCCCGGCGCGCATCGACATTGTCGGGATGACCGGTCTGCGCCGCGACATAGAGTTCGCGCGCCTGTTCGATATTGCCCAGCGCGAGCTGGCAGGTCCCGTAATGGCCGAGCAGGCGCGGGTCGCCGGGCTGCAGCTTGAGCGCCTTGCGATGCAACGGCTCGGCCTCCTGCGCGCGACCCAGCGCCACCAGCGCGCGGCCGAGATTGGTCAGCACCAGCGGCTCGTCCGGCGCCAGCTTGTAGGCCTTGCGCATGGTCGCGTGCGCCTCGCCCGCCCGGTCGAGCATCAGATAGGCGATGCCGAGATTGTTGAGCGCGCGCGCGTCGTCGGGATGGCGCTGCAGAAACGGCTCGAGCACCGCCACGGCGCGCTGCGGCTCACCCAGCTCCAGCGCCAAGGTGGTCATGTCGTAGAGCGTGTCGGTGTCGTCGGGCGCCGTCTGATGCGCCAGCGACAGATGATCGAGCGCGCCCGCTGTGTCGCCCTGTTCCCCGCGCGCGCGCGCCAGATTGCGCGTCGCCTCGGCGAAGGCGGGCTCGATCTCGATCGCGCGGCGGAACGCGGCCTCAGCCTCGGTGGCGCGTCCCGCGCGCAGCAGCACATGGCCCATGCCGTTGTGCAGCTTGGCGTTGCCCGGCGCCAGTTGCACCGCGCCTTCGAAACCGGCGATCGCCTCGTCGGTCCGGCCGACCATGTCGAGCACCAGGGCGCGATCGCCGAGCACGGGCGGGCGCATCGGGTCGTTGTCGGGCAGATCGGTCAGCGCCGCGTCGAGCACGACGAGGGCGTCGTCGTTGCGGCCCAGCCGATAGAGCAGATAGCCCAGCGCCGATCGCGCCATGACGCGCGCCTGACGCAGCGCCTCCGGCATGATCCGCTGCGCCGTCTCCGGCCGGTCGCAGATCTGGATCAGATCGGCATACTCGCGCTCGGCCGCCGCCAGCCGGTTGTTCTCGCTGAGCGCCGCCGCGACGCGCAGCCGCGCATCGATGTTGTCGGGATGCAGACGCAGCGCTTGGCGCCATTCGCGGATCGCGTCGTCGAGACGGCCCAGGCCCTGCAGCGCGATGCCGTAGTTGTAGCGCAGCATCGGCTCCTTCGGATCGCGGCCGATGGCGCGCTTCCACAGTTGCTCGGCCTCGCGCGCATCGTTGCGCTGCATGGCCGAGACCGCGAGGAAGTGCAGCATGTCGGGCCGGTCGCCGATGGTCGCGTAAGCCGTGCGCAGCGGCGCCTCCGCCTCGCTGGCGCGGCCCAGCTGCAGAAGATCGATGCCCTGACGCAAAGCGGTTTCGGCGGCGGGATCGCGGGCAGGCACTGGCGGCGCGGCCATTGCGGACTCGTGTCTGGTGGAGCGAATGCGCGCGGGTTGTAGCCCACAGGGACCGTAGCGGCAACGCACCGGCCGGTCCGTCGCGGCGACGGCGAAAATGAGATGGTTTGAGAAGGTCCGCCACGTTGTCTTGGCGGCGGGACGGCGACTTGAGAGCATGAATAAATACTATATATTACAAATACTTATAACCCTCCGTGTAATGCGCCGTTCGGCGATTTTCGGCATTTCGGCCGAGCCAGGCAACTCAGGCGTTCCGGCGACCGACTTGCACCCTGTGATATCTTCATCTTCATGCCCGACGACGATCTTTTCCATCGCGCGATGAAGGACGCGCGGCCCTTGCGCGGTCGCCGAGCCGTCACGCCGCCGCCGCCGGCTCAGCCGGCGCCGAAGGCGCCAGCCGCCGTTCCCCGCGCAGCCGCGCCGGCACCGTCGTCATCGCCCCTGCCGGATCTCGACCCGCGGACCGCCACCGGTCTGGACCGCGCCACGGAGGAGAGCCTGCGGCGCGGCAAGCTCAGCCCCGACGCCTCGATCGACCTGCACGGCCACACCCTGGCCGAGGCCGAGCGGGCGCTGGCGCGGTTCCTTGAGCGAGCCCAGGCGAGCGGCGCGCGCGTGGCGCTGGTGGTCACCGGCAAGCCGGCGCGGCAGGACGACGGCAACCGCCCCGTCGGCGGCCGTATCCATGCCGAGTTCCCGCACTGGCTGAATCGGTCGGAGAATCGCGGCCGCGTGGTCGGCGTGCGGCCCGCCAGTCCGCGGCATGGCGGCGGCGGCGCGTTCTACGTGATGCTGCGCAAGCCGCGTTAAGGTCAGCCGACGGCGCGCTGTTTCTCGCTCGCCAGGATGCGCTTCTTGCGCTCGACGCCCCAGCGATAGCCGGTCAGCGCGCCGCTCGATCCCACGGCGCGATGGCAGGGCACCACCAGCGCCACCGGGTTGGTGGCGCAGGCGCGGCCCACCGCGCGCGCCGCACCGGGCTCGCCGATGCGCCGGGCGATCTCGCCATAGGTCGCGGTCTCGCCTGAGGGGATCTCGGTCAGCGCCTTCCACACGCGCCACTGGAACGCCGTGCCAACGATGTCGAGCGGCACGTCGGGCGCGTCGATCGCGGTCGGCTTGCGGCCCTCGAGACGCGCCAGCACGGCCTTGACCCGGGGCGTCAGCGCGCCGGTGTCGGGCACGATCTCGGCCGCTGGAAAGTCCTCGCGCAGATCGGCGAGCAGCGCCGCGTCATCGTCGCCCAGGTGCACCCCAGCGATGCCCTTGGCGGTCGCGGCGACCAGCACGCGGCCATAGTCGCTGTCGATCGTCGTCCAGGCGATACGCGCGCCGGCGCCACCCTTGCGATAGGTCGCGGGTGTCATGCCCAGCACCTGATCGGACTTTTCGTAGACCCGGCTGGAGGAGCCATAGCCCGCGCCATAGAGCGCCGAGGTGACGTTGTCGCCCGCCTTGAGCGCCGCCTTGAAGCGGCTGGTCTTGCGCGCCGCCAGCCAGTCGCGCGGCGCCACGCCCAGCTCGCGCTGGAAGCGCCGCGTCAAGGTCGAGCCGGTCAGCCCGACCTGGCGCGCGATACGCTCCAGCGACGGCCGGTCCTCGGTCTCGGCGTCGAGCAGCTTGCAGGCCTGGGCGACGGCGCGGCTCAGCCCCGCTTCCTGTTGCCAGTCGCGTGGCCGGCACCGCTTGCAAGCACGGAAGCCGGCGGCCTCGGCGGCCTCGCAGCTCGCGTGGAAGTCGACGTTCTTGCGCAGCGGCGGACGCGCGGCGCAGGACGGCAGGCAATACACGCCGGTCGACTTCACTGAAAAGAAGAAGCGGCCATTGAAGGCGCGATCGCGCGCCTGCACGGCGCGCCACGCCGCCTCGGCGTCGGGCATGCCGCGCTTGGTGTCGGGGAACGCCAGCACCGAAACGGTCGACGGGCGCGCGGTGGTGATGGCCTGGGCCATGGGGACGGTGTCGCTCATGCTCCAGAATTAGGACACCGCCGCCAGCGCCGCTATCCGCACCTTGCGGCGATATCGATCACTGCCGGCGCGGCATGCCCGGCATGTTCGGCATCTGCATGCGCTGGGCATCGGGCGGCACGACGAACAGCGCCGCGTCCTGGGTGCGCCGTTCCACACGCACGCCCTCCCAAACAGTCTGATTGGTCTGGGGGTCGACGGCCTTCAGCGGGATGCCGTCGGGCGTGGCGCAAACCTTGGACTTCTGGCCGTTGTGCTCGGCCTGCCACCAGTCGCAGGACTCGCCCAGGATGCGGTCGGTGCCGACGCGCATACCCTTCATGTTCCATATGTCGATCGGGCCGGCATTCGTGGCGCTGGCGGTGGCCTGGGCAAGATCGATCTCCATGGCGACCTTCATGCCCGGTGACGGCTCCATCACCATTGTCGCGGTCTTGCCGTCGCGCGCGAACAGCATGAAGCCCTTCATGCCCATATTGTCGACATCCATACGCAGCTTGCCGTCCTTGTGACGCATGACCGTGGTCAGGCCCTGCGCCGGGCCGGCCTGCGCGGTCATGATGCGGCCTTCGAGCAGGAAGTCGACGGTCGGGAATGGCAGCGGCACCTGCGCCGAGGCCGTCGAGGCGACGAGCGCGAGGGCGGCGGCCGAAGCGAGGCGGGCGAAAAGGCGCATGGAAAGCTCCGCAGGCGTGAAGAGGTTGGCTCGGAAGACGCTAGCTCTCGTTCGGTCGCGGCATGTTGCCCATACGGTGGCTCATCTGGCGACCGCCGAAAATGTGGACGTGAAAGTGGAAGACGATTTGGCCGCCATTGGGGCCATGATTGGCGACAATGCGATAGCCGAGCGGATCGAGCCCCAGTTCCCGGGCCGTGGCGCCGACGGCGCGCCAGAAGCCGACCACCATCTCATCCGGCGCCGAGGCGGCGAAGTCGACGTTCGACACATACTCGCCCTTGGGGATCACGAGCACGTGCACCGGTGCCAGCGGGTTGATGTCGTGGAAGGCGAGCGCGAATTCGTCCTCGTAGACCTTCCGGCACGGCAATTCGCCGCGCAGGATGCGCGCGAAGATGTTGTTGCGATCATAGGTCATCGCCGGCCTCCGGCAGCGCCGCGCGCCCGGCGGACCGGCTGCTCGGGCGGCACGATACCGATCCCGCGCGCGTTGTCGACGACGATACGGACTTGGCCGGCGCGATAGAGGCAGCGCGCCATGCTTGCCGATGATGGGCGACAGCGTCGCGGGAGAAAATAAACGTGGAAGTGTTCGTCGCGATACGAAGACTACTTCCACGCCGCGCCGCTGTGCGCCCATGCATCGGCCTTCATTAAGGCTCGTTCTTGGCGGCTTTTGGCCCCGTCCGGCCGATCGGGGGATATCGGCCGGCGAATCGACCGGCGGACGGAGGAGAAACGGCCGCCGGACGTGCGAAACCGCAGTGACTCGACGGTATCAAAGGCCGCACGACGTGGCAAGTGAGGAAAATGTCTTAATCCATTGGAATCACGCCTAACCTTTGGCCTGAGTGCGAGCAAGGTGGGCGGCGAGGCCGATGAAGAACAGGCCGGTAAGCGCATCCAGGGCACGGCGCACCCACGGTTGGCGGCGCAGCGCCGAGGTGGCCCGGCCGCTGATCAGCGCCAACGCCATCAGGTAGAGTGTGCCCGGCACATTGAAGATCAGCCCCAGCACAATGAATTGCGCCACGACGTGACCGCGCGAGGGGTCGACGAACTGCGGCAGGAAGGCGATGAAAAACACCGCCACCTTGGGGTTGAGCGCGTTGGTCAGCGCCCCGCGCAGGAACAACGCCCAGGCGCTGCTGCGGTCGCGTGCCACGGTCTGCGACGCCTCACCGCCATAGCCGCGCCAGGCTGATCGCAGCGCTTGCAGGCCGATCCACACGAGATAGATCGCGCCGGCGATCTTGATGGCGTCGAACGCCCAGGGCGTCGCAGCGATCAGCGCCGACACGCCGACCGCCACCAGCAGGATGTGGATCAGGCAACCGACGAAGACGCCCAGCGATGCCAACACGCCGGCCCTCGCCCCGTCGGCGGCGCTGGTGGCGGCGACCAGGAAGGTGTCGGGGCCGGGCGTCAGGATCAGCAGCGCGGCGGCGCCGGCGTAGAGCCAGAGCAGTTGCGGATCGAACATCGCCGCCTCAGTTGACCACCGACGTGAAGACGCCGGGCGCCGGATCGATCACTTTCAGGCGGTCACCCTCGATCTCGAGGATCGGCAGCGAACGCTCGACGCGGCCATCGGTACGGAAGCGGTAGCGGCCGTCGAGGCCGTTGTAGCCGCCACCGTCGGTGATCGCGCCGGCCGAGAAATCGCCGCCCGCCCTCAACCTCGCCAGCTGCGCCGCCAGCATCACCGCATCGTAGGCCAGGGTAGCGATGCGCGGCGGCGCCTTGCCGTGCACGCCCTGGAACTTGCGCTCGAAGGCGGCGCGGCGCGCCGGATCGGGGCCGGCGAACCAGGCGCCGACCAGCGCCTTGTCGCTGCCGATGCCGGCCACATCCCATACGCCGGTGCCGATCAGCTGCACCTTGCGCGACGCGACGTCGGCTTCGGCCAGCGACGCGGCCACCGCGCTCACGCGCGGCGCGCCGATGGGAACGAACAGCGCGGTGGTCGAGCCATCGGTACCAACCGCCGCCAGCACGCGCTTGACCGGCGCATCGGAGTCGCCGGTCGCCGGGACGGTCTCGCTGGCACCGACACTGATATTCGCGCGCTGGGCCGCGTCGCGCAGCGCTTGCATCGCCTGCCCGCCATAGGC
This sequence comes from Reyranellaceae bacterium, assembly GCA_022844045.1. Lineage (GTDB taxonomy): Bacteria > Pseudomonadota > Alphaproteobacteria > Reyranellales > Reyranellaceae > JAFAZJ01. The sequence continues at coordinate 70,954 of JALHMM010000011.1, read as the reverse complement.
GGTACCCGGCGCCAGCGCCACGACGCGCTTCACGCCCTTGCGCTGTGCATAGTCGACGACACGCCGCACCTGCGAATCGACCGCCAGCCCCATGACATAGAGCCCAGGCTGCGCCGTGCCTTCGTCATTGGAGAAGCTGATCATCTCCAGATTGGCCTGCTTGGCGACCGGGCCGGCGACGGCGGCGGATGCACTGAACAGCGGCCCGAGGATCAGATTGGCGCCTTCGCGAATGGCGCGCTCGGTGGCCGCCACGGCGCCGTCCGGCGTGTCGCCGGTATCGATCGGCACCAGCGCGATATCCTTGCCGGCGCCATCGAAGAGCGCCAGCTCGGCGGCGTCCTGCAACGCCTGGCCGATCTCGCGCGAGCGACCGGTCAGCGGCAGCAGCAAGGCGATCTTGGGTTTGCCGCTAGGCGTCACCGAGGGCGCGATCGGGGTGGGCGGAATGGGCGACGGCGGCGGCGCCACCGCGACCGACGGCGGTGCCTGGGTGGTCGGTTTCGGCTTGGTCTCGCAGCCGGCCAAGGCGATCATCGCCATCGCCGCGCCCGTCAACAGGGTAAGGACTCGTCGGCGTGGCGCCGCCCCGACCGAATGCGACATGAAAGGCCTCCTCGATGCAGCCGACGACGGTACCAGACGCTACCGACGCGGCCCCGCCAAGTAAACCGCAGCCCGGTCTGTACGTCGTCGGCACGCCGATCGGCAATGTCCGCGACATAACGTTGCGCGCGCTCGATACGCTGCGCGGCGCCGACCTGATCGCCTGCGAGGACACCCGCGTGTCGCGCCCGTTCCTGCGGGGATTCGGCATCGCCGCCCCGCTGCTGGCCTGCCACGACCACAACGAGGCCGAGGCGGCGCGCACCATCATTGCGGCGCTGGAAGACGGCAAGGTTGTGGCGCTGATCTCCGACGCCGGCATGCCGACGGTTTCCGATCCCGGCTACCGCGTCGTGCGCGCGACCATCGATGCCGGCCATCCCGTCACGATCGTGCCCGGCCCGTCGGCGCCGCTGGCGGCCCTGGCGCTGTCCGGCCTGCCCAGTGACCGTTTCTTGTTCGCCGGCTTCCTGCCCGCCAAGGCGACCGAACGCCGGCGCGCAATCTCGTCGTTGGCCGCAGTTGACGCGACGCTGTTGCTCTTTGAAGCCCCGCATCGCCTCGTCGAGTCCCTCGAGGACCTCGCCGCGCTGCTGGGCGCCCGACCGACCGCCGTCACGCGCGAGCTCACCAAGCGCTTCGAGGAAGCGCGCCGCGGCCCGCTCGACCAGCTCGCCGCGCACTACCGCGCCGAGGGCCCGCCGCGCGGCGAGATCGTGATCGTGGTCGGGCCGCCCGACGCCAACGCCGCCGCGATCAGCGGCGAGGACATCGACACGGCGCTGCGCACCGCGATGGCCGGCGCCAGCGTCAAGGAAGCGGCGGCCGAAGTCGCCGCGCGTTTCGGTCGGCCGCGCCGCGAGGTTTATGCGCGGGCGCTCGAGCTGAAGCGGACAGAAGCCGGACCATGAGCGGCGCGACCTGCAGTCCATGAAGCCGCCGCCGCAATCACAGCGCGTCGCCGCCGATCGATTCGGCCGCTGGGCCGAGATGCGCTGCGTGTGGCGGTTGCGGCTCACCGGCTATCGCGTGCTGGCGCGGCGCTTCCGCTCGCCGGCGGGCGAGATCGACATCGTCGCGCGCCGTGGCGGCGTCGTCGCCTTCGTCGAGGTCAAGGCGCGCGCGACGCACGACCAGGCGGCCTTCGCCTTGACAGAATCCCAGCTTCGGCGCATCGCTCGCGCGGCCGAGGCGTTCGCCGCGCGCCATCCCGCGCTGCTCGACTGCGCCTGGCGTTTCGACGCCATGCTGGTCACGCCGAGCGGCTGGCCCAGGCACATGACCGACGTCTGGCGGCCGACGAACGGATGAGGGAATGACTGAAGCCCGCACGCAGACGCTCGACCGCTTGCGCGCGCTCTGCGCCCGGGACTCCCCCGTCGATATCGCCGAGGCGGCGTTGCTGCTCTCGGCGGCGCGCCAACCCGGCCTCGATCTCGATCCCTACCGCCAGCACCTCGCGACGCTGGTCGCGGAGGTCGCCGATCTCGTGCGCCGCCGCCGCCCGCCACTCGAGGCGATGCGCCAGGTTCTCGCCGTCAGCTATGGCTATCGCGGCGATCGCGAGACCTACGACGACCTGCAGAACGCCGACCTTGCGCGCGTCATCGACCGGCGCAAGGGCCTGCCGGTGGCGCTGAGCGTGATCTGGATGCATGTCGCGCGGGCCCAGGGCTGGCGTGCCGCCGGCCTGTCCTTCCCCGGCCATTTCCTGCTGCGCATCGACGCCGGCCACGGCGCGGAGATCGTCGATCCTTTCGACCAGGGCGTCGCGCGCACGCCGGCGGAGCTGCGCACGCTGCTGAAATCGGCCGCCGGCCAGGACGCCGAGCTAACGCCCGACCACGTCGCCGACGTCGACGATCGCGACGTGCTGCTGCGCCTGGAGAACAACAGCAAGGGCCGTCTGCTGCGCGCCGCCGATGTCGCGGGCGCGCTGGCGGTGATGGAGCGCATGACGGCGATCGCGCCGGATCGCGCCGAGCTCTGGTACGAGATGGGCGCCATCGCCGAACGCGCCGAGAGCGTCGGCGCGGCGATCCGCGCCTACGACCGTTTCCTCGCGCTCACCAACACGCCGCATCCCGACCCCGAACGCGCCGCCCTGCATGAACGGGCGCGGCGGCAAGCCAGCGATCACTTGCGGGACTTGCGCCGGCGCCTTAACTGACTTTCCTTCTCCCCACGAAGGTCAGGGGCCGCGGACGGCCCCGAGGGAGAAGGTGCCCGAAGGGCGGATGAGGGGGGAAGCCCAATGGCTCTGCGTGTCGCGTTCCAGATGGACCATGTGTCGAGCGTCGACATCGACGGCGACTCGACCTTCGTGCTGGCGCTCGAGGCGCAGAAGCGCGGCCATGTCGTCTATCACTACACGCCGGCCGATCTGTTCTTCCTCGACGGCAGGGTCAAGGCGCGGGCGCAGACCATGTCGGTGCGCCGCGAGAAGGGCAATCACCACACGCTGGGGCCGCACGAGATCATCGACCTCGCGAGCTTCGACGTGGTGTGGCTGCGCCAGGATCCGCCCTTCGACATGGCTTACATCACCACCACGCACCTGCTGGAGCGCATCCATCCGGCGACCCTGGTGGTCAACGACCCGCGCGAGGTGCGCAACGCGCCGGAGAAATTGTTCGTCACGACCTTCGAGGGCGTGATGCCGCCGACCTTGATCTCCAGCGACATGGCGCAGATCCGCGCCTTCCGCGAGGTGCACAAGGACATCATCATCAAGCCGCTCTACGGCAATGGCGGCGCCGGGGTGTTCCGTGTTCGGCCGGACGACGAGAACCTTGCCTCGCTGCTCGAGATGTTCACCAAGATGTCGCGCGAGCCGATCATCGCGCAGCGCTACGTGCCGGAGGTCCGCAAGGGCGACAAGCGCATCATCCTGATCGACGGCGAGGCGGTGGGCGTGATCAACCGCGTGCCGGCCGAGGGCGAGGCGCGCTCCAACATGCATGTCGGCGGCACGGCGACCAAGTCGACCATGACGGCGCGCGACCAGCAGATCTGCGACACGATCGGTCCGGCGCTGCGCGACCGCGGCATGGTGTTCGTCGGCATCGACGTGATCGGCGACTTCCTGACCGAGATCAACGTGACCTCGCCGACCGGCCTTCAGCAGATCAACCGCTTCGACGGGGTCTGCCTGGAGGCGCGGATCTGGGACGCGGTCGAGGCCCGGCGGCGGCGCGGCTGAGCCGCATAGGCCTTGATATCGCCGCGATCCCGGGCAATCTACCGCGGCCGAGGCGCCACAAGACGCCCGGATGGTGTGGAAATGACAATGCGGCAGGTGCCTCGGCGAGGCTTGTTGGGTGCGGTCGTCGGCGCCTTGGGGCTGACCGCGACCGCGCGGGCCCAAGGCCTGTTCGACAAGCGGATCATCTTCAACGTCGCGCGCGGCGAGGTCGAAGCCGTACGGCGCGACCTTCTGAAGGGCGAGAACCCCAACCAGGTCGACGAACGGCGAACGCCCCTGCTGATCACCGCCGCGTCCAGGGGGCATCTCGCGATCGTCGACATGCTGCTGAAGGCCGGGGCGGCGGTCGACGGGGTCGATGCCGATCAGCGCACCGCCCTGATGTGGGCGGCCGAGCGCGACGACATCGACGTGGCTCAGTTGCTGCTGGCGCGCAATCCACGCGTCAACCTGCAGGATCGCCAGGGCGTAACCGCCCTGATCGCCGCCGCGCGGCGCGGCGCGGCCGAGATCGTCCGCGCGCTGCTGGCGCGCAAGGCCGACCCGAACATCGCCGATTTCACCGGCCGCACGGCGCTGTCCCATGCCATGCGCGGCAACCGCCAAGCGATCGCCAGCATGCTGCGCGCCGCCGGCGGCAGGGAGTGAGGCTACTCGGCGGCGACGGAGCCGGCCGAGAAGCTCAGCAGCACAGTGGCCGCCTGGCGCGAATCATTGCGCAGGTAGTGGTGCGCACCGGCCGGGATCAGCGCCACGTCGCCCGGCCATAGCTCGAGCGGCTTGCCCTCGATGACGCAGGTGATCTCGCCGGACAGCAGCACCGCCGTCTCGGTCGTCCCGGCGTGGCGCTCGCACGGCGATTCGGCGCCGGGCCGCACCAGGATGCGCGCCACGCTGTGGCGCACGCCGGGGAACACCCGCTCGCCCATCAGCCATTCAATGGACCCCCAGCCCTCGTCGACAGGCTCGACGACGAGAGGGCCGGAGGGAGTCTTGATCACCGTCATCGACCTGCCCTCGGACTATGACTCCACTCTCCTCCAACGGGCATCGCGGGCAACGCCGCGTGGGTAACCAAATATTTCCGTCAGCTGTCACACGCTGCCAAGATATTGGCGGAGGGCGTTCGCGCCCGGATTGGTATAGGTCCGGTCGAGCAGAATGGCGCGCGGCGACGCACCTTGGCCATAATACAGCGCGTTCCAGTCGCTATCGGGCTCGATGAACGAGCCCTCCAGCGCGCCGCCGGCGAACAGGCCGGACGCGGTCGAGAACGACACGATGTCGGCACCCGCCGCGGTGGTCGTGGCGCCGGCGACGCCGGCGCCTTCGCGGGCGAAGGTCAGCCCCGCCTCCGCGCCGAACTTGAACTTGTCGTTCATCAGGGCGTTCAGACCCTTGTCGGTCAGGATGATCAGCACGATCTCCTGCACCCGGCCGCCGATCTGCAGGCCGACGCTGCCCGAGCCCAGCGAATAGAAGGCCGGGGACGACCAATCGGCGCGGCCGGCGCGTGCCAGCATGACCGCGCGGCCACCGGCCCCGCCGATGATGAAAGCGGCCTGGGCGAAGGCCGGCATGATCATCACCGCGCGCGCCTGCGGCATGTTCTTGCGCGCGTCGGGCATCTCCTTGCTTTCGATGATCTTCTGCGCCGTGCGCAGCGAGTCGTTGACCAGAGCCTGTCGCTTGGCGTCGGCCAGTGCCGGGGCGCTGGCGCCGATGCCCAGCAGGGCCGTGCCGCCGGCGATCACGCCACGGCGTGACAGGGGATTGGTGCGGATCGTCATGGTCGCGCTCCTTAAGGTTTGGTCGCGCGGGCGCGGGGAACGCCTCTATGCGCGACAAGTCCACAATACCACCAATGGCGGCCCGGAGCATGCCGAGGGTGCAGGGCGGAATTGTGACGGCGGCCGGCCAGCTTCACGCAGTCGTCAAGATCCGTCTGACGTCATAAGTCGTTGGGCTTCGAGCACGAATCGGTCGACAGTTTCGCGATCAGCGCCGGCATGCGGCATCAGAACGACACGTCGACCGTCCCTCAGGCTCGCCACGGCCCCCCATGACGACTCGTGACCCGACCGCGCGTCGGCATGGATCTCGGCGATGTCGTCGAACCGCCAGAGCCCCTGTCGCCGCAGGAGCGGCGCACGCTGCGTAAACTCGACGACCCGACGCGCCCCATCGACGGTGCAGGTGGTGGTCGGCAGGGTAAACGTGCGCCACAGTCCTGCCGCCGCGAAGACCATGAGGAACGGCGCGAAAAGCGCCAGCGCCAGATCGCTCCAACCACCGCCCGGCACATAGACACGCAGGCAGAACCAGGCGGTGAAACCGCCGGCCACCGCCGAGAACGCGTTGAAGGCACGTTCGACAATCGGACGGTCCGTCACGACAACGAAGGTTTCACTGGCAAGGAGGTTCATCGCGGCCGAGTATAGCTAGGCCGCGCCCCGCAAGAGACGTCCATCGATCGCCGCGAGCCCCAGCCCGATCAGCGCCATGCCGGCGACCTGGCGCCACTCCAGGATCTCATCGAGCACCAGCACCCCCATCAGCACGCCACTGACCGGGATCAGGAAGGTCACCAGCAACAGGTTGGTGACGCCCGCCTTGGCGAGAATGCGGAAGTAGAGCACATAGGCCAGGGCCGTGCTGAGCAGCGCCAGGCCAACCAACGCCGCCCAGGTGCGCGGCCCCGGCATCGGCAGCGTCCAGGGCATATCGACCAGCAGGGCCACGGGCAGCAGCATGATGGTGGTCGCGCCGACTTGTCCGCCCGCCACCACGATCGGCGCCACGCCCATGCGCGCGAAGCGCCGCCCATACAGGCCGGCGAAGGCGTAGGAGAGCGTCGCGGCGACCACGGCGAGCTGTGCCGCGATATCGCCGCCCAGCCCGGCAAGCGCTACCGGACCGATCATCACGGCGACGCCCGCGACACCGATCAGCACGCCCGCGAGCTTGCGCGCATCCATCTTCTCATCGGTGGTCAGCCAGTGCGCGACCACCACTGTCCAGAGCGGCGTCGTGGCGTTGAGGATCGAGGCCAGTCCGCTGCCGATGCGCACCTGGCCCCACATGATCAGGCTGAAGGGAATGAAGTTGTTGATCAATCCCATGGAGAAGAACGCCAGCCACACGGCGCGCGCGCGGGGCACCGACTGACGCGTGGCGGCCACCGCGAGCAACAGCGCCACCGCCGCAAGTCCAACACGCACCAGCACGACGGTGAAGGGCGGCAACTCGGCGAGCGCGATCTTGCCGAACAGGAAGGAACCGCCCCACAGCACCGACAACGCCACGAGCAGCAGCCATTCGACCGGTCCCATGGTCAGACGCGCAGCATTCATCGTCGCTCCTTGCTCGCCGGGCGACGACGTGACATGGCGCGCGCACGGCCCGCCATCCGGCAGGCGGCGGTCAATTGCTATGCGCCCTTCAGCGCTAGCGGCAGGCCGGCGGCCATGAAGACCACGCGGTCGGCGCGCGCGGCGATCCTGCGATTGAGCGTGCCTTGCGCATCGCGAAAACGCCGGGCCAGCGCGTTGTCGGGCACGATGCCCAGGCCAACCTCGTTGGTGACCAGCACAGTCTCGCCCCTGCGTTCGTCGAGCGCGGCCAGCAGCGTGGCCGTCGCATCGCCCACGTCGCGGTCGCGATGCATGAGGTTGCTCAGCCAGAGCGTCAGGCAGTCGATGAGTATCGGCCGCGAATCCTCGGCGTGGTGTCGCAGCACGCCGGACAGATCGAAGGGTTCCTCGATCGTCGTCCAGCCGGCGCCGCGTTCGGCGCGATGGGCGGCGATGCGCTCGGCCATCTCGGCATCGCCCGCCTCGGCGGTGGCGACGAAGAGTCCGCCGCCCAGCAGCGCCAACGCATAGCCGCTCTTGCCGGCGCGCGCGCCGCCGAGCACGAGCGTGACGCGCGCGGCCATCGTCAGGCGGCGGCGACGAGCCGCGGCAGCAGGTTGGTGAAAACGATGCGCCAGGCGTGATCGGGATCGGCCTGCTCGTAATGCTCGATCAGGGTCAGCGAGACGTTCTCGGCCTCGAAGCGCACGGCGGCGTCGGCGCCCAGACCCATCGCCAGCGCCAACGCGGCGCGGATCGTGCCGCCATGCGTGACGGCCACGATATCGCGGCCCTTGTGGGTCTCGTTGATCTCGAGGATCGCCGAGCTGGCGCGCTCCATCAGATCGACGAAGCTCTCGCCGCCGGGCGGACGGTTGGTCGGCGGCCCAAGCCAGAAGAGATGGTTGTCGCCGTGATTGGCGGCGATGTCGGCGTAGGTCTTTCCCTGCCAGTGCCCGAAATGCTGCTCGTTGAAGCGCGGCTCGCGTACCGGCTCGTGCCCGTCGGCGCCATGCGCGCGCAGCGTGTCGGCGGTCTTGATCGCGCGCAGCAGGCCGCTGGTCACCCATACCGCGCCGCGCGGCAGCAGCGCCGCCTGGTGGCGGAACAGCGCCTGGTCGCTGACGTCGCAATCCATGTCGCTCTGGCCGTAGCAGCGCCCCTCAGGATTGGGCACCACGGCGTGGCGCACCCACCACCAGCGCGTCACCGGTGCCTTGATGTTCGCCGCCGTCGCCATACGCCTACCTCCAACCCACGCACATCGCCACGACGACCAAGGCGGCGATCTCCGCCATCTGTTGCGTCGCGCCCAGAACGTCGCCCGTGTAGCCGCCGAAGCGCTCGCGCGCCAGCTTCACCATGCTCCAGGCGACGGCGAAGGCGGCGGCAGGCGCCATCACCGCCGATATCGGCGACACGCCCACCAGCATGAGCACGGATAGGCCGCCGCCGACCGCCAGGGTGATGCCGACATCGCTGGTCGTCGGTTGGCCGGCGCCGGCGCCCAGCCCGTCGCCGCGCGCCGGCTCGAGCGCGCCCAAAGGCCAGGCGATCGCCGCGCGCGAGAGCACATGGGCGGCGACCAGCGCCAGCAGCGCCAGGCCGGCATCACGCGCGGCGAGCTGGGCCAGCGCCGCGACACGCACACCCACCGAGAAGATCAGCGCCAGCGCGCCGAACGCGCCGATGCGGCTGTCGCGCAGAATCTCGAGGCGGCGTTCGACCGAAGCGCCGACAGGTCCCAGCGCATCGGCGGTATCGGCCAGCCCGTCCTCGTGCAACGCGCCGGTGATCACCAGCGCCGTCAGCAGGCCGACAAAGGCGGCGAGGATCGGCCCGGCACCCAGCCATTGGGCGATGGCGAGATCGATGCCGGCCGCCAGCCCGACGCCGAGGCCCAGCACCGGCAGGGTCGGCAGGCGCTGCGCCAGCCGGAAACGCGGCGCACCACTGAAGTTGAACGGCAGGCGCGTGAAGAAGGTCGCGGTCTCGCCGAGCGCCGCCAACCACTCCTCGACAGTGCCCGGCCGCTCCGGGTTTTCGCTGGTCATGACAGGATGATTGTAGGACAGTCCGCGCCCCTCCGACACGTCCGTGCCAAGTTTCCGTATGACCGCCCCGCCAGCCGCGACTTTCGCCGAGATGCGCGCCGTGATCGCGCAGATGCCAGGGCCGGATGTCGCGGCGCAGACCAGGGTACGACTGCGCCAAGCCGACCTCACCAAGCCGCCGGGTTCGCTCGGCCGGTTGGAGGAGATCGCCGAATGGCTGGCGGCATGGCAGGGCCGCGAGCGGCCGCGCTGCGAGCGCCCGAGGGTTTGCGTCTTCGCCGGCGCGCATGGGGTGGCGGCGCGCGGCGTGTCGGCCTATCCGGCGAGCGTCACCCAGCAGATGGTGCGCAACTTCGTCGCCGGTGGTGCGGCGGTGAACCAGCTGACCGCGGCGATCGATGGCGACCTCAGGGTCTATGAGATGGACCTCGCCAATCCCGTGGCCGATTTCACACAAGGCCCGGCGATGGACGAGGCGCGCTGCGCGCGCGCCATGGCTTACGGCATGATGGCCGCCGAGACCGGCATTGACGTGCTGTGCCTGGGCGAGATGGGCATCGGCAACACGACCTCGGCCGCGGCGCTCTGCCTGGCGCTGTTCGGCGGCGAGGCGGCGGACTGGGTCGGACCGGGTACCGGCGTGGCCGGCGCGGCGCTGGCGCGCAAGGTGGAGACGGTACGGCTGGGCGTCGAACGCCACCGCGCCGCCTCTGGCGATCCGCTGGCGGTGCTCGCCGCGTTGGGCGGCGAGGAGCTGGCGGCGATCGTCGGTGCCATTCTGGCGGCGCGCATGGGCCACATTCCCGTGCTGCTCGACGGCTATGCCTGCACGGCCGCCGCCGCCGTGCTGCACTGCATCAATCCAACCGCTCTGGACCATTGCCTCGTCGCCCATCGCTCGGCCGAACCGGCGCATGGGGCGCTGTGTCAGCGGTTAGGAAAACAGCCCCTCCTCGATCTCGGCATGCGGCTGGGTGAAGCCTCCGGCGCCGCCCTCGCCGTCTCGCTCCTGAAGGCTGCCTGCGCCTGCCTCGACGGCATGGCGAGCTTCGACGACGCTGGCGTCGACCGCCGGAGCGCGGGCTAAGTCATTGATTCACCTGACTTGAAGCGATATTTTCTGCAAAATCGATATTCCATCAAATAGTCAGAAAAATCCACTACAGCATTGATTTAGCGTAAATACTCGTTGAAAAAAATCGTGAGATTCGATAAATACGCCGGATTGGTAGCTCGCCGTTTGCGACTTTCTTTGTCGCGGACGTCTTCATTGCCGCGGGCCGCCGTCGATTTTGGCAAGTGATTTGGTGAGGGACGGCGACCATGCCGTATACGTTCGTCAACAACGGTGGTGGCAGCAGCGGCGTGACCACGGCAACGCTGGCCAGCGGCACCGTCGTCCTGACACGCTACGACGAAGCGGGCGCGGCCACGACCAACACGGTCAACGTCGCCGGCTACAACGTCAACAACGTCACCATCCCCAACGGTACGGGCGCCAACGACTCCGTCGTCGGCTCTACCGGCAACGACCTGTTCATCTGGGACGACTTCGCCCTCCAAGCCAGCGCACAAGCCACCGCCAACGGCGCCTCTCGCACCGGCTGGAACCGCGGCAGCACCAACGCGCATATCGAGGACTGGTTCGGCGGCGCCGGCAACGACGTCTTCGCCTTCACCAGCATTTCCGGCGGCACCGCGCTGGCCCGCGCCGTCACGATCTACGGCGGCATCGGCAACGACATTGCCTGGACCGATTCCGGCGCCGACACGGTGTTCGGCGACGCCGATTCCGACACCGTCTACGGCGCCGCCGGCAGCGACGTCCTGGCCGGCGATTCCAGCCTCAGCCGCACCACGAGCGGTGCCAGCGATGGCGCCGATTTCCTCTACGGCGGCAGCGGCACCGACATTCTTTACGGCGCCGGTGCGGTCGACTCGCTGTTCGGCGGCACGGGTGTCGACACCGTCTATGGCGGTGACGGCGCCGATTTCGTCGCCGGCGACGATTCGGCGAGCACGACAACCAGTGGCGCCAGCGACGGCGCCGACATCCTGTTCGGCGACGCCGGCAGCGACGCCATGTTCGGCGCCGGCGGCGGCGACACGCTCTTTGGCGGCGCCGGTTCTGGCGACGTCGACACACTCTACGGCGGCGACGGTAGCGATCTGGTTATCGGCGACAACTCGGCGTCGATCACGACCAGCAGCACCACCGACGGCGCCGATGTCCTATTTGGCAATGCCGGCACCGATACGATGTATGGCGGCGGTGGGGCCGACACCGGATACGGCGGGGCCGACGCCGACACGGTTTATGGTGGTGACGGCGACGATGCCCTGCAGGGCGACGCGGCCGACGACCTGCTGTTCGGCGACGCCGGCGACGACCTGCTCGATGGCGGCGCGGGCGCGGACGCGCTCGATGGCGGCACCGGCATCAACTACGCCGTCTATACCTCCGCGACCGCCGGCGTCACGCTCGACCTGGACAACGTCGCCAACAATACCGGCGACGCCGCCGGCGACAGCTACACCAACATCACGGGCTATATCGGCTCGACCTTCAACGACACGATGTTCGGCTCGGGCGGCGGCGACATCGAGTATGGCGGCCTGGGCGACGACTGGCTCCAGGGCGGCAATGGCGGCGCCGACACGCTCTACGGCGGCGACGGCAATGACTTCATGAGCGGCATGACGGGTGTCGCCGGTGGCGGCTTGCCCGACACGCTGTACGGCGGCGCCGGCGATGACAGGATGCTGTTCAGCAACGAAGGCAGCGGCGCCCCGGTCACCGGCACATTCTACGGCTGGACGGGCGAGACCGGTGCCTCGAGCGTCATCACGCTGACGCTGAGCGGCCACCAGGACACGACGGACCGCCTCTATGGCGGCAGCGGCTTCGACACGGTGGACGCCTCGCTGGTGCCGGCGAGCACGCAGCAGCAGTTCATTCGCGCCGGCAAGGACGCCAACCTCGACTGGATCCTGTCGGCGGAGCTCTTCATCGCCTCCAATGCCGCCGACATCGTCAACTTGAGCTTCAGCGCTGGCACCACGATCGGCCAGGCGGCGATCACCGACAGCGTCACGGTGACCGGCCTCGAAGGCAACGATATCATCATCTCCGGCGCCGGCAACGACGTGCTGGTCGGCGGCGGCTTGACCGCGGCCGCGGCGACGGGCGGCACGGCCGACACGATCTGGGGCGGCGACGGCAACGACCAGATCTGGGGCGACGACTTCAACGACTCGATCACCGGCACCGGCGGCGAAGGTGGCAACGACACGCTGTATGGCGCCGATGGCGACGACACGGTGCTGTCGCAAGGCGGCTCGGACATCTCCTACGGCGGTCTCGGCAACGATGTGGTCTGGTCCGACCAGGGTGACTGGGGTCTGACGACCTCGTCCGTGATGGGCAACGACACGATTTATGGCGGCGACGGCGACGACTTCATCCTCGACCTCGGCGGCCGCAACTCGCTCAGTGTCACGACCAGCAACGACCTGGTCTATGGCGGCATCGGCAACGACGTGATCTCGGTCTTCGCCGGCAACGACGTGATCGACAGCGGCAGCGGCAACGATGCGATCTGGAGCGGCCCGGGCACCGATACGGTCTACGGCGGCACCGGCGACGATTACATCTATGGCGGCGCCGGCACGGGCGACACGCTGGAGGGCGGCGCCGGCGCCGACTGGTACTATTTCAGCCGCAGCGACGGCACGACGATCGTCAACGAGGTCTTGGGCGAAGGCGCCGTCAACCACCTGGTGATCTTCGGAACCTTCTGGGAGACGTCCGACAATTCGACGCCGCCGCAGATGCTCACCATCGGCAGCGGCGTGCGCGAAACCGATGTCGGCGAGCTCCTCAGTGTCGGCCATGTGCTGGGCAACCACAGCGACACCGCCGCGCAGACCGGCAACGTCAACGTCACCTACAACTCGGCCACCAGCATCACCGTCAGCGTTGCCGGCAGCGGCGCCGCGATCACCTTCAACCCGCTGCTGTTCGCCGACATCACGCTGTGGAACCACGACGCCACGATCGGACACCAGATCCAGGAGTTCTACACCTGGGATCCGAACGCCCGCGGCGCCGGCTTGGGCGGCTTCGAGTTCGTCGACTATATCGGTTGATCGGCCGCGACGCTGACCATCCGGCGGCTCCAAGCTGATCCCCGGAGCCGCGTGGAGGCCGTGCGCCGCTGGGCGGCTACGCCGGCACGGCCGCCGCCGCCGTGATACGCCGACTCGTTCCGAAGGCTTCGAATCATTACCCGCCGTCCATGTGACGCACGGGGCGCTGTGCGCGGCGACTGCAAGAATCACCACTCCTGGACTGTTGCGTGCGGCTGGGCAAAGCCTAGGCCGCCGCTCTCGCTGTCTTGCTCCTGAACGCTGGATGCGCTTGTCTCGACGGCATCGCGCTCCTCGATGACGCCAGCGTCAGCCGCAAGAGCCCGGGCAAAATCATTGTTTCAGCGAGATTGAAATCAAACTTTAGCACTACATCAGTAGATTTCATGATGACGTTGATATCACGCATATATCTTTTGATAGAGGGTAGTGGACTCCACTAATACCCTGAATGGGTGTCTCGCTGTCCACGCCCCTCGCGTGTCGTGGGTACAGTATTTCCTGCGGGCTGCCGGTGATTTCGACAGGCTGATGGGTGAGGGACGCCGACCATGCCCTATACGTTCGTCAACAACGGTGGAACCAGCAGCAGCGTGTCCACAGCGACGCTGGGCAGCGGCACCGTTGTTCTGACGCGCTATAACGAAGCGGGCGTGGCAACGGCCGACACGGTCAACGTCGCCGGCTACGAGGTCAACAACGTCACCATCCCCAACGGCACAGGCGCCAACGACTCGGTCGTAGGCTCCGCCGCGAACGATCTGTTCATCTGGGACGACTTCGCCCTCGACGCCGGCGCGCGCGCCACCGCCAACGGCGCCTCTCGCTACGGCTGGAATCGCGGCAGCAACAACGCCCATATCGAGGACTGGTTCGGCGGCGCCGGCAACGACATCTTCAGCTTCACCAGTATCTCCGGCGGCACCGCGCTGGCCCGCGCCACCACGATTTACGGCGGCACCGGCAACGACGTGGTGTGGGAGGATTCGGGCAATGACACGGTGTTCGGCGACGCCGATTCCGACACCGTCTACGGCGCCGCCGGCAGCGACGTGCTGGCCGGCGATTCCAGCCTCAGCCGCACCACGAGCGGCGCCAGCGATGGCGCCGATTTCCTCTACGGCGGCAGCGGCGCCGATACGATCTATGGCGCCGGAGCGGTGGACTCGCTGTTCGGCGGTACAGGTGTCGACACCGTCTATGGCGGTGACGGCGCCGACCTCGTCGTCGGCGACGATTCCGCCAGCACGACGACCAGCGGCGCCAGCGACGGCGCCGACTTCCTCTTAGGCGACGCCGGCAGCGACACCCTGTACGGTGCCGGCGGCAACGACATCCTCTCTGGCGGCGTCGGTTTAGGCGACATCGACACGCTCTATGGCGGCGACGGCAACGATGCGCTGCTGGGCGACGACTCGTCGGCAAGCACAACCAGCACCACTACCGACAACCTCGACATCCTCTACGGCAATGCCGGCAACGATCTGATCTTCGCCACGGGCGGCGCCGACACAATCTACGGCGGCGCCGACGCCGACGGCCTGTCTGGCGGTGATGGCAACGACGTCGTGTGGGGTGACGCAGGCACCGACAGTTTGACCGGCGACGCCGGCAACGACACCGTTTACGGCGGCGCCGATGCCGATACCGCCGGTGGCGGCGATGGCAACGACACCATATGGGGTGACGCAGGCAACGACAGCTTGTTCGGCGATGCCGGCGACGACACGCTCGAAGGGGGCGCCGGCGCGGATGCCCTCGACGGCGGCACCGGCATCAACTTCGCCGCCTATACTTCGGCGACCGCCGGCGTCATCATCGATCTGGACGACACCGCCAACAACACTGGCGACGCCGCCGGTGACAGCTACACCAACATCACCGGCTATATCGGCTCGACCTTCAACGACTCGTTTGTCGGCGCGGACTCCGATGACACCGCGTATGGCGGCCTGGGCGACGACTGGTTTGTGGGCGGTGGTGGCTTTGAGTTGTTCTATGGCGGCGATGGCAACGACTTCCTGAGCGGTTTTACCAGCATCGCCGGTGGCGGCGGCGCGACGGCCGACAGGCTCTACGGCGAGGCCGGCGACGACACCATGGTGTTCAGCAACGGGGGCAGCGCCGCTCAGGTCAGCGGCCCCTTTTATGGCTGGACCGGCGAGGCATCGGGCGGCCTGATCACGCTGAACTTCGCGAACTACCAGGACACGTCGGACCGCCTCTATGGCGGCAGCGGCTTCGACACGGTCGATGCCTCGCGTGACCCCGCCAACACGACATCGCAGTACATCCGCTCCGGCAAGGACGCCAATCTCGACTGGATCCTGGCGGCGGAATACTTCATCGCCTCCAACAACGCCGATATCGTCAATCTGAGCTTCGCCAACAGCACCGGCACCACGACCGTCGCGATCACCGACAACGTCACCGTCACCGGCCTGGGAGGCGGCGATGTGATCGTCTCCGGCGCCGGCAACGACCTGCTGGTCGGCGGCAGCATGACCGCGGCCGCCGCGGCGAGCGGCACGGCCGATACGATCTGGGGCGGCGACGGCAACGACCAGATCTGGGGCGACGACTTCAACGACTCGATCACCGGCACCGGCGGCGAGGGCGGCAACGACACGCTGTACGGCGCCGATGGCGACGACATCGTGTATTCGCAGGGCGGGTCCGACCTCACCTATGGCGGTCTTGGCAACGACGAGATCTGGTCCGACCAGAGCGATTGGGGCCTGACGACCTCGCCCGTTATGGGCAACGACACGATCTATGGCGGCGACGGCGACGACTACATCCTCGACCTCGGAGGCCGTAACTCGCTCAACGTCACGACCAGCAACGACGTGGTCTTTGGCGGCCTGGGCGACGACGTGATCTCGGTCTACGCCGGCAACGACGTCATCGACGGCGGCGGCGGCGCCGACGCGATCTGGGGTGGTTCGGGAAACGACACCGTCACCGGCGGTGACGGCGACGATTACATCTACGGCGGGCCTGGCATCGATGTGCTGGCCGGCGGCAACGGCGCCGATTGGTACTATTTCAGCCGCAGCGACGGCACGGCGACAGTCAACGAGATCAGCGGCGAGGGCTCCGTCAATCACCTGGTGATCTTCGGCACCTACTGGGAAACAACGGACAACTCGACACCGCCGCAGATGTTCACCATCGGCAGCGGCGTCCGCGAAACCGATGCCGGCGAGGTGCTCAACGTCGGCCACGTGCTGGGCGACCACAGCAACCCAGCCGCGCAGACCGGCAACGTCAACGTCACCTACAACTCCGCCACCAGCGTCACCGTCGGCGTCACCGGCGGCGGCACGGTCACCTTCAACCCGCTGCTGTTCGCCGACATCACGCTGTGGAACCACGACGCCCCGATCGGCCAGTTCCAGGAGTTCTACACCTGGGACCCGACCGCCCGCGGCGGCCTCGGTGGCTTCGAGTTCGTCACCTATATCTAGCTGATCGCCGGAGCCGATCGCTGGAATCAGCGCCGTTCGCGCGCGTAGCGATTCTCGACCACGGCGAACCATGGCCGCGCGCCGTCGCGATCGGTGGGCGCGACCAGCCGGCCCGATTCGTCGATATCGAAGACGCTCATCGTCACCGAATCGGCGACGTTGCCGCCGATCGCTTCGAGCTGCCCGCGCGCCGGATCGACGCGCACGACGACATCGCAATGCGAGGCGAGGAAGTTGCCATCAGGCCGTCGGAAGTGGCCGATCGAGATCTCCGAGACCGGCGCGCGGTCCGACGGCCGGCGCGCCGCGCAGATCAGATCGCCGGGCCGCGGCACAGCCTCGAGATAGTGGCGCAGCGCGAAGGGCGCGCCCGCGTCGCGCTGCTGGCGCTTCCAGATCGTCTCCAGATAGGCCGAATGGGCCGGATGGCCGCAAAACGCTACCGTCGGCACGCCGGCCTGAATCATCACCCAAGACACGAACACAGCGGACCACGGCTGCACCGGGATCTGTTCGACCGGCACCGTCCGGCTGACCGAGCGCCAATAGGCCTGCACCCATTCCGGCCGCTCGGTCTCGCGCAGGCCTGATCGCAACTCCCGGCCCTTGGCGTCGCCGGCCGGATAGCGCCAGGTCTGGCGGCCGAAGCGATCCCATTCGCCATACAGCAAGGTCGCGATGTTGCCGGCGTAGTCGCCGCCGGACAGCGCCGTTTGCGGGTCGCGATACTGCTTGGCGGGTTCACAGGCGGGCGGCGGTCCGGGCCTCTGCTCGGCACAGGCGGCCAGCGTGAGAACCAGCAGGATCGCGCCCGGTAGGCCGGAAAAACGCATGCCGGCACTAGACACGAAGCGATCGACGCAAGGAAGCCCTGCGCCGCCTGGCGCTTCCCCAGCGGCCTCGCCGCCCGCTAATCTCCCGCCACGACGCAGCGAGACCCAGGGAGAGCGACGATGGACGGCAACGACCAGATGACAGGCGCGGAAAGCCTCGTACGCACGCTGGTGAAGAGCGGCGTGAACGTCTCGTTCAGCAATCCCGGCACATCGGAGATGCACTACGTCGCGGCGCTCGACCGCGTCGAGGGCATGCGCTGCGTGCTCGGCCTGTTCGAAGGCGTCTGCTCCGGCGCCGCCGACGGCTATTACCGCATGACCGACAAGCCGGCCGCGACCCTGCTGCATCTCGGGCCGGGCCTCGCCAACTCGGCGGCCAACCTGCACAACGCCAAGAAGGCCGGCTCGGGCATCGTCAACATCGTCGGCGAGCACGCCACGCATCACATCAAGTACGACACGCCGCTGACCGCCGACATCGAGGGCATCGCCAAGCCGTTCTCGCACTGGGTCAAGACCTCACCCAACCCGGGCACAGTGGGCAAGGACGGCGCCGCCGCCGTGCAGGCCGCCCGCCAGGGCTGCGGCCAGATCGCCACCCTGATCCTGCCAGCCGATTGCGCCTGGACGCCGGGTGGCGAAGTCGCCGAGTCGCTTCCCGTGCCGGCCCAGAGCAAGCCCAACGCCGACACGGTGAAGGCCGCCGCCAAGGCGCTGAGCTCGGGCGAGTCGGCGATGCTGCTGCTGGGCGGCCGGGCGCTGCGCGCCCGGGGCCTGGAACTGGCCGGCAAGATCGCCGCCAAGACCGGCTGCAAGGTGCAGGGCTCGGGCGGCACGGCGCGACTGTCGCGCGGGGCCGGCCGGGTGCAGATCACCCGCCTGCATTTCGTCGTCGAGCAGGCGCAGGCCATGCTCAAGGGCATGAAGCAGATGGTGCTGGTGGGCGCCAAGGAGCCGGCGGCGTTCTTCGCCTATCCCGGCAAGCCCAGCATCCTCACGCCAGAGGGCTGCACGCTGACCAAGCTCTGCGCCGTCGAGGACGATTGCGAGGCGGCGCTGGAGGCGCTCGCCGCCGAGCTCGGCGCCACCGGCCTGCAGCCGCTGGGCGTGGCACAGCCCAAGCGGCCGGAGAAGCCCAGCGGCAAGTTCACGCTGGACGGGCTGGGCCAGGCGCTGGGCGCCGTGCTGCCCGAGGGCGCCATCGTCATCGACGAGTCGGTGACCACCGGCCGCGGCTTCTTCCCGTTCAGCGCGGGTGCGCCGCCGCATGACTGGCTGAACAACATGGGCGGCTCGATCGGCTTCGGCGCACCAGTGGCTGTCGGCGCGGCGGTCGCCTGCCCCGACCGCAAGGTCGTCTGCATGATCGGCGACGGCAGCGCGATGTACACGATCCAGGCGCTGTGGACGATGGCGCGCGACAACCTCGACGTCTGCGTCATCATCTTCGCCAACCGCTCCTACCAGATCCTCTACAGCCAGCTCTCCGATGTCGGCGCGCCCAACCCGGGGCCGCGCGCCATCGACATGCTGACCCTGGACCGCCCGACCCTGAAGTTCGTCGAGCTGGCCAAGGGTATGGGCGTCGAGGGAGCCCAGGCGCACGACCTGGAGGGGCTCAACAAGCAGCTCCAGTACGCCATGAGCACCAAGGGTCCGTACCTGATCGAAGTCGTCATGTGATGGGAGCGCCGGCATCTTGTCGGCTTTTTTCCTCGTATTTTCAATGAGTTGATCTGGAGGACTAGCCGCTCACCCTATGAGCGGCCTTTCACAGCCGGTCGGCGCTTCGTATAGTGGGGCATGTCCGAATCACCGTCTGATCGAAGTCCCGGCACGGTCGGCGATGGCGGGCCGTTGCGCCGTGTCTGGCGCCGGCTGCGCCGCCGCGGCCGTGGCGAGGAAATCCGCGAAGCCATCCAGGAGATCATCGAGGAGACGCCCGAGCTGCGCGACGGCTCGGCCAACGAGCCGGCGCTGGGCGAGGAAGAGCGCGCGCTGTTCGTCAACATCCTGCGTCTGCGCGGCCGCACCGTGTCCGATGTCATGGTACCGCGCGCCGATATCCTCGCCGTGCCGGTCGATACGTCGCTGGAGGACACCGTCCGGCTGATGCAGCGCGAGGCGCATTCGCGCTATCCCGTCTACCGCGAGTCGCTCGACGACACGATCGGCATGGTCCACATGAAGGACGTCATGCCGTACTGGAACTCCGGCCGGAAGTTCCACCTGCGCGACGTGCTGCGCCGCGTGATCTTCGCGGCACCGACCCTGCCGGTGCTCGACCTGCTGCTCGACATGCGCCGCCAGCGTGTCCACATGGCGCTGGTGGTCGACGAGTTCGGCGGCACCGACGGGCTGGTGACCATCGAGGATCTGGTCGAGGAGATCGTCGGCGAGATCGAGGACGAGCACGACGTCCAGACCATGGACAAGCCGGTGCCGAAGGGCGATGGCGTGTTCGAGGCGACCGGCCGCACCACCATCGAGTCCTTCGAGGAGGCGCTGGGCCCGGTTCTCGACGACGAGGAGCGCGGCGAGGTCGACACCTTGGGCGGCCTGATCTTCAGCCTCGCCGGCCGCATCCCGCTGCGCGGCGAGGTGGTGCGCCATCCCAACGGGCTGGAATTCGAGATCCTCGACGTCGACCCAAGGCGCATCCGCCGCCTGCGCGTGCGGCGCTGGACCCCACCCGATGGCCCGCCAACCACGGACCGGGGCAACGAATCCGGCTGACCAGCCCTGCGTCTGAGCGCCCATTGCACGGGCGTGTTGGGGACACATATTCGTTGCAATGAAAGACCCGTATTCCGTGCTGGGCGTGGCCAAGACGGCGTCGGCGGAGGAGATCCGCAAGGCGTACCGACGGCTGGCCAAGCAGAACCACCCCGACCTGCATCCCGGCGACAAGGATGCGGAGGCGCGCTTCAAGGAGATCTCGGCGGCGCATGCGCTGCTGTCGGATGCCGAGCAGCGCAAGCGCTACGACGCTGGCGAGATCGACGCCAGCGGCCAGGAGAAGCCGCGCGGCTTCTACCGCGACCATGCCGGCCAGGCCGGCGGCCGCAAATACGATCGCGGCTTCAACCCCGAAGACCTGCAGGGCTTCGGCGACGTGTTCTCCGACCTGTTCGGCCGCGGCGGCTTCGGCCCCGGCACCGGCGGGATGGGCGGTCGCGCCGGCACGGTGATCTTCACACTCTCCGTCCCGTTCCTGGTCGCGGCGCGCGGCGGCAAGCAGAGCATCCGGCTACCCGATGGCCGCACGCTGGAGCTGACGATTCCCGAAGGCGCCGAGGACGGCGAGACCCTGTTGCTGAAGGGCCAGGGCATGCCGGGGCCGCAAGGCGCGCCCGCCGGCGACGCCATCGTCGAGCTCGACGTGCAGCCGCACGACGTCTTCAAGCGCGATGGCCACGACATCCGCGTCGACCTGCCGGTCACGCTCACCGAGTCCGTGCTCGGTGGCTCGGTGCGCACGCCGACGATCGGCGGGCCGGTGATGCTGAAGGTCACGCCGGGCTCAAACAGCGGCAAGGTGATGCGCCTGCGCGGCCGCGGGCTGCTCGATCGCCGCACTGGCCGGCGCGGCGATCAGTTCGTCACCTTGCAGGTGACGTTGCCGGACCAGCCCGACGAGAAGCTCAAGGCGTTCCTGCAGGACTGGGAGGCGGGCAAGAGCCATGACCCGCGCCGCCACCTGGAGGCGCTGACATGACGACGCTCGAGGAGCTCCTGCGCCTGCACGCCGCGCTGACGCCGGCGCGCGTCGAGCGCTGGATCGCCATCGGCCTGCTGCGGCCCGAGGGCGACGACGAGCCGCCGCGCTTCGCCGCCATCGACGTGGCGCGCGTGCGGCTGCTGATCGAGCTGCGCGAGGATCTGGCGATCGACGATCAGGCGTTGGAGACGGTCTTGCCGCTGCTCGACCAGGTGCACACGCTGAGGCACCGGCTGGCCCGGCTGGCCGACGCCATCGCGCGCCAGCCCGAAGATGTACGGCGGGCGATCGCGGCGGCGCTGAACGAGCGCTGAAGCCCAAACGAAAGTGGCGGCGTGTCGCCACGCCGCCGCTCGTGATCCTCGCGTGTCGGACGACTACTTGTCGCCGAACGCGCCTTTCAGTTCCTTCACCAGATCGGTGCGCTCCCACGAGAAGCCGCCATCCTTCTCCGGCTTGCGGCCGAAATGGCCGTAGGCGGCGGTGCGCTGGTAGATCGGCTTGTTGAGCTGCAGGCCGCGGCGGATGTTGGTCGGGCGCAGCGGGAAGACGTCGGCCAGCACCTTCTCCAGCCGACGCTCGTCGACCTTGCCGGTGCCCTGGGTGTCGACATAGAGCGACATCGGATCGGCGACGCCGATGGCGTAGGCGACCTGGATCAGGCAGCGATCGGCCAGCCCGGCGGCGACCACGTTCTTGGCGAGATAGCGCGCCGCATAGGCGGCCGAACGGTCGACCTTGGTCGGGTCCTTGCCCGAGAAGGCGCCGCCTCCGTGGGGCGCATAGCCACCGTACGTGTCGACGATGATCTTGCGGCCCGTCAGGCCGCAATCGCCGTCGGGGCCGCCGACGACGAAATTGCCGGTCGGGTTGACGAAGAAGTCGGCGTCCTTCTTGGGCATCCAGCCCTCGGGCAGCGACTTCGCCACGTGGGCGCGGATCATCTCCTTGATCATGCCCGAGTTGTACTTCTTTCCCTTGGCGTTGGCCTCGCGGTGCTGGGTCGAGACCACGACCTTGGTGGCACCCACCGCCTTGCCGCCGGCATAGCGCACGGTGACCTGGCTCTTGGCGTCGGGCTGCAGGTCGGGCAGCTCGCCCGAGCGGCGCGCCTCGCTCAGCACCTGCAGGATCTTGTGCGAGAAGTAGATCGGCGCGGGCATGAACGAGCCCTTCTCGTAGGCCTCGCTGTCGCGGCAGGCGAAACCGAACATCAGGCCCTGGTCGCCCGCGCCTTCCTGCTCGCCGAGATTGCCGCCCTTCTTCTTGGCGTCGACGCCCATGGCGATATCGGGCGACTGGCCGTGCAGCAGCACCTCGACGTCGGCGCCATGGAAGGAGAAGCCGTCCTGGTCGTAACCGATGTCGCGCACCACGCCGCGCGCGATCTCGGTCAGCGCCTCGCGGTTGACCACCGTGTGGCCGCCATACTTGCGCATGAACGGCGCCGCCGCGCGGCCTTCGCCGGCGATGACGATCTTGTTGGTGGTCGCCAGGGTCTCGCAGCCCAGGCGGGTATTGGCGTGGCTGTCGTCGGCGATGCCCAGCCTGACGTCGTTGGTGATGAAGGCATCAAGGATGGCGTCGGAGATCTGGTCGCAGACCTTGTCGGGATGTCCCTCGGAGACGGATTCGCTGGTGAAAATGTAGTCCTGAAGCGCCACGGCTTGGCTCTCCTTGCTTCTTCGTTCTGGACCGGGATCGAGCCGGACCCGTGGGGGACGCGGGGCGCGCCGTCGACCGCTTAGCCATTTTTATCGTGGTGGCAAGGGGCCCGAAATCCATCCACGGCCGATCCGCCCTTCCGACAGGCGGTCGACGGCCATACAAAGACGGAGAGAAGGTCGGAAATCAAGCGGTTTGCCTGTGACGCAACCGCCCTCTCTAGGCGGTTTCGACCAGCCCTTCGGCAGCCGCCTCGGCCTGCACCAGCCAGTGGCGCATCTCCATGTCGCGGTACAAACGAAGCGCCGTCGCCATATGCGTGCGCGCCGCCTCGAGCGCGCCGGCGCGGCGATGGACCCGGCCCAGGCCGAAGCTGCAATGGGCCTGCAGCGGCCGCATGCCCAGGGCCTCGGCGATGGCGATGGCGTCGCCGAAGGCCGCGATCGCCGCCGCCGTCTCGTCCTGGCTGCCGGCGGCGGCGATCTCGCCCGCCAGCCGCAAGGCCCATCCTTCGAAGCCGCGCTCCTGGCGCGCGCGCGCGATCCTGAGCGCGTGCTCGGCATGCGTCACCGCCTGGGCGCGTCGCCCCGACAGCAGGCAGGTCTCTCCCAGCGCGGCGATCACCGAGGCCTCACTGATCTTGACCTGCATGGCCGCCATCCGCGCCGCGCCTTCCTCGAGCAGCAGCAGCGCCTCGTCGAGCTTGCCGGCCAGCGTATAGGCCGAGCCGAGCATGGCGGTGATCCAGGCCGTGAGCGCGGCGAAGTCGCCGCTGCGCGTCAGCGCCGCCGCGCGCTCCACGACCGGGATCGCCTGCGCCATCTCGCCCCGGCGCAGCAGGGCGATGCCCAGGCCACAGGACGCGGCGGTGATGCTGTAGGCGTGTCCCGCCGCCTCGGCATCGGCGACGCCGCGGCGGCCAAGCTCGATCGCCTCGTCGAAGCGGCCCAGCTCGGCCAGCGAGTTGGCAAGCCAGGCGCTGGTGGCGATCGAGGATTTGTAGGGCAGGTGGAAATGCTGCTCGATGACGCCGTCCTGCAGCGAACTCAGGCTGGCCTGGATCTGCTGCACGGCCTGGCGATAGTCGCCGACGGCGAAATGCACGTGGCCGAGATAGCGGTTGGCGATGACCTTGAGCGCGGCATCGCCCTGCCGCTCGGCGGTGTCGAGCGCCTGGCGGCCGGTCGCCAGCGCGCGGCTGTATTCGCCGAGGCCCCACAGATACGGCGTCAGGTAGCCGCAGACCCAGCCCAGGCGGCCATGATCGCCCAGCCGCCGCGCCAGCGCCTCGGCCTCGACCAGGGTGCGGAAGATGCGGGCGCGGTCGCCCAGCGGCATCAGCGCGTTGCGCAGCTCGAGCCGCACATCGATCGCCAGCCGCAGCGTCACCGGCTCCTCCGGCAGATGCGGCAGCGCGGTCAGCGCCTGTTCGAGGTACTGGATCGCGCCGGTATCGGCGGAGTTGGCGATGGCGATGGCGGCCGCCCGGCGCAGCGGGGCGATCGCCTTGTCCCACAGCTCGGCGCGCAAGGCGTGATAGGCCAGTTGCTCGGGACGGGCGGCGCCCGTGGCCGCCAATGCCTCAAAGATCCGCGCGTGCAAGCGGCGGCGGCGTTCCTGCGGCAGCGTGGTGTAGGCGACTTCGTGCGTCAGCGCATGCTTGAAGACGTACTCGCGTGTCGGGTAGCGGCGCGTCTCGTACAGGAACTCCGCCACGCGCAGCCGATCGGCGACATGCTCCAGCGCCTGCGGCTGCGTCTCGGCGATCATCGCCAGAAGCTCGTGGGGCACGCGACGGCCGATCACCGCGGCGCAGTTCAGGATGCGCTTCTCGTCCGGCGGCAGGCGGTCGATGCGGGCGGCGAGCACGGCCTGGATCGAGGCCGGCACGCGGATCTCCGGCGACCGCGCCGCCAGCCGATAGGCGCCAGGCTCACCGACCAGGATCTGCGCCTCGGCCAGCGCCTGCACGCTTTCCTCCAGAAACAGCGCGTTGCCGTCGGTCTGCAGCTCAAGATCGCGCTTGAGCGCCGCGAGGCTGGCGTCGAGCCCCAGCAGGCCATCGAGGAGCAGGTCGACCTCGGCGGACGACAAGCGCTCGAGGCGCAGCTGCGCATAGCTGCGATGGCCCCAGTCCGGCTGGTAGTCCGGCCGATACGACACCAGCACGACGATCCGCTGATCGCGCAGCCTGTCGACCATCAAGTCAACGAAGGACCGGCTGGCGGCGTCGATCCAGTGCAGGTCCTCGACGACGATCAGCAAAGGCTGACGAAGGCTCTCGCCCAGCAGCGCCTTGGCGATACCGTTCAGGATCCGGTACTGGCGCTCCGCGCCGCCGCCGACGGGCCTCGCCGGCGTTTCGTGATCGGGATCAAGCAGCGCCTCGAACGCCATGGCGATCTCGCCGCGCTCCTCGCCGTCGACGTCGGCCAGCCTCTCCCGCAGCTTGTCGGCGATGGACGCGGCATCGCCGTTCCGCTCGACGTTCAGATAGGCCCGCGCCAGCTCGATCACCGGCACCATCGGGCTCGTCGGGCCGAAGGCCTCCGAGCCGCATTCCAGCACCAGGCAGCCCTCGACCTCGGCGGAACGGGTGAACTCCAGGAACAGCCGCGACTTGCCGATACCGGGCTCGCCGACCACGGCCACCAGCTGACCGTGGCCGGCGCGCGCCTTGCGCAACGCGTCGGCCAGCACGCCTATCTCCAGCCCGCGGCCCACGAAGCGCGACAGCGGACGATCCTGCGGCCCGTGGATACGATGGCCCGCATGGCGGATGCCGAGCAGCCGATAGAGCTCGATCGGATGCGCCAGGCCCTTGATTTCGAACGGACCCAGCGGCACCACGTCGACCCGGCCGGCCAGCAACTTCAAGGTTTGCGCCGTCAGGGCGATCGTGCCGGGCTGCGCCAGGTTCTCGACGCGCGAGGCGATGTGCGCCGTCTCGCCGACCGCGGAGTAGTCGCTCTGCAGGCCGCTGATGCCGGAACGCATCACCACCTCGCCGGAGTTGATGCCGATGCGCAACATCACGTGGGCATCGGACTTCCAGCCCGGTTCGCGCGTAAGCTCGCGCACCGCCTGCAGCATGGCGATCGAGGCCGAGGCGGCGCGCAGGGCGTGGTCCTCGTAGGCGACCGGCGCGCCGAACAGCGCCATGATGCCGTCGCCGATGGTGTGGTTGACGGTGCCGCCGAAGGCGTTGACCGACCGCACCAGGCGCTCGAGGACGGGATCGATGACGGCTCGCGCTTCCTCCGGATCGCGATCGGCGATCAGCTCGAGCGAGCCGCGAATGTCGGCGAAGACCACGGTGACGTATTTGCGCTCGGTCTCCAGCACCGGCGCCGGCCGTGCCGCCGGCGCCGCGAGATCGATACCGCAGCCGCCGCAGAATTTGTCGCCAGCGTTGTTGACGAAACCGCAGGCCTGGCACGCCATGGTCAACGCGGCACCGCAGGCGTTACAGAAGCGCCGTTCGCCACGGTTGTCGCTGCCACATTGCGTGCACTGCATGCCCGGCACCTCTCCTTGCGCCGACCAGCCGCTCGTCTCTCGCCCGGTTCTAGCTCGCCGGCGCGAACTGGTTGAACTCCCAGGCCCGCAACATGGTGATCTCCACGTCGCCCGGCACCTGCAGGTAGATGAGGCACTGGAAGAGCTGGAAGTCGCGGCCCGGCGGAATCCTGAAGGTCACCACCGAGTCGTAGGCACCCATGGTGACGTAATGCGACAACACCTCGCCTTGTAGCGTGTTCTTGAGCGAGGCCTCGATCGTCGCCCAGCGCTTGCGCGCGTGATCGGGCGTGGCGAATTTGCGGCCTTCACTCGTGTACCGCATCAGCACGACGTAGGTATCCATCTCCCCCTCCATTCTCGCTAGGGCACGAAGCGAACGCGAAAGACCTTCGGCCAGAGCTTGCCGGTTATCAGGAACGTGTCGTTGGTCGCATCGTAGGCGATGCCGTTCAGCACCGCGGCTCGCCGATGGAGGGGATCGCCCAGGCCGAGGCAACCCTGCTCCAGCGGTGACAGCAGGTTGGCCAGATCGATGACCTTGCGCACCACGCCGTCGGGACCGATCTCCAGGATGCAGCTGGTGCCGAAGACATTGGCGTAGACCAGCTCGCCGACGCACTCCAACTCGTTGAGCCTGGGTTGGGGCCGACCTTCCACGCTGACGCGTACGGTCGACAGCACCTCGAACGTTTGGGAATCGCGTAGCGTCAACTCGCTGCCGCCGTTGCTCATGACGAAGCGGCGGCCATCGAAAGCGAGCCCCCAGCCCTCGCCCTCGTAGCTGAATTCGCCCACGCGCTCGAATGACGGGAGCGCATGGACCCGCGCGCGTTGCTGGCGAAAGGTCAGCTGCACGATCTGGTCGCCGCGCAGCGCGATGCCCTCGCAGAAATCCGGCCGGTCGAAGCGAACTGCCTGGAGCACCAGCCCGGTCCGCAGGTGAACCCGGCGGAGCGACGAGAAGCCCTCCGGCCCGGTGCTCTCGTAGAGCTGGCCACCGTGCAGCACGAGGCCCTCGCAAAAGGCCCATATGTCGTGCGGGTGCACCGCGACGACTTGCGCGCGCCAGCGCGGAATCGTCGTCGTCTCGACGGTGTCCGGCATGCCGTCGAAGATCTGCTTGCCACCGCCGAGGTAGAGGTCATCGATGGGCAAAGACATCGAAGCACCGTCCGTACGAGCGACGCACAATCGCGCAGCCGTCGACACTAGGCCCAACGCGGCAGGCCGACAAGCAAGCCCCCGGCGTCAAGCCGGGACTCTCTGCATGGCGCGCGAGTATTCGGTCTAGCGGGCCGCGGCCGCCTCGCGTGCCCGCAAGCGCTCGCGGTGCACGATGTAGAGGCCGGCGCCCACCAGCAGCACCATCCCGGCCCAGGTCAGCGCGTCGGGGATATGGCCCCAGACCGCCCAGCCGATAATCACCGCCCAGACCAGGCCGCTGTAGCGGAAGGCACCGATCACCGAAGCTTCGCCAGCGCGCATCGCCATCACCACCAGGTGGTAGCCGATGGCGAGGAACAGCGAGGCGCCACCCAGCAGACCCCATTCGCGCCAGCCCATCGGTCGCCAATCGTCGATCGCCGCCATGGCGCAGCCAAACAGGCCGACCGACAAGGCGTTGGCGAAGGTGATGACGATCGAGGGCACGTCTCCACTGATGCGCCTGGTGTAGATGTCGCGGAAGGCGTGCAGGCCGGTGGCGCCGAAGGCCAGCAGGGCCCACCAGTTCAGCCCCTCGGGCGAGGGCCGCACGATCAGCAGCACGCCGAGGAAGCCGGCGGCCACCGCGCTCCAGCGCCGCCAGCCGACGCTTTCGCGCAGCCACAGCACCGCCATCACGGTGATGAAGATCGGCGTCGACATGTTGATCGCCGTGGCCGTGGCGATCGGCAGGGCGAACAGCGCCCAGATGTAAGTGAAGGTGCCCACGATATCGAGCACGCAGCGGCCGAGCACGCTGGGCTCACCCAGCCAGCGCAACTCGCGCGCCGGCGTGCTCGCCAGCAGCACCATGCCGATCAGGATCGACGCCATGATGCCGCGGATGCCGATCACCTGGCTCGCCGGCATGGTCTCGCCGGCGATCTTGATCAGCATGTCGTTGACGATGAACACCGACATGCCGGCCGACATGGCGATGATGCCGCGCCGATTGGCCGCCAGCACGCCGGCGGTATCGCCCGTCGTCGCGGACATCGGCCGCGCCTTAGCCCGGCGGCAGCTTCTTGAAGACCTCGACGATCGGCTCGAGCAGCGCCGCGTCGGGCTGCTGGCGGCTGCCCTGGGCGTAGCGCACGTAGTCGGCGCACAGCATGCGCATCAGCGGCGCGAAGGGCTCCGGCGCGTGCTCGAAGAACGGCTTGAGCTTGGACACGCCTTCGCCCGCCGCCGTGAAGGCGTCACGCATGCGTTGCGCGCCCGCGAGCAGGCGGCCCTCGGCGCCCAGCGACAGCGCGAGATCGGGGATGAACTGCTCGGGCGTGGCGCGGGCGAGGCCGCGATAGACGATGGTGCCTTCCTGCGCCGCCATCAGCGCCTCGTCGAAGCGCTCGGCCGCGCCCAGCATGGTCGCGAGCGTGTTCAGCGACAACGCGAGATCGGGCACGAGGTCGGGCGTCTCGCTGGCCAGCGCCCGGCGCAGCTCGACGGCCTCCTCGGCCGGCTTCACCGCCTCGTTCACCTGGCCCACCGCGTTGAGCATGGTGGCGAGCGCGTTGAGCGAGGCAGCGAGCTCGGGCCGCGCCGTGGGATCGCTCGCGGCACGGCCACGATCCTGCTCGACCTGGTGCGTGACGGCGGCCAGCACCTCCTCGGGTGAAGGCTCCTGCGCGTCGGTGCTGCTCATGCCTTCTCTCCCGCCATTTTCATCAACAGCGCCCAGTGCGGATCGCTCACGGCGACCACCGACAGCCGGCCCTGGCGCACGAGGCCGAAATCCTTGAGCTTGGCGTCTTCCTTGATCGCCGTCAGCGTGATCGGCGACTTCAGCGGCCTCACCGCCTCGAGATCGACCATGCCGAACTTGCCGGTCTCGTCGGTGTGGTCGGGATAGTACTCCTTCGCCACGCGTACGATACCGACGATCTCCTTGCCCTCGTTGGAATGATAGAAGAGGGCCAGCTCGCCCTTCTTCATCGCCTTCAAGTTGGCGGCGGCCTGGTGGTTGCGCACGCCGCTCCAGAAGGTGCGCTTGTCCTTGACCATCTGGTCCCAGCTGTAGACCGACGGTTCGGACTTCACGAGCCAATGGGCCATCTCACTCCCCCTCGCCGCGCAGCGGACGGGCCAGCAGCGCGCGGATCGTCGCCTCGACGTCGGCGCCATGATGCAACACCTGCGCGACACCCGTACAGATCGGCATCTCCACGCCATGCCGGCGCGCGACCTCGGCGACCACCGGCGCGGTGTAGAAGCCCTCGGCGACGGAGCTGCGCGTCGCGAGAAATTCCTTGGCGCTGGCGCCCTCGCCCACAGCGATGCCCAGCGAGCGGTTGCGCGACAGCGGCCCGTTGCAGGTGAGCGTCAGGTCGCCCAGGCCGGCAAGGCCAGCCATGGTCTCGATCTTCGCGCCCATCGCGATGCCCAACCGCGCCATCTCGGCGAAGCCGCGCGTCAGCACGGCGGCGCGCGCGTTGTCGCCCAGCTTGCGGCCATCGGCGATGCCGCAGGCGATCGCCAGCACGTTCTTCACCGCGCCGGCCAATGCCGCGCCCGTCAGGTCGTCGCTCCAGTAGGGCCGGAAGGTCGCCGTCGCCAGCGCGGCCGCCATCGCCCGGCCCAGCATCGCGTCGGCGCAGGCGAGCGTCACCGCCGTCGGCTGGCCGCGGGCGACCTCCTCGGCGAAGGTCGGGCCGGAAAGCATGGCGACGACGCGGCCGGGCATCGCCGCCCGTACCGCCGCCGGCATCAAAGCGCCGGTATCGGTTTCGATGCCCTTGGCGCAGATGATCACCGGCACGTCGGGTGGCAGGTGACCCTGCAGCTGCGCCGCCACCGCGCGCGTCGCCTGGGCCGGCGTCACCAGCAGGATCGCATCGGACGCGGCAAGATCGGCCAGCGCGCCCGACGCGCGGATCGCGGCGTCGAGAGCGTGGCCGGGCAGGAACGCGGAATTGCGGTGCGCACCATTGATGTCGGCCACGACCTCGGCCTCGCGCGCCCACAGGGTCACGGCGCGGCCGGCCCGGCGCGCGGTCATCGCCAGCGCCGTACCCCAGGCGCCGCCGCCGACAACGCCGATACGGGAGATGGTCCGTCCGTCCATCCCGTCTTGTACCCGTCCCGACCATCCACCGGCCAGAAGCTTGCGGCGGTCGAATCGCGATGTTACGTGGCGATGATGCGGCTTGCCCTTTCCGCCGCGCCAGACGGCCGCTCATGGCCACTGCGCTGACAGCGCCCCCCGCCGCGCCCGATCTGCGCGACGCGCTTCGCCGCGTCTGGTTCGGCTCCGCGTTCTATCCGCTGTTCCTGCGCACACGGCCGCCCGGCGCCTTCTTCGCCGTGGCGCCCGACCCCTGGCCGGGCGATCCGGCGCGCGCCGACAGCCTGCTCGCCGGCCAGTTCAACACCCATGGCCGCAGTGGCCCGATCGAGGGCGATCCTTGGCAGTGCGCCGACGCCGACCCGCTGTGGCTGGCCGAGCTCAACAAGTTCGAATGGCTGCGCGATCTGCGCGACGCCGGCCAGCCGCTGGCCGCCAACATGGCCGCCGCCAAGGTCGACGAGTGGATCGCCGCCAATCCCAGATGGTCGCCGATCGCCTGGCGCGTCGACGTGCTGTCGGCCCGGGTCGTGATGTGGATCCGCCACTACGACTTCCTCGCATCCGGGGCTACCGAGGGCTTCGCCGCGCGGCTAGTGGCGAGCCTGGCGCAACAGCGCCGTCATCTCGAGCGGCTGATCCCCGGCGGGTTGGCCGGCGCGCGCCTGCTGGCGGCGATGAAGGCCGCGGTGATCGTCGATCTCGCCTTCATCAAGGCCGGGCCCGCCCATGAGCGCGCCCTGGAACGCTCGCTGGCACGCCTCTCGCGCGCGCTGGCGCGCATCGTGCTGGATGACGGCACCATCGCCGAGCGCAGCCCGCGCCGGCAGTTCACCGCACTGCGCGATCTGGTCGATCTGCGCGCCTCCCTGCTATCGGCCGACCGCACCGGGCCGCCGACCCTGCAGGCGGCGATCGAGCGCGCCGCCGGCATGCTGCGCTTCTTCCGTCATGGCGATGGTGGGCTGGCCTGTTTCAACGGCTCGGACGAAGGCGATGCGGCGCTGATCGATCTCGCGCTGGCGCGGACCGGCACGACCGCCAAGCCGCCCAAGGAGGCGCCGCGGGGCGGCTTCCAGCGCCTCGCATCAGGCGCGGCCCAGATCATCGCCGATACCGGCGTGCCGCCCGGGCGCGGCCTCGATCTCGAGGCGCATGCCGGCACGCTGTCCTTCGAGTTTTCGCTCGGCAGCGAGCGCATGATCGTCAATTGCGGCGCCTATGCCGGGCTGGCGGCGGAGTGGCGCTCGACCATGCGCTACACGGCCGCCCATTCGACGGCGGTGGTCGACGACACGAATTCGTCGGAAGTCATGCCCGACGGCCCGCTCGAGCACCCGCCATCCAACGTCGCTGCCAAGCGCTTCGAACGCGACGGCGCGTTGTGGCTCGAGCTCAGCCATGACGGCTGGCGCTCGCTGTTCGGCATCGTGCACAAGCGCCGCCTATGGTTGGCGCCCGATGGCGCCGATCTGCGCGGCGAGGACACGCTGTCGGGGCCCGACGGCAAGCGGATGAAGAAGACCGCGTCGGGCCGAAAGTTCACCGTGCGCTTCCATCTGCATCCCGACGTCAAGGCGTCGCTGGCGCAGTCCGGCGCCAGCGCGCTCGTGCGCCTGCCCTCGGGCCAGGGCTGGCGGCTGCGCGCCAGCGGCGGCACGATCGGTTTGGCGGAGAGCGTCTATCTCGGTGACGGCCTACGCATCCGCCGCGCCGCGCAGCTCGTGCTGACCGGCGCGCTGGGCCCCGATGGGGCCAAGATCAAGTGGGCCTTCACGCGGGTCGAGGGCTGAGCGGCGTTCGACATGCGCGAGTTGGTCCTGCTGCCCGGCTTCATGTGCGACGTTGATCTGTGGAGCGACATGATGCCGGCGCTGGCGGCGCTGGGCCGTCCGCATTTCGGCAATGTCTACGAGGACGATTCGCTCGACGCCATGGCCCGGCGCGTGCTTGCCGAATCGCCCCAGCGCTTCGTGCTGGTCGGCTTCTCGATGGGTGGATTCGTCGCGCGAATCGCCACCCTGATGGCGCCCGAGCGCGTCGCCGGCGTGGCCTTCATCTGCAGCTCGGCGCGCGCGCAATCGGCCAACGAGGACACGCACAAGAAGACGCGCATCGCAGCCCTCAGTACGCCCGGCGCGCGCGGCGGTTCGGCGCGCACCTTCTCGCAGGCGCTGCATCCCGATCGCGAGCGCGACCCTGTCATGGTCGAGCGCCTGCGCGGCATGACGCGCCGGCTGGGCAAGGAGGTGATGATCCGCCAGCTCACGCCAGCGCGCGCCGACGGCTACGCCGATCTCGAGCGCATCGCCTGCCCGTCGCTGGTGATCGCCGCGCGCCAGGATCGCCTGCGCCGCTTCGAGGAGACGGAGCGCATGGCGAATCACCTGCCCAACAGCCGCTTCGCCGTCGTCGAGGACTGCGGCCACATGGCGCCGCTGGAACGCCCGCGTGAGGTGTCGGCGCTACTGACACAGTGGATCGCCGACAACGGCCTCTAAACAGCCGATACGATGTCGGTGTGGCTGAAATCCTCGCCGACGAAGAGCAGCGGCTCTCCGCGCACCTTCGCCAGGGCGTACGTACAGCAATCGCCGAAGTTCAATCGCGCCTTCGATCCACTACCACGCCCGAAGCGTCGGAAAGCCTCGCGCGCCACGTCGAGCTGCTCGACGTCGAATGGGATGATCTCGATCCGCCGCGCCGCCAAGAACGCATCGAGATTATCCGCACCACGGTTCGGATGCCTCGAGCCGATGACCATCGCGGTTTCAAGTATCGCTGGCGTGCCCATGAAGAACGCGGACTTGCCGCGCATCGCCGCTTCAAGAGTCGCTGCTGAAGGTTCACGAAGCATGAGCGCGACGACGGCCGATGAGTCCAGCACCATCAGTCGAAATGCCCGTGCTCGTTGTAGCCCAGGATCTCATCTTCCGTCAGATCGTCGTTGCGCGGCTCCTTGGCGAGGTCTGCCTGGATCTTTCGCAGCGCCTTGCTGAAGCGACGATCTTCTTCTTCCGTCGGGCTGGTTTTCGACAGCTTCTCTCGCACGGCCGCCGCCAGGGCATCCGTCAGGCTCTGGCCGGTGCGGGCGGCCAAGGTACGGATGTCCTGTTCCAGCTTGGGGTTCTTGATGCTGATGCCCATGGCGGGCTCCCGGTCATTTCTAGAATTCTAGACGACGTTTCTAGAAATGGCCACGCTGCCCCACTGAAGCAAGGGCCCGGGCTTACTCGGGCTGGATGCCGGCGAGCTTGGCCACGTCGCCCCAGACCTTCAGTTCGGCCATGACGCGCGCGGCGAAGACGTCGGGCGGTTCGCCGCCGGGCTCGCTGGCCAGATCGGCGATCTTGGCCTTCATCTCGGGCTCGGCCAGCACGGCGGCGCAATCGGCGTGGATCTTGCCGACGAGGGCCGGCGCCATGCCGCCCGGCCCGAACAGCGAGAACCAGGCCGGCCGCACCATGTCGGGAATACCGAGCTCGGCCATGGTCGGCACGTCGGGGATGACCGCCAGGCGCTTCTCGGTGGTCACCGCCAGCATGCGCAAGAGACCGCTGCGGTGATTGGCCATCGCCGTCAGCGGGCTGGTCATGCCGGCGGGGATATGGCCGCCGATCAGCTCCTGCATCATCGGCCCGGCGCCCTTGTACTGGACGTTCTCGATCTGCAGACCGCTCTTCACCCGGAACAGCTCGCCGGTCAGGCGCGTGGTGTTCTCGGTGCTGCCCCACTGGATCTTGCCGGGATTGGCCTTCGCCTCCTTCATGAACTTGTCCATCGAGTCCATGCCGCGCTTGGGCGAGCCGACCAGGGTGATGCCGCCCAGCACCAGCGGGGTGATCGGCGTGAAATCCTTCTCAGTGTTGTAGGGCAGCACCTTGGTGGTGAACGGGTTGATGACATGCGCGCTGGTCATGACCAGCAGCGTGTAGCCATCGGGCGGGGACTTGGCGACGATCTCGCTGCCGAGGATGCCGCTGGCACCACCCTTGTTGTCGATCACCACGGACTGCTTCCAGCGCTCGGCCAGCTTGGGCACGATCAACCGCGCCACAAGGTCGGTGCCGCCGCCCGCTGGATACGGCACCACCACGCGCACGGTCTTGTTCGGGAAGTCCTGTGCCCGCAGCAGCGTCGGCGCCGCCAGCAGGCCCGCCAGCGCCAGACCGCCACGCGCCAGCGTACGCCGCCCGAACCGTCGGTTAGTCGTCATGTCAGCCCTCCCTGTCCCGCCTGTCTCGGCAATTGGCGACGAAGGTACGTGATATCCGCCGGACCATCCACAATCCGTCGCATCCCCTGGGCGTGGTCGTTTGCTATAGAGCGCGCCGACACCTCCTCCGCAGCCGGAAGCCGCCATGTCCGCCCTCGCCCAGGCCCAGCCCTCGCCCACCCCCGACCTGGCGCGCATCGGCCGCGCCCTGGTCTCGGTGTCCGACAAGGAGGGGCTGGTCGAGTTCGGCCGCTTCCTCGCTGCCCGAGGCGTCGAGATTCTGTCGACCGGCGGCTCGGCCAAGGCCCTGCGCGACGCCGGCATCAAGGTGGTCGAGGTCTCCGACCACACCGGTTTCCCGGAGATCATGGACGGCCGGGTCAAGACGCTGCAGCCCTCGATCCACGGCGGCATCCTGGGACGGCGCACCGACGCGGTGCACCAGAAGGCGATGGTCGATCACCGGATCGCGCCGATCGATCTGGTCGTGGTCAACCTCTATCCGTTCGAGGCCACGGTGGCGCGCGGCGCCGACTACGCGACCTGCGTCGAGAACATCGACATCGGCGGTCCGGCGCTGATCCGCGCCTCGGCCAAGAACCACGATTTCGTCACCATCGCCGTCGACCCGCAGGACTACGCCGCGATCCAGGCCGAGATGGAAGCCAACGGCGGCGCGACGACTCTCGCATTGCGGCGCAAGCTCGCCGCCAAGGCCTATGCGCGCACGGCCTCGTATGACTCGGCGATCGCCAACTGGTTCGCCGGCCAGCAGGGCGAGACCTTTCCCGAGCGCCTGACCGTGGCCGCGACGCGCGTGCAGACCTTGCGCTACGGCGAGAACCCGCACCAGCAGGCGGCCTTCTACAGCGACGG
The DNA here is from genome assembly GCA_022844045.1 of Reyranellaceae bacterium. Classification (GTDB taxonomy): domain Bacteria; phylum Pseudomonadota; class Alphaproteobacteria; order Reyranellales; family Reyranellaceae; genus JAFAZJ01. Next base: position 35,014 of record JALHMM010000011.1, on the reverse strand, counting down.
CAGCAACCGTCCCGGCGTCGCCACCGCGCGCATGGTTCAGGGCAAGGAGCTGTCCTACAACAACATCGGCGACACCGAGGCGGCCTATGAATGCGTCGCCGAGTTCAAGAAGCCGGCGGTCGTCGTCATCAAGCACGCCAATCCCTGCGGTGTGGCGATCGGCCCCGACCAGTACAACGCGTACCTCAAGGCCTATGCCTGCGATCCGGTGTCGATCTTCGGCGGCATCGTCGCGGTCAACACCACGCTGGAGGCGCGCACGGCGGAAGATCTCTCCAAGCTCTTCCTCGAGGTCGTGATCGCGCCCGACGCGACGCCGGAGGCGCTGGAGATCCTGGCCAAACGCAAGAACGTGCGCGTGCTGTTGGCCGGATCGCTGCCCGATCCGACCACGGCGGGCATGACCTTGAAGAGCGTCGCCGGCGGCTACCTGTTCCAGACCCGCGACAACGGCAAGGTCGGCCGCGCCGATCTCAAGGTTGTCACCAAGCGCGCACCAACGGTGAAAGAACTCGACGATCTGCTCTTCGCCTTCACGGTGTGCAAACACGTGAAGTCCAACGCCATCGTGTACGCCAAGGACGGCGCCACGGTGGGCGTCGGCGCCGGCCAGATGAACCGCCGCGATTCCTCGCGCATCGCCGCCATCCGCGCCGCCGAGTCGGGCGAGATCGCCAAGCTGGCGCAAAGCCCGGCGATCGGCAGTGTCGTCGCGTCCGACGCCTTCTTCCCCTTCGCCGACGGCCTGCTGGCCGCCGCCGAAGCCGGCGCCACCGCGATCATCCAGCCCGGCGGCTCGATGCGCGACAAGGAGGTGATCGAGGCGGCCGACGAGAAGGGCCTGGCGATGGTGTTCACAGGGATGCGCCATTTCAGGCATTGATCCGCGCCATGGGCGCACCGATATCTGGCGAAAGATCAGAGCGGTACGATGAAACCCCATCTGATACGACGGCATATGATCGTTGGCCTGGGCGCGGGGCTCGCAACCCCGGCGCTGGCGCAACCCGCCTTTCAGCCGCGCGACCTGACCTTTCGCGTCATGCGCAAGGGCAGCCCGATGGGCACCTTCGCGACGCGGTTCCAGTATCAGGGCGACCGGCTCATCGCGCGCACCTCGGTGGCGCTGGAGGTCCGCATCGCCGGCTTGCGCGTGTTCCGCTATTCGCACGAATCGACCGAGGCCCGCCGCGGCGAGGAGTTGCTCGCGCTGCAGGCCGAGACCTACGACAACGGGCCGACCTACAAGGTCAGCGTCACGCCGGCGACGGATGGGCTCAAGCTCGAAGGGCCCGACAACAACCGCAGCATCTCACCGCGCAGCCTGAGTTCGAATTGCGTGTGGCATCCGGGATTCGTCCGACCGCGGGAGCCGGTGGTCGACACTGAGCGCGCGCGCTACGAGCTGCCGCGCGTCGAGGCGCTGGGCCAGCGCACCCTGACCGTGATGGGCGCGCCGCGCGTCGCGTCAGGCCATCGCATGACCGTGTCCTACGCCAGTGGCGAGCTTTGGTACGACGCGGCCGGCGACTGGGTGCACGCTGTCTTCAACATCAAGGGCGAGACGCTGACCTACGAGCGCATCGCCTAGGCGGTGCTATACTCCAGGGCATGAAACGCAGATCGGTCTTGGCCGGCCTCGCGCTGGCGACGGCCGCCGGCGCAAGCCGCGCGTCCCTGGCGCAATCCTTTCCGTCCAGGCCGATCCGGCTGGTGGTGGGCTATTCGCCCGGTGGCGGCAACGACCTGATCGCGCGCATCGTCGCGGCCAAGCTGCAGGAGCGGCTGGGCCAGCCGGTGATCGTCGAGAACAAGGCCGGTGCGCAGTCGATCATCGCCGCCGAGCTGGTCGCGCGCGCGCCGGCCGACGGCTACACGCTGCTGGTAGCGCCCAGCGGGCCGATGACCATCAACCCCGCCGTCTTCCGCAAGCTGCCCTACGCGCCCGATAAGGACTTCGCGCCGATCTCGCTGATGGCCGAGTTTCCGCTGATGCTGGCGGTGGGCGCGCAGCAGCCGCTCAAGAGCGTCGCCGAGCTGGTCGCCAAGGCCAAAGCCGATCCGAAGATGGCGAACTACGCCTCGAGCGCCACGCCATTCCAGCTCGCCGCCGAGCTGTTCAACCAGAAGACCGGCAGCGCCTTCCAGCACATCCCCTATCGCGGCAGCGGCGAGTCGGTGAATGCCGTCGTGTCAGGAACGGTGCTGATGACCATCGCCGATTCCGGCCCGATGTCCGGGCCGCTAAAGGGCGGCCTGCTGCGCGCGCTGGCGATCACCGCGAGCAAGCGCCATCGCGCCTTTCCCGACGTGCCGACCATTGCCGAGGCAGGCATCGCGGGCATGGACATCACGCTGTGGACCGGGCTTGTCGCGCCCACGGGCACGCCGGCGGATATCGTCGCCAAGCTTCAGGCGGAGATCGCCGCCATTGTCGCGCTGCCTGATGTCAAGGAACGCTTTGAACAGATCGCCGTCGATCCGCGCAGCACCACGTCGGACGCGTACCGCGCGCTGATCGCCAGTGACATCACGCGCTGGAAGGCGGTGGCCGACACCGCCAACATCAAGCTCGATTGAGGCCGGCCATGGATGGCAATGAGGCGCGGCGATCGACCGCCCATTTCTTCCTCGAGGGCCTCAACGAGATCGGCATCGATTACCTGTTCTGCAATTTCGGCACCGACCACGCGCCGCTGATCGAGGAGATGGCGGCGGCGCGGCGCGCCGGGCGCAAGCTGCCGGGCATCGTGCTCTGCCCGCACGAGAACACCGCCGTGCATATGGCCGCGGGCTACGCGCTGGCGACGGGGCGCGGCCAGGGCGTGATGGTCCATGTCGACGCCGGCACCGCCAATGCGGCGATGGCCCTGCACAATCTCTGCCGCGCGCGCATCCCCGTGATGCTGATGGCCGGCAAGGCGCCGTTCACCACGCGCGGTGAGCTCCTGGGCTCGCGCGACACCTACGTGCATTTCGTTCAGGAGCCGTTCGACCAGGCGAGCGTGGTGCGGCCCTACACCAAGTGGGAATACAATTTGCCCTCGGGCGTGATCGTGAAAGAGGCGCTGCGCCGCGCCCATACGATGATGTCGAGCGATCCGCGCGGGCCGGTCTACCTGACCTTCCCGCGCGAGACCTTGACGGAGATGTGGTCGGAAGGCGCCATCCGCTCCTATCCCGGCGAGCGGTTCGGGCCGGTGGCGGCGAGCGGCGTCGATGCCGCCACGATCGACACGCTGGCGACCCGCCTGCTGGCGGCGGAACGGCCGCTGCTGATCACCGCCTACGCCGGCCGCAATCACGCCACGCCCGCCATCCTCGATCGCCTGGCGCGCCTCGCCGGCATCCGCGTCGTCGAGTTCAGCCCGCTGCACATGAACATGCCCCAGGACTCGCCCTGCCATGGCGGCTTCGCCGCCGGCAAGCATGTCGCCGAAGCCGATGTCGGCCTGCTGGTCGATGTCGACGTGCCGTGGATCCCGCAGGACACACCTGATGATCCCCGTACCTGGTGGGCGCATATCGACATCGACGCCGAGAAGCGCGCCATGCCGATGTGGACCTTCCCCGGCAATCTGCGCATCCAGGGTGACAGCCATCGCGTGCTCTCCGACCTGCTGGCGGCGCTGGAGAAGCGCGCCGATGCCAGCTTCTTGCAACGCGCCGCCAAGCGCGTCGCGGCGATGGCCGAGGAACAGGCCACGCGCCGCAAGCAGGCCGCGACGCTCGCCGCCGAGCCCGGCGCGGCGGGACAGATCAACCCGCACTATCTCTGCGCCGCCGTGGCGCGGGCATTGAAGCCCGAGGACATCATCCTCAACGAGGCGATCCGCAACGGCCCTGTCGTCTTCCAGCAGGTGCCCCGCACGCGACCGGGCACGCTGGTGGGTCTCGCTGGTGGCGGGCTGGGATTCTCCGGCGGCATGGCGCTGGGCCTGAAACTCGCCATGCCCGGGCGCACCATCGTGCAGTTCGTCGGCGACGGCACGTTCTACTTCTCCAACCCGCAATCGACGGCGTCGGTCTCCAGTCAGTACGGCTTGCCGGTGCTCACCGTCGTGCTCGACAACACCGGTTGGGGCGCTGTGAAAGCCGCGACCTTGCGCGTCTATCCCGAGGGCGAAGCCAAGACCGAGGGCGAGTTCGGCGCGACACTCTCGCCGCACATGAATTTCGCCAAGGTCGCGGAGGCCAGCGGGGCATATGGCGAGCTGGTGTCCGATCCAGCCATGGTCGAGGCGGCGATCGCCCGCTGCCTCGACGCCGTGCGCGGCGGTCGCTCCGCGCTGCTGCACGCCAAAGTGACCAAAATCTGAGGACAGTCATGAGCGTATCCGTCGAAGCCCTCGATCATCTCGTGATCAACGTGAAGGACGTCGAAGTCGCGGCATCCTGGTACGAGCGCGTGCTGGGTATGAAGCGCGTGGTCAGCGAACCCAGGCCCGGCCGCAAGGTCATCTCGATGCATTTCGGGCGGCAGAAGATCAACCTGCGGCCGCACTGGGCGACCCAGGCGCAATGGTTCACCGGCAACGCGATCGCGCCCGGTAGCGACGATCTATGCTTTCTCACGAAGTCGACACCGCAACAGGTGGCCGATCACTTCAAGAGCTGCGGTGTGGCCATCGAGGAAGGACCCGGCGAGAAGCTGGGCGCCATGGGCGTCATCGTCTCGGTCTATTGCCGTGATCCCGACGGCAACCTGATCGAGGTCTCCTCGTACAAGTAGCTCAGCCGATATTGCGCTCAGGAGGGCGGCTGGCGGCGAGTTGCCGGACCGCCTCGGCGGTGGCGGCGTCGGCCGGGAAGAAGAATTCGACCTTGAGCTGCTGCAAGGTCACGTCGCGTGGCATGGCGAAGGTCGTCAAGGTCGTGAAGAATGACAGATCGCTGTCGCCGCGCCTGAGCTGCATGGTCAGCAACGGTGATTCCCCGCTGACGCCGTCGGGCACACGCCAGTCCTTGGGCATGTCGGGATAGCGCAGCAACTCGTCGAGCAGTCCTGCCGCGGCGGCGTTGGTGCCCTGCAGCGCCTCGCGATGCAGCACCTGCAGCAACGACCCGGTGAACTGTTCCCAGTTGCGGATGAAGGGACGCAATCCCTTGGGATGACAGACGACGTGCATGGCGTTGTCGGCGTGCGCGTCGCTCAGCTCGTACAACGCGCGAAACGCGCGGAAGATATGCCGGGACGCCGCATTGCGCATGCGGACGTTCCAATGGCCGTCGATGACGATGGCGGGAAACGGCTCCTGCTGCGCCAGCATGAACTCCAGCGCGCGCCGGACGTGCCGCAGCTCCGGCGCGTCGAGATCGCGCTCGCCGTACAGCGGCGCATACCCGGCCGCCATCAGCATGGCGTTCTGATCGGCGAACGGGACATCGAGCGCGTGGCCCAGCAGCCGGACCATCTCGCGGCTCGGCTGGCCTCGACCGGTCTCGAGAAAGCACAGATGACGCGCCGAGATCCGCGCTTCCGTGGCGAGCGCGAGCTGGCTCAGCCGGCGCACCGAGCGCCAGTGCCGCAGCAGGTGCCGGAATCCCGGCGCCGCCTGTTGCCGGTTCGGCGTGTTCATCGAGTGATCCACTCCTATGTGAGCGCGAAGACCTCGGTCGACATGCCAGTGGGCGTGCGCGTGCCGACACCCGCCGCGATCAGCCGGTTCAGCCAGAGGTACCTCTCGATCCCGGTCTCGAAGGTCAGCATGGTGCGGAAATAATACTGCGATGCGTCGAGGTTCTCGCCATCGCGGATTCGCTGTCGCACCTCGGGCGCGATGTCGAGCATTCCTCGGGACACGACGTAGATCAACGCGTCGTCGTCGGTGCGCAAGGTCAGGCGGATGTCGAGCTGGAACACGCCGTCCTGCCGGGCCAGGATCCAGTCGCCGCCGCCAGGCAAGACCTCGCCGCGCAGCTTCGCGCCGCAAAACGCGCCGCTCTTCATATACATGATCGATCGCGTGCCGAATGGCGTCTGCCCGATGATCTGCGGCGCATCGAGCTCGGCACTCAGTCGCATCAGCGGCTCGGCGTGCAGCATGGGACCCGCATGGTTTCGTGGTGGCCGGGCAGGATGCCGTTCGTATCGCTAGTCGGCAATTACGTGAAACGTAAGCGCCGTCAGGAACCGACACTCGCCGCTTACATCCCAGGTAATTGTCCATGCCGCATCGGCGCCTATGCTCAAGGCCTGTCGCGCGAAGGATATGACATGAACGAACTCAAGGCGCTGAATGCCCGCTTCATCCACAATTTCGTCACCAACGACGTCAAATCGCATGATGCCCTGCTGCATCCGGGGTTCATCAGCATGACCTCGCGCGGTGCGCGCGTCAGTCGGGCGGAGTACCTCAAGCGCTGGGCGACCGGGTTCGATCCGGAGGTCTATGTCTACTGGGACTACCGCGACGAGTTGATCACGGTCTTCGACAACGTCGCTCTCGTGCGTTCGACCAACAAGGCCACGATCCGACGGGACGGCGCCGAGAGCACCAACATGTCGACCTATACCGACACCTACCTGCGTGAGAACGGCGAGTGGAAGTGCATCCAGGCGCAGATCACCGCGGTGGCGCCCGAGCATTACCCGGGCGACGAGACGATCGTGCGTGCCTACATCAAGGGCGTGCTGCAGCCATAAGCCGCGCGCCGGCCAGCAGCTCCAGAGTCTCGATCACGCCGGTCGCGTCGGCGGCGTTCTTGCCGGCGATGTCGAAGGCGCAGCCGTGCGCCACCGAGGCGAACAGCACCGGCACGCCGATGGTCAGCGCCGAGGCGCGCATCGGTGAAATCAGCTTGATCGGGATGTGGCCCTGGTCGTGGAACATCGCCAGGTAGACGTCGTGCCGACGCTGGCTCAGCAGCAGGTCGGCGCCGATCGGCCCATCGACCGCCAGTCCGCGCGCCTTCAGCCGCGCCACAGCCGGCTTGGTCACGCGCTCGTCGTCATCGCCGAGCAGACCATCCTCGCCGGCATGCGGATTGATGCCGAACACGCCAATGCTGGGTGAGGCGATGCCGAGCCGCCGCGCCGTCGCCAGCGTCGCCTCGGCGGCGAGGACGACCAGATCCGGCGTCATGCGCGCCAGCGCCGCGCCCACGGATTCGTGCAAGGTCACGTGCGCGATGCGTAGCCCCTGGGCCGTGAGCATCATGAAGGAACGGTCGCGCGGCGTGCCGGTGAGATCGGCGATCAGTCCGGGGTAGCCGTTGAAGGCGATGCCCGCGCGGTCCACCGCCGTCTCGGAATGCGGACAGCCAACAATGGCGTCGATGCGGCCGGTCTGCGCGAGCTTCACGGCCGCCTCGGCATAGGCGACGGTCGCCTTGCCGGCGCGTGGATCGAGCCGGCCGGGCGCGTATCCCGCCGGCTCGAGTCCGGGTGTGTCGATGAGCGGCGGGACCTCGACGCCCAGCCGCGCCGCCGTATCGCGAATAACGAAGCCGTCACCGATCAGCGTCGCACCGGCAAAACGCGCCGCCGCCTTGATCGCGATCTCCGGCCCGATGCCGTTGGGATCGCCCAGCGTGATGCCGATGCGCTCTCACACCCTCATGCTGAGGAGGCCGTGAAACGGCCGTCTCGAAGCATGGGCAACAGACTCCGAGCGGATTGCCCACTCTTCGAGACTCGCGTCGGCGGCGCGCTCCTCAGGGTGAGGGCGGGGCGCGCGCATCAGAATGGAATCGCCACCAGCGTATCGAAGCGGCCGCCATCGCAGACAACGACGCGCTCCCGGAAGCAGAGCGCTCCCGCGCCGTCGGCGGCGACAAGATCGCGGTAGCAGCCGGTGGCGAAGACGCTCATCGTGCCGTCGCGCATGATGCGCACGATCAGGAACGGCGTCTCGACGCGATGCGCACTGCCCTCGGCACCCATCACATGCGGCAGGCCGACGATGTGGCGATAGCGCTGCCGCTCGTAGATGTTGACCCGGCGCAGCGCCGAGACGCGGTCCTCGAGCATGGCCCGCGAGTCGGCATACATGATGCCAGCCTCGAGGCCACGCGCGACGTTCTCGGCGGTGGTCACCTTGTACAGGCAGGATTCGGCGAACATCGTCGGCCAGCGCTCGAACTCCTCGTTGTCGAGCGCGCGCGCGTACGCCGCGTTGAGCTCGACGAGACGTGCCGTCAGCTCCATCGCCTCAGTAGCCCATGGCGCGGCGATAGGCTTTCCAGAAGCCGCGCACCGAGGCCTCGGTGGCGCGCGTCGCCTGGCTCTCCGCCTCGCGCCCGCCCATCTCGACCACGGAAACCTTCTCGCCCGCCGCGGCGATGCCGCGCTGCACGAAGCCGCCGACGCAGCCGTCTTCCATCGACACATAGCCAGCAGGGCCGACGAGATTCTGCTGCTTCAGACGACGCCGGTTCATTTCAGGGATATCGTCTTCGAAGCCGAAATACGTCCACAGCAGGTCCATGCCGCCGGTGCCACGCGGCACGACTTGGCGCACGGCGAGGCAGTTGTGCACCTGTTGCAGGATCAGCGCGGGGAAGACCGAGAGGATCTGCAGCTGGATGTTGTCGCCGAACTCCGCCACGGGATCGAGCAGCGACGGATCGGCGAGCGTGTAGTCGTCGCGCTCCGTGCGGATGCCCTGCGCGCGATAGGCGCCGCCATCGGCCACGTCGTCACCGCCGATGGTGTAGCTGGCGTGGTGCCCGCCATCCGGGCTCACCAGCACGCCGCCGCCCTGCGTCAGGCGCGTGATGCGGAAGGTGGCGAAGAACGTGTGCAACAGGCTGGCGTGGTAGGTGTCCTTGACGTTCTCGACATAGAGCTTCCAGTTGTTGGGCAGCGGCTGGTTGAAGCGGCCCATCACCCGCAAGGGCCCCTTGAGCACGCGGCGCACGCGCCCCAGCACATCGGCGCCGAGATAGTCCTCGATCGGCGGCGTATCGGCCGACACGGTCGCGAAGACCAGGCCGCAGAGCCGCGCCACGCGCAGCTTGCGCGGGCTGTGTGTCTCGCGCTGGAAGTCGCGCGGCATGCCGCCGACACCGGCGATGCCACGCTCGAAGGCGATACCCTTAAGATTGCCGGCGAGGTCGTAGCTCCAGGAATGGTAGATGCACTTGAAATTGTGCTCGACGTTGCCGCCATCGTCGAAGGCGATCAGCGCGCCGCGATGCGCGCAGCGATTCTCGAAGCAGTTGACCCCGCCGTCGGGCGTGCGCACGACGATCACCGGCATGCTGCCGACATGGTTGGTACGGTAGTCGCCGGGCTTCGGGATGTCGGCTTCAAGGCAGACAAAGTTCCAGGTCGGCCCTTCGAAGATGCTCCGCAGCTCGCGCTGGTAGTTGGCCTCGTCCTGGTAGACCCAGTACGGCACGCGCGCGAGCGAGTCCTCCGGCCACGGCCCGTGCGGCAGCGGCCGCTCCTCCTGCCCGATCACATCGTGGCGGATGTCCATGGCGAACCTCCCGATGGTTCTTGGGAACGGAGGGTGGCCCATCCATCCGCAACACGCCAGTAGCTCTTGCCCAGCGTTGTCGCAAGGCACGCGGTTGTCATCCCGGATGCGGCGCGCGAGTCCAAGCGCAAGCACGCGACGTGTCGGAAGGTTCACGGTGGTTGTTGCCGCGCTTGACGCCCGCTCGCGCGCGCGATTCCATGGCATGACCGACCCGGATCGAGAAACCCCGGGCCACGTGACCCAAAGAGCGCTCCCTCGGCGCCGAAAGGACGATCCGCATGGCCGGAACGGGCCGCCCCAGGCGGCTGTTGCGCCTGCTGGCGATCTCGGCTGCCGCGGCGCTGCTGATCGGCGGCGTGTCGACGGCGCTGTGGCTCGGCGGCGAGCAGGCCGGCAAGGCGCGCGAGGTCGGGCTGGTCACGCTGGTCGCCGGCGTCATCGTCACCGCCGCGCTGACGGTCGTGAACCTGGCGTTGCGTTGGCTGCGTTGGCACTTCCTGCTGCGCGCGCTGGGCGTGCGGCCGCCGGCGCGCGAGAGCGCACAGCTCTTCGTCTTTCTGCTGCCGGCGATCCTGACGCCCTTCACCCTGGGTGAGCTGGCGCAGATCGCGGCGCTGCGGCGCTGGACCGCTCGGCCGGCGCGCGCCGGCGTGGTCGCCTGGTTGCTGGCGCGCGGCGGAGACGTCGGCGCGCTGGCGCTGCTGATCGTGCTGGGCGATCTATGGGGCGCGCTGGCGCTACTGGTGCTGCTAACCGTGATCGCCGCGGCGATCATCGTGCATACCTCCGTGCGCGATGCGCAGGCGTCGTGGCCGACGACCCTGACCGTCTATATCGGCCTGAGCATCGCCGGCTGGGTGCCGGCTGCGCTGTCGATCGCGGTCGTCTCCGCGCTGAGCGGCGCGCTGATCGATCCGCTGGCGGCGATGCGCGCCTTCGCCAGCGCCACCCTGCTGGGCGGCGTCACCGGCTCGCCCGGCGGCATGGCGACCACCGGCGCGATCATGATCGGCCAGCTCGAGTCGTTGGGCGTCGCGACGGCGATCGCCGCTGGCACGACGCTGGCGGTGCGCGTCGGCACGACGATCTTCTCGGCTTGTGTCGGCGCGGCGTGGTGGGCGGCGCGCTGGCGCGACGGCATCGACATGTTCCTGGGCCGCGCATCGGGCGCGCAGACGCATTTCGACGAGCTGGCGCCGCAATACGCCGAGGAAATCCCGCCGCACGTGCGCGAGCGGCTGCTGGGTCGCAAGATCGCGCTGATGGAGAAGCGGCTGGCGTCGCTGTCGATCGCCGGCGGTGGGCGCGGCCTCGATCTGGGCTGCGGCCATGGCTGGTACGCGCTGGACATGGCGGCGCGCGGCTGGCGCATGGACGGTTGCGACCTGACGCCGGGGCAGGTCGCCGCCGCGCGCGACAACGCGGCGCGACAGGGCCGCACGCTGGGCTTCGCCGTCGCCAGCGTCGATGGCCTGCCCTATGCCGACGGCAGCTTCGACTTCGTCTACAGCGTCAACGTGCTGCACCACGTCACCGACGAGGTGGTGCGCGCCAGGGCCTGGCAGGAGATCGTACGTGTGCTGAAGCCCGGCGGCGTGTTTCTGCTGCACGAGATGAACACGCGCAACCCGCTGTTCCGGCTATACATGAGCTATCTCTTCCCGCTGCTCAACCGCATCGACGACGGCACCGAGAAATGGCTGCTGCCCCACCATCTCCCCGAGGTCGCAGGCGCGCGCTGGGGCGAGGACGTCGACTACATCACCTTCCTGCCCGACTTCGTGCCCGGCGTGGTGATGCGGCCGCTACTGCCCTTGGAACGGCGGCTGGAGGGATCACATTTGCGCATCTGGAGCGCGCATTACATGGCGACGCTGCGCAAGGGCGGCTAACGCCGTCGCAGTCGCAGAAACGTCGGCGTGTGGCCAGCCAGCATCTTGCGTTCGTAGCGCGTCGGCGGCCAATCCTCAGGTCGCGTGCGCCAATCGCCGGGCCGTTCGGCGAGCCACTCGAAAGCCGGATGCAGGCAGGCGTGCTCGACCATCCACGGCAGGTAGCTCGGATCGTCGGTCGCCAGCCGCAGTTCGGCGCCGCCGACCATCAACGTCGCCAGGCGGTCGAGGTTCTCGCGGCAGACGAAACGACGCTTGTGATGCCGCGCCTTGGGCCAGGGATCGGGGAACAGGACGAAAGCGCGCGTCAGCGACCGGGGCGGCAGCGCGGCCATGACGAAGCGCGCGTCGTTGTCGTGGATGCGCACGTTGTCGACGGCCAGCCGCTCGAGATGCGCCAGCGCCTTGGCGACGCCGTTGATGTAGGGCTCACAGCCGATCAACCCGACGTCGCGACGCTGCTCGGCCTGCCATGCCAGATGCTCGCCGGCGCCGAAGCCGACCTCGAGCCAGATGCCGCCGGGCATGACGCGGCCGAACAGGGCGGCGAGGTCGAGCGGGCTCTTGTGATCGGCGGGATCGAGGCTGTGGGTCACCGGCACGCGCAGGCGCGGCAGAAGATCGTCAAGCAGCGCCTGCTGGTGGGCGCGCAGCTTCTTGCCCTGGCGGCGGCCGTAGAGCGTGCGGATATGCGGTGCGGGATCGACATCCATGGCCGGCGCGACATAGGCCGCGCCGTCGCCCATCACAAGCGCGATCAGGAATCAGCCGAAAGCGTGCTCCGCGACGATGCCCAGGACGCCGACAATTACCAGGCAGCCCAAGATATTGATGGCGCGGTTGACCGGATCATAGCCGTGGCGGATGAAATAGGCCTGCGCCCATTCCGCGAACCATTCCCTGATCAGAATCATCGCATCGAGACTCCACCCGGGCCATCAGGGGCCAAATATATTGCGTACTATAGCAAACTTCCTCTCGTTCGCAACAAAAGCGGCGTAAATGGTTGAACATAAACAAAGTTTGCCGGCGGATGGATCGATGAACCGAGTTTCGTCATGGGCCCGATGGCTGGGCGGCCTGACCGGCTGGCGGCGAATCGCCGTCGCCATGGCTCTGGGCGCGGGTGCCGGCTTCGCCATGCCGCCCTGGCACGTGCTGCCGCTGATGCCGCTGGGCCTGATCGCCCTGGTCTGGCTGCTCGACAGCAGCCTGATGGCCGCGCCGCGGCGGCGGCGCGCGTTTTTCGACGGCTTCTTCTGGGCGCTCGGTCATTTCTCGGTCGGCTGCTACTGGATCATCGAAGCGTTCTTCGTGCCGCCCGCGATTTTCGCGCCGCTGGGGCCGCCGATCGTGCTGGGCCTCGCGGCGCTGCTGTCGTTGTTCATCGGCGCCGCCTCGGTGCTCTACGTCATGATCCAGCAGAAGATGCCGGGCCGCTGGTCGGGCTGGCGGCGCGTGGCGCTGTTCGCGCTCTTGTGGGTGGCGGCCGAATGGGCGCGCGGCCATGTCATGACCGGCTTTCCGTGGAATCCCGCCGGGCACGTCTGGGCCTTCAGCGCGCCGGCGCTGCAGCCCGCCGCCTGGGTCGGTGTCTATGGCCTGTCGCTGCTGACCATCCTGATCCTGGCGATGCCGGCGACCCTGGCCGATGCCGGCGCGCGACGCTGGGTGCCCAGCGCCGTGGTCGCGATGCTGGCGCTGGCCATCGGGGTGATCGGCGGCCTGTCGCTGGAAGCCCGGCTGGCCGCTGCCAATGCCCGCACCACGCCGGTCGAGGCGCGACCGCTGCTGCGCCTGGTACAGCCCAACATCCCGCAGGGCGAGAAATGGCGCCCCGAGCGGCGCGCCGAGCATGTCGGCAAACTGGTGCGGCTGAGCACGGCGGCGCGGCCTGCCGACGTCGCGCATGTCATCTGGCCGGAGACCGCGACGGCCTTCCTGCTGGCGCAGTCGCCAACCTATCTCGAGGCCTTCCGGCCGCTGGTGCCGAAGGGCGGCTACCTGCTGGCCGGCGCGCCGCGCGGGCCGATGACGCCGGAGGAGGAGCGCCGCGCCGGAGCGCTGACCGGCGGCATGCCGGTATGGAACAGCTTGCACGCCATCGACGAACACGGCGTCATCCGCGCCACCTACGACAAAATCCATCTCGTGCCGCTGGGCGAGTACCTGCCGTTGCGCGACATCATCCCGCTCAGCGACACGATCGGCCGCGGCTCCTTCGAGTTCGGCGAGGTGCGCCAGGCGATGACCCTGCCCGGCCTGCCGTCCTTCGCGGTGGCGATCTGCTACGAGGCGATCTTCCCCGACGTGATCGTGCCCAGCCCACGACCGGCCTGGATCCTCAACGTCACCAACGATTCGTGGTTCGGCACGTCGAGCGGGCCCTACCAGCACATGGTCAGCGCCCGCCTGCGATCGGTCGAAGAGGGCCTGCCGATGATCCGCGTCGCCAACACCGGCATCAGCGCGGTGATCGATGGCGGCGGCCGCGTGCTGCGCCAGCTTGGCATGAATATTGAGGGCGTGATCGACGAACGATTGCCGCCGGCCCTGTCGCCGACGATCTACAGCCGTGTCGGCGACGTAGCATTGCTGGCGTTGATGATCGCGGTCGCGCTGTCTGCTTTTTTGCGACAATTCCGAATTTCAGAACACACGCGGTGATGGTGATCGCTTTCGCTTTAGGCGCGACTGGCTTCGGATTGCGACAACCAACCGTATAAATGAGGTCTTACCTTTAGAACCAATTAACGGTATATTAACGCACGATTCACGGTCTGGGCCGGAATTCCGAGCATTCAACCGGGAATCGGGGGCGTACGTGGCGTTATGCCGTGTACGGGTTTGGCGTCGAGCGCTGGCTGGCTTTGAGCGCGCGGCGTCCCGCAACAAGGAGCGAAGCGACCATGGCAGGTCACCCCGTCGACGTTCATGTCGGCATGCGAGTACGGCAGCGGCGGACGCTGCTGGGCATGAGCCAGGAAAAGCTCGGAGAGGCCGTCGGGCTCACCTTCCAGCAGATCCAGAAATACGAGCGCGGTGCCAACCGCATCGGCTCGAGCCGGCTCTACGAGTTCAGCAAGGTGCTCGACGTGCCGGTGTCGTACTTCTTCGACGAGATGCCGGTGAACGTGCTGGTCGGCCGCGGCGGCCGCGGCCGGGGCCGCAAGGGCGGGCTGGGCGAGGAAGGCACGCCGTTCGAGGACGAGAAGGATCCGCTCGCCAAGCGCGAGACGCTCGAGCTGGTGCGCGCCTACTACAAGATCGACGAGGAGAAGGTGCGCAAGCGCATCTTCGAGATGGTCAAGGCGGTCGGCGCCGCGTCCAAGGCGCACAAGCTCGCGTCCGGCAAGAAGCGCTGAGGTCAGCCGCCGGCGGCGTCCGCCGGCCTGACATAGACGTCCTTCACCGCCAGCCTGCCGTCGCGGAAGGTGTAGCGCTCGACACCCACCGACGCGAAAGGCTGGCCGGTGGCCTTGTCGGTGCCCGTCATCTTGAAGGTCATGAACGAGGCCTCCGGCGCGTGGTGATAGACCACGTCGGCGAAACGCACGTTCTCGACCTGACCCTTGCGCTCGACAAAGAACGCCGCGACCTTCTCGCGCGTGTCGAGCGTGCGCAAGGTTCCATTGGCCAGCAATGTCCAGGTGAAGTCCGGCGTCACCACGTCGTACATCGCTTCCATGTCCTGCTTGAAGAAGGCGCGACCGAAGGCGCGGAAGATCGCGTCGCGTTGCTCGGCATTGGGCGTCATGCGGGTCTCCTCCTGAGCTCAATTCGCGGTGAAGGCGAGATAGTCCTTGGCGACTTCCTCGACGGCGGTCTCGTAGATGCGCTTGCCGTGCGCCGCCGTCGACAGGTTCGGGTTCGAGCCGATGCGGCCATCCGGAAACGCGCGGCGATAATCCTCGGCGTCGGCGAAGCCGCCATTGGGCGCCACCTCCGGCGACATCGGCACCTTCTTCTCGGTCTGCGGGTACATGTAGAATGTCATCGACACCTCGCTCGGCGTCGCGTGGCTGCCTTCGGCGTTGCCATACAGCTCCCGCGACAGCGCGCGGATGCCGGGTCCCTCCCACCAGTTGCGCAGCTTGCACTTCACCGAGGGCGCGTTGCTGCCGCGCACCAGCGAGCGCTCGGCGTAGATCTCGGAGAACGCCGCCGTCACCGTGGCGATGTTGCCGCCATGGCCGTTGACGAAGAAGAAGCGGGTGAAGCCGTGGCGCACCAGCGACTGGATGTTGTCGCGCACCACGGCGATCAGGGTCGAGGGCCGCAAGGTCATCGAGCCCGGGAAGTCGAGGTGGTGCTGCGCCATGCCGACCGAGATGGTCGGCGCCACCAGCGCGCCGAGCTTCTCGCCGACACCCTGGGCGACGAATTCCGCCGTCAGCGCGTCGGTGCCGACCAGGCCGTTGGGCCCGTGCTGCTCGGTCGAGCCGATCGGGATGATGATGCCGGTGCTCTTCTTGAGATACGCCTCGACATCGTGCCAGGTCACCAGTTGCAGCCGCATCGCCCCATCCCTGTATCGAACGCCGGCGGAGCATGGCTGCGCCTTGTCTCGATCGCAAGCGAGCGGATAGCACCGCTACATCTGGTAGGGAGCGAGCCCGAATCACCGATGATCAGTCCGCACTTTTCAATTGGTTCATAACGACTTGAACCTATATGCGAATCCACTGCTGATAATTGGCCCCTTGGCCCCATTGAAACTCTAAAAATATCTTATAAGCCTTTGAATTATAGTAGCTAAATTATTCATGATTTCATCACGGAGGAAACGCGCGACACTGGATTTGTAGGGTTGGGGGCTGGAAAATCCATGAACGCTATTCGTGATTTGTGGCATGACCTCGCTTGGGACCTTCGTTGCGCGCTGCGCGATATCAGCGTGCGACTGAGCGCGGCCTTCCGCTGAGGCGATCATGAGCGCGCCCGACACAGCCCATGATGGGATGCCGGCTGACGCGTTGTTCAATACGATGACGGTGGCGCCGCGTCGGCGGCGCACGATGTGGGATCGCACGCGCAGGGCATGGCGCCACTTCGTCGGCACGGGTGTGTTCCTGGCGATGCTGGCCGTCTGCGTCGGGCTCGTGGCTCTGTCTCGTTAGACCGAGCCCGTTAGACGGACTGGCCAGACACGCGCCCGCGTGGTAATTTTCTTTCATGTCTCGGATGACGCTCCTTCGGCGGCGAATTAGCCACCCGGCCCTTGTCGAGGGCCGGGCCGCGCTGATGTTCGCCTTTGCCGATGGGAGTCCCCGCCATGTTGTCCGTCACGGCCGCTGAGCCGTCCCCTTCCAGTTTCCGTTCCAATAGCGACGTGCACTGCTTCGCTGTCGCCGCCGATCCCTCGCCCGGCCTGCTGCCGCGCGTCCTCGATCTGATCGCCAAGCGCGGCCTGGTACCGTTGCGCGTGCACGCGGTGCTCGAAGGCACACCGCGCACGCCCGACGCCGAGGTGATGACCGTCGATCTCCAGGTCGCCGGCCTCGACGCCGACACCGCAGACCACGTCGCGCGCTGCCTGACGCAGCTCGTCGGCGTCTTCGACGTGACGTCCTCGGCGCGGTAGGGCCAGATCGGATCATGCTCCCTTCCCCCTCCAGGGGAAGGTGAAGTCAGCTCACTGGCGCGGTGCTTGTTGCCCATGCTTCGAGACGGCCGCTGAAGCGGCCTCCTCAGCATGAGGTCGGGTTACTTTGGGAAGTTGCGCCTCGGCACCGCCGCCAGTTCGGCCACCGCGTCGGTGCGCGTGGCGATGGCGCTGAGTCTGGGCGTAGTCTCAACGAACCACGGACGCCGCGGTGTCGAGCGGTTCATGATCGCGATGTCGAGATCGAGGCTCCGGAGCGATTCTCGACCGAATTCGGTGCGCACCATATCGAAGTCCGCCGCTCTGATACGATCGCATAGTGCCCGAGGAAGTGACGGGGGAGCGCATGAAAGGATTGTTGTTCCTCGCCCTGTTTGGCGCCGCGGCCTTGCTCTCTGTCGTGCTGGCGGCGAGCCGACGCAAACCGTTGGCGTCGGGTGCCACGGTGATCGGGCCGCTGCTGCCCGGGATGGCGTGGTTCTACGGCGTCGTCATCGACTGGGGTAATGGCGGCAGGGTCGAGCAGTACTTCAGTGTGCGCCGGCTCGATGACTACCTGCGAAGCGGCACTGGGCTCTATACGGCGATGCTTTGTGCTCTTGGTTTGATCGCGCTGGCCGCCGGCTTCTTCCTCGCACGACGCGCGCGAGGCGTCGTCCTGAACCCGGCGCTGGGCCTGCTGGTGCTCGCGGCCTGGTATCTCTGTGGATTCTTCATCAAGGACATTCCTTTCGAGGTGCTGGACTGGCGGACCGGCAATCCATCCGCTTCCTTCGTGCGCTGGATCACCTGGTCGCCGGGGCACCTGCTGTCCTTCCTTGGCAGCCTGGCCTTGGGACTGATCGCCGCGATAGCGGCGGCCGCCATCACGCTGAACTCGGCCCGCGAGGCTAAGCTGCCCGGCACTGCGTCCGACAGCGCGAGACCGACAGCCTTCGCGTCTGGACAGGCAACGCAGGGAACCAGCCAAGTCTCAGGTTCCGTCGATGCGATCCCGCGACAGGAGGCGGGAACCTATCCGGCGAAAGCGCTGAATGAAGACGAAAGAAAACAGGCAACCCTGGCCTTCAGCCGCGGGATGATACCTGGCTTCGCGATCTGCTTTGTCGGGACCCTGCTCAACGTCTTTTTCGCGCGCACCTCGATCGCGGTCCCCATCCTGAGCCTCGTGCTCATCGCGAGCGGGATGGGCGTTGGCATCGTCATGGGCTTGAAGCGGCGGCGCGAATTTGTCGCCTCCCTTTCGTCGAGGCACACGCCTCTCGATCCTGGAGCGCAGTAAATGGGACAGTGCGTCGAAGGCCGCTCGTCGAGCATACGCCCATCCCAAACCGTCGTCGGGCCGGGCGTGCGGCGCGTTAGAGCATCGAGCGGTCAATCGGACGCTCCCATCATCCCGTGCAAAGCGAGGGATCTAGGCATTTTCCCTAGATCCCTCGCTTTGCTCGGGATGACAGGGTGGCGCAGATTTCAAGCTCGCCGCTCTAGCCCGGGAAGTTGCGCTTCAGCACCGCGGCCAGCTCAGGCACCGCGTCGGTGCGCGTGGCGATGGCGGTGAGCTTCGGCGTCGCCGCGGCGAACCAGGGGCGCCGCGGTGTCCAGCGGGTCATGACCGCGATGTAAAGGTCGAGCGCGCTGAAGCGCTCGCCAAGGAACCACGGCCCGTCGCCCAGCGACGACTCCACCTGCCGCCACAGACGCAGACGGTAATCGCCGAAGCGATCACGCAGCTCCTTCTGCGGCGCTTCACCGGTGAGCCAGCGACTCGTGTCGTCGGCGACGGTGAAGGTCGGGTAGATGTTGGCGACCAGGAACACCAGCCAGCGCAGGAACACCGCGCGCTCCGTCGTTCCCGCCGGTGGCGCCAGCGTGCGATCGGCGGGCGCGTCGTCGGCCAGCAGGATCGTGATCGCCGCGCTTTCGGTCATCAGCGTGCCGTCGGGCAGCACCAATGTCGGCACCTGCGCCAGCGGATTGATGCGCGCGAGCTTCTCGCGCGCCTCCGCCGACTTGAAGAGATCGCCGACCTCCTCGAACGTGAAGGGCCGGCCATACCACACCAGCTGCGCCTCGATCAGCGCCGAGCCCCAGCCGGTGCGTCCGAACAGGCGATACATCGTGCCACCTCAGTCGTTGTTGAGCAGGTGGATCAGGCTCGACGTGTCCCAGCGGCCGCCACCGCGGCGCTGCACGTGAGCATAGAACTGGTCGATCAGCGCGATCGTTGGCAGGCGTCCGCCCTGACGCTTGGCCTCGTCCAGCGAGATGCCGAGATCCTTGCGCATCCAGTCGACGGCGAAGCCGAACTCGAACTTGCCGGCGACCATGGCCTTCCAACGATTCTCCATCTGCCAGCTCTGCGCCGCGCCCTTGGAGATCACGCCCATCACCTTCTCGATGTCGAGCCCGGCCTTCATGCCGAGATGGATCGCCTCCGACAGTCCCTGCACCACGCCGGCGACGCAGATCTGGTTCATCATCTTGGTCAGCTGGCCCGAGCCCGAGGGGCCGATCAGTTCACAGGCCTTGGCGTAGCTCATGGCCACCGGCTTGGCGCGATCGAACGGCTCCTGGTCGCCGCCGCACATCACCGCGAGCTGGCCGTTCTCGGCGCCGGCCTGGCCGCCCGAAACCGGCGCGTCGACGAAATGCAGGCCGAGCTTCTTGGCTTCGGCATAGAGCTCGCGCGCGACATTGGCCGAGGCGGTGGTGTTGTCGAACAGGATCGCGTTCTTCTTCATACCGGCGAAGGCGCCGTCCTTGCCGAGCACGACCGCGCGCACATCATCGTCGTTGCCGACGCAGCAGAAGACGATGTCGCAGCCCTCGGCCGCCTCGCGCGGCGTCTTCTTCGCCGTGCCCTTGTGCTTCTGCGTCCACTGCTCGGCCTTGGCGAAGGATCGGTTGTAGACCGTGACGTCATGGCCCTTGGCCGCCAGATGCCCTGCCATCGGGAAGCCCATCACACCGAGACCGAGAAACGCGACCTTCGCCATAGAAACCTCCATTGAGAGCGCCGCACCCTAGAGCGTATCCCGCATGGACGGAATCACTCTGTCATTCCGAGCGTAGCGAGGAATCTGGGGGAAACACCTAGATTCCTCGCTACGCTCGGAATGACAGCGGACGTGCCTGAACGACCTCCGCTCTGGCGCCCGCGTCATCCGCGTCCGAGGTTGCCAATGCGGTTGTGATTCGCAACCGGCTGGTGCCATCCTGCGACGCCACGTGGATCGAACCCCCGTGCAAATTCAGGGGAGAGGCGCATGCCGAGCTCGAGTTGGCACGTGGGCGCCGTGCGCGCCCGTGAAGCGATGATCGAAGTCCAGAAGGCGATGGGACCCGGCGGCGATTGGGACGGCGTCCTGATCGCCCATTGCGATACCGGCTACACCCATCACGCCGTCTTCAATCTCGCCTCCGCCCGACCGTCGCTGCTGGTCGGTCTCGGCGTCAACTACATGGAACCGGCCGCCGCCACGGCGCTGGATCCGCTCAACTACGGTGGCGGCCTCGGTGACGCGCCGGGCCATGGCACCCGCACCGCCGGCGCCTTGTGCGGTAACCTCGCCGGTACCTATGTCGGCCTCGCGCCGAGCGTTCCCGTGGTGCCCTATCGCGTCACCAACAGCGTGGCGCTGTCGGGGCGCACGATCCTGAACCTCGCGGCGGCCATCGATCATGCCGTCGAGCGCAATGCCGCCGACGTCATCTCGATCAGCCTCGGCGTGCAGTCGGTGTTCGGCAACGTCAAGCAGATGCGCGCGCTCGGCCGGGCCGTCGATCGCGCCTACGGCGCCGGCGTGATCATCGTCGGCGCCGGCGGCCAGACCAAGGACGCGCCCGAGCTGGTGCCCTTCGACGTGTACCCGGGGCGGTATTCGCGGGCGATCGGCGTCGGCGGCATCAGCGCCGATATGAAGATGTGCTTCGACTATGAGGTTGGCCGCGATTCGATCGATGTCTGGGCGCCGGCCGACGATATCCGGCGGCCGAACGCCGTCCTGGGCCATCCCGAACCGTTCACCGACGTCGCGGGGAACGGCGATGGAACGTCCTATGCCACGGTGCATGTGGCGGCGGCGGCGGCGATGTGGCTGCGCGTGCACGGCATGGCGCTCGCGGAAGGTGGCTATCTCGGCTGGAAGCGTGTCGAGGCCTTCCGCTCCCTGCTGCGATCGACCAAACGGAAACTCGCCGGCAACAGGGCGCGCACGAAGCCGCCGCCGGCCGCGACCGGCATCCTCGACTGCCTCGCGCTGATCGAGGCGCCGCTTCCCGCACTGTCCTCCCTGAAGGAGAGCAAGGCGCTGGCGGAGAACGAGATCCACTGAGTGCCGGCGAGCGCCGCTCAGCTCTTGATCAGCAGCACCAGGATCGTCGCCACGCCAACGACCAGCGGCGGCAGCGCCAGCGGCCAGGCGCGGCGGTAGACGGCGCCGTCGCCGGCGGCCAGCGCCAGGATCGCCGCGCCCATCGAGACGCGGATCGGCGACAGCATGGTGAGGTTGGTGGTGACGCTGTTCTGCACCGCCGCCACCCAGTCGAGCGGCAGGCGCGTCTCGGCGGCGAGCGCCGCCTGCATCGGCATCAGCATGGCGTTCGACGCCGAGCCGCTGCCAGTGAGAAAGCCGCCGATCGCCGCGAACAACGGCGTCGCCAGCGCGGCCGATGACCCGACGGCGTCGGACAATGCATCGGCGATGATCGCCGCCATGCCGGCCGCGACATAGAACGCGGCCATTACGACAAACAGCAAGGTCACGACACAGGGCCGCCATGCCGCGCGGGCGCTCGTGCGCGCGACGGTCGCCAGCGGCGCGCGCAACGCCAGCGCGCTCAGCAGGCCGACCGCGAACAGCCAGAAGCCCGGCGCGTAGAACGGCGGAAACGGCGGCTGTCCGGCGAGCGGCTGCCACGCCCATAGCGTCCTCAGCATCGTCTGCAGCGGGGCGACGGTACGCGTCAGCACCAGGGCGATGGTCAGCGCCGCATAGGGCGCGGCGCTCAATGCGGCACGGCGCAGCGCAGCCCCATCGGGTCGCTCGTCGCGTAGCCAGCGCAGCGCCGCCAGCACGCCCAGCGGTGCCGCGCCGGCGATCTCGACATCGATGATCCGATGCGATGCCCACACCGCGGCGACGATGGCGACGGTCCACACGAGATCGTCGAGGCGCTGCGAGGCGGATGGCGCGGGGCCAACGCCGCGCCAGAAGAACCAGAACAGCGCGAGGTAGCCGAGATGCACTGGCATCTGCAGCAGACCGCACAGCGCGCCGAGTGTCGTCGGCGACAGGCCGGTGAGCAGCCCGCCCACGGTGGTGCCCGCCGCCAGCGCGCCCCACGGCACCATCGACTGGCTGTAGAGGCCGAACAGCAGCGCCGGCACGCCGCCGATGCCCAGCCGCGTCACCGCCGCCAGCGCGATGATGTAGCCGACACCGAAGCCGGTGACCGATTCGGCGAAGGGACCGAGCAGGAAGCAGACGAAGTACAGGCGGCGATGATCGGGCGTCGCCGCCGGCGTTGGCGCAGCGGATATCGGCGGCGCGCGACCGGCGACGCAGCGATAGAAGAACACGCCACCGGCGACGATCGAGATCACCTGCCAGGAGAGCCAGGAGCCCACCAGGGTCTGGCCGACGGCGAAGCCGGTAAAGCCCTCGGTGCCGCGCAGCGCCAGCGCAGCGGCTACGGTGGCGACCAGCCCGGCGCCACCCGCCGCCAGGGCGCCAAAGCGGCCGCTGGCGAGCAGGACGATGACGAGGACCAGCGGGGCGGCGGCGGTGAGAACGGTCATGCGGCGAACCTAGGTGCCGCGCGAGCGGCAACGCTTCGGCGAACGCCGAACCGGCCCATGCATGCCGCTCGACCCGCAGGCACACAAGAAGAACCTTGTACCAACGCAAATCCTGAGGCGCCCCAGGACGATCGCATGTGGTTTGCGAGCTGTCTTAGGGTCGGGGGGGGGGGGGCCCGGTGGGG
>JALHMM010000011.1:0-12094 GCA_022844045.1 Reyranellaceae bacterium | reverse complement strand
CGGACGATCGACAAGACGCGCCACTGGAGTGGCGCGCCCCCAGCCTCCCTGCACCCTTGCGACTCCCCGACGTTTCCCGTATCAAGCCGCGCGGCGCCCCGATAGCTCAGCGGTAGAGCAACCGCTTCGTAAGCGGTAGGCCGTTGGTTCAAATCCGACTCGGGGCACCATTTCCCTCGTCCGGCGGTGGAAGCGGGCGCCTGTGACGCAACAGCCCGTGACGCAACAGCCGCCGATCTACGTCTGCGTGACCAACCTCCTCGAGAGCCGGCACCAGAAGAAGACCGGGATTCCGCGCGTCGAGTACGAAGTCGCGAAGTACCTCGCCGCGCGCGGCGTGACGGTTGTCGCCTGGAACAGCCGGCGCAGCCGGTTCCGGTCCATCGATTTCGACGCCTTCATCGAGTCGACCACGCGCGCCCAGTCGCTCGACCTCGATGCGATCTGCGCCGAGCCGCAGGGCGCGCACCCCTACGCCGCGATCCGGCGGCTGCTGGCGTCGGTGTCCGTGACGGTGGCGCGCCGCCTGTCGCTGGGCGGCGAGCCCGGCCGCACCATCGCGCGGGCCGCCTTCCGCCGGATCGCCGCCGCCTGGCCGCATCTGTCGCCGGAGCAGCGGCGTGCGATGGCGACGCGTCTGCGGCTCGACGAGAACGCCGATCGCCGCGGCCACTTCGTCGACACGCTGGTCGAGTCGCGCGAGGGAGCGCGGACAAGCCACGCGCCGCGCGACGTCGACGTCGCGCCCAGCGCGACCATGATCCTGCTCGGCATCTGGTGGAGTACGAAGCCGCTCGAAGAGGTCGCGCGGCTGAAGCGCGAGCGCGGCCTGCGCTTCGTCGGCCTGGTCTACGACCTGATCCCGATCCGCCGCCCCGAATTCTTCACCGACGAGACCGGTCGCGGCCGCTTCACGCGCTACATCGATGGGCTCATCGCCACCGCCGATCGGCTATGCGCGATCTCCGCGCATGTCGCGCGCGACGTCGAGGCCTATGCGCGCGAACGGCAGGTGGCGATCCGGCCGGTGACATCCGTGCCGCTCAGCGCCGATCTGAAGCGCGACGCGCCGCCGAGACGCGGCGCGGCGTTGGCACATCACGCGCTCGAGCCTGGGCGCTTCGTCGTCTACGTCTCGACCATCAATCCGCGCAAGAACCACCTCTGGGCCTATCGGCTATGGCGGCGGCTGGTCGAGGAGCTGGGCGAGGCGGTCCCGACCCTGGTGTTCGCCGGCCAGCGCGGTTGGCGCACCGAAGAGCTGTTCGCGACCATGACGGCCGACACGGCGATGTGGAACCGCACGCTCTGTTTCGTCGAGGGGCCGACCGACGAGGAGGTCTCCTGGCTCTACGCCCATTGCGCCTTCAGCATCTTCCCCTCGCTCTACGAGGGCTGGGGCCTGCCGATCCTCGAATCGCTGTCCTTCGGCAAATACTGCCTAGCCGCCGACAACACCTCGCTGCCCGAGGCCGGCCAAGGCCTCGCCTTCCATGCCGACACCAGCGACGAGGCGGCCTGGCTCGCCGAGCTGCGCCGCGTCATCACCGAGCCGGGCTATCTCGACGCCGCCAACGCGCGCATTCGCGCGCGCTTCGTGACGCGCGGTTGGGACGATGTCGGCGGGGAGCTGCTCGATGTGATCGAGGGCGTGAGTAGCGGCGGTCGGCCGTAGCGTTCCTCGACTCTGTCATTCCGAGCGTAGCGAGGAATCTAGGTATGTCACTAGATCCCTCGCTACGCTCGGGATGACAGAGATCCTCACAGCTCCGCGTAGATCTCCAGCACGTTGCCGTCGGGATCGCGGAAGAAGATCGTGCGGTGGCCGAAGGGGTGGTCGGTCAGCGGCGCGATCAGTGTCACACCCTTGGCCTGAAGCGCCGCCGCGCACTGGGCGACCACAGGCGGCGCGACACGGAAGGCCAGTTGCAGCGAGAGATCGCCGGCGGCTGGCGGCGCGCCGCCGAAGCGCGGGCCGTGCACCGTGAGCGCCAAGGTGTTGGCGCCGATCCGGTATTCGATCCACTGCGCGCTCAGCTCGCGCAGCGGCGGGAACTCCATGACGGCCCCGTAGAAGTGCCGCATCGCCTGGAGGTCACGGGCGTAGAGGACGGTGTAGTCGATCTGGCGGATCTGGCTGAGCGGGGACATGGCTGGAAACTAGTGAAGGATTACACTGGTACAATCTGATATCTTATACTGGTATGAATACTACCACCCGGCGTGACGAGCTCGCGCGCTTCCTGCGCAGCCGCCGCGAGCGGCTCGACCCGGCCGCTTTCGGCATCAAGCCGGGCGGCCGGCGGCGGACCGCCGGCCTGCGCCGGGAAGAAGTCGCCGAGGCTGCCGGCATCAGCGCCACCTGGTACGTCTGGCTCGAGCAGGGCCGCGACGTGAACGCCTCGCCCCATGCCCTGCGCGCGCTCGGCCGCGCACTCAGGCTGAGCCAGGCGGAGCAGACCTACCTGTTCCGGCTGGCGCGGCCGGACCTCGACGGGCGCACCGGCGGGACCGGCGAGGCGATGCCTGCGGCCCCTCTGCTGTCGCTGATCGACGGGCTGTCGCCGCATCCCGCCTACATCACCAACCGCTACCGCCAGGTGGTCGCCGCCAACCGGCCGGCGCGCCTGTTGCTGGGCGCGTTCGACAGCGGCGATCCGGCGCGCGGCAGTGTCATCGGCCGCCTGTTCCTCGATCCGCTGTGGCGCGCGATCTTTGTCGACTGGGAGATCGTGGCGCGTTCGACGGTGGCGCAGTTCAGGCTGGCGACGGCGGCGATGGCCGACGATCCGGTGCTGGCGTCACAGGTCGCGCTGCTCACGGCATCGAGCGAGGAGTTCGCGCGCTGGTGGGCCGACCACGAGCTGGCCGAACCGCCGATCTGGCGCAAGACGGTCAGGCACGGGCTCGTCGGCGACATGGTCTTCGACTTCGCCGTGCTGCAGCCGCAGGGCCGCGACAGCGATTTCTCGGTGTCGCTCTACGCGCCGGCCGACGCGACGAGTCGCGAGCGGATGGAGCGGCTGTCGAAGACAAACGCCGCCGTTCGTCTGCGACATCCGCCTATCGCTATTTCTTTTTCCACGGCTGCACGATCAACGCCACCATCACGGTGACGAACAGCGGAAACAACGCGGCCAGGAGGCCCAGTAGCTTGAGGTTGGCCGGCAGATCGCCGGTCACCCCGCGGGCCTCGAGCAGCCATCCAACGCCGCTCGCCGCCAGGCACGCAAGCACAAGGCCGATACCCCCGCCGAAGACCAATCCCGGCCGGCGATAGGCGAGGCCCGGCCTGAACTTGGGAAGACTGGACTTGAAATGATGGTAGACGCGCACGCCGTCTTCGCGCGCCGAGGGCGCTACCGGTACGCGCAGGCTGAGCAGCTTGGCGCCGCCGTACCGCCCGCCGGGATAGAGCAGCGCGAACTCCAGGCATTCGGGATCGGCCGGCGCGTTCAACCACCCGACCGCGCGCAGCTCGGGCAGGCCGCGAAATCTCAGCGTGTGGTACGAGCCGTCGACGATGAGTTGCGTGCGGCCAACGATCACGTCGACGCCTTCTTTGGGCGTATCCTCTCGGATCGGCAATTCGTTGAGCAGCCTCGGATCCTGCGCGGCGCGGGCCACGTCGAAGGCGCGGAAGCGATCCCATTCGTCCGGCGTGATGCGCCAACGGGCGATCACGCCGCGTCCTGACATCAGCCGGGCGTGGCCGATCGCGGCGAACACCGACATGAGGACGCCGAACAGGCCGAAGATGGCAGAGATGCCGCCAAAAGAGGTGATCAGCGCGCTCGGTACGTCGCCGATCCAGTCGGTGCTGAAGGCAGCCGCCAGCGCGGCACCGCCCCCGAGAAGAGCGACGGCCAGACCATAGCCAACCTTGCGGCGTGGATTGCGCATGAAGCCTCGACGGACGCGGCCGAACGTCGGAAGCCTAGCGTGAGTCGGCGGCGGCCGTCATGGCGACGCGCGGCGTCTTTTCCTTCCGGAAACTCAGGCTAGGCTGGCCTGCGGCGCGAAGGCGATGGCGTCGGTCTGGAACTTGAACAGGTCGGCGTACATGCCGCCCCGCGCCATCAGCTCGGCATGGCTGCCCTCCTCGACGATGCGGCCGTCGTGGATCAGGACGATGCGGTCGAAGTTGGTGGTCGACACCAGGCGGTGCGTGGCGGCGATCAGGCCGCGCTCCTGGCGCGTCGCCATCAGGTGGTCGAAGATCACCCGCTCGGTGCGGATGTCGAGCGCGCTGGTCGCCTCGTCGAGGATCAGGAAGGCCGGCTTCTGCATCAGCACGCGCGCCAGCGCCACGCGCTGGCGCTGGCCGCCCGACAGCAGCCGGCCGCGATCGCCCATCTCCACATCGAGGTCGCCGTTGAAGCCGGCGACCACTTCGGTCAGCGCCGCCATGCGGATCGCCTTCTCGATCTCCTCCTCGCTGGCGTCCGGCTTGGCGAACACCAGGTTGCGCCGCAGGCTGCCGTTGAAGATGAACGGGTCCTGGTTGACGTAGCCGATGGCGCCGCGCAGGCCGGTGGCGTCGTACTTGTCGAGGTCGACGCCATCGAGCGTCACGCGGCCGCGCTGCGGGAAGCGCAGATGGGCGAGGATCTCCAGCAGGGTGGTCTTGCCCGAGCCCGACAGGCCGACGATCGCCGTGGTCGAGCCGGGCGCCACCGAGAAGTTGATGTCCTTCAGCGCCCAGCGGTCCTCGACATACTGGAACCACACGTTGCGCACGTCGAGCGCGCCGGGAACCGTCGCCGGCGGCGGCGCGTCCTTCTGGATCACCGGCTTGGCCTTCTCGACCGCCAGCACGATGTCGGCGTAGCCCAGCACGCGCGGCAGCTGCGGCGCCAGCGAATTGACGTCGGCCACGATCTGCCTGAGCTGCATGTAGGCGCGCAGCATGGCGGCGAAGAAGCCGACGCCGACCCCCAGCCGATCGCCGAAGCTGCCCCATTCCGACAGCGCCAGCACGCCGAACGCCGAGCTGATCATCAGCAGGCCGCCGAACTCGAGCACGAAGTTCTGCTCGGACTGCTTGATGGCGAACACGCGGCGGCGCTCGATCAGGTCCTCGCCGGTCCCGGCGTAGGCGTCGCGCATGTGCAGTTCCTGGTTGCTCTGCTTGACCACGCGCATACCCTCGAGCAGCTCGTGCGACTGGCCGGCGAACTTGATCTCGATCGCCCGCATGGCGTTGAGCAGGCTGAAGATGCGCTTGTGCGTGCGATGGGCCATCAGGCCGATGATGATGCCCACCGGCACCATCAGCACCGCCAGCTGCGTCGACAGCCAGAACAGCACGATGACCGTCACCACCAGCCGCACCAGCTGCGAGGCGATCTCCTGCAGCTTGAAGATGAAGTACGGGATGTCGTTGAGCGGCGGATCGGTCAGCTTGGCGCGCAGCTCGCCGGTGTTGGAGCGGTCGAAGAACTCGATCGGCATGCCGAGCGCCTTGTCGGCGGCCAGGCCGAGGAGGTCGTTGGCGATGCGGGCGTTCACCGTGGCGACCACCCTGGAGTAGAGATAGGCGATGAAGGCGTTGAGCGTGATCTGGAAGAACAGCACCACCAGGATGCTGATGATCACCCCGCGCTGGCCCTCGAAGACGTTCAGCCCGGGCAGCTGGCGTATCCAGTCGATGATGCCCTGGGTGATGCCCTCCTGCGCCGCCTGTCCGCCAGCCACCGCGCTGACGAACACGGTGATCAGCGGATACTGCAGCGCGCCGACGATCGCCGCGACGTTGGAGACAAGGAACACCGTCCACAGGCCGCCTTTGTATCGCCGCGCGACATCCACCAGGAGGCGGCCGATAGGCGATTGAAGGAAGCTGCCAATTCTTTGCCGCAACCCCGACAAGATTCATGCACCAGAAGTGAGTGGGAGCGCCGCAGCGAATCTCGCCCGCGACAGGGCCGCGAGAGGCCGGCCCGTACGCCTTTCGCGGTGACTTTGCACAATTCCTACCCCACCGCAATGCGCGCGGCGACGCGGTCCACCTCACCCTGAGGAGCGCCCAACGGGCGCGTCTCGAAGGGTGGGCAACCCGCTCGGTGCCTGTGGCCCATGCTTCGAGACGGCCGCAAAGCGGCCTCCTCAGCATGAGGTCGGCGGCTCAAGCCCTGACCAGCGGCTTGTACTTGATGCGATGCGGCTGGTCGGCCTCGGCGCCCAGGCGACGCTTCCGGTCGGCCTCGTAGTCCTGGTAGTTGCCCTCGAACCACACCACCTGGCTGTCGCCCTCGAAGGCCAGCATGTGGGTGGCGATGCGGTCGAGGAACCAGCGGTCGTGGCTGATGATCACGGCGCAGCCGGCGAAGTCGGTCAGCGCCTCCTCGAGCGCGCGCAAGGTGTCGACGTCGAGGTCGTTGGTCGGCTCGTCGAGCAGCAGCACGTTGGCCTCGGTCCTGAGCATCTTGGCGAGGTGCACGCGGTTGCGCTCGCCGCCCGAGAGCTGGCCGACCTTCTTCTGCTGGTCCCCGCCCTTGAAGTTGAAGCCGCCGCAATAGGCGCGGCTCGACACTTCGCGCTTACCCAGCATGATCAGGTCGTTGCCGCCGGAGATCTCCTCCCACACCGTCTTGTTGGCGTCGAGCGAGTCGCGGGACTGATCGACATAGCCCAGCTTCACCGTCGGCCCGACGGTGAAGCTGCCGCCATCGGGCTTCTCCTGGCCGGTGATCATGCGGAAGAGCGTGGTCTTGCCCGCGCCATTGGCGCCGATCACGCCGACGATCCCGCCGGCCGGCAGGTTGAAGCTGAGATTGTCGATCAGCAGGCGATCGCCATAGCCCTTGGCGATCTTCTCGGCGCGGATCACCAGGTCGCCCAGGCGCGGACCTGAGGGGATGACGATCTGCGCCTGCTCCAGGGTCTGCTTCTCGTTCTCGGCCAGCATCTGCTCGTAGGCCGCGATACGCGCCTTGCTCTTGCTGCGCCGCGCCGCCGGGCTCGTGCCCATCCATTCCAGCTCGCGCTGCAAGGTGCGCCGGCGCGCATCGGCGGTCTTCTCCTCGACCGCCAGACGCGTCTCCTTCTGGCGCAGCCACGAGGAGTAGTTGCCCTCCCACGGAATGCCCTGGCCGCGATCGAGCTCGAGAATCCAGCCCGCGACGTTGTCGAGGAAGTAGCGATCGTGGGTCACCGCCACGACGGTGCCGGGATAGTCGTGCAGGAAGCGCTCGAGCCAAGCGACCGAGTCGGCGTCGAGATGGTTGGTCGGCTCGTCGAGCAGCAGCATGTCGGGCTTGGACAGCAGCAGGCGGCAGAGCGCTACGCGGCGGCGCTCGCCGCCCGACAGCTTGGTGACGTCGGCGTCGCCCGGCGGGCAGCGCAGCGCGTCCATGGCGATCTCGACCGTGCGCTGCAGGTCCCAGCCATTGGCGGCGTCGATCTTCTCCTGCAGCTCGGCCTGCTCGGCGATCAGCTTGTCCATGTCGGCGTCGGGATTGGCGAACTCCGCCGAGACCTCGTCGAAGCGCTTGAGCAGCCGGGCCATCTCGCCGACGCCGTCCATGACGTTGCCCAGCGCGTCCTTGGCCGGGTCGAGCTCGGGCTCCTGCGACAGCAGGCCAACGTTCACGCCCTCGGCCGCCCAGGCCTCGCCGACGAAATTGTCGTCCTTGCCGGCCATGATCTTGAGCAGGGTCGACTTGCCCGAGCCGTTGAGGCCCAGCACGCCGATCTTGGCGCCGGGGAAAAAGCTCAGCCAGATATCCTTGAGCACCGGCTTGGGCGCGCCGGGAAAGGTCTTGGACAGACCTTTCATCACATAGACGTACTGATAGGCGGCCATCGGGGCGGGTCCTCGGGCGGGAATGTCGGGGTCGGCGCGGGTTTTAGCGGTCCCGACCCGGACGATCAATGTCATGTCGGTCGCGGGCAGAAGGAATAGCAAAAGCAAACGGCCCGGCGTCGCCGCCGGGCCGTCGCATGGAAAGTGCGGACAGCCTACTTCGTGATATCGACCTGATTCGTCTCGCGCACGAACAGCATGCCGATGGCGAACGTGCCCAGCGCGATGATGATCGGGTACCAGAGGCCGTAGTAGATGTCGCCCTGCCAGGCCACCAGAGCGAAGGCGGTGGCCGGCAGGAAGCCGCCGAACCAGCCATTGCCGATGTGGTAGGGCAGCGACATCGAGGTGTAGCGGATGCGCGTCGGGAACAGCTCGACCAGCATCGCCGCGATCGGGCCGTAGACCATGGTGACGTAGATCACCAGCACCACCAGAATGGCCAGCACCATCAGCCAGTTGGCCGAGAAGGGCTCGAGCGCCTTGGGGTCGGCCTTGGCCGGATAGCCCGCCGCCGTCAGCGCTGCCGAGACCGCCTTGGCGTCGAACTTCGCGATGGTGGTGCCGCCGATCTTCACCACGGCGTCCTTGGTGCCCGCCGGCGCCGCCTGGTTGGTGTAGGGCACGCCCGCGCGGGCGAGCAGCGCCTTGGCCTTGTCGCACTCCTGCGTGAACTTCGCCGTACCCGTCGGGTTGAACTGGAACGAGCAGGTCGCGGGATCGGCGACGATCACGACAGGCGACTTGGCGACCGCCTGCTCGAGCTGCGGGTTGGCGTACTTGGTGAGCGCGCCGAACAGCGGGAAGTAGGTCAGCGCCGCGATCAGGCAGCCGGCCATGATGATCGGCTTGCGGCCGATCTTGTCGGATAGCCAGCCGAAAAAGATGAAGAACGGCGTGCCGATCACCAGCGAGGCGGCGATCAGCAGGTTCGCGGTGGTGCCGTCGACCTTGAGCGTCTGCGTCAGGAAGAACAGCGCGTAGAACTGGCCAGTGTACCAGACCACCGCCTGACCCGCGGTCAGGCCGACCAGCGCGAGGATGACGATCTTCAAATTCTTCCAGTCGCCGAACGACTCCTTGATCGGCGACTTCGACGCTTTGCCCTCCGCCTTCATCTTCTGGAACATCGGCGATTCGTTGAGCGACAGCCGGATCCACACGGAGATGGCGAGCAGGATGATCGAGACCAGGAACGGGATGCGCCAACCCCAGGCCTCGAACTCTTCGTTACCCAGCCACAGCCGGCAAGCAAGGATCACCAGCAGCGACATGAAGAGACCGAGCGTCGCGGTGGTCTGGATCCACGAGGTGAACAGGCCGCGCTTGCCATTGGGCGCGTGCTCGGCGACGTAGGTCGCCGCACCGCCATACTCGCCGCCCAGCGCCAGGCCCTGCAGCAGGCGCAGGCCGATCAGGATGATCGGGGCTGCGATGCCGATGCTGGCGTAGCTCGGCAGGATGCCGACCACCGCGGTCGAGACGCCCATCAGCAGGATGGTGACCAGGAAGGTGTACTTGCGGCCGATCAGATCGCCCAGGCGGCCGAAGAACACCGCGCCGAAGGGACGCACCGCGAAGCCGGCGGCGAAGCCCAGCAGCACGAAGATGAAGCCCGCCGTCTCCGACACGCCGGAGAAGAAGTTCTTGTTCATGATCGCCGCCAGCGATCCGAACAGATAGAAATCGTACCACTCGAAGACCGTGCCGAGCGACGACGCGAAGATCACCTTGCGCGTCTCCTTGCTCGTCAGGTCGGTCGCCGGCGCTTTCTCCGCCACTTGTTGGTCGGCGGTGATCGAAGCCATCGTCATCGCGTTGTTCTCCCTCTCGTGCGTCCGCAAGCGCTGTACGCACGCGACGAGCCGGCGATAAGCCCTCCCTTGGTCTGTCAGACGTTGGTCGATCAGACGTTGGTCGAAGCTGTCTTCCCTTCCCCCGGAGGGGGAAGGTGCCCGAAGGGCGGAAGGGGGATGTCGAAGACGGAAGTGATCTTGGACATTTGCCTGCTGGCGCTTCGCGCACTAGGTAGAATCATTTATGACATTTTCCCGATATGATTGCTATCCAGAGTCCGGCGATGCGTCCTGATTCAACTCAAGCAGCCTCAACCAACGCACGCTCCTTGCGGCGTGACATGACCGAGGCCGAGCGTGCGCTGTGGCGGCGCTTGCGCCGCCAGCAATTCATGGATGCGCGCTTTCGCCGTCAGGTCCCCATCGGTCCGGACATCGCCGACTTCGCCTGCCTGAAAGCGAAGCTGATCATCGAGGTCGACGGCAGTCAGCATGTCGAGGCCGCCGGCTACGACGCGCGGCGCGATGCCTATCTCGAGCGCGAGGGATTCACGGTCCTGCGCTTCTGGAACAACGACATCGTGGCGCGTGCGGATGCGGTGATGGAGGCGATCTTCGTGGCGCTGGATGGAGTCCGGCTTCGACATCCCCCTTCCGCCCTTCGGGCACCTTCCCCCTCCGGGGGAAGGTAAGACCAAATCGAACCGGCCGTCTGCGATCGCCCTTCCCCTCCGGAGGAAGGTAGGACGTTGGTCTGATGGACAGTGCATGAGCCGCGGTGTCTTATGCCCGCAGGGAAGAAACGAACTCGGACGGCACGATGCTGCAGGAGACGGCGGTCTTCGGCCTATCGCTCGCCTATCTCGGACTGTTGTTCGCGGTGGCGTGGCTCGGCGACCGTCATGCGCGCACCTGGTCGACCGGCGCGATGGGGCCGGTGGTCTACAGCCTGTCGCTGGCGATCTATTGCACGTCGTGGACGTTCTATGGCGCGGTCGGCCGCGCCGCGACCAGCGGGCTCGACTTCATCCTGATCTATGTCGGCCCGGCGATCGTGGTCATCGCCGGCTATCCGATGCTGCGCAAGATGGTGCAGGTGGCCAAGCGCCACAACGTCACCTCGATCGCCGACTTCCTCGCCTCGCGTTACGGCAAGAGCCGCGCCGTGGGCGTCACCGCCACGCTCTTCGCCACGGTGGGCGTGCTGCCCTACATCGCCCTGCAATTGCAGGCGGTGTCCTCGAGCTTCAAGGCGATCGCCACGCCAGGCGCCACCGGCGCGGCCGCGGTGGTGCACACCGACACCTCGCTGTTCGTCGCCGTGCTGATGGCGCTGTTCACCATCCTGTTCGGCGTGCGCAACGTGCAGGCCTCCGAGCAGCACCGCGGCATGATGGTGGCGATCGCCTTCGAATCGGTGGTCAAGCTCGCCGCCCTGCTCGCCGTCGGGCCCTTCGTGCTGTTCGTGCTGTTCGACGGGCCGGCCGACCTGCTCGCCAAGGTCGCGGCGGCGCCGGCGATCGCCGATCGCGTCACCAACCAGGGCTCGACGCTGTCGTGGATCGTGCTCACCCTGCTGGCCGGCACCGCCTTCCTCTGCCTGCCGCGCCAGTTCCATGTCGCCGTGGTCGAGCACGATCATCCCGCGAGCCTGAAGACGGCGCGCTGGCTCTTCCCGCTCTACATGGTGCTGATCAACCTCTTCGTCGTGCCGCTGGCGGTGGGCGGTTTGCTGCTGCTGGAGCCGGGAACGAACGCCGACCTCTTCGTGCTGCGCCTGCCGATGAGCGCCGGCGAGGACTGGCTGTCGCTGTTCGTCTTCATCGGCGGATTGTCGGCGGCGACCTCGATGGTGATCGTCGCCTGCATGGCGCTCTCCAGCATGATCGGCAACGAGCTGGTGATGCCCTACCTGCTGCGCCGCGAGGCCGGCCGCGCCAGCGAGATGGGCGGCACCGTCGTGCTGGTGCGCCGTCTGGCGGTGATCGTGATCCTGCTCGCCGGCTACGCCTACGAGCGGGTGATCTCCGGCTACCTGCCGCTGGCCTCGATCGGCATGATCTCGTTCTGCGCCGTGGCCAATTTCGCGCCCGGACTGCTGCTCGGCCTCTACTGGCGGCGTGCCCATCGCTTCGGCGCGGTCGCCGGCATGGCCGGTGGCTTCGTCGTCTGGCTCTACGCCCTGCTGCTGCCCTCGCTGCGCCAGGCGACCACCGGTGGCAAGCAGAGCGCGCCGTTGCAGTCCTGGCTGCCCGGCCCGCTGGCCGAGCTCGATCCCGTCGGCCAGGGCTTCATCGTCTGCATGCTGGTCAACACGCTGCTGATGGTCGGCGTCTCGTTGCTGGTGCGTCCGCTGAGCCGCGACCGCCAGCAGGCCGACTCCTTCGTGCTCGGCGCCGATCCCGAGCAGCCGGCCACGCCGGTGCCGGTGGCGGCCACGCGCATCGCCGAGCTCGGCGACCTGCTGGCGCGCTTCATCGGGCCGGAGCGC
>JALHMM010000010.1 GCA_022844045.1 Reyranellaceae bacterium | reverse complement strand
GTGGTTTGGGGTGTGGGGCTGAATCAGGTGACGCACCGCCGTCGTACGCAACCTGCGACTCCCCCTCACCCCGACCCTCTCCCCGCTCGCGGGGAGAGGGAGAAAAGAGGAGAGCACCAGACATGAGCCACGACAGGGTCGCGATCGTCACCGGTGCATTTGGCGGTATGGGCGTGGCGTTCACGCGCAAGCTGCTCGACGAAGGCTGGCGCGTCGCGCGTTTCGATCTGCAGCAGGCGATCGACGCCGCGCCGCCGGCGAATGACGACAAGCGCGTGATGGTGGCGGCGTGCGATGTGGCCGACTACGCCAGCGTCGAGCGTTCGGTCACCGCGGTGCGGGAGCATTTCGGCAAAGTAGACGCTGTCGTCAACGGCGCCGGCATCGTCGCCAACATCGCCTCGATCGCCAAGATGGACCCGGCGAAATGGGCGTGGGAGCTGGGCGTGAACCTCAGCGGCCCGTTCCACATGATCAAGGCCACCGCGCCCGCCATGGCGGAAACGGGCTGGGGCCGCTTCGTCAACATCTCCTCGCAGGCGGCGCAGGTCGGCTTGCGCTACCAGTCCGCCTATTGCGCCAGCAAGGCGGGGCTGCTCGGGCTGATGCGCGTGGTGGTGGCCGAGTACGGACACAAGGGCGTGACCTGCAACACGCTGTTGCCCGGCCTGATCGCCACGCCCAAGGTGCTGGGCATGCCGCCGGAGATCCTGCAGCGCGCCATCGAGGGCATCCCCACCGGCAGGCCGGGCACGGTCGAGGAGATGGCCGAGATGGCCGCTTTCCTGATGACCGACAAAGCGGCCTTCATCAACGGCGCCAGCATCGACATCGACGGCGGCAAGCACGTGCAGATCAGCGACCTCACGCGCAAGCGCGAGGCACGTTAGCCATTCCTTCTCCCCGCGAAGGCGGGGAGAAGGTGCCGAGCGCCAGCGAGGCGGATGAGGGGCTTCGCGGCATCACAACGAGCACCCTGTCTTGTATCAGCGTCGTGAAGCCCCTCATCCGCCCTTCGGGCACCTTCTCCCCGCCTTCGCGGGGAGAAGGCAAAGACAGGAGACAACAACCATGAAATTCGGCCTGCTCTACGAGCATCAGCTCCCCCGCCCCTGGACCCATGGCGCGGAGCATCGGCTGTTCCATGAGGCGCTGGCGCAGGTCGAGCTCGCCGACCGGCTGGGCATCGACTACGTCTGGGAAGTCGAGCATCACTTCCTCGAGGAGTACGCGCATTCCTCGGCGCCCGAGGTGTTCCTCGCGGCCTGCGCCGCGCGCACCAAGAGCATCCGCATCGGCCACGGCGTGGTGCTGGCGCCGCCGGGATACAACCATCCGGCCCGCGTCGCCGAGCGCATCGGCACGCTGGACCTCATCGCCTCGGGCCGCGTCGATTGGGGCACCGGCGAGTCGGCCTCGCGCGTCGAGCTCGAAGGCTTCGGTATCTCGCCCGACGACAAGAAGGCGATGTGGCGCGAGGCGGTCGAGCAGACCGCCAACATGATGGTGATGGAGCCCTATCCCGGCTTCAACGGCCGCTACTTCTCGATGCCGCCGCGCAACATCGTGCCCAAGCCCTACCAGACGCCGCATCCGCCGATCTGGGTCGCTTGCTCACGCCGCGAGACTATCCACGCCGCCGCCCGAGCCGGCATCGGCGCGCTGACCTTCGCCTTCGTCGATCCTGATGAAGCCGGCAAATGGGCGAAGGAGTATTACGAGATCATCAAGTCCGAGGCGTGCGTGCCGATCGGTCACACGGTGAACGCCAATGTCGCCATGGTCACCGGCTTCTCCTGCCACGAGGACGCGGCGGAAGCCAAACGCCGCGGCGCCGAGGGCTTCCAGTTCTTCGGCTACTCGCTGGGCCACTTCTACGTCTACGGCGCGCACCAGCCCGGCGTCACCAATGTGTGGGATCGCTTCGAGATCGCGAAGTCGGGCCTGCCGGAAGTCGGCCACGGCAGCGGCATCGGTACGCCCGCGCAGCTCACCGAGCATCTCCAGCGCTACCAGGACGCCGGCGTCGACCAGGTGATCTTCATCCAGCAGGGCGGACGGAACAAACACGAGCACATCTGCGACTCGCTGAACCTGTTCGCTGAGAAGGTGATGCCGACCTTGAAGACGGGCGCGGCGGCGCGCGAGGCCAAGAAGCAAGCCGAGCTGGCGCCGTTCATATCAGCGGCGCTGAAGCGCAAGAAGAAGATGGCGCCGATCGCGCGCGAAGCGATCCCCGTGGTGTCGGCCTATGGCCGCACGGTGCTGAACACCGGACAGGCCACCGAAGGCCCGACGCATCACCTCAACGCCGACATCACCGTGATGATGAACGACCCGGCGGAGAAGAAAGCGCAGGCGGCCGCGGCGAGCGACGATTGAGCCTCACTCCGGCTTGAGGAACCCCAGCTTCTCCAGCTCGACGGTATCGCGCTCGTCCCTCTTCAGCCGCTCGGCGTATTCATCCGGCGTCGAGGGCATGATGGTGACGCCGAGCTCGCCGAGCCGCTTCTTCACCGCGTCGTCGCGCAGCGCCGCGACGATCGCCTTGTTCAGCGTGTCGATGATCGGCTTCGGCGTCTCGTTGCGCACGAAGACGCCCAGCGTCGTGCCACCATCGAAGGCCGGGCCGCCGAGCTGCTTGAGCGTCGACACGCCAGGCAGCTCGGCGATCGGCTCGAGGCTCATGGTCGCCAGCGGCCGCAGCTTACCCGAGCGGATATGCGGCAAGGAGCTGGAGAGCTGATCGACATAGAGATCGATCTGGTTGGCCAGCACGTCGTTCAGCCCTTGGCCTGAACCACGATACGGCACGATGTTGAACTTCACGTTCTCGGCGACCTGCACGCGCAGGATGCCGATGTGATTGGTGGTGCCGTTGCCGGCGTGGCCGATGGAGATCGTGCCCGGATTGGCCTTGGCATGCGCCATCACGGACGGCCAGTCCTTGAAGCGGCCATTGGGCGCCGCGACGACGACCATCGGCACGTAGGTGAGCAGGCTGACCGGCGCGAAGAGCGGCATCATCGACGGTTTGCCGGCCATCAGGGCGGCGACATAGAACGTGCCGAAGGCGCCGATGACGAAGGTGTAGCCGTCGGCGGGCGCCTGCACCGTGGCGTCGGCGCCGACCAGGCCACCGGCACCAGCGCGGTTCTCGACAATGACCGGTTGTCCCAGGGCACGCGTCATCGGATCGGCGATCAGGCGCGCGGTGACATCGACATTGCCGCCCGGCGCATAGGGCACGATGCAGCGGATCGGCTTGGTCGGATAGCCGGCCTGGGCGCGCGCGCCGGTCGCGGCGAACCCGGCCAGCGCTGTCGCACCCGCCAAAACATTGCGCCGATTGAGCGTCATCGCTTCCTCCCAGGCTTCGCCATCAAGCCTAGACGACGACCGCGCAGGGCGTCCTGCCACGACGCTGCAGGGCAGGTGCGCACAAGCGATGGTGATGCGTCAGACGATAAACGCCCTTACCGTCTCGACGAACGCATCCAGCCGGTCGTGGTGCACCCAGTGCCCGGCGTTGTCGAACGACACGACCTTGGCGCTGGGGAACTTGGCGATGCGGCCGTCGTCCTGCGGGTTCGAGGCCCAGCTCTCCTTGCCGTAGACCAGCAGGGTCGGACAGGTGATGCGCGACCACAGGTGCTCGACGTCGTCCTGGGTCATGTCGTAGGGCTGCCAGGCGCGCACGTAGTTGTCGAACTTCCAGCTATAGGTGCCGTCCTCGTTCTGGTTGACGCCGTGCTCGGTGAGGTGACGGGCCTGCGCGGGGGAGAGATGCTTGTTCTCCTCCTGCATGCGGCTGAAGGCTTCCTCGATGCTGCCGTAGCGCCGGGACAGGCGGCCCGAGAGCTTGCGCACTTCCTCGACCCAGCCCCGCATGCGCTCGTCGATGGTCTTCTTCTGGCGCTCCGCCAGCATGCGCGGCGAGGGGCCCAGGCCTTCGATCGCCACCAGCTTGCGCACGTTCTCGGGATAGACGCCGGCGTAGCGCAGCGAGATGTTGCCGCCCAGCGAGTGCGCCACGATGGTCACCGGCGCCAGGTGCTGCTGGTGGATCAGCTGGGCGAGGTCGTAGACATGGGCTGCCATGGCGTAGTTGCCGTCGGGCGACCACTGGCTGTCGCCGTGGCCGCGCAGATCGGGCGCGATGATGTGCCAGTCCTTGCGCAGGCGCTCGGCCACCCAGTCCCAGTTGCGGCAATGGTCCCGCCCGCCATGCACGAGCAGCAGCGGCGGCGCGCCCGGGTTGCCCCAGTCGACGTAATGCAGGCGCAGGCGCTGCGAGAAATAGACCCGCGAGGTCGGTCCAATGGTGGTGTCGGGCGTATTGGTCATGACGCCGTATTAGCGCAAGACGATCGCGCCGTCTCTTCCCTTCCCCCGGAGGGGGAAGGTGGCGCGGAGCGACGGAAGGGGGATGTTTCAACGCGTCAGGTGTCCGTCTTCGACATCCCCCTTCCGCCCTTCGGGCACCTTCCCCCTCCGGGGGAAGGGAATTTCCCTTCACCGGCTTTTCCCTCTAATTTCCCGCCCGACGACAAGGAAGCGGATCGATGGACCTCAGCAACGAATACCAGTGCCTGCATGAATTCGTGAAGGCGGCGCGCACGCGGCTCAATCCCAACATCTGGGATTACCTGATCGGCGCCACCGAGAGCGAGACGACGATGAAGCGCAACCGGCTGGCGCTGGACATGCTGGGCTTCAAGCCGCGCGTGCTGCGCGACGTGTCGAGCATCGAGGCCACCGGCACGTTCCTCGACCGCAAGCTCCGGCTGCCGGTGCTGCTGGCGCCGGTCGGCTCGCTGGAGTCCTTCGATCCCGGCGCCGGCGTCACGGTGGCCAAGGCTTGCGAGATGTTCGGCTGCGGCATGCTCTTGAGCTCGGTGACCACGGTCGAGATGGAGAAGGTCGCGAAGTCGTCACCGGCACTGAAGGTCTATCAGCTCTACGTGCGCGGCGACGACGCCTGGGTCGCCGACCGGGTGCGGCGCGCGGTCGATTGCGGCTTCGACGCCTTTTGCATCACCGTCGACACCGCAGTCTACAGCAGGCGCGAACGCGACATCGCCAAGCGCTTCGTCAAGTCATGGCGCACAGCCGCCACCGGCCAGGACTTCCAGGCCGCCTTCGCCTGGCGCAACGTCGAGGCCGTGCGCAGGAAATTCCCCGGCGTGAAGCTGATGCTCAAGGGCATCAACACCGCCGAGGACGCGGTGATGGCCTGCGACATGGGCGTGCACACGGTCTACGTGTCGAACCATGGCGGCCGCCAGCTCGACCACGGCCGCGGCTCGCTCGACGCGATGCGCGAGGTCGTGGCCGCGATCGGCGGCCGCGCGAAGATTGTGATGGACGGCGGCATCAGCCGCGGCACGGACCTCGTGAAGGCGATCGCGCTGGGCGCCGACGCCGTGGGCATCGGCCGGCTCTACTGCTACGGCCTCGCGGTGGCCGGCGCCGAGGGCGTGGTGCGCGTGCTCGAGCTGCTCGAGGAAGAGGTCAAGGAGTGCCTGGGCCTGCTCGGCCTCGACTCGCTGTCGAAGCTCGACGACTCCTATCTCTGCCCCGCCAGCCCCGTCGTTCTGCCGCACGTCCACAGCGCGTTTCCGCTGCTGAACCTGGCGGATGAGGGGTACTGAGGAAGAAGAAAAAGAATGAAACCACAGAGGCACAGAGGCACAGAGGAAGACAAAGACGAGAAGACCGGGGCTGCGCGCTGCGCGCGCGGTTTACCCTCTCTTGGTCTTCCTCTGTGCCTCTGTGCCTCTGTGGTGAATCTCTTCACGCCGTTTCCCACAACACCGAGCCCATGATGTCCCAGTTCGACTACATCGTCGTCGGCGCCGGTTCTTCCGGGGCCGCGCTCGCCGCGCGGCTGAGCGAAAGCGGCGCGCATCGGGTGTTGCTGCTCGAGGCCGGCACCGAGGGCTCCGGCTATTTCTGGTCGCGCATCCCGGTCGGCGTGTCGAAGATGATCGACCTGCCGGCGGTGAACTGGTGCTTCTCCTCGGAGCCGGACGAAGGCTCGGGCGGCCGCCGTATCGAGGTGCCGCGCGGCAAGATGCTGGGCGGCTCGAGCTCGATCAACGGCATGGTCTATATCCGCGGCCAGGCGCAGGACTACGACCACTGGGCGCAGCTCGGCAATCGCGGCTGGAGCTGGCAGGACATCCTGCCGGTCTACAAGCGCATGGAGAATTACGCCGGCGGCGCCGACGAGCTGCGCGGGCGCGACGGGCCGCTGCGCATCACCGATACGCCACGCCACAAGGTGCCGCTGCTCGAGAGGATGATCGAGGCGGCGGGCAAGATCGGCCTGCCGTTCAACGCCGACCTCAACGGCGCGACCCAGGAAGGCATCGGCATGTCGCAGGTGACCATCGCCAAGGGTCGCCGGCAGAGCACGGCCTATTGCTATCTCGACCCGGCGCGCGGGCGGAAGAACCTCACCATCGAGCAAGGCGCGATGGCGCAGACGCTGATCCTCGAGGGCAAAAGCTGCGT
Organism: Reyranellaceae bacterium; assembly: GCA_022844045.1. Taxonomy (GTDB): domain Bacteria; phylum Pseudomonadota; class Alphaproteobacteria; order Reyranellales; family Reyranellaceae; genus JAFAZJ01. The sequence continues at coordinate 100,282 of JALHMM010000010.1, read as the reverse complement.
CGGCGTGCGCTACGCAGTGAACGGCCAGACGCGCGAGGCGCGGGCGGCGCGCGAGGTCATCGTCTGCTCGGGCTCGATCAACTCGCCCAAGCTGCTCGAGCTGTCGGGTATCGGCCAGTCGGCGCATCTCGCCTCGCTCGGCATCGCGCCGGTGCACGAGCTGAAGGGCGTCGGCGAGAATCTGCGCGACCATTACTCGCCGCGCGTGCGGTTCGCGATCACGGGACGCAACCTCACCTTCAACGAGAACGCGCGCGGCTGGCGCGGCGCCCGCGAGGCGATCAAGTACGCGCTGTGGGGCGAAGGCTTCCTCGCCTCGACCGCGGTGCCGATCCGCATGTATTTCCGCACGCGGCCGGGTCTCGAGACGCCCGACGCCACGATCTCGATCGCGCCCTTCCTCTACGAGCGTGTCGGCCACGAGCGGCGGATCGCCAAGCGCGCCGGCATCACCATGAATGTGAACGTCCTGCGCTCGGAGAGCACGGGCTCGATCCACATCAAGTCGGCCGATCCCGCCGAGCCGCCGGCCATCCGCTTCAACTTCCTGTCGGCGCGCGCCGACCGCGAGGGCGTGCTGGCGGCGATCCGCAAGGGCCGCGAGCTGATGGCGACCTCGCCGCTGAAGGAGATCACCGGCGAGGAGATCGCACCTGGTGCTGCGCGGCAGACCGACGAGGAGATCCTGGACTGGGTGCGACAGACGGCCGAGACGACCTACCACCCGGTCGGCACCTGCAAGATGGGCAACGACCCGATGGCCGTGGTCGATCCGGAGCTGCGGGTGCACGGCATCACGGGGCTGCGCGTCGCCGACGCCTCGATCATGCCGACCTTGACCTCAGGCAACACCAACGCGCCCTGCATCATGATCGGCGAGAAATGCGCGGCAATGGTGCTGGAAGCCGCCGAGCGCGCGCGCAAGGCGGCGTAGGATCTTTGGGACCGCCGGCATGTGTCTCCCTCTCCCCGCTCGCGGGGAGAGGGTTGGGGTGAGGGGCTGAGGCAAGTGGCGCACCACCGTTGTGCGCAACCTGAGACTCCCCCTCACCCCGACCCTCTCCCCGCAGGCGGGGAGAGGGAGGAAGAGCTATTTCGGCTCCGGCCCCAACTTCACCAGCAGCTTGCCGAAATTCTCGCCGCGCAGCAGGCCGATGAAGGCGCGGGGCGCGCGCTCGATGCCTTCGACGACGTCCTCGCGGTACTTGAGCTTGCCCGCCTTGATCCACCCCGCCATGCGCTTGAGCGCCACCGGCCAGTGCTGTGCGAAATCGGTGACGATGAAGCCGCGCGCCGTCACGCGCTTGCCGACGAAGGTGCCGAGCAGGCGCGGCCCCATCGGCGCGGTCTCGTTGTATTGCGAGATCGAGCCGCACAGCGCCACGCGGGCGAAGAAGTTGAGGTTGCGCAGCACCGCGTCGCCCACCGCGCCGCCGACATTCTCGAAGTAGACATCGATGCCGTCGGGACACGCCGCGCGCAGCGCCGCGTCGAGATCGTTGGCGGCCTTGTAGTCGACGCAGGCGTCGAAGCCGAGCTCCTTGACCACGAAGTCGCACTTGGCCTTGCCGCCGGCGACGCCGACGACGCGGCAGCCCATGATCTTGCCGATCTGGCCCACCACCTGGCCGACCGCGCCCGACGCGGCGCTGACGACGATGGTCTCGCCCGGCTGCGGATTGCCGCACTCGAGCAGGCCGAAATACGCGGTCATGCCGGGCATGCCGAGGATGCCGTTGGCGGTCGAGATCGGCGCGATGGCCGGATCGATCTTGCGCAGCTCCGACGCGCGCGCCACGCCGTACTCCTGCCAGCCCAGCCGGCCCTCGACGATCTCGCCGACCTTGATCGTCGGATCGTTGGACTTCACCACCTCGCCGACCACGCCGCCGGTCATCACGGCGCCGATCGCCACCGGCGGCGAGTACGAGGCCACGTCGCGCATGCGCCCGCGCATGTAGGGATCGAGCGACATGTAGACCACACGCACCAGCACCTCGAGCGGGCCGGGCTCGGGCACGTCGTATGGCTCGACACGGAAGTCGCTCTCGGCCGGCTCGCCGGCGGGACGGTTCATCAGCACGACGCGGCGGGCTTTCATGGGATCAGGCTCCGGTGTTGGTCATGGACGGGCTCAAGACGCGAAGCCCAAGCGTAGCGTCTTGAGCCTTAGCATTCCCCACCCCCTTTAGGGGGTGGGGAATGCTGGGGGATCGGAAGGCATCGGAAGGGCATCGGAAGGGAGATTGGCAGGGGGATCGGAAGGGGGTTGGAACCCATAGGAAGGCATCGGAAGGGGGATCGGAAGTCATGGCGTCAGCGCTCACGCTCCGGCATTTCCGACGCTGACCTCACCCATTCACGCACGCGCGGGCGACGCTCGCGCGCGTGACACGGGACGGAGATCGATAGGCTGGGTACAAGGCATAGGCGCACACTCGTACGAAACGATGGCCTGCCTCCCACACGAGTACATTGCGTGAACACGCTCGCGGAGTCAATGTGCCGCCACCGATAAAGGAGTGGATCATGAGCGTCGCGCCGACCGACACCAAAGGGGCCAACACCATCACCGGCCGTAGCGCCTTCCTGGCGCTGCTCAAGGACGAGGGCGTGACGACCTTGTTCGGCAATCCCGGCACGACCGAGCTGCCGATCATGCACGCGCTCGCCGAGCATCCCGATCTCGGCTACGTGCTGGGCCTGCAGGAGTCGGTGGTGATCGGCATGGCCGACGGCTTCACTCGCGCCTCGGGCAAGCTCACCTCGTGCAACGTCCATGTCGCGCCCGGCCTGGGCAACGCCATTGGTGCGATCTACACGGCGATGATGTCGGGCACGCCGATGATCGTCACCGCCGGCCAGCAGGAGCAGGGCCACGGCCTGACCGAGCCGCTGCTCTACGCGCCCTTGGTGCCGATCGCCGCGCCCGTCGTGAAATGGGCCACCGAGGTGACGCGCATCGAGGACCTGCCGCGCATCATGCGCCGTGCCGCCAAGATCGCCACCACGGCGCCGACCGGCCCGGTGTTCATCTCCCTGCCCGGCGACATCCTCAACGACGAGGCACCGCTCGACCTCGGCGAGTCGACGCGCGTCGACACCGCGGTGCGCCCGTCCGACGCGGCGCTCGAAGCCTTCGCGCGCCGGCTGCTGGCGGCGAAGTCTGTGGTAATCGTGGCGGGGACCGAGATCGTCACGTCGGATGCGCTCAATGAGGCGGCGCGCTTCGCCGAATTGCTGGGCGCGCCGGTGTGGCAGCAGACGGTCAACACCGGGGCGCATTTCCTGTCGGAGCATCCCTGCTTCATGGGCTCGCTCAACCGCAACCAGCGCTTCGTGCGCGACATCCTCGCACCGCACGACGTGCTACTCTGCCTCGGCGCCGACGTGCTGCAGATGTCGGTCTACAGCGAAATCGAGCCGCTGCCGGTCGACACACGCGTGCTGCAGATCGGCCTGCGCGACTGGGAGATGGGCAAGAACTTCCCGGCCGAGATCGCCCTGCGCGCCGACGTGAAGGAGACCTTGAAGGCGCTGATCCCGGTGCTGGAACGTCTCGGTGGCGCGTCGCTCGCGTCGAAGGCGCGCACCTCGATCGCGGGTCTCACGTCCAAGAACTGGAGCGCCAAGCGCGAGGCCAAGCGTCAGCAGACGGCGTTGCGCGCCGAGGCCAGCCCGATGCATCCGGAGTGGCTGATGATGCGCCTGTCGGAGCGCCTGCCCCATGACGCGATCATCGTCGACGAGGGCCTGACCAGCGCCAACAGCCTGGTGAGCTACTGGCCGTTCCGCGATCGCTATTCGTATTTCGGCAATGTCAGCGGCGGCATCGGCTGGGGCATCGCCGCCGCGGTCGGCGTGCAGCTTGCGCAGCCCAAGCGGCGCGTCGTGGCGGTGATCGGCGACGGCAGCTCGATGTACAGCATCCAGGCGATCTGGAGCGCCGCGCACTACAAGCTGCCGGTGACCTTCCTGATCGCCAACAACGGCGGCTACCAGATCCTCAAGGACCGGCTGAAGCTGTTCCACGGCAACGACAAGCCGATCGGCATGGATTTCCGCGATCCGCCGATCGACTTCACCGGATTGGCTCGCGCCTTCGGCCTCACCGCCCGCCGCGCCACCACGGCGCTGGAATTCGACGCCGCCCTCGACGCGGCGATGGCCAAGACCGATGGGCCCACGCTGATCGAGGCGATGGTCGGCAAGGCGACGTAAGTTCCCTTCCCCCGGAGGGGGAAGGTGCCCGAAGGGCGGAAGGGGGATGTCGAAGACGGACTCCTGCGTTCGTCTTCAACATCCCCCTTCCGTCGCTGCGCGCCACCTTCCCCCTCCGGGGGAAGGTAAGACTCTAACCCCCCAGCAACGCCGGCGCGGCCTTGATCTCCAGGCGTTCGACCTTCTTGACGATCTCGGTCAGCTTCACATGCGCCGGCGCCTTCACGCCGATGAAGTCGCCGCGCTCGGCGATGTAGCCGTTCATGAACTCGATCTCGGTGCGGCGGCCCTTGCGGATGTCCTGGGCCATCGACGGACGTTGGATGTCGGCGCGCGGGTTGGGGTTGGTGTTCGAGCCCGGCCGCAGGATGGTCTCGATCTCGTCGAGCGCCGCTCTGTCGTTCTCCGACGCGCGCGCCAGCGTCTCGGGCTCCATCTTGCCGATCTTCTCGATGTGGTAGCCCAGCGCCTGGCCAACCCGCACCGCCTCGCCGCCGAGCTGGATCGAGAAGCGGCGGATGGTGTCGTTGCGATCGCAATCCGAACCGGTCAGCCCCGTCGCGGCCGAGACGCCGTTCTTCATGCCGTTCTGGCACAGCTTGGACCAGCGCTCGCCCCAGAGGTTGGTCGTCGTCTTGGCGCTGTCGATCATGCCGACCATCTCGCGCAATTCCTCGACGCGCTTGGTGATGCGGCCATGGACTTCACCCACCCGAAACACCGTGTGCTTGTCGCCCCCCTTGGCGACGGTGCGGCGGATGGTGGCCGGCTCGTACATGTCGACCGAGATCAGCGAGGCGACCATGCCCACGGTCTTGCCCCAGCCGACGATGCCGGCGATGCGTTCCTCATTGAGGCAGTTCTGCAGCGAGACGATATAGCCGTCGGGCGCCAGGTACTGGCGGATCAGCGCCGTGGCCCATTCGGTGTCGTAGGACTTCACGGCGACGAAGGCGATGTCGATCGGCTTCTGGCGGCTGAGATCCTGCAGCTCGGTGAGATGCATGGTCTTGGCCTTGGTGACCGTGAACTTCTCCTCCGGCGTCACACCGTCGAGCATCAGGCCACGCTTGCGGATGGTCTCGATGTTCTCCGGCCACATGTCGATCAGGGTCACGTCGTGGCCGGCATGGGCGAGATAGCCACCGACATAGCCACCCAACGCGCCGACGCCGACGACCGCGATCCGCTTGCCCATGATGTCCCTCCCAGTCTTTCGCGGCAGAGCCTAGCCCCGCCCGGCCGCCGCGCGGAAGGCATGTTCGTCGGGGCTGCCATGCCATAGGCCGGCGGCAGGGCCGTGGTAGTCTGACGGCGGACACAAAAGGAAACGCCAATGGGCTACGAGACGATCGAGGTGAAACCGCTGGCCGGCGCGCTGGGCGCCGAGGTGGCTGGTGTGAAGCTGACCAAGGTGCAGGACAACCGCACCTGGGACGAAATCAACCGCGCCTTCCTCGACCACAAGGTGCTGGTGTTCCGCGACCAGGGCCTGAGCCCCGACGACATCATGGCCGTGGGCGGCCGCTTCGGCGAGCCGACCTACTATCCGTTCGTCACCGGCATGGACGGCTATCCCTACATTTTCGAGGTCATCAAGGAGCCCAGCGAGACCCGTAATTTCGGCGGCGGCTGGCACTCCGACACGACCTATCTGCACAAGCCGCCGCTCGCCACCCTGCTCTACGCGGTCGAGACGCCGACCTCCGGCGGCGACACGGTCTTCGCCAACACCACGGCGGCCTACGACGCGCTCTCCGACGGCATGAAGACGCTCATCGCGCCACTGAAAGGCATCTACAGCGCCGGCCTGAAGCGCTCCGGCGGCCGCGCCGCGATTCACAAGCAGGTCGGCGCCATGAAGATCCAGAACGCCGAGCAGGCCGACACCTACGAGGCGATCCATCCCATCGCCCGCACCCATCCCGGCACGGGCCGAAAGGCGCTGTACGTCAGCAAGGGCCACACCATCCGCATCGAGGGCATGACCGAGGACGAGAGCCGGCCGCTGATCGACTATCTCGCCGAGCACTCGACACGGCTGGAGTTCACCTGCCGCGTGCGCTGGGAACCGGGCACGCTGACGGTGTGGGACAATCGCTGCACCCAGCACAACGCGATCAACGACTATCACGGCCAGCGCCGGCGCATGCAGCGACTGACCGTCGGCGCGCAGGTGCCGGCCTGAACAAGAAAAGATTCCACCACAGAGGCACAGAGACACAGAGAAAGACAAAGAAGAGAAGAATACGACTGCGCGCTTCGCGCGCGTTTTGCCCTCTCTTCGTTCTCCTCTGTGCCTCTGTGTCTCTGTGGTTTGTCTTTCTTCCTCTGGGAGTCTTCGACACATGAACTGGAGCGACCGGCGCAGGCGGTTCCGCGCCATCCTCAACGGTGATCGCTGCGTGCATCCCGGCTCGGTGGTCGACGCGATCTCCGCGCGTATCGCCGAGGATCTCGGCTTCGAGATCGGCATGTTCGCGGGCTCCACCGCCTCGCTCACCGTGCTGGGCGCGCCCGATCTGATCGTGCTGACCTTGAGCGAGTTCGCCGCCCAGGCCTATCGCATCAACCGCGCCGGCAATCTGCCGCTGCTGGTCGACGCCGATCACGGCTACGGCAACGCGCTCAACGTCAAGCGCACGGTCGAGGAGCTGGAGACCGCGGGCGTCGCAGCCCTCAGCATCGAGGACACGCTGCTGCCACGCGCCTATGGCGAGACGCAGCCGACCTTGATCTCGATCGAAGAAGGCGTCGGCAAGATGAAGGGCGCGCTCGCCGGGCGTCAGGATCCCGACCTGGTGATCTGCGGCCGCACCAGCGCCGTGCAGATCAGCTCGGTCGAGGACTGCGTCGCGCGCTGCAAGGCCTACGAGGCCGTCGGCGTCGATGTCCTCTTCCTCGTCGGCCTGCGCACGCGCGCGCAGCTCGAAGCGATTTCCTCCGCCACCACACTGCCGATCGTGCTGGGCGGCGGCGGGCCTGAGCTCAGCGATCGCGACTATCTCGCGTCCAAGCGCGTGCGCGTCGCCCTGCAGGGCCACCAGCCGATCATGGCCGCGATCCAGGCGACCTACGAGACGCTCAAGGCGCTGCGTGATGGCACGCCGCCTTCGAAGCTCGCCGGCCTCGCCTCGGCCGAGCTGATGAAACGCGTCACCCGCGACGCCGACTACGAGCGCTGGACGAAGGAGTTCTTGGGGTAAGGCTCTTCCCTTCCCCCGGAGGGGGAAGGTGGCGCGCAGCGACGGAAGGGGGATGTTTCAACACACACCGCGTCCGTCTTCGACATCCCCCTTCCGCCCTGCGGGCACCTTCCCCCTCCGGGGGGAAGGAAACTACCGATACGACGCCCAGAAGAAGAAGGCGGTGCCGATCACGCCGAGCACCGTGCGTACCGCGTGCAGGTTGCCCCAGCGCCGGATCATCTCGGTGGTCGCCGGGCCCGCATCCGCCTCGGTCATCGCCATCAGGCGTTTGTTGAGTGGCATCATGACAAACAGCGTGTAGGGCCAGTTGGCGAGCATCGTCAGCGCGCCAGCCAGCCATTGCCAGCCGCCGATGTCCCACCATGCGACCACGCCGAGCGCGAATCCGATGGCCGCCAGCGGCCCCTGCATCGCGTAGCCGCGGCGATAGGCTGGCTGCCACTGCAAGAGCACGGCGCGGTCATCGAGCGTCAGGCGCGCCGGTTGCTCGCCGACGCTGACGTAAAACGCCGCGCCGGTGAACAGCGCGGCGGAGATCAGGGCGAGCGAGGTCGGCAGCATCATGTCGATCTCGTACCCTGATTCATGGGTGCCTGATACGACTCATTACCACCCCGAAACGAGGCCACTCGCCGCACTCGGAGTGAAATGGGTCACCTAACCGCGATCGTGGGTCCTACCGCACCAATCTGCCGGGCAGCGCGCCGGTGTGCTCGTCATCGCGGAGCGTCTCGGCGCCGGCGACGAAGACGTGCCGATAGCCTTCGGCGCGCTGCACCAGGCGCTTGCCGCCGGCCGGCAGGTCGTAGGCCACCTTGGGCTTCAGCACCCGCAGGCGATCGAAGTCGATGACGTTGATGTCGGCCTTCATGCCCGGCGCCAGCAGGCCGCGATCCGACAGGCCATAGGCCATCGCCGTGTCGCGCGCCTGGCGCTTGACCAGGAACTCCAGCGGCAGCTTCTCGCCGCGTGTGCGATCGCGCCCCCAATGGGTCAGCAAGGTCGTCGGCGAGCTGGCGTCGCAGATCGTGCCGACATGCGCGCCGCCGTCGGCGACGCCCAGCACCGTGGCTTCGTCGGTCAGCATCTCCCGCACCACCTCGAGATCGCCGCCGCTGTAGTTCTCGAAGGGATGCAGCAGCAGGCCGGCGCCGTCATCGGCCATCAAGAGCTCGAGCGCCAGCTCGCGTTCGTCGCGGCCAGCACGCTTGGCCATGGCCGCCACGCTCATGCCGGCATCGGGCTCGTAATCCGGCCGGTCGCCCAGCGGGTAGACGCGATCCAGCGTGATGCCCAGGCGCGCCACCTTGCCCTCGGGCGGCGGCGCGATCAGCGCGCGGCGCAGCGCGGCGTCGGCGCGGATCCTCGCCACGCGCTCCGGATGCGGCAGCTTCGCCAGCGCCTTCCAGGCGTCGCTGATCAGGAACGGATGCACCGAGGTGTCGAGCCCCATCAGCACGCCGATGGCGCGCGAGCCGACCTGCGCGTTGGCCTCCAGGCCGGCGGCGCGCGCGGCGTGGATCTGCCCCAGGGTCTCGCGCCACAGATCGGGCTCAGCCTGCACCTGCACCAGCAGGCAGGAGAGCGGCCGGCCCGCGATCTCCGCCGCGGCGCGCAACGCCTCGAACTCGCCCGGCCCGAAATCGGAGTTCACTTCCAGCACGCCGCGCCCGGCGCGCTTCATGGCGCGGGCCAGCGCGAACAGCTCGGGCTCGCGCGCCGAGAGGCTGGGCGTCAGGCGACCGTCGCGCGCCTTGTGCTTGGTGGTGCGCGAGGTGGTGAAGCCCAGCGCGCCCGCGCGAAGCGCCTCTTCAAGAAGCACGCTCATGCGCTCCATCTCGGCCTCGCCCGGCGCCTCGGCATGCTCCGCGCCGCGCTCGCCCATGACGTAGAAGCGCAGCGCCGCGTGCGGCACCTGGGCGCCGATGTCGATGGCGCGCGGCATCGCCGCCAGCGCGTCGAGATATTGCGGGAAGGACTCCCAGTCGAACGACACGCCCTCGGCCAACACCGTACCGGGGATGTCCTCGACGCCTTCCATCAGGTTGATCAGGTACTCGGTGCTGCCCTTGCGCACCGGCGCGAAGCCGACGCCGCAATTGCCGAACACCGCCGTGGTCACGCCGTGCCACGACGACGGCGTCAGATAGGGATCCCAGGTCGCCTGGCCGTCGTAATGCGTGTGGATGTCCACGAAGCCCGGCGTCACCAGCAGGCCATCGGCGTCGACCACGCGCTTGGCCGCGCCGACATCCTTGCCGACGGCGACGATCACGCCACCGGCCACCGCCACGTCGGCCGTGCGCCTGGCCGCGCCGGTGCCATCGACCACCGTGCCACCGCGAATCACCAGATCATGCATGCCCTGCTCCCACCGCCATCGGCGCCATCCTACGCGAGCTCGGCCGTGCGCGCCGCCGCCGTTCGGGCATGACTGATGCGCCTTAGCGCCCGGCGATGAAATCCTGGCCCAGGCGCGCCAGCCGGACCTGTCGGGGACCCTGCGCGATCGTCTGGGAAAAGGCGATGTCGGCAAGCGCCAGATCGACCTCTTGCGACACGGCCGATGCGAGATTGGCGCGCACGTCGCGGAAGCGGTCCAGCAAGCGCGCCGCCTCGAGCCGCACACCGATCATCAAGGCGCCGTCGGGATCGCCGCGTCCATCGAGCGACAGCGCGGCGGCCTGCGCCGCCTGCCGCATCAGCGCCAGCGCGGCGGCCATCTCGCCCGCCGCCGCTTGGTCCCGACTGGCCACCGCGAGCGCGCGGGCGACGAAGCCGCAGATGCCTGATGTACCCGAGGCGCCGACCGCGTCCTCGACATCGCGGAACGGCAGCGCCATCGCCTCGTAGGCCTCGTTCGCCGGGCCCAGCATCGCGTTGGCCGGGATGCGGCAGCCCGTAAGGCGCAACCGGCAATGCGGCGAGGGCCTGAGCGCTCCGAAGGGCTCCATCGGCAGGATCTCGAGTCCCGCTGTCTTCCTGGGCACGAGGAAGGCGCTGTAGCGCTTGCGGCCATCCTCCTGCGCGGTGATCGCCAGCACGATGAAGATATCTGCCAGCGGCCCGTTGGTGACGTAGGCTTTCTCGCCGTCGATCACCACGCTATCGCCGTCGCGCGTCGCCGTCGTCCTGAGATGCTTGGGATGCGCGCCGGCGCCCGGCTCGGAGATCGCCACCGCCAGGGTCAGCTTCCCTGTCGCCAGACCCGGCAGCAGCGCCGCCTTTTGCTTTTCATTGCCGAAGCCATCGATGAAGTAACGGCCGACGAGCTGGTGGCCGGTCCACGACATGGCGAAGCCGACGCAGCCGCCATGGGCGATCAGGTCATGCTCGGCACGCGCGATGTCGGCATAGCCGCCGCCATCGCCACCGAAGCGCGCCGGCAGCCCAATCCGAAACAAGCCAGCCTCAGCCAGCGCACGCCACGCCGCGTGCGGAAATTCATCCGACGCGCCGAAGCCACGCCCGGCGACGTGCCGCGCCGCGAACTCGGCCATGGAGGTGGTCATGGATCGTCTTCCCCTTCTCCCCGCGCAGGCGGGGAGAAGGTGCCGAGCGCAGCGAGGCGGATGAGGGGCTTCTCGCCCAACATCACCGGCCGTTGTCGTTGACGCACCGCGAAGCCCCTCATCCGCCCTTCGGGCACCTTCTCCCCGCCTGCGCGGGGAGAAGGAAAGACTGCTACTTCACCGCCTCCAGCGTGCGCCGCGCGATCACCATGCGGTGGACCTCGCTGGGCCCCTCATAGACGCGCATGGTGCGCACCTTCTGCATCATCAGCTGCAGCGGAAGCTCCTTGGTGACGCCCATGGCGCCGTAGGTCTGCATGGCGTGGTCGATCACCTCGGCGGCCATCTCGGTGGCGAAGACCTTGATCATCGAGGCTTCGGTGCGCACATCGCGGTGATCGTCGAGCTTGGCGGCGGCGTCCATCACCATCAGGCGGCAGGCATGGATTTTGGTCGCCGCCTCGGCGATCCACCACTGGATGGCCTGACGGTCGGCGAGCTTCTGGCCGAAGGTCGTGCGCTGCTTGGCGTGGCTGCACATCATGTCCAGCGCGCGCCGCGCCATGCCGGTGCACCAGGCGCCCATCTGCAGGCGGCGGATGGTCAGCCTGAGCTGCATCGGCGCGAAACCCTGGCCGATGCGGCCCAGCACCTGCTCGTTGGGCACGCGGCAATTCTCGAACACCACTTCGTAGGTACGCTGGCCGGCCAGCATCGGGATCTCGCGCGCGATGATGAAGCCGGGCGTGCCCTTCTCGACGATGAAGGCGGTGACGCCGGCGTGCCGGCCGTCGGTCCCGGTGCGCGCCATGACGATGGTGAAATCGGCGTAGGGCACGCGACTGATCCAGATCTTGCGCCCGTTGATCACCCAGGAGTCGCCCTCCTGCGTCGCGCGCGTCGTCATACCGGCCGGATCGGCGCCGGCGCCCGGCTCGGAGATCGCGATCGCCGAATGCGCCTCGCCGGCGGCGTAGGGATTCATGTAGCGGATCTTCTGCTCCGGGCTCGCCACCGCCATCATCATGTGCAGGTTGGGCGAATCCGGCGGGAAGGTGAACGGCACGCAGGTGCGGCCCAGTTCCTCGTTGATCGGCATCAGGGCCACGGCCGGCAGGTTGGCGCCGCCGATTTCCTCTGGCGCGTCGAGCGCCCACAGGCCGAGCTCCTTGCATTTCTTCAGCAGCGGCGCTTCTTCGTCGTCGGTCAGCGAGACCGACTGGCCGGCGATCTCGCGCGCGAGCACGTTCTTCTCCAGCGGCATCAGCTCGTTGTCGACGAACTTCGCCACCACGTCGCGCAGCATCCTGTGTTCTTCGAGCATCTCGGCCATCATTCCCTCCGGTTTCGTGACTCAGCGTAGCAGCCAGGGCCCACGCCGCGAAATCGCCGCGAGCAGCAACAGGGCCGGCAGCGATGCGGCAAAAAGGAAGGTGACGCGGAAGCCGGCGAGGAAGTCGCGCGCACCATCGGAGGCGATGGTGAAGATCAGGGTCAGGCCGGCGGCGCCCAGCACCACGCCCAGCGTACGGGTCAAGTTCGCGAGACTGCCCGCCACACCGCGATTCTCGCGCGGCAACGCCCCGGTGACGATGTCGAGATAGGCGACCTGCAGCAGCCCGGTCCCGATGCCTTGCAGCAGCAGCGAACCCACCATCGACCAGACCGGCGGCGAGGCCCCCCAGTTCGCCGTCCACAACAGACCCGCCGCGGCGAGCGCGCAGGCGAGCAGCACCGTCGGATAGGCCCCCAGCCTGCCCACCGCGCGGGCGCCCAGCGACGAGCCGATCACGCCGCCGGTCGGCCCCATCGCCAGCACGAACCCGCCCAGCAAGGGCCCGAGCGATGTATGGCGCGCGAGGAAGTACGGCACCAGCAGGAGCGCGGAGAAGCCCGCCAGGTTGACCAGCGCGTTCAAGAGGTTGAGCAACGAGAAGTCGAACGAGCGGAAGACGCCCAGCGGCAGCATCGGCGCTCGGAAGCTGCGCTCGCGCTGGATGAACGCGGCAAGGCCGAACAACGCGACCGCCGCGAGGATCACGGCCAGCAGCGTGTCGCCGCGCCCCGCGCGGTTCAGCGCCAGCAGCAGCGCGACGAGGGTGGCGGCCAGCAGCACCGCGCCGATCGCGTCGAACGGCTCGCGCACCGCCGCGCGCGGTGGCGCCGGCAGGTCGCGCAGCAACAGCAGCGGGATCAGCGCGATGGGCACGCGGAACCAGAAGACGCCTGGCCAGCCGAATTCCTGCACCAACAGGCCACCCAGAGACGGACCGAGCGCGCCACCCAACGCCATCATGGTCGCGTAGGCGCCCAGCGCACGCGCGCGGTGCTCCTCGGCGAACAGCGAGGTGATCAGCGCCGGACCGCAGGACAAGGTCAGCGCCGCGCCGACACCCTGCAGCGCGCGCGCGGCCAGCAGCCATTCGTAGACCGGCGCCACGGCGCACAGCGTGAAGGCCACGGCGACGCAGGCGAGACCAAGGCGGAAGACCAGCGCATACCCGGCGAGATCGCCCATGCGCCCGAAGGCCAGCATCAGCGAGGAATGCGCCAGCATGTAGCAGATCACCACCCACTGGATGGCGTCGATCGGCAGCCCGAAGGATCCGGTGATCGAAGGGAAGGCGATATTGACCGACGCGTCGAACGGCACTGTCGCCGAGCCCAGTCCAAGCAACGCCGCCTGGGCGACGGCGCGCCGGTCAGTCACGCTGTCGTCCTGAGCGCAGCGAAGGACCTAGGCGTCTTCCTTCCTCTCCTCGCTTGCGCGGAGAGGGTCGAGGTGAGGGGCTGGGAATCACAGGACTGCGGCCGCGGTTCGTCGCACGAACCCCCCACCCTCCCATCGCGCTGCGCGCGACGGGCCCCTCCCTCTCCCGGCAAGCGGGGCGAGGGGCTGATGTCCGGTAGCTCCGTCGCGCCGCTCAGGATGACACGGTCACTTCGTCGGCGCCTTGCCGAGCTGGTTGAACGGCACGTCCTTGTCGACGCGCACGTCCTGCGGCAGGCCGAGCACGCGTTCGGCGACGATGTTGCGCAGGATCTCGTCGGTGCCGCCGGCGATGCGGAAGCCGGCGCCGCCGATCCACTGGGCCTGGAAGCCACCCGAGCCCGGCACGTCCGACGTCATGATGCCGGCCGGCCCCATCAGCTCCATCGCCATAGCGCCGAGGTCCTGCATCTTGGGCGCGGCGACGACCTTGATGATCGAGGACTCCGGACCCGGCGTCTGGCCACGCGACATCGCCGTCAGCGTGCGGTAGCGCGTGTACTTCAGGCCCTGCGCCTGGACGTACCAATCGGCGATCTTCGACCGTACATGGCCGTTGCGGATCGCCGGCCCGTCCTCCAGCTCGGTGCTGCGCGCCAGCTCGAGCAGTTCGTCGACGTCGAGCCCGCCGGCGGGCAGGCCGACGGCCAGCCGCTCGTTCATCAAGGTGGTCAACGCCGCCTTCCAGCCGTCACCGACCTTGCCCAGGCGCTGCGCATCGGAGACGCGCACGTTGGTGAAGAACACCTCGTTGAAGTTGGCGCCGCCGGAGATCTGCTTGATCGGCCGCGCCTCGACGCCCGGGCTCTTCATGTCCAGGAAGAACATGGTGAGGCCCTGGTGCTTGGGCACGTTGGGGTCGGTACGGGTGATGATGATGCCCCAGTCGCTGTAATGCGCGCCCGAGGTCCAGACCTTCTGGCCGTTGATGATCCAGTCGTCGCCGTCGCGCTCCGCCTTGGTGCGGATGCCGGCGACGTCGGAGCCGGCGGCCGGCTCGGAGAAGAGCTGGCACCAGACCTCCTCGCCGTAGAGCGCCGGCTTGACGTGGCGCTTGAGCTGGTCCTTGGTCGCATAGGCCATCATCGTGGGGATGCACATGCCGAGGCCGATGTCGAAGAAGCCCAGCGGCACGAGGAAGTTCGATTCCTCCTGCTGGTAGATCACCTGCTGGATCGGCGTGCCGCCCTGCCCGCCATACTCCTTCGGCCAGGTGATGCGCGCGTAGCCGGCGGCGGCCTTCTTGGCCTGCCACTCCTTGGCGGCTTTCAGCAGGCCGGGATCGTCGACGCGGGCGCGATAGGCCTGCTTGTCGTCGCTCTTGCGCTTGGCGTTGGCCTCGAGCCACTTGCGCACCTCGGCGCGGAAGGCGGCCTCTTCGGGGGTATCGTTGAAGTCCATGGGATGCTCCCTTTTCTTCTACCTTCCTCCGGAGGGGGAAGGTGGCGCGTAGCGCCGGATGGGGGATGTCTCAACGACATCGGTGTTCGTCTTCGGCATCCCCCTTCCGCCCTTCGGGCACCTTCCCCCTCCGGGGGAAGGTAGGGGACGCGCGTCACATCATGCCGCGTTCTTGCGCTCCAGCCGCGTGACCAGCTTGTCCTTCCACGCCAGCGGCCCGCCGATCGCCAGCGACAACAGGCGCGAGCGGCGGTAGTGGAATTGCGTGTCGGCTTCCCAGGTGAAGCCGATGCCGCCATGGGTCTGGATGTTCTCCTTGGCGGCGAAGTCGTAGGCTTCGGTCGCGGCGATACGCGCGGCGGCCGCGGCGATCGGCAGGTCGGCGCCACCGTCCGACAGCATCATCGCCCCGTAATAGGCGTTCGAGCGCGCCAGCTCGAGCTTGACGTACATATCGGCGATCTTGTGCTTGATCGCCTGGTAGGAGCCGATCTGCCGGCCGAAGGCCTGGCGCTGCAGCGCGTAGTCGCGCGCCATCCACATCGCCGCCTCGGCGCCGCCGATCTGCTCGAAGGCCATCGGCACCGCCGCCACGTCATACAGCCGCTCGAGCTGGCTCCAGCCCGCGCCCTCGGCGCCCAGCAGCTCGCCTGCCGCGCCGCTGAAGGCGATTCGGGCGTGCTTGCGCGCCGGATCGACCGTCGGCACCACCTCGCGCGTCACACCCGCGCCGGTGAGATCGACGATCACCATGGAGAGCGCGCGATCACCCGAACCTCCGGTGTTGACCAGCACGATGGCGAAGGTCGCCGCCGTGCCGTCGGCCACCGGCAGCTTCTGGCCGGTGACCTTGCCGCCGCCGAAGCTGGTGCGCAGGTTGCGCGGCGTCGGCGTCTGCGGACCTTCGCTGGTCGCGATGGTGCCGATCGCCTCACCGCTGGCCAGCTTGGGCAGCCATGCCTTCTTCTGCGCCTCGCTGCCGAACTGCTTCAGCGCCTCGGTCGCGAGGTACACGGACGATGCGAACGGCACCGCCGCGCAAGCCCGGCCCAATTCCTCGGCGACGACGCACAGCTCCAGCGGCCCCATGCCGGCACCGCCGTACTCCTCGGGAATGGTCGCGGCGGTGACGCCGAGCTCGACCAGGCCTTTCCAGACCTCGGCTGCGTAGGCCTCGTCGCTCTCCAGCACGCGGCGCGTGGTCTTGTACGGACTCTTGTCCGCCAGGAACTTGCGCACCTGCTCCTTGAGCATCTTCTGGTCGTCGGAGAAATCGAAGTTCATCGCACGATCCCGTTCTGGTTGGACGCGATTGTGCCGCCGCGACACCCGCCGCCGCAACGGCGACAAATCCCCGCGTTCCGCAGCCTGACCGCAGGCCGAAATGCTCTATGGCGTGTCGGCGGCAATCGCCGCGGCGGTATCGAAATACTCGTAAAACTGGACGACACGGCCATCGGCGTCGAAGCGCCAGGAATCGGCCTTGCGCGATTCGGCGATCTTGCCGGTCTTCTTGGAGCGCCACTTGCACTCGCACAGGACGATCACGCGGTCATCCGACGCGATGTACTCGTCCACGACGTAGTCGACCATCTCCCAGCCGTCACTGATCCGCTGGAAGTACTGGAGAGCGGCTTTCGGACCCGTACCCTCGTAGAAGCCGAGCCTCGAGCCCATCGTCTGGAAGGATGCGTTGGCGTCGAACAATGCCACCCAATGGCCGACCGCATCCGTCGCCGCCTTGGCACTGATCTTGGCCTCGCCCCACTGCGCATAGGCGTTCTTGAGTGTCGCGACGTTGCGCTCTTCCGGTGACATGGTGCCGCCTCCCATCCTGGCTCGACGGGAGACTAGCCCGCCCCGTGCGGGCGCGCTACGCCGGGGGTTGTATCGCCGCGGGAAACTCGATCCTGACGACGCCTCAGTCCAGATCCATCCCGTCCATGCCGGCGTTCTTGCGCGCTTTGGCGACCATGTCTTTGACGATCGGACCGAGCGTGGTCGGATCGGCGACTTGCGGGATCGTCGGCCCCTTGTGCCAGCCTTCGGCGACGGCGATCTGGCCGCTGCCGGCCTGGAAGACGCGGCCGGTGATGTCGCCCGACTCCTCGCTCGCCAGCCACACCGCGATCGGCGCCACCCACTTGGGATCGCGCCGCTCGAGATCCTCCGGCGAGTACTGCCGGAGATCGGCGGTCATGCGCGTATAGGCCGAGGGCGAAATCGAGTTCGAGGTGACGCCATAGCGGCGCATCTCGCGCGCGGCGATCACGGTGAAGGCGGCGATACCGGCCTTGGCGGCGCCGTAGTTGGTCTGGCCCACATTGCCATAGATGCCCGACACCGAGGTCGTGGTGATCAGGCGGCCATTCACCGGCTGGCCGGTCTCCTTGAACTTGTCGCGCCAATAGGCGCAGGCGTGACGCGCCGGCGCGAAGGTGCCCTTCAGGTGCACCTTGATCACGCCGTCCCATTCCTCCTCGGTCATGTTGGTCAGCATGCGGTCGCGCAGGATGCCGGCGTTGCTGAGCACCACGTCAAGCTTGCCGAAGGTCGAGATCGCCTGATCGACCATGCGCTTGGCGCCGTTCCAGTCCGAGACGTCGTCGCCGTTGACCACGGCCTCGCCGCCCATGGCCTTGATCTCCTCGACCACCTTCTGCGCCGGCGTCATGTCGGCGCCTTTGCCGTCGCGCTCGCCGCCGAGATCGTTCACGACAACCTTCGCGCCATGCTTGGCCAGCAGGAGCGCGTGCTCGCGTCCCACGCCGCGCGCCGCCCCGGTGACCAACGCCACACGTCCTTCGCACAACCTCGCCATGGGCTCCCTCCGTTGATTGGTGAGTCACAGACTGGCGCGGACGGACCCGGCCTTTCAACCGCCACTTTCCGGCCTGCGAACGCAATCCCGATCAAGCGGGCATCCACCGCAGGGCCTATATCAGCGCCATGGACCCCGTCGACAAAGCCCTGTGGTTCATCGAGAGCCACTTCGCCGAGGAGCTGAGCCTCGACGACATCGCCGCCATCGCTGGCGTGTCGCGCTTCCAGCTCGTGCGCGCCTTCGGCTACGCCACGGGGACCTCGGTCATGCGCTACGTCCGCGCGCGGCGCCTGACCGAAGCGGCGCGCGCCCTGGCCAACGGCGCGCCCGACATCCTCGCCGTGGCGCTCGACGCCGGCTACGGCTCGCACGAAGCCTTCACCCGCGCCTTCCGTGATCAGTTCGGCACGACGCCCGAGGCGGTGCGTGCCGACGGCAGCCTCGCCAACGTCCAACCGATGGAGCCGATCCTCATGACCGAAACACCCACCGCGAAGCTCGACTCGCCGCGCTTCGAAGATACCCCAGCCCTACTAATCGCGGGCCTTGGCGAGCGCTTCAGCCACGACGGCAGCGCCGCCATCCCGGCGCTGTGGCAGCGCTTCAACGAACAGATCGACCACGTCCCGGGCAAGGTCGGCGACGTCGCCTACGGCGTCTGCTTCAACACCGACGATGCCGGCGGCTTCGACTACATCGCCGGCGTCCAGGTGCGCGACTTCGCCGAGCTGCCCAAGGACACCGCGCGCGTGCGTATCCCGCCACAGCGCTACGCCGTCTTCGCCCATCGCGAGCACATCTCGACCATCCGCCGCACGGTGACGACGATCTGGAGCAAGTGGCTGCCCGCCTCCGGCTTCCAGGCCGCCGACGCGCCGTTCTTCGAACGCTACGGCCCCGAGTTCGACGGTCGGACTGGGCTGGGCGGCTTCGAGATCTGGCTGGCGATCAAGTGATACTGGGAACGCGGGCCGCCTTTCAGGCCGCCCGCGCCTTCGTCGCTCGTTGGCGACCGCGACGCGCGACGGCGGGCGCCGTCGAGACGGCCAGCCGCACGCCGGCGTCGCGCTGCAGGTAGCCGATCACACCGAACAGGTTGCGCGCCTGCGGATTGCCGCTCGGGCCGAACATGCGGATCAGGCTCTTCGGCTGGGTGCCCGTCGCCTCGCCCAGCCGCTCGAACCCCATGGTGGCCTTGATGTAGTCGCGCAGGATCGCCTTGCCGATCTCGATGTCGCCGGCGAGCATCGCCTCGACACCTTCGCGCAGCAGCGCCTTGCGAAACGCCGGATCGGCCTCCACCCGCGCCTGTATCGTCTCCTTGAATCCGCGTGTCAGCGCCATGTGTTCCTCATCGAGCGCGCTTGCGGCGCTTGTAGTCGGCCCAATGGTCCTTCGCCTTCGCGATATCCTGGGCTTGCCGCTTCTTCGTCCCGCCGCACAACAGAATCACGATTCGCTCGCCATCCTTACCGAAGTAGATGCGATACCCCGGTCCCCAGTCGATCTTGTACTCCGACACGCCGGACCCGACAGGCTCGACGTTCGAGAAATTGCCGAGACCCATGCGGGTCAGAGCGACCGCGACCTTCGCCGCGGCCTGAGCGTCGAGCGCCGCGAACCCATGGCCGAACGGATCCTGCCGTTTTCGGTCTGGAACTCCAGAAGCTCGACCATGGCGAATGGTAACTTATGTGTTACTCGCGATCAAGCGTATCGATCTACCGCGTATCGACGACATGCCGCCGTCGCGACTACTGCGCCACCGCGCGCGTGCCGATCACGCCCTCGGCGGCGAGCGTGTCCAGCTCGCCGCGCGTCAGGCCGAGATCGCCGCCCAGCACCGCGTCGTTGTGCTCGCCCAAGGTCGGCGCCGGGCCCCACAGCGGTGGCGGCGCGCCGTCGAGGCGGTACGGCGCCAGCGGCACGACGTGATTGCCGATGAAGCGCCGCTCGGCGCGGCGCCAGAAGCCAGAGGCGACAAGCTGCGGATCGTTGAGCAGATCCTGCGCTGCATGGATAGGGCCCGACGGCACACCGGCCGCCTGGAATGTCGCGACGATCGTGTCGCGCGATCTTCCGACCGACCATCCGCGCACCGCGTCTTCCATCGTGCGCTGATCCAGCGTGACGGCGGCGCCGACGATGCGCGCGACGGCGGTCCATTGCGCGTCCGTCTCGGCGGATACGGCCCACCACACGCCGGCTTCGCCGCCGACCATGCGCAGCTTGGACAACGGATGACGGCTGCCGTCGCGCGCCAGCAGGGGCGTCTGCGTCGACTGCGCGACGATGGCGTCGGCGCCGAGCTGGAACAGGCACTCGACCTGTCCGAGATCGATCACCGCGCCGGCGCGGCTCTGCTTGCGACCGTAGAGCGCGATCAGGCAGGCGACGGCGCCGTACAGGCCGCCGATCGGATCGCCATAGGCGACGTGCTGCATGGTCGGCGGCCCGTCGGCCTCGCCATTGGCGAACGGTAGACCGGACGCCTGCTCGACCGTCGAACCATAGGCGCGGAAACCGCTCCACGGCCCACTGGCCCCGAAGGCGCCCATGGAGATCGCGACCAGGCCGGGCACGGCAGCGCTCATCGCCTTGGGCCCAATGCCGAGCCGGTCGAGCACGCCGGGCGCGTAGTTCTCGATCATCACATCGGCGCGCGCCGCGAGACGGCGCACCAGCGCCTTGCCGCTCTCCGCCTTCAGATCGAGCGTGATGCCGCGCTTGTTGCGGTTGACCATCAGGAACGAGTGGCGCGTCTCGTAGGGCGGCGGATCGCCGTCGATGATGCCGTCGAAGCCGCGCCACCAGTCGTAATGCGCGCAGGACTCGACCTTGACGATGTCGGCGCCGAGATCGGCGAAATGCCGCGCCGCCAGCGGGCCGGCCCAACCCATGGTGAGGTCCAGCACGCGAATGCCCTGGAGCGGCAGCGTCGGCGCGGCGTCGCGCTTCGCGGGCGTCGAGGAATCGGGCGCGCCGGCCTGGATATGGAACGGCATGCTCGGCCCGAAAGCGCGCACACCAGGCACCGGCACGAAGCTGGCGCGGCCCTGCCAATGCAGGGTGCGTGGCAGATCGGCCAGGCTGGGCACCGGCGCCATGGGAATCCGCCGGCGCTGGCCCTCCTCCAGCAGCCACTTCGCCGGCTTGGCCCGCAGGGCCGGCACCAGAATGGGATCGAGTTCGTCGGCGCGATCCTGACGCTGCAAGGACGTGGCGTTGCGCGTGTCCTGCGCCAGCTCGGGCCGGCCGATCATGTCGCAGAACGCGGCCCATTGCGGCGGTGTCAGCGCGGTGACGCCGATCCAGCCATCGCTCGCGTGATAGATGCCGCCGGGAAAGGTCGGCGTGAAGCGGTTGACGCCGCGGCGCACCACCCTGTCGCCGGTCAGCGCCAAAGCCGAGGCACCGCCCTCGGAGAAGCACATATTGGCGGTGAGGATGTCGAGGTCGATGCGCCTTCCGCTCCAGCCGTTGTCGCGGCCGATGATCGCGCTCAGCGCGGCGATGAAAGCGGTGGCGCCGGCCACCACCTGCGGCGCGTGCCCGCGCGGCAGCATCGGCGCGCCGTCCTTCGGCCCGGTGGCGTAGGCCACGCCGCTCATCGCCTGGATCACCGCGTCGCTGCCGTTCCAGTCGCGGTACGGCCCATCCGAGGCGAACCAGGTCAGGCCGACGCGGATCGTGTCGGCAGCGCGCGCCGCGTCCGCCATAGCGATCTCGGCGAGGCTCTGGCCGGCGATGATCAGGTCGAGCGTGCCGGCGGCAGCGATGTTGTCGACACACTGCTTGCCGTGGTCGAGCCACACGGCGTAGGCCTCGCTCGCCTTGCCGCCATAGCCGACGCCGGTGTCATCAGGCGCGCCGAGCTGAAACACCGTGGCGCCGTGCTTGGCGAACAGGCGGCCGCAGTAGCGCGTGGCAACGCCACCGGGCATCTCCAGCACACGCAAGCCGGCAAGCGGCGCGACCATCAGTTCGACTCCAGCAGATGGCAGGCGGCGGCATGGGTCGCGCCGAGGTTGCGCCAGGCCGGGAACTCGGTGTTGCACACCGGCCGGGCGTGCGGGCAGCGCGGATGGAACTTGCAGCCCGGCGGCGGCGCCATGGCGCTGGCGATCTCGCCGCGGATGGCGTCGAGCGGCGCGCGGTGATCGGGATCGGGCCGCGGCACCGAAGCGAGCAGCGCCTGGGTGTAGGGATGGCGGGGACGGGCGAAGACCTCGCTGGTCGGTCCGGCCTCGACCATGTTGCCGAGATACATGACACCCACACGCGTGCTGAAATGCTCCACCAGCGCCAGGTCATGGGCGATGATCAGATAGGTCAGCCGGAAGCGCTCCTGGATGTCGGCCAGCAGATTGAGGATCTGCGCGCGGATCGACACGTCGAGCGCCGAGATCGGCTCGTCGAGCACGATGCAGCGCGGGTTGAGCGCCAGCGCGCGGGCGATCGCGACGCGCTGGCGCTGGCCGCCGCTGAACTCATGCGGGAAGAGATCGGCCGCCGTCTTGGGCAGGCCGACGACATCGAGCACTTCCTCGACCCGCTTGCGCAGCTCTGCGCGCTCGGGCCGGCCATGGGCGAGGATCGGCTCGGCGATGATGGTCCGCACGCGCAGGCGTGGATTGAGCGAGGCGTAGGGGTCCTGGAAGACCGTCTGCACCTGGCGGCGATAGGCCTTCACGCCGGCTCTGCCCAGCGATGCCAGGTCCTCGCCGTCGAACAGGATCGCGCCCGCTGTCGGCCGCTCCAGCATCAGCACCAGCTTGGCGATGGTGGTCTTGCCGCAGCCCGATTCGCCCACCAGCGCGAAGGTCTCGCCTTCGGCTACCGCGAAGCTCACGCCGTCGACCGCCTTAACCGTGCCTGATGCGCGCAGCAAGCCGCCGCCGACGCGGAAATGCTTCTTCAGGTCGCGCACCTCGAGCAGGCTCATGCCCCCGCTCCAGATATCGCTCCGGGGCCGGGATGCCAGCACGCGGTGACGTGGCCAGGCGCGAGCTCGACGTCGGGTGGATACTCGGCGTCGCACTTGGCGGTGCGGCGCGGGCAGCGCGGCGCGAAGCGGCAGCCCACCGGCGCATCGATCAGGCTGGGTGGCTGGCCGGCGATGGCATAGAGGCGTCGCTTGCGCTGACCCAGATGTGGGATCGAATTGAGCAGCGCCTGGGTGTAGGGATGTGCCGCCGCGCGGTACATGGTGCGCACGGCGCCGACCTCGACGATGCGGCCGGCATACATGACCGCGACGCGATCGCAGATCGAGGCGGCGACGCCCAGATCGTGGGTGATCAGGATGATGCCGAGACCGCTGTCGCGCTGCAGTTCGCGGAACAGCTCGATCATCTGCACCTGGATGGTGACGTCGAGATTGCTCGTCGGCTCGTCGGCGATCAGCAGGCGCGGCGCGCAGGCGATCGCCATGGCCGAGACCACGCGCTGGCGCATGCCGCCGCTGAACTGGTGCGGGTAGTTGTCGAGCCGCTTCTCCGGCGAGGGGATGCGCACGCGGCTCAAGACCTTGACCACCGCTTCACGCACGGCGCGCGCGCCCCGGGCGAGCTTGTGATAGCGGAAAGGCGCGCCGACCTGATCGCCCACGGTGAAAACCGGGTTGAGCGAGGTCATCGGATCCTGCGACACCATCGAGACGCGCCGGCCGCGCCACTCGCGCGCCATCTCGTCCTCGGGCAGGCTCGCAAGGTCGGTGCCGTCGAGCCAGACATGGCCGTCGACGATTCGGCCGCTCTGCTTGGGCAGCAGGCGCATGATCGAGAGGCTGGTCATGCTCTTGCCCGAGCCGGACTCGCCCACGAGGCCCAACGTCTCGCCCTCGTCGACATGCAGGCTGACGCCATCGACGGCCTTCAGCACGCCGCGCTTGAGGAAGAGATGCGTGCGCAGATTCTCGACGCGCAGGAGGGCGGTCATGGCGTTCTCCCTTCCCCCGGAGGGGGAAGGTGGCAGCGCGAAGCGCTGACGGAAGGGGGATGTTGAAGCCGAACGCAGGCGTCCGTCTTCGACATCCCCCTTCCGCCCTTCGGGCACCTTCCCCCTCCGGGGGAAGATAAATGACTCCGTCCCATCACAACTGCCGCCGCTTGGGATCGTAGGTGTCGCGCAGCCAGTCGCCGATCATGTTGGCCGACAGGCAGGTGATCATGATGGCGATGCCGGGCATGGTGATCGCCCACCACGCGTTGGTGATGTAGTTGCGCGCGTCCGACAGCATAAGGCCCCAGGACACATCGGGCGCCTGGATGCCCAGGCCAAGGAAGCTCAGCGACGCCTCGAAGATGATGACCTGGCCGACCTGAAGCGTGGCCAGCACCAGCAAGGTGTTCATCACGTTGGGCAGCAGATGGCGAAAGAAGATCGTGGCGGTGTTGCAGCCCGCGACCCTGGCCAGCGCCACGTAGTCGCGTTCCTTCAGCGACAGGATCTCGCCGCGCACGATGCGGGCGTACCAGGTCCAGTAGGTTACGATGATGACGATCACCACTGTGTCGAAGTCGGCGCCGAACACCGCGGCGATCACCAGCGCCAGGGCCAGCGCCGGGATCGACATCTGGATGTCGACCAGGCGCATGATCACGGCGTCGACGATGCCGCCGAAGTAACCGGAGATCATGCCGATCAGCCCGCCGATGGCGCCGGCGAAGGCGATGGCGTAGAGCGCCGAGACCAGTGAGACGCGCGCGCCAGCGATGATACGGCTGAAGATGTCGCGGCCGAGATTGTCGGTGCCCAGCGGATAGATCCACTCGCCCTTGGCCTCCCATAGCGGCGGCCGGAAGGCGGCGGCGAGGTTCAGCCCGTTGGGATCGTGCGGCGCGATGCTTTCGCCGAAGAGCGCGGCGATCGCCACCAGGGCGAGGATGATCATCGAGATCCAGGGCAGGCCGCGGCCGCGCAGGCGCGACAGCAGCCCGCGCGGCGGCAAGCTCGGCGCGAGGGTGGCGTCAGCGGTCATAGCGGATACGCGGGTCGATGAAGCCGTAGGACAGGTCGACCAGCAGGTTCGAGGTCACGAACAGGATCGAGGTCAGCAGCACGCCGACCTGCACGACGGGGAAGTCGCGCGAGAACACGGCCTCGACCACGGTACGGCCGACACCAGGCCAGGCGAACACCGTCTCGACGACGAAGGCGCCGCCCAGCATGGCGGCGAAGTAGACGCCGAGGATGGTGACCAGCGGGATCGCCGCGTTGCGCAGCGCGTATTTCCACACCAGCACGTGTTCCGTCGCGCCCACGGCGCGGCCCATGCGGATGTAGTCGCTGTCGAGCACGTCGAGCATCGCCGAGCGCACGATGCGCGTCTGCGCCGCCACGGGATACCAGCCCAGCGCGATCGCCGGCATGATGATGTGCGTGGCCGAGCCGGTGCCGTAGGCCGGCAACACGTCGAGATGGATGGCGAAGATCAGGATCAGCAGCAGGCCGACCCAGAAGTTCGGCATGGCCTGGCCGAGCATGGCGAAGCCCTTGCCCAAGGTGTCGATCCACGAGCCGCGATAGACCGCCGATAGCACGCCGAAGGGCACAGCGAGCAGGATCGAGAAGGCGAGCGCCGCCAGCGCCAGGCCGATGGTCGACGGCAGGCGGTCGAGCACGAGCTGCAGCGCCGGCATCTGCCAGCGATAGGATTTGCCGAAGTCGCCACCCAACGCCTTGCCGGCGAAGATCAGGTACTGCTTCCACAGCGGCTCGTTGAGCCCCATATCCTGCCGCACCTGCTCGATCAGCGCCGGCGGCGCCTCGGTCGGCAGCAGCAGCACGATCGGATCGCCGCTCATCCTCGAGATGACGAAGATCACGATGCTGGCGCCGACGATGCTGATCAGCCCCTGCAGCACACGGCGGAGGAAGTAGCCGGTCATGCCACCACTCCTTCTCCCCGCGAAGGCGGGGAGAAGGTGCCGAGCGCCAGCGAGGCGGATGAGGGGCTTCCTCGTGCAACGATCAACGGTGTTGTTGTCGAGACTCCGCGAAGCCCCTCATCCGCCCTTCGGGCACCTTCTCCCCGCCTTCGCGGGGAGAAGGAAGAACCGATCATCGTCACTTCTTCACGACCACTTCCTGCATGCCGCGCCAGTAGCCCGGATACGGCCAGCCCTTGAAGTCGAGCTTGTCCTCGCGCCAGGCGAAGGTGACCATCGGCCGGTAGGTCGGCACGCCGCCCAGCACCTTCTCGTGCTTGTAGCGCGCGATCTTGCGCGCCAGTGCCGCGCGCTTCTCGGGATCCATGGTGAGCTTCAGCTCGGCGATCATCGTGTCGGCCTCGGTGTCCGACGTGGTCGAGTAGCTGCCCCAGCCCTTGCCCGGCACGAAGGTATGCACGTGACCGGCCCAGGCGGTGCCCGGATCGCCCGGCAGGTTCTGGCTCCACATGTGGCTGAACACGCCGTCCATTTCTGGCGGCGCATTGCGGCCCATGCGCGCGAGGTTGAGCCACGCGGCGTATTCCAGGCCCTGCACCTTGCAGCGGATGCCGACCTGGGTGAGGTAGGCGAACATCGCCTCGCCCACCTCTTTTACATTGGGCTCGCGCGGCGTCGTGAGGTTGTAGCAAGGGATATCGAAACCGTTGGGGAAGCCCGCCTGGCGCAGCAGGTCGCGCGCCTTCTTCGGGTCGTAGGCGTAGGGCTTCAAGTCAGGGTCGTAGCCGACGCCGCCCTTGCCGACCTGGACGTAGCGCTCGCCCTGGCCGAACAGCACGCTCTTGATGATGGCGTCGACGTCGATGGCATGCGCCGCCGCCTGACGTACGCGCACGTCGCGGAACGGCGACTTCTCCTGATGCGTGTTGAAGTTCAGGAACAGATTGTTGCCGGTGACGACGGTCATCGTCTTCACCCCGCGCATCTTCCGGAACTCCTCGACCATCGACAGCGGCACGGCGTCGAGAAAGTCGATGGCGCCGGTCTTGAACGCCGCCACACGCGTCAGGTCCTCGGGGATGACCTTGATCACCAGCCTGTCGGCCTTGGGCCGATGGTCCTTGTTCCAATAGTCGGCATTGACCTCGAATCGGATCTCGTCCTTCACCGTGCGCGAGACGAACTTCCACGGGCCGGTGCCGACCGGCGCCTTTCCGAACTCCACTTCGCCGACGCGTTCGTAATAGGCCTTGGGCACCGCCCAGAGTTGCAGGAAGTTGGCGATATAGTTGCCGTCGGCTTGCTTGAAGTGGATGCGGAAGTGATGGTCGTCGACGATCTCGAAGCGCTCGACCTCGGCCTGGTTGTGCGACCAGCGCGAGATCTTGGGATCGCGCATCTTGTTGTAGGTGAACTCGAAATCGGCCGAGGTCAGCGGATCACCGTTGTGGAACTTCACGCCCTTGCGCAGGCGCACATCGATGATCGGCTTGCCGTTCTCCTCCTTGACGCTCCACGACTCGGCCAGCCAGTTGACCACACGCTGCTCGGGGTTCACCCGCACCAGCTGCTCGAACATCTGGCCCATGAAATAGTGGTCGACGCCGGCCGAGTACTTCACCGGGTCGAGCATCGTCGATTCGGCACCGAAGCCCGCGGTGACCGTGCCGCTTCCCTGGCCCGATGCCGCCATTGGCGCGAACGCCAAGGCCACCGCGAGACCGAGCACTCGCCTGCGCGACATCCGTTTCCTCCATTGTTTATTGTGATGACGGCAGCACGCGCGGCGAAGGGGTGTCAAACACCTATTGCCGACAATTCTACGATGCGGCCTGCATGTTCACGCATGGCCTCCATGCAGAGCCGCGAGCCCGCGCGCTGGAGAAGCGCGGCCTGGTCGAATTGTTCCCTCGGCGCGGCGCCCGGGAAGTGGACATCATGCCAGATGCGATCGCCGACATTCTTCAACAGATGCGCGACGTTGCTCGGCCTCACCGCGGGCAACGTCGCGGCACGTCCCGGAATATCCGAGGTGGTCGCGGCGACACCGAGCCACACCGCCGACCTGTGCGCCCAAGCGGCGATCGACGACATCGACCCGGTGACCTCCGCGCCGCGGCCGCGGCCCGGTGCCTCTTGCATCCGACGCCTTCGGAACCACTTTTTGTGGCGACCACAACCCACACGGAAGCCATGACCTCTGACGCGATCAGATCCGCCACGCCGCGGGACGAGGCGGTCGTCGCCGACGTCCTGACTCTGGCCTTCAGCACCGATCCCGCCGCGCGTTGGAGTTGGCCGGATCCGCGAACCTATCTCGCGCACTTCCCGCGCTTTGTCCGCGCCTTTGCTGGCCAGGCGTTTCCGCGCGGCACCGCTCATTTCATCGAGGGCTACAAGGGCGCCGCTCTCTGGCTACCTCCTGGCGCCGAACCCGATGAGGCGGCGTTGGGTGCGCTGATGCAGGATTCCGTCGACCAGCACGCGCTGCACGACGCCAGCGAATTGATCGAGCGGATGGCCGGCTATCACCCGACGGAACCCCATTGGTATCTGCCGTTGATCGGCATCGATCCCGCGCATCAGGGCAAGGGATTGGGGAGCGCGCTCATGCGGCACGCGCTGGCGGAATGTGATCGCGAGGGCAGCCTCGCCTATCTCGAATCGAGCAGCCCGGCCAATGTGCCGCTCTACCAGCGTCACGGCTTCGAGCTGCTGGGCACGATCCAGGTCGGCGGCTCGCCCGAGATCTTCCCTATGCTGCGCAGGCCGCACCAGTGAAACTGATGCTGAAAAGTGGTCGCCTCCGCTTGTCGAGCGGTTGGTAGCCACGGACGGCCGGCGGCGGGCTTCCCGCACAGCGGCATTGCGGTGCCGGCGCTTGCGACTCCCGGCGCGGGGCGGGATAGGATGCGCCCGATACAGATCACTAGCGGGAGGGAACACAATGAGCGCGGAACCCGTGAAGGCCGGAGCGGCCAAGCAGGACATCGGCATCAGCAGCGAGGGCCATGTCGGCATCGTCGAGATCCAGCGGCCGCCGCACAACTACTTCGACAACGCGCTGATCAACCAGATCGCCGACGCCTACGAGGCGTTCGATCGCGACGACAACATCCGCGCCATCGTGCTGTGCGCCGAGGGCAAGTCGTTCTGCGCCGGCGCCGATTTCGCCAACCGCCCGCAGACCGGTGCGGCCGAAAGCGGCAAGCACCTCTATAAGGAAGCCACGCGCATCTTCCGGGCGAAGAAACCGCAGATCGCCGCCGTGCAGGGCGCCGCGATCGGTGGCGGGCTGGGCCTGGCGCTGTCGGCCGATTTCCGCGTCACCTGCGAGGAGGCGCGCTTCTCCGCCAACTTCACGCGCCTGGGCTTCCACCCCGGCTTCAGCCTGACCTACACGCTGCCGCGCCTCGTCGGACAGCAGAAGGCCAACTTGCTCTTCTACACAGGCCGTCGCGTCACCGGCAGCGAGGCGGTGGCGATGGGCATGGCCGACGTGCTGGTGCCGCTGGCCGATGTGCGCAAGGGCGCGATGGCGCTGGCCAAGGAGATCGCCGAGTCCGCGCCGCTCGCGGTGGAGTCGACGCGCGAGACCATGCGCCGCGGCTTCGCCGACGCGGCCGAGCGCGCCACCGAGCGCGAGCTGGTCGAGCAGGACTGGACACGCAAGACCGCCGACTTCAAGGAAGGCGTCAAGAGCTGGGCCGAGCGGCGGCCGGGCAACTTCCAGAAGCGGTAAGGGACTCGCTGTCGTCCTGAGCGTAGCGAAGGACCTAGCGGTATGGCGGCCACATCAAGGCGTGGCGCGCGCCGGCAAGACCGCTCGATCCTTCGCTGCGCTCAGGATGACAATCGGGAGGAGACATCATCATGGGTCAGGTCGACGGCAAGGTCGCCCTCGTCACGGGCGGCGCGTCCGGTATCGGCGAGGCTTGCTCACTCACCTTGGCGCGTGAAGGCGCGCGCGTGGTCATCACCGACATCGACGATACGCGCGGCAAGGCGCTGGCGGCGAAGATCGGTGGCGGCGCGATCTATCTGAACCACGACGTGGTCTCGGAGCCGCGCTGGATCGAGGTCGTGGCCGAGATCGATAAGCGGTGCGGCCGGCTCGACGTGCTGGTGTCCAACGCCGGCATCGGCATCGCCACCTCGATCTTCGACATGTCGCTGGCCGACTGGCAGCGCCAGCAGGCGATCAACCTCGACGGCGTGTTCCTGTCGGTGAAGCACTCGGTGCCACTGATGCGCAAGGGCGGCGGCGGGTCGATCATCATGATGTCCTCGGTCGCCGGCCTGCGCGGCGCGCCCGGCCTCGCCGCCTATGCCGCGACCAAGGGCGGCGTGCGGCTGTTCGCCAAGTCGGTGGCGCTGGAGTGCGCCGCCGCCGGCGACAACATCCGTGTCAACTCGATGCATCCCGGCATCATCGCCACGCCGATCTGGGGCAAGATCCCGACGGGCGCCGGTGGCATGGGCCATAACGCGCCGATTGACCCCTACGAACGCGCGAAGGCCACTGTGCCGCTGTCGCGTGCGGGAGAGGCGCAGGACATCGCCAATGGCGTATTGTGGCTGGCGAGCGACGCCTCGAGCTACGTCACCGGCATGGAGATGGTGATCGACGGCGGCATGATGGCCGGCGGACCGATGCGTCGGCCCTAAGGCAGGAGGACGCGATGGCGGCCGAGGTCGGCGACATCAAGGACTGGCACGCCCACGTCTATTTCGACGCCGGCAGCAAGGACGCGGCGCTTAAGCTGCGCGGCACCATCGTCGCGCGCTTCGTCGCCGAGATGGGCCGCGTGCATTCCCGGCCGATCGGCCCGCATCCGCGCTGGAGCTACCAGGTCGCCTTCCCGCCGACGATGTTCGCCGAGTTCGTGCCCTGGCTGGCGCTGAACCGCGGCGACCTCGTGATCCTCGTGCATCCCAACACCGGCCGCGACCTCACCGACCACCGCGACCGCGCCATCTGGCTGGGCGAGAAGGTCGATCTCGAGCTGTCGATCCTGAAGGACTGAACCCATGCAGGACCTACTGCCCATCGCGACGCGCGTCGGCGAGCGGCTGAAGGCGCGCGGCGAGACGATTTCCGTCGCCGAATCCTCGATCGGCGGGCTGCTGTCCGCCGCGCTGCTCTCGGTGCCCGGTGCCTCGGCTTATTATGTCGGCGGCGCGGTGGTCTACACCCGCGCCGCTGGCGACGCGCTGCTGATGATCCCGCCGGAAGCGCGCGTCGGCCTGCGCGCCTCGACCGAGCCCTATGCCCTGCTGATGGCGCGCACCATCCGCCAGCGGCTGGGCACGACCTGGGGCATCTCTGAGACGGGTGCCAGCGGCCCCACCGGCAACCGCTACGGCGACGCCGCCGGCCACGCTTGCGTCGCGCTCAGCGGACCCACCGAGCGCAGCATCACCATCGAGACCGGCCAGCCCGATCGGGTCGACAACATGCGCGCGTTCGCCGCAGCGGCCTTGGCGCTGTTTTACGACGAACTACGCTAGAAGCATCACTTCATATTGTGGTTTAAGTCTTGAAAGTCCACGAGAATTAGAATTTATCCAGCCTTTCTTGGTGGTTAGCGGAAACTCCTTGCCTTGACGGTAGAATCACGATATACAGCTCTCGTTAACGTTTGATTATATTCAAATCAAATTTCGGCAGAGGAGATACCACAATGACCATTCTCAAGAGCCTTCTTCGTGACGAGTCCGGCGCTACCGCCATCGAGTATGGCCTGATCGCCGCCCTGATTTCGGTCGCCGCCATCACCGCCTTCACCACGGTCGGCACCAAGCTCAGCACCATGATGACCAACACCGCCAACAAGCTGAACTAGTCGGACGCGGAACGCCGCGCCGAACAGTCTGGGGAATTCTTTTTCTGTATTCCGAGAGCTGGCGCCACGAAGGTGGCACCAGCCTCGCGCTCTGGAAACCTTCCACGGAAAAATATTCTACAAACTAATGATGTAAGGGGGATACCTATTATGCATATTCTGAAGAGCATTCTTCGCGACGAGTCGGGCGCCACCGCCATCGAATACGGCCTGATCGCCGCCCTGATCTCCGTTGCCGCCATCACCGCGTTCAGCACGGTCGGCACCAAGCTCAGCGACTTGATGACGAACACCGCCAACAAGCTGAACTAGCAACAAGCCAAGCACCGAACCGAACGAACGTGCGCGTTCGTTCGAGCAAGCGGAGGGCTGGTACCACGACGGTGGTACCAGCCTCGCTTTTTTGGGCCGTCTACACGCGCGCGTTGCGGCGGCGGTCGTCGTCCCACATCAGGTAGTGCGGACCCAGCGCGGCGAGATCGGGCGCGCCGATCTGCGCCATCACCAGATCGACCTCGCGGCGGAAGATGCCCAGCGCCTTGGTGGCGCCGGCGGTGCCGCCGGCGGCCGCGCCGTAGAGCGTCGGCCGGCCCATGAAGATGAACTTCGCGCCCATGCACAGCGCCGTGATCACGTCCGCGCCGCGGCGCACGCCGCCGTCGAGCATCAAGGTCATCTTGTCGCCGACCGCCTCGACCACCGCCGGCAGCACATCGAGCGGCGAGGGCGCGCGATCGAGCTGACGCGCGCCGTGGTTGGACACCATGATGCCGTCGACGCCGATCGACTGTGCGCGCAGCGCGTCGTCGGGATGCATGATGCCCTTGATGACGAACTTGCCAGGCCACAGGCGGCGGAAATTCTCGACGTCCTTCCAGGTCACCGAGGTCGGCGTCTGGGTGGCGACGAAGGCGGCGACGTCGTCGGCGCTGGCGCCCTTGGGCGCGTAGGGCTGCCAATTGGAGAACATCGGCGTGCCGGTACGCATGTACTCCATCATCCAGCCGGGATGGCGCAGCGCCTCGAACTTGGTCGCCCAGGTCATGCGCAGCGGCCGTGAGAAACCGTTGCGCGTGTTGCGTTCGCGGTTCGAGCCGATCGGCACGTCGACGGTCATCGCCAAGGTCTTCAGCCCGGCGTCCTTGACGCGGCGGATCATGTCCTCGGAGATGCCGCGGTCCTTGGCGGTGTAGAGCTGGTACCAGCCGTGATCCGGCGCGAGCTTACCGAGATCCTCGATCGAGCCGGTGCTGGCGCCCGACATGATGAAGGGCACGTTGGCGTCGCGCGCCGCCTCGGCCAGCATCAGATCGGCGCCGGGGCGGAACAGGCCGGCGAGGCCCGTGGGCGCGATGCCGAAAGGGCTGGAATAGACGCGGCCGAACAGCACCGCGCTCTGGTCGCGCTTGCTGACATCGACCATGTAGCGCGGCACCAGCTCGCGGCGGCGGAAGGCATTCTCGCAGCCGTCCAGGCCGGCCTCGTCGTCGACGCCGCCCTCGATGAAGTCGAAGGCGATCTTGGGCAGGCGCCGCTTGGCCGCCTTGCGCAGATCCTCGATGTTGACCACGCCGTCCACGCGCGTTTCTCCCGTCGGTTTGTTGCGCCATTCTTGCCCGGACCGGCCGGCCCGTCCAAGGGGGGCGAACGCATGGGAGCCAACGGCCCGCGTCTTGCGTAAGATCGACCCCGGACGGAAACATCAGGGGTCCGATGTCGATCGCCAGCCCGATCGTGTCGATTGCCGATGACGAGGCGGCAACGCGCGCCGAGAGCATCCGCCGGCGGCTGGCCGATGAGATCATCACCGGCCAGTTGGCGCCCGGCACCCGGCTGGACGAGGTCGGCACGGCCGAGCGCTTCGCCGTGTCGCGTACCCCCGTGCGCGAGGCATTGAACCAGCTGGTCGGCATCGGCCTGGCGCAGCGCCAGGGCCGAGGCGTGGTGGTGGCCGTCATGGCACCCGCCGTGGTCAGCGAAGCCTTCGAGTTGATGGCCGATCTGGAGGCCCTGTGCGCCCATTACGCGGCGCGGCGCATGACGCCGGTCGAACGGCGCCAGCTGGCGGACATCCACGAGCGGGCGGGCGAGGCGATGCGGCGCAGCGTGCGCGAGGACTACGACGCGCTGAACACCGAGTTCCACGCCGCGATCTACCGCGGCGGCCACAATCGGCCGCTCGAGGAAACCACCCACGCCGCGCGCCGCCGCGTGGCACCCTACCGCACCGGTCAGTTCAACGTCGCGGGACGCCTGGCGAAGTCCTTCGGCGAACACGCGCTGGTGGTCGAGGCGATCCAGCGCGGCGACGCCGCGAAGGCGGCCGCCCACATGCGCGCCCATGTCCACACGGTCAGTGACGCATCGCTCGCCTATGTCGCGGAGGCGCGCGCGAGATAACCGCGCCAGCCGCCGCAGGCCGAGATGTCCTCGGCGCCCTCGACGGCGGCGGCTTCGCAGAGAAAGCCCTTCACCTTGCGGCCATCGGCCAGCATGACGTCGCCAAGGCCAAGCGGCGAAGGGATACGCGCCAGGAAGGCGCCGACGGCCTCGGTGGGCAGCCGCCAGACCTCGCCTTCGATCGCGACACCGTCCCTGGCCACGCGCACCAGCCCGGGCCGTGCGACGCCGGCGCCCGGCAGGCGGTAGAAGCGATAGGTCGCAGCCGTCGTGCAGGCCGAGTCGAAGCGCGCGCCCAAGGCCTGGAGCTCGCGATTGAGCGGCAGGTCGTGCATATGCGCGCCGACCACGACGATCGGCATCTCGGGATAGCTCGGTGCGGCGCCCGTCGGCTCGGCCGGCGGCAGCGCGACACCGGTGGCGCCCATCGTGCCGCCGACATCGCGATGGAAAGCCTCGCCGATCGCCGCGAGGCGACCCTCGCGGAAGGCCGGCGCGATCAGCGTGATGCCCGCGGGCAGGCCATCGGCGCGAAAGCCTGATGGCACGGCGAGCGCCGAGAGATCGAGCTGGTTCACGAAGTTGGTGTAGTGGCCGAGATTGCTGTTGAGCCGCACCGGATCGGCCAGCACCTCGGCGACGCGATAGATCGTGCCCGAGGTTGGCACCGCCAGCACCTCGCAGTCCGCGAAGATCGCCTCGGCGTGACGGCGCAAGCCGCGCAGTCGATCGCGTGCGCGATAGACGTCGACCGCCGTCGCCTTGCGGCCGCTGTCGATGATGGCGCGCGTGACGGGGTGCATGGCCTCGCCGCGCTCGGCGATGAAGGCGTCGATCGCCGTGGTGCGCTCGGCCGCGCCGGCCGGGCTGTAGAGCACGGCGGCGGCCTCGGCGAGCGGTGCGTAGTCGATCTCGACAAGGGTGGCACCCAAGCGTTGCAGTCGCTCGAGCGACTGGGCGTAGATCGACGCGGCCTGCGCATCGCCGAAGAACTCGCGTTGATCTGGCCTCGGCACAGCACAGCGGAAACGGGCGGGTGGCGCGGTGAGATCGGCGACGAAGCCCGCCGGCGCGGCACGCGAATAGATGTCGGCGGCGTCGAAGCCCATGGCGGCGCGCAGCACCGCAAGGCTGTCGCCGATGGTGAGGGCGAAGATCGAGACCACGTCGAGCGCGCGGCAGGCCGGCACCACGCCCGCGGTCGACAGCAGGCCGATGGTGGGCTTGAGCCCGACCAGGTTGTTGAAGCCCGCCGGCACGCGGCCCGAGCCGGCGGTATCGGTGCCCAGCGCGAAGCTCACCAAGCCCGACGACACCGCCACCGCCGAGCCCGCGCTCGAGCCACCCGGCAGGTAGTCGGCGTTGAACGGATTGCGCGCCACGCCATAGGGCGAACGCACGCCGACCAGGCCGGTGGCGAACTGGTCGAGGTTGGTCTTGCCGATGACCAGCGCGCCGGCCGCCGTCAGCCGCTCGACGACGGTGGCCGATGTCGTGGGCGCATAGGCGAAGGCCGGGCACGCCGCCGTGGTCGGCAGCCCGGCGACATCGATATTGTCCTTCACCGCGAAGGGCACGCCGAACAGCGGCTGGCGATCGAGGATCGTCGGATCGGTGGCCAAGGCGCGATCAAGGCTGGCGGCGGCCGACCGCAACGCCCCGTCCGCGACGCGGCTGATCCACACCGCGTCCTCGCCCGCCGCCGCGATCCGCGCGAGCACGGTCTCGATGACGGTCGACGGCTTGCGCCGACCCTCGCGGTACTCCTGGCGCAGGCGCTGGATATCCAGGCTCTCTCGCACCGACGCCATGACGCCTCCCCCTCGAACTGCCGCTTCCCTAATCAAGCCCTGTGCCACCCCCAAAGAACGCCATGCGCCTCGGGTATGACTAAAAAATAGTCATTTGACGCCTGATTGTATGCAAATTGTCCGCGCAGGTATCAGACAACCCTGTGAATCAACGTGCGAGGGGCTGGCACATCCCTTGCTGCCTGTGTGTCGGGGCAGACGGGAGATCCAGCATCATGAAGCGCCGCAGTTTTCTCGCATCTTCGAGCGCCTTGGCCACGTCGATGGCGGCGCCAGCAGTGTTCTCGCCGCTGAAAGCGCAGTCCCGGCAGGAGACGCTGCTGATCGTCGCCGAGAACACGCCCAACATGATGGACATCCATGGCGTGGGCGCCAACCGGCCGTCCTACGAGGTGTCGTGGAATACGCATGACCGGCTGATGACCTACGGCGTGAAGAAGGACGCCACCGGCCAGGACCACTACGACTATTCCAAGCTCGAGCCCGAGCTGGCGACCGACTGGAACGTCACGCCGACCTCGGCGACGTTCAAGCTGCGCAAGGATGCGAAGTTCCACGACGGCACGCCGATCACCGCCAAGGACGTCAAGTGGTCGTTCGATCGCGCCGTCACGGTGGGCGGCTTCCCGACCTTCCAGATGCGGGCGGGCTCGCTGGAGAAGCCGGAGCAATTCGTCGCCGTCGATGACCATACCTTCCGCGTCGACTTCGTGCGCGCCGACAAGCTCACCATGCCCGACATGGCGGTGCCGGTGCCGGTGGTCATGCACTCGGAGCTCGCCAAAAAGAACGCGACGGCGACCGATCCCTGGGCGATGGAGTGGACCAAGAACAACCTCGCCGGCGGCGGCGCCTACAAGATCGAGCGCTGGCAGCCCGGCCAGGAGGTCGTCTACGCGCGCAACGACGAGTGGAAGAACGGACCGCTGCCCAAGATCCGCCGCGTGATCCTGCGCATCATCCCCTCCGCCGGCAACCGCCGCGCGCTGCTGGAGCGTGGCGACGCCGACATCTCCTTCGATCTCGGTTCGAAGGATTTCTCCGAGCTGAAGGCCTCGCCCAAGCTGACCATTGTCGGCACGCCGGTCGAGAACGCCATGCAGTACATCGGCATGAACGTGAAGCAGAAGCCGTTCGACAACGTGAAGGTGCGGCAGGCGGTGGCCTACGCCATCCCCTACCAGAAGATCCAGGACGCCGTGATGTTCGGCCAGTCGATCCCGCTCTACGGCGGCGCCGACAACAAGGCCAAAGGCACGGGCTGGCCGCAGAAGCACGGCTACACCACCGACTTGGCCAAGGCCAAGGCGCTGCTGGCCGAAGCGGGCTACGCCAACGGCTTCGAGACCACGCTGAGCTTCGATCTCGGGCTCGCCGGCATCAACGAGCCGCTCACCATCCTGCTGCAGGAAAGCCTCGGCCAGATCGGCATCAAGGCGACGATCAACAAGATCCCCGGCGCCAACTGGCGCGCCGAGCTCCTGAAGAAGAACATGCCGATGATCACCAACACCTTCGGCGGCTGGCTGAACTACGCCGAGTATTTCTTCTTCTGGTGCTATCACGGCCAGAACGCCGTCTTCAACACGATGAGCTACCAGAACCCCGCCATGGACGCGCTGATCGACAAGGCGCGCTTCTCGACGGGGCCGGAATACGAGGCGGCGGTGAAGGGCTTCGTCGACACCGCCTTCGAGGAAGTGCCGCGCATTCCGCTGTTCCAGCCGTTGCTCAACGTGGCGATGCAGAAGAACGTCACCGGCTACCGCTACTGGTTCCACCGCCAGCTCGACTACCGCCAGCTCGTCAAGGGCTGAGGATCCGGCAAGATGCTCGGCCAGATCCTGTCGCGGCTGGCGACGGCCGTGCCGAGCGTCATCGGCGTGGTGATCGTCACCTTCATGCTCACACGCCTGCTGCCGGGCGACCCGGCGGCGTATTTCGCCGGGCTGGCCGCGACACCGCAGGCGATCGCCGAGATCCGCACCAAGCTCGGCCTCGACAAGTCGCTGCCCGAGCAGTTCATCGTCTATGTCGGCGACCTGCTGAGCGGCAATCTCGGCACCTCGCTGTCGACCGGCCAGCCGGTCGTCACCGAGATCGCCAACCGGCTGCCCGCCTCGGCCGAGCTGACCCTCGTGGCGCTCATCGTCTCCGCTGGCATCGCCATCCCGCTGGGCGTGCTGGCGGCGGTGAAGCAAGGATCGTGGATCGACCATCTCTGCCGCGTCGTCACCACGGCCGGCGTCTCGCTGCCGGTATTCTTCACCGGCCTGCTCTTCGCCTATGTCTTCTATTACCTGCTGCAGATCGCGCCGGCGCCCACCGGCCGGCTCGACATCTTCGTCTCGCCGCCCACCCACATCACCGGCTTCTACCTGATCGACAGCGCGCTCACCGGCAATGGCGAGGCGTTCTGGGGCAGCCTGCGGCAGCTCGCATTGCCGGCGTCCGCGATGGCGATCTTCTCGCTGGCGCCGCTGGCGCGCATGACCCGTGGCTCGATGCTCTCGGTGCTGGGCAGCGACTTCATCCGCACCGCGCGCGCCAGTGGCCTGGCGCCGCGCACCGTCGTGTTCACCTACGCCTTCCGCAACGCCGTGCTGCCGGTGATCACCACCTTGGGCATGGTGTTCTCCTTCCTGCTCGGCGCCAACGTGCTGGTCGAGACGGTGTTCGCCTGGCCGGGCATCGGGCTCTACGCCGTCAACGCGCTGATCACCTCGGACTACGCGCCGGTGCAGGGCTTCGTGCTGACCATGGCGGTACTCTACATCACGCTGAACCTGATCATCGACATCGTTTACGGCCTGGTCGACCCACGCGTGAGGCTCGACACGTGAGGGAGGCAGTCTCCTTGTCCCTTCCCCCGGAGGGGGAAGGTGCCCGAAGGGCGGAAGGGGGATGTCGAAGACGGACTCCCGAGTCGTTGCGGCATCCCCCTTCCGTCAGCGCTTCGCGCTGCCACCTTCCCCCTCCGGGGGAAGAGAAGCGCTGATGCTCCCCCTCCTGCGCCACGCCCGCTACGTGCTATCGGAGAATCCGGTCACGGCGTTCGCCTTCGGCCTGTTCGCGATGTTCCTGCTCGCCGCGATCCTCGGTCCGCTGATCGCGCCCTACGATCCGCTGGCGACCAACACCAGTCTCGCCTTGAAGCCGCCTTCGGCGGCGCACTGGTTCGGCACCGACCAGCTCGGCCGCGACATCTTCAGCCGTGTTCTGGTGGCGACACGGATCGACCTCACCATCGCCTTCGCCTCGGTGATCCTCGCCTTCCTGCTCGGCGCCGTCTCCGGCGTCGCTGCTGGATACTTCGGGGGATGGTCCGACAGAATCATCGGCCGCCTCGCCGACACCATCATGGCGTTCCCGCTTTTCGTGCTCGCCATGGGCATCGTCGCCGCCCTGGGCAACACAGTCACCAACATCGTCATCGCCACCGCGATCATCAACTTCCCGCTCTACGTCCGCGTCGCGCGCGCCGAGGCCAATATCCGCCGCGATGTCGGCTTCGTCGAAGCGGCGCGGCTGTCGGGCAACGGCGAGGCGCGCGTGCTGTTCGGCCATATCCTGCCCAACATCATGCCGATCATGATGGTGCAGATGTCGTTGACCATGGGCTACGCCATCCTCAACGCGGCCGGCCTGTCGTTCATCGGCCTGGGCGTGCGCCCGCCGGCGCCCGAATGGGGCATCATGGTCGCCGAGGGCGCCAACTTCATCCAGTCCGGCGAATGGTGGATCGCGCTGTTCCCCGGCGCGACGCTGATGCTGGCGGTATTCTGCTTCAACCTGCTGGGCGACGGGCTGCGCGACATCATCGATCCCAGGAAGCGCACATGAGCGCCGTGCCCGCGCTCGCCGTCGAGAACCTCTGCGTCGAGTTCCGCACGCGCTCCGGCGTGGTCAAGGTGCTCGACCAGGTCGGCTTCGGCATCGCCAAGGGCGAGACGGTGGCGCTGGTCGGCGAAAGCGGCTCAGGCAAGTCGGTCACCGCCTTCGCCGCCATGGGCATCCTCGACGCCGCCGGCCGCGTCACCTCAGGCACGGCGATGTTCGGCGGCGCCGACCTGCTGGCCCTGCCCGAGCGTGAGCTGGCCGAGCTGCGCGGTCGCGAGCTGTCGATGATCTTCCAGAACCCGCGCACCGCGCTCAACCCGATCCGCCGCGTCGGCGACCAGATCGCCGACGTGCTGATCCGCCACGGTGGCGCCACGCGCGCCAAGGCGCCAGCGCTGGCGATCGAGATGCTGAAGAAGGTCCGTATTCCCGACCCGGAACGCCGCGCCAAGGCCTATCCCTTCGAGCTGTCGGGCGGCATGTGCCAGCGCGTGATGATCGCCATCGCCATCGCCTGCCGGCCCAGCCTGCTGATCGCCGACGAGCCGACCACCGGGCTCGACGTCACGACGCAGGCGGTGATCATGGACCTGATCGCCGAGCTGGCGCGCGAGACCGGCACCGCGACGCTGTTCATCACCCACGACCTGACGCTCGCAGCCGAGTATTGCGACCGCATCATCGTCATGCATGCCGGCCACATCGTCGAAAGCGCGCCCAGCGCCACGCTGTTCAGCGCCGCGCGCCACCCCTACTCGGCGCGTCTGCTGGCGGCCACGCCCAGCGAAACCGGCGCGCTCGCGTCCCTGGCGTCGATCCCGGGCTCGCTGCCCGACCTGCGCCGCACCGACCTGCCGACCTGCCGCTACAGCGAACGTTGCGAGCGGCGCCTCGATGCCTGCGCCGAGCCTTTGCCACGCACCGCGATCGCCGAGGCGCACATCGTCGCCTGCCGGAACCCACTATGACCGCGCCGCTGCTGGACATCGCCGAGCTGCGCAAGCACTTCGAGGTCGGCGCCAAGCGTGGCG
Source organism: Reyranellaceae bacterium (assembly GCA_022844045.1). Lineage (GTDB taxonomy): Bacteria > Pseudomonadota > Alphaproteobacteria > Reyranellales > Reyranellaceae > JAFAZJ01. Next base: position 59,525 of record JALHMM010000010.1, on the reverse strand, counting down.
CGTGGCGACGCTTCGGCGACCGGCTGCGCGGCAAGGAAGCGCCCGCGCCGAAGCTGCACGCGGTCGACGACGTGAGCCTGACCATCGGCCGCGGCGAGACGGTTGGCCTGGTGGGCGAGTCGGGTTGCGGCAAGTCCACCCTGGTGCGGCTGATCAACCGCCTGCTCGATCCCACCGACGGCGTGATCCGCCTCGGTGCCACCGAGCTGTCGCTGTTTCGCGCCCGCGACTTCGCCGCCAACGAGAATCGCGCGCGCATCCAGATGGTGTTCCAGGACGCCGGTGATTCTCTCAATCCACGATATACCGCCTTCGACGCCATCGCCGATCCGTTGCGCCGGCTGAAAGGCGCCAGCGGCGACGCGCTTGTCACGCGGGTCGACAGCCTCGCCGACATGACCGGCCTGCCGCGCGAGCTGCTGAGCCGCTTCCCGCATCAGCTCTCCGGCGGCCAGAAGGCGCGCGTCGGCATCGCCCGCGCCATCGCCGTCGAGCCCGAGCTGCTGATCCTCGACGAGCCCACCGCCGCGCTCGATGTCTCGGTGCAGGTCGTGATCCTGCAACTGCTCGAGGACCTCAAGAAGCGGCTGGGCATGAGCTATCTGTTCGTCAGCCACGACCTCAATGTCGTGCGCCTGCTGTGCGATCGCGTGCTGGTGATGTATCTCGGCAAGATCGTCGAGGCCGGTCCGGCGGCCGAGGTTTTCGCCAATCCCTTGCATCCCTATACGCGCGCGCTGATCTCGGCGATCCCGCAGGCCGATCCCGCGCGGCGCGTCGGACGGTTGCGGCTGCCGGGCGAACCACGCAGCCCGATCGACCCGGATCCCAACACCTGCCGGTTCTACGGCCGCTGCCCGATCGGCACCCCCGCCTGCGCCGAGTCCACGCCGGCCTTGCGCCGCATGACACCCAGCCGCGAGGTCGCCTGTCACTTCGCGACATCTCCCGTCATCCCGAGCGCGGCGAGGGACCTCCTTGCCAGCGAGACTTCGGTTCAGGGAGATTCCTCGCTGCGCTCGGAATGACGGAAAAGGACAAGCACATCATGCAGCCTGAGGACGATACCGGCGCGTATGTCGACGCCATGGCCAAGGTCATCGGCCTGCCGATCGATCCGACCTCGCGCGACAAGGTGATCGCCAACGTCAACGTGGCCCGCACCATCGCCGGCCTGGCCTTGGCGCCGCCGCTGCCGGACGCCACCGAGAACGCGCCGGTGTTCGAGCCATGAGCGTCGATCCGACGTCGGCGCAGGCGACGGCATCCGACATCGCGCGGGCGGTGCGGGCGAAGCGCGTCACCGCCTTGGCCGTGACCGAAGCGGCGCTGGCGCGCATCGCCGTCCGCGATGGCGTCTTCAACGCCTTCACGACGGTGACGGCGGAGCGCGCGCGCAAGAAGGCCGCCGCGATCGACGCCACCATCGCGGCAGGCGGCGATCCCGGTCCGCTGGCCGGCGCGCCCTTCGCGGTGAAGAACCTGTTCGACATCGCCGGTTTGTCGACACTGGCCGGCGCGAAGATCAACGCCGACCTGACGCCCGCGTCGCGCGACGCGACCCTGATCGAGCGCATGGAAGAAGCCGGCGCCGTTCTGCTGGGTGGGCTCAACATGGGCGAGTATGCCTACGACTTCACCGGCGAAAACAGCCACTACGGCCCGTCACGCAACCCGCGCGACCCATCGCGCATGACCGGCGGCTCGTCAGGTGGCTCAGGTGCCGCCGCCGCCGCCGGGCTAGTGCCGATCACGCTGGGCTCCGACACCAACGGCTCGATCCGCGTGCCGTCCTCGCTCTGCGGGCTCTTCGGCCTCAAGCCGACCTACGGTCGCTTGAGCCGCGCGCGCAGCTTTCCCTTCGTCGACAGCCTCGACCATCTCGGCCCGTTGGCCCGTTCGACCGCCGACCTCGCGCTGTCGTTCGACGCCATGCAAGGGCCGGACGAGGACGACCCGGTGTGCACCAAGCGGCCGCCGATCGCGACCATGCCGCTGCTCGACGAAGGCCTTGGCGGCCTGCGCATCGCCGTGGCCGGGGACTATTTCGAGCGCCAGCTCGAGCCGGTGGCCACCGAGGCGGTGGCCACGGTGGCCAAGGCGCTGGGCGTCACGCGCAAGGTGGTGATCGCCAACGCCGCCGCCGCGCGCGGCTCGGCCTATGTCATCACCGCGTCGGAAGGCGGCACCTTGCATCTCGACCGCCTGCGCCAGCGCCCGCAGGATTTCGACCCCGATACGCGCGAGCGACTCATGGCCGGGGCGTTGACGCCGGCCGCCTGGTACATCAAGGCGCAGCGCTTGCGTCGTGTCTTCCGCGCGCAGACTCTGAAGCTGTTCGACGAGGTCGACGTGATCCTGGCGCCGGCGACGCCGACCACCGCGCCGGCGCTCGGGCAGAAGATGATGAGCATCGCCGGGGTCGAGATGCCGGTGCGCGCCAATCTCGGCATCTTCACCCAGCCGATCTCCTTCATCGGCCTGCCCGTGGTGGCGGTGCCGATCCAGCGACCCGAGGGACTGCCGATCGGCGTGCAGGTGATCGCGCGGCCGTTCAACGAGCAGGCGGCGCTACGCGTCGCGGCCTGGCTGGAGAAGGAAGGAATCTGCGCCGCGCCGCCAGCGTAGATGCTAAGAGGGGCACCGATGAATCACGAGATCAATATCCCGGAGGTCGTCCGGGAAGTCACCGACGCGTTCTATCGCTACGAGACCGCGCTCAACACCAATGACGTGAAGACGCTCGACGAGCTGTTCTGGAAGAGCCCGCACACGCTGCGTTACGGCATTGGCGAACAGCTCTACGGCCACGACGAGATCGCCGCCTTCCGCTCCGGCCGCGATCCGGCCTTCGTGCAGGATCGCGATCTGCTGAAGGTCTGGATCGTCACCTACGGCCGCGACTTCGGCACCGCCAATATCGAGTTCCGCCGCCACGGCGCCACCAAGACCGGCCGCCAGAGCCATACCTGGCTGCGCACGCCGGAGGGCTGGCGCATCGTCGCCGCGCACGTCTCGCTGCTCGGCGATACGACGCCGATGCGCCCTTGAAGCTGCTACTGACCCATACACCGCAATCGCGCCGTCAGTACTACGGCGCCAAGCCGCTGGAGCTGCTGCGCGGGCTGGCCGAGCTGACCACGCACGAGGGTGATGCGCCGCTCGACCCGCAAGGCCTGATTGCCGCCGCTCGCGACGTCGAGCTGATCATCGTCGATCGCTCGACGGCGGTGCCCGGCGAGGTCTTCGCAGGCCTACCCAATGTGCGCGCCGTGATGCGGACCGCCGTCGACATCCGCAACATCGATGTCGAGGCCGCGTCGAAGGCCGGCATCCTGGTGACGCGCGCCGAGCCGGGCTTCGTGCAGTCCGTCGTCGAGCTGGCGCTGGGCTTCCTCGTCGATCTCTCGCGCGGCATCTCGCGCGCCGTCGTGTCCTACCACGCCGGCGATAAGCCGGAGATCCGCGTCGGCCACCAGCTCGCCGGCAGCACGGTGGGCATCATCGGCTACGGCCGCATCGCGCGCGATCTCGCGCCGCTGCTCGCGACCATCGGCATGACGGTGCTGGTCTCGGACCCGTACGCCCAGGCCGACGATCCGCGCTTCATTAAGCTGCCGATGGAAGACCTGCTGGGCCGCGCCGACTATGTCGTCTGCCTCGCTATCGCCAACGAGGAGACCGAGAACCTGCTCGATGCCGCGGCTTTCGCGCGCATGAAGCCGGATGCGTTCTTCATCAACCTCTCGCGCGGCAACCTCGTTGACGAAGCGGCGCTCGCCGCCGCGTTGCGTGAGGGTCGTATCGCCGGCGCCGCCATGGATGTCGGCCGCGCGCCCGACCAGATGCCCTCGCCCGAGCTGGCGCGCTTGCCCAACGTGATCGCCACGCCGCATATCGGCGGCCTGACGCCGCCGGCCAGCGAGAGCCAGGCGATGGACACAGTGCGCCAAGTCCAGGCGCTGCTGAAAGGCGAGGTGCCGCCGGGCGCGATCAACGCCGCGAGCTGGTCGCGCCGGCCGTAGACTTCACTCCGCCGCCATCGGCCACGCCTCGGTCGGCGCGCGCGCGGCAACACCGACGGCGTCGCCGATCAGCACCAGCGCCGGACGCGACGCGTCGACCGACGCGGCGAGGCCGGGCAGGCTGGCCAAGGTTCCCGTGATCACCCGCTGGGTCGGCCGCGTGCCGTCGATGATCACCGCCGCCGGCGTGCTGCCCGGCAGGCGATGGGCGATGAGCTGGCGCGCGAGCTGCGGCAGCGAGACGACGCCCATATAGACCGCGAGCGTCTGGCGCGGCCGCGCCAGCGCATCCCAGTTGAGGTCGAGATCGCCGTCCTTGAGATGGCCGGTGACGAAAAGGCAGGTATGGGCGTGGTCGCGATGCGTCAGCGGGATGCCGGCATAGGCGGCGCAGCCCGTCGCCGCCGTGATGCCCGGCGTCACGTCGCAGGCGATGCCGGCTTCGAGCAACGACTCGATCTCCTCGCCGCCGCGGCCGAAGACAAAAGGATCACCGCCCTTCAACCGCACGACGCGTTTTCCGGCGCGAGCATGCTCGACCAGGAGCTCGTTGATGTCCTGCTGCGGCACGCAATGATTGGCGCGGCGCTTACCGACATAGATGCGCTCGGCGTCGGCGCGCGCGAAGGCCAGGACCTCCTCGCTCACCAACCGATCGTGGACGATGACATCGGCCGACTGGATCAGGCGTAGCGCGCGCAGGGTCAGCAGCTCGGGATCGCCCGGCCCGGCACCAACGAGATGCACGATGCCACGCGGTTGGATCTCGCGGTCGTCCAACAACGCGCGGGCGCGTCGATCCGCCTCGGCAAGGTCGCCAGCCAGCGCCGCCTCGGCAACGGGGCCTTCGAAGAAGCGCTCCCAGAAGCGCAGTCGCGAGACCGGCGCCGGCAAGGTGGCCTTTACGCGCGCGCGCCACGTCTCGCCCAGACGGGCCAGAGCGGACATGGGGGCCGGCACGGTGCGCTCGATCCGTCCGCGCAGCAGGCGGGCGAGCGTCGGCGCGGCGCCCGACGTGCCGATTGCGATAGTGATCGGATCGCGATCGACGATCGCCGGCCAGGTCACCGTGCAGTAGCGCGGCCGGTCGACCGCGTTGACGGGAATGCCGTGCGCCTTGCATCGCTCGAAGGCATGACGGGCGACCTCGTCGCTGGTCTCGGCGATTACGACCAGCGCGACATCCTGGAGGTCGTCGGCGGTCTCGCGGTGCACGACGCGGGCGCCAACGGACTCGAGTACGGCGGCCTTGCGGGTGGCGGCATCGCCACCGCCGACGACGAGGCAGAGGCGGTCGCGAAGGTCATGGAAAAGCGGCAGCGCGCGCATCAGGAGTCTCGCGAATCGCGATGGTGCACGACGCCGGTGCCGCTAGGTCGGTGCGGCATCGTTGCCGCGCCCGTACCTCATCCTGTAGCAACCGGCATGCCAGCCTCATTATTTCAACGGGTTAGAGGTCCCGGGGCTAGCCACAACTGCGCGAAATTTGTGCAGCGCAGCGCAAGATGGTGCGATGCGGCATGGCAATTGCTACGGCAGCGGGCATGAAGGGCACATGCGATGCACCGCTGCGCATCCTGCTCGTCGATGCGGACGGCGAGCGCGCGGCGATGCTGGAACGTGCGCTGGCGGATGCCGGGTACCTGGTCGCGGCGCGTATCCCCGGCGCCGACGACCTCCTTGAGCGCGTGCGCGCCCATACGCCCGACATGATCATCGTCGACGTCACCGCGCCCAATCGCGACATGCTCGAGCAGATGCGCAGCGTCTCGCGCGAGCGCGCCCAGCCGATCGTCATGTTCGTCGACGAGACCGACGAGGCGCTGGCCATCGAGGCGGTGCGCGCCGGCGTGACGTCATACATCGTCGATGGCCTGAGCCCGGCGCGCGTGAAGCCGATCATGGACGTCGCCATCGCGCGCTTTCGCGCCGTGCAGGAACTGCGCGACGAGCTGGCACGCACCAAGGCGACTTTGGTCGAGCGCCGCCAGATCGATCGCGCCAAGGGTATCCTGATGAACCAGCGCGGCATCACCGAGGACGAGGCCTACAAGGCGCTGCGCAAGCTGGCGATGGACAAGAGCAAGCGGCTGGTCGAGATCGCCGAGCAGGTGATCTCGGTCAGCGAGCTGCTCGGCACCGGTAAGGCCTGAGGCTGGACGAAACTTCGGCAGCCGCGCGCGCTTTGGGCAGCGCGCGTCGGGTCACGCGCCGCCGATGTGTTGGAACCACGGCGTTTCGCGCTTGGCACGCTCCTTGAATAGGAAGGGTCGTTGCCCAACGGCGGGCAGCTCCCCCTGACCGGGCCAATGGCGGCTCGACCTCCGACGATCCGGAGTCGTTCGCGCCGTGCGTTCCCTGGAAAAGACCGAACTGGATTTAGGCTTCGTGGCGCTGGTCGACGGCGCGCCGCTGATCGTGGCGCGTGAACGCGGCTTCTTCGCCGACGAGGGCCTGTCCGTGCGGCTCGTGCGCCAGGCGTCATGGGCGGCGGTGCGCGATCTCGTGGGGTCGGGCATGCTCGACGGCGCACACATGCTGGCGGCGATGCCGCTGGCCAGCACGCTGGGTCTGAGCGGCCGGCGCGTGCAGATGGCCACGCCGCTGTCGCTCAACGTCAACGGCAACGCCGTGACACTATCGATCGCGCTGGCCGAAGACGTCGACGCGGCTCGGATACCGGACGACACCGGTCCGCTCGCCACCGCGCGTGCGCTGCGCACTGCGCTGGAGAAGCGGCGTGCCGACGGCCTGCCACCGCCAACCTTCGGCGTGGTCTTCCCGTATTCCAGCCACAACTACATGCTGCGCTACTGGCTCGCGGCCGGCGGCATCGATCCCGATCGCGACGTGCGCCTGCTGGTCGTGCCGCCGCCGCAGATGATCACCTATCTCACGGCGCGGCGGATCGACGGCTATTGCGTCGGCGCGCCCTGGAACAGCCTGGCCGAACGCCTGGGCGTCGGCCGCGTCGTCGCCGGCGGCTACGACATCTGGAACAACGCGCCGGAGAAGGTCTTCTCGATCACCGCCGATTGGGCGGCACGCCATCCCGCGACGCTGCGCGCGTTGCTGCGCGCATTGATCCGCGCCGCGGCCTGGCTGCGCGCGCCGGCCCATCACGCCGAGGCGGCGTACTGGCTCTCGAACCCCGAGGCGGTCAACGCGCCCGTCGAGGCGATCGAGGACGCGCTGGCCACCGGCGCCGAGACCAGCGGCATTGGCCCGACCTTCGATCGCTACGCCGCCAGCTTCCCCTGGCGCTCGCACGCGCGCTGGACGCTCAGCCAAATGCGCCGCTGGAGCCAGATCGGCGACGACGTCGATATCGGCGCGATCGCCGATTCGGTCTATCGCCCCGACCTGTTCCGCGAAGCCGCCACCGATCTCGGCCTGTCGACACCCGCCGACGACCTCAAGGCCGAAGGCGTTCACGCGGCGCCGTGGAGCGCCGCGTCCGCCGATGGCGGCGCGATCACACTGGGCGCCGATCTGTTCTGCGACGGCCGGGCGTTCGACCCGACGCGTATCGACACCTACCTCGCCGGCCTCGGCATCGACCGACCGGCCAAAGAACCACTTCGAGAGGCCTCCACGTCATGACGACCCGTCGTTCTCTGCTCACGCTCTCCGCCACAGCCGCGCTGCTGTCCGCCGCGCGCGCCGCGCTGCCCTCGGGCGCCTTCGCGCAGGGCGCGGGACCGGAGACCAAGACCGCCAAGCTCGGCTACATCGCGCTGACCGACGCCTCCTCGCTGGTCGTCGCCAAGGAAAAAGGCCTCTTCGCCAAGCACGGCGTGCCGGATGTCGAGGTGCTGAAGCAGGCGTCGTGGGGCGCCACGCGCGACAACATCGTCCTGGGCGCGGAGAAGAACGGCATCGACGGCGCGCACATCCTGACGCCGATGCCGTACCTGATCTCCGCCGGCAAGATCACCCAGAACAACGTGCCGACGCCGATCTACATCCTGGCGCGACTCAATCTCGACGCCCAGGGGATCTCCGTCTCGAACGAGTTCAAGGAGCTCAAGATCACCACCGACGCCTCGAAGCTGAAGGCCGCCTGGGAAGCCAAGCGGGCCGCCGGCAAGGAAGTAAAGGTGGCGATGACCTTCCCCGGCGGCACGCACGATCTGTGGGTCCGCTATTGGCTCGCCGCCGCCGGCATCGATCCCGACAAGGACATCTCGCTGATCACCGTGCCGCCTCCACAGATGGTGGCGAACATGAAAGTCGGCAACATGGACGCGTTCTGCGTCGGCGATCCGTGGCACGAGCAGCTCGTCAACCAGGGCATCGGCTACACCGCCTGCACCACCGGCGAGCTCTGGTTCAAGCATCCCGAGAAGGCGCTCGGCATGCGCGCCGCCTGGGTCGACAAGCACCCCAAGGCGACCGAGGCGATCCTCGCCGCCGTGATGGAAGCCCAGATGTGGTGCGACAAGATGGAGAACAAGGACGAGCTCGCCGCCATCACCGGCAAGCGTCAGTGGTTCAACGTGCCGGTCACCGACATGATCGGCCGCCTGAAGGGCAATATCGACTATGGCCACGGCCGCGTCGAGAAGGACAGCAAGCAATTCATGAAGTTCTGGCGCGATCACGCGTCGTATCCCTTCAAGAGCCACGACGCCTGGTTCGTCGCCGAGAACATCCGCTGGAGCAAGTTCGAGCCGACGACCGACATCAAGGCCCTGGTCGACAAGGTCAACCGCGAGGACGTCTGGCGCGCCGCCGCCAAGACGCTGGCCCTGCCGGCCGCCGACATTCCCACGTCGACCTCGCGCGGCAAGGAGACATTCTTCGACGGCAAGGTCTTCGATCCCGCCGATCCGATGGCCTACCTCAAGGCCCTCGACATCAAGCGCATCGTCTGAGGACGCACATCATGGCGTTACCAGCTCCCAAGATCGACGCGATCGCTTCCCTGCCCATGATCTCGGCACCGGCCGAGGTGGTCCCCTTCGCGCCACCCCGGCGCGACTGGCGCGAGCGCTACGCGCCCATGCTGAAGAGCATCGCGGCGGCGGTGATCCCGCCGGCGATCGTGCTGGCGGTGCTGCTGGGCATCTGGCAGCTCGCCTTCGGCGGCGCGGGCGCCACCCTGCCGCCACCGTCGAAGGTGTGGAGCGACGCCAAGGACCTGATCCTCGATCCGTTCTTCGTCGCCGGGCCGCAGGATATCGGCCTGGGCCTGCGCGTGCTGACCTCGCTGCAGCGCGTCGCCGTCGGCTTCGGCCTGGCGGCGATCGTCGGCATCCTGATCGGCGCCGTGATCGGCCAATCGGTGTGGGCGATGCGTGGGCTGGATCCGATCTTCCAGGTGCTGCGCACCGTGCCGCCGCTCGCCTGGCTGCCGATCTCGCTGGCCGCCTTCCGCGACTCCAACCCCTCGGCGATCTTCGTGATCTTCATCACCGCGATCTGGCCGGTGATCATCAACACCGCCGTCGGCATCCGCAACATCCCCGAGGACTACCGCAATGTCGCGCGGGTGCTGCGGCTCAACGCGGTGGAGTTCTTCTTCAAGATCATGGTGCCGTCGGCGGCGCCCTACATCTTCACCGGCCTGCGCATCGGCGTCGGCCTGTCGTGGCTCGCCATCGTGGCCGCCGAGATGCTCACCGGCGGCGTCGGCATCGGCTTCTTCATCTGGGACGCGTGGAACTCCTCGCGCCTGTCCGACATCGTCGTCGCTCTGGCCTATATCGGCGTCGTCGGCTTCCTGCTCGATCGCCTCGTCGGCGCGGTCGGTAGCGTCGTCACGCGCGGCGCCAGCGTGACGTGAGGACGCAAACCATGAACAAGCCCGCCTATCTCAAGCTCGACCACGTCGACAAGCGCTTCAACCGCGGCGCCATGGCGACCGACGTGCTGCGCGACATCAACCTGGGCATCGCCGAGGGCGAGTTCGTCTCGCTGATCGGTCACTCCGGCTGCGGCAAGTCGACGGTGCTGAACCTGGTCGCCGGCCTGCTGCCGGTGACCGCGGGCGTGGTGCTGCTGGAGAACAAGGAGGTCAACAGCCCGGGCCCCGACCGCGCCATCGTCTTCCAGAACCACTCGCTGCTGCCCTGGCTCAGCGTCTACGGCAACGTGCGCATCGCCGTCGACAAGGTGTTCGCCGGCGTCAAGTCGTCGGCCGAGCGGAACGACTGGGTGATGCACAAGCTCGAGCTGGTGCAGATGGCCCAGCACAAGGACAAGCGCCCGCACGAGATCTCCGGCGGCATGAAGCAGCGCGTCGGCATCGCCCGGGCGCTCGCCATGCAGCCCAAGGTGCTGCTGATGGACGAGCCGTTCGGCGCGCTCGACGCGCTGACCCGCGCGCATCTGCAGGACTCGGTGATGGAGATCCACGCCAAGCTCGGCAACACGGTGATGATGATCACCCACGATGTCGACGAGGCGGTGCTGCTGTCGGATCGCATCGTGATGATGACCAACGGCCCGGCCGCGACCATCGGCGAGGTGCTGGCCGTCGACCTGCCGCGCCCGCGCCGCCGGCTCGAGCTGGCGACCGACGCCGAGTACACGCGCTGCCGCGCCGCGGTGATGGAGTTCCTCTACTCCCGCCACAAGCTGCCCTCTCGCGCGGCGTGATCATGCGCGAGCGCCTCGTCGTCGTCGGCAACGGCATGGCGGCGCACCGCTTGCTGGAGCGCCTGCACGCGCGCGCGCCCGGACGCTGGGCGATCACTGTGCTCGGCGCTGAGCCGCGGGCGAACTACAACCGCATCCTGCTGTCGGCGGTACTAGCCGGTGAGAAGAGCGCCGATGCGATCATGGAGAGCGACGCCGCCTGGTTCGCCGAGCGCGGCATCGCCTTCCACGCCAGTTGCCGGGTCGCGCGCATCGATCGCGACCGCCGCGTGGTGATCGACGCCGACGGCATCGAGACTCCCTACGACCGCCTGGTACTGGCGACAGGATCCGACCCGATCCTGCTGCCGCTGCCCGGCGCGAATCTGCCCGGCGTGCTGACGTTCCGCGACCTCGCCGATGTCGATCGCCTGCTCGCCGCGAGCCGGACGGCACGGCGCGCGGTCGTCATCGGCGGTGGATTGCTGGGCCTCGAAGCCGCCTTCGGCCTGCGGCGCCGCGGCCTCGAGGTCACGGTCGTGCACCTCATGGGCCATCTCATGGAGCGCCAGCTCGATGCCGATGCCTCCACCTATCTGCGCCACGCTCTCGAACGCCTCGGCATCGCCTTCGCGCTGTCGGCCAACACCGCGGCGATCGAAGGCGACGCGCATGTCAGTGGCGTGCGGCTGCGGGACGGCCCTACTCTGCCCGCCGACCTCGTGGTCATGGCTGTCGGCGTCCGACCCAACGCGGCCCTGGCCCGCGAGGCGGGCCTCGCGGTCGGCCGCGGGGTGATCGTCGACGATACGCTCGCCACCAGCGATCCCGCGATCGTCGCCCTGGGCGAATGCGCCGAGCATCGTGGCCAGACCTATGGTCTGGTCGCACCGGCCTGGGAGCAGGCGGCGATCCTCGCGCGCCATCTCGCCGGCGAGCCCGCGCGTTACCCCGGCTCGATCGTCGGAACCAACCTGAAAGTGGCCGGCGTCTCGGTGTTCTCCGCCGGCGTGATCGAGGCGGCCGCGGGCGACGACGACCTACTCTACGTCGACCCCGCGGACGCGCTCTACCGCCGTGTCATCCTGCGCGACGACAAGATCGTCGGCGCCATTCTTGTCGGCGATTCGAGCGATGGCGGCTGGCTGTTCGACCTGATGCGCGAAGGCCGGCCTGTAGGGGCCTTGCGCGAGGCGGTCGCGCTGGGCCGCGACCTCGCCCGCGCCGCCGCCTGATCATGCGGATCGCCGAGACGGTCCGCACGACCTGCCCCTATTGCGGCGTCGGTTGCGGCATCTGGGCGACGCCCGATGGTGCCGGCGGCGCGCGCATCGCCGGCGATCCGAAACACCCGGCCAATCTCGGCCGACTATGCTCCAAGGGCTCGGCGCTGGGCGAGACGCTGGGCATGGAAGGCCGGTTGCTGGCGCCCGAGGTTGACGGTCGCGCCACGGGCTGGGACGAGGCGCTCGAGCACGTCGCGCGCCGCTTCACCCAGCTGATCGAGCGGCACGGCCCCGACTCGATCGGCTTCTATGTCTCCGGCCAGCTGCTGACCGAGGACTACTACGTCGCCAACAAGCTGCTGAAAGGCTTCATCGGCTCGCGTCACCTCGACACCAATTCGCGGCTATGCATGGCCTCGTCGGTCGCCGGCCATCGCCGCGCCTTCGGTTCGGACACCGTGCCGGGCATCTACGAGGATCTCGAGCAGGCCGATCTCGTCGTGCTCACCGGCTCGAACCTCGCCTGGTGTCACCCGGTGCTGTTCCAGCGCATCGTCGCGGCGCGCGAGAAGCGCCCCGAGCTGACGGTGGTGGTGATCGATCCGCGCCGCACCGCCACCTGCGACATCGCCGACCTGCATCTGCCGCTGGCGGCGGGCTCCGACGTGGCGCTGTTCAACGGCCTTCTGCTGGCGCTCGACGCCGCCGGCGCCACGGCGCGCGACTGGGCCGCCGCGCATGCCAGCGGCCTCGATGCCGCGCTGTCAGCCGCGCGCGTCAGTACCCCTGACATCGCGGCGGTCGCGGTGCTGACCGGTCTGTCGGCTGCCCTGCTGCGGCGCTTCTACGATCTCTTCGCGCGCACCGAACGTGTCGTCACTGTCTACTCCCAGGGCGTCAACCAGTCCTCCGCCGGGACCGACAAGGTCAACGCCATCATCAACGCGCATCTGCTGACCGGCCGCATCGGCCGGCCCGGCATGGGCCCGTTCTCGGTCACGGGCCAACCCAACGCGATGGGCGGGCGCGAGGTTGGCGCGCTGTCCAACCAGCTCGCCGCGCACATGACCTACGATGATCCGCGGCACATCGATCGCGTGCGCCGCTTCTGGCAGGCGCCCCGCATCGCCACATCGGCCGGCCACAAGGCGGTCGACTTCTTCCGCGCCGTCGAGGCCGGCGAGATCAAGGCGGTCTGGGTGATGGCGACCAACCCGGCGGCCAGCCTGCCCGACGCCGCCCGGGTCGTGCGCGCCCTGAAGGCGGCGGAGCTGCTCGTGGTCAGCGAGTTCGTGCGCGACACCGACACGGCGCGCCATGCCCATGTGCGGCTGCCGGCCATGGCCTGGGGCGAGAAGAGTGGCACCGTCACCAACTCCGAGCGGCGCATCTCGCGCCAGCGCGGCTTCCTGCCGGCTCCGGGCCTCGCCAGGCCGGATTGGTGGATGGTCAGCGAGATCGGCCGCCGCATGGGTTTCGTCGAAGCCTTCGCCTACAGCGGCCCCGCCGACATCTTCCGCGAGCACGCCGCGCTGTCGGCCTTCGAGAACGATGGTCGGCGCGATTTCGACATCGGCGCGATGGCGGCCATCGGCGACGCCGACTACGACGCGATGACGCCGTTTCTCTGGCCGTGGCGCAGGGGCGACGCCGAGCCGACGCGGCGCCTCTTTGCCGACGGTGGCTTCTTCACGGCAGACCGGCGCGCCCGCCTCGTGCCGCTGACGCCGCGCCCGCCGCGCAACGCACCCGACCCCGACTATCCACTGTCGCTCAACACCGGCCGCTATCGCGACCAGTGGCACACCATGACGCGCACCGGCCGCGCGCCGCGCCTGGCGAATCACCTGCCGGAGCCGCTGCTCGCGCTCAACCCCGCCGACGCGGCACGCTTGCGAATCCGCGACGGCGGCCTGGCGCGCGTCGAGAGCCGCTGGGGCCACGCGACATTGCGCGCGCGAATCACGACCGATCAGCCCGCCGGCACCTGCTTCGCGCCGATGCACTGGACGGCCGTGCTGTCGGCTACCGCGCGCGTCAACGAGACCGTCAACCCGGAGACCGATCCACTATCCGGTCAGCCCGAGCTGAAGGCCACGCCTGTGCGTGTCACCCCGGTCGCGGTCGGCTGGGAGGGCTTCCTGCTGTCACGCCGGCCGCTGGAACTCAGCGGTTTCGGTTACTGGGTGGCGGTACGTGGCGAGGATCACTGGCGATACGAGATCGCTGGCGCCGAGGCGCCGTCTCACGCCTGGGCGCGCATCAGCGCGCTGGGGGCGGCGATGGCATCCAGCGCGGAGTGGCTGCAGTACCGCGATCCCGGCATCGGCCGCTTCCGCGCCGCCGCGATCATATCCGGCCACGTCGAGTTCGCCGCGTTCGTGGCCCGCGATGCCGACGGCCTACCGGCGCGGGAATGGCTGAGCACGCTGTGCCGCCGACGGCCGATCACAGCGGAGGAACGCCGCTCGCTGCTGGGCGGGCGCGCACCCGGTCAGGCGGTCGACCAGGGGCCGCTGATCTGCAGCTGCCACACCGTGGGCCGCAGTGTCATCGAGGCGGCGATCGCCGATGGCTGCGCGACGACCACGACGATCGGCGAGCGCACGAAAGCCGGCACCAATTGCGGCTCGTGCCTGCCCGAGCTGCGCGCGATGCTCGCGGCGACGAGGCTCGCCGCCGAGTAAGCGGATATCCGCGGTCCGCCACAATCCTCAGGCGCCACCGCTGCCGTAGGGCCGCGTCAGAACCTCGAGCAGGTGACCGTCAGGACTTTCGAAATACATGCCGCGACCGCCGTCGTTGCGGTTGATCTCGCCCGCCTTCTTGCGCGCGGGATCGGCCCAGTAGGTCAGCGCGCGATCCTTGATGCGCTGGAAGACGCCGTCGAACTCCGCCTCGCTGATCAGGAAGGCATAGTGTTGCATCACGAGTTTTTCGGGATCGGTATGGAAGTCGAGCGACACGCCATTGCTGAGCTCGACGACGTCGAAGACGCTGAACTGCGTCGCCGGCGGCAGGCCAAGAATGTCGGTGAGGAACGCCGCCGCCTTCTTCTGGTCGCGGCTCCAGACGATGGTGTGATTGAGTTGAACGCTCATGCCGTCCTCCTTCGCCCGGCATATGAGGCGGGCGACGGGGCGGCGCAAGGCACGCGGCGGTGACCGCCGCCCGCGGAACGGGGCGGCGGCGCCTGGTGTGGATCAGGCCGCCTGGCGACAGCGAGTCGGCGCGCCGGCGCGGCTGGTCGCGTACATCACCTCGGTGGCCTCGAAGCTCCGCAACGAGTGCGTATCGGAGGCGTAGGAGAAGCCGGAGGTCGCCGGGACCTGCGACAGCGTCGTCGACGCGCCGTTGGCCGCGGTCTGCACCGAAGCGGTCTGCGCGCGGCGGTCGAAGGTGACGATCAGGTTCACGCCGTTGGCGCAGGCATAGTTCTGGCGGCGCAACTCGGGATCGCCGCCCAGCGGTGCGCCGGCCTGCTTGGTGGTGGTGGCGGTGCAAGCGCCCAGCGCCAGCGCACCCAGGGCCAGCCCCAACAACATACCAGTCTTCATCGCGAACCCCCTCCTCTGCGGCACGGTTCATCTTCAGCGCCCGGGCCCTTACCACACCACCATGCCATGAGCGACGGCGCCGCCGCTAGCCCTGATGGGGCCTTGCCGACCTCCCCGCCGGCATGTCGATATGCCACCGCCAGGGCGCGGAGGAAGAGCATATGGAACGGCAGATCGACACCGGCACCAGCCAATTGCTGGCCACGCTGCGCGAGGGCGTCCTGGTGGTCACCCTGAACCGGCCCGAAGCGCGCAACACGCTCTCGGTCGAGCTCAGCGCCGCGCTGCGCGCCATGATCAAGCTGGCGGGTGAAGACCCCGCCGTCCGCGCGCTCATGCTGACCGGCGCCGGCAACGCCTTCTGCGCTGGCGGCGACGTCAAGGGCATGGGCGAGAATCGCAAGACGACCCTGACCCCCGAAGAGAGGCTGGCCGACCTGAAGTTCCGCCAGATGGCCTCGACCGGCGCGATCCTGGCGCTGCGCAAGCCGACCATCGCGGCGCTGCCCGGCCCGGCGGTCGGCGCCGGCCTGGCGCTGGCGCTCAGCTGCGACATTCGCCTGGCGGCCACCTCGGCGTTCGTCAGCACCGGCTATTCGCGCGTGGCGCTGAGCGGCGACTACGGCATCGCCTGGCTGCTGACACGGCTGGTCGGCACCGGCCGGGCGCGCGAGCTGATGTTCACCAACGCCCGGCTCGACGCCATGGGCGCCGAGCGCATCGGTCTGGTCAACCGCGTCGTGGCCGACGCCGAGCTGGCCGACGCCGCGTTCGCGATGGCGCGCGACCTGGCGGCCGGTCCGGCGATCGCGCTGGCTCTGATGAAGGACAATCTCGACCTCGCGCCGCACGTCCCCTATCGCGAAGCCGCCGACCAGGAGGCCGAGCGCATGGTCAAGGGCCAGCAAAGCGAGGATCACAAGGAGGCGGTGCGCGCCTTCATCGCCAAGCGCGCCCCGGTCTTCACCGGCACCTGACGCCGGTGTGAGCACACGCGAGCGACCGATGCGATAAGCTCGAAGCCGTGTCACCCGTAAGCCGCCTGTCACTGATCAAGCTCGCCGTCGTCATCCTCGCCCTGCTGCCGGCGGCCGAACTGGCGTTGCGTTGGCAGATGGGCCGCATGGGCGCGCGGCCGACCACCGAGGCGCTGCTGTGGACCGGCGATTGGGCGGTGGCCTTCCTGCTGATCACGCTGGCGATCACGCCGGCGCGCGCGCTGTTCGACTGGCCGGCCATGGCCACCCTGCGTCGCCGCCTCGGCCTGGCCGCCGCCGGCTATGCCCTGTTGCATGTCGGGCTCTACGTCTACGATCAGAAGTGGAACCTGGTCGTGGTCGCGCTGGAGATTCTCAAGCGCTTCTATCTCACCATCGGCTTCGCAGCCGTGCTGATCTTTGTCGTGCTGTCGATCACCTCGACCGACGGCTGGCAGCGCAAGCTTCGGCGCAATTGGAAGCGCCTGCACTATCTCGTCTACCCGCTGGCGGTGCTGGCGCTGCTCCACTTCTTCCTGCAGTCCAAGGCCAATGTCTCCGACGCGGCCATGGCCACCGGCCTGTTCCTCTGGCTGATGCTGTGGCGCCTGCTGCCACGCGACATCCGCAACCGACCGCCGGTGTTGGTCGGCCTCGCCATCGCCACGCCGATCCTCACCGTGATCGTCGAGGCGCTATGGTACTGGGGCCACAAGGGCGTGCCACCGCTACGCATCGTCGAGGCCAGCCTCGACCCGCTGCTGATCCCGCGGCCGGCGCATATCGTGCTGATCGCCGCATTGGCTGTGGCGACTCTGGTCTTCGCCACGACTCACTGGCGCAGATGGGCGATGCCGAGACGCTCCCACATCCAGGT
Source organism: Reyranellaceae bacterium (assembly GCA_022844045.1). Lineage (GTDB taxonomy): Bacteria > Pseudomonadota > Alphaproteobacteria > Reyranellales > Reyranellaceae > JAFAZJ01. Next base: position 42,281 of record JALHMM010000010.1, on the reverse strand, counting down.
GAAATCGTAGCCATAGGTCGCCGCGCCCGGCGGCGCCTTCGCGGACTGGTTCTCCAGGTATTTCAGCCATCCGGCCACCTGTTGACGGCCCTCTTCCGTTCGCACAGCCGCCATCGGACTCATGCCGCCTAGGAATGGTATCGCGTCGTCGAGGGTCGAGGCGTAGTGGCGATCGAGGATCTCGCGCATCCGCCGCCGCGTTTCATCGTCCGACACCTCCTCGTCTTCCTCTAGCGACTCCGTCCGCGGCTCGGCCATTGCCTCGTCGATCGACTTGACCTCGGAGAAGGGCGGGCCGACCAACTGGGCGACCGCCGGTTCCACCAGCGCTCGAAGGCGTTGCATGCGCGCCGGCGAGTTTGTCGACAGCCAGAGACTGTCGTCGGTGAGCTCGAGGGAGCCCAGCGAGATCTTGTCATCGTCATGAATCGGTGAACGGCGGGCCGCGCCGCCGCCGCTCGCTCGAGCGCGCCGCGATTCGCCGATCCAGCTCCATGTCTCCGGTGCGTCGCCCGATGTCAGGGCTTCGACTCGATCCAGCGCCGCGACGATGTCGCCACGCGGCACCTCGGGGCGGAGCGGATAGAGCGTCGTGCTCAACGCCAGCTCGTCGCCATCGTCATTGACCAACTTCGGTCGCGTGCTGCCGCTCAGGCGCGGCACGTTGTCCAATAGCCATGCTTCGGCGAAGACCGGCGCGGCGTCGGCAAGGATGCGTGTCCAGGCCTGCGCCGTCGTATCCGCGGCGACATCCCTGCGCAGCGTCGCCAGCAACTCTTCGGCCGCCCCATGCTCGAACACAAGCACGCCGCCGCTCATCTCGAATCCATCGCGCCTCGCCAGGATTCGGGTCGCGATGCGGGTCCATGGCCGCAGCGAGCGCGAGCCGCTGCGCTCCAGGACACGCACCGGTTCGCCGCCGCGGATCAGGTCGCGCGCGAGGAATGACTCACCCGGCACCAGCCCGCTGACCTCGTAGAGGCTGACCGTCGAATCGCGCAGCGCCGCAATGTAGGCCTTGCCTCGGGCCGTCTCCTTCCAGCCGCGGCGCTTGAGGTAGTCGTCGGCGAGATTTCGACCGTCCTCGAGCCTGCGTGTCACCAGGTCCTCGAAAACCCAGCCGCCGATCTGAGTCGCGAAATGATGGCCGAGAACCTCCAGCATGTCGTCGTAGTCGAGCTTCAGCTCGCGCGCGGCGGACCGTGTATGCCGGTCGTACAGCGCGTCCAGCTCCAGCGCCCATTCGCTGCGCTGCAACCACCGCAGCAATCCATCGAGTATGTACTTCGCCATGGTGTCGCTAATTGAAGTGCAGGCCGCCGTTGGTCTGCACGGTCTGGCCGGTCATGTAGGCGTTGCCGATCACCATCAAGGTCGCCTGCGCCACCTCCTCCGACGTGCCCAGGCGCCCGACCGGAATGCGCGCGGCGGCTTCCGCGCGGCGCGCGCCGATCATGTCGGTGTCGATCAACGAGGGCGCCACGTTGTTGACCGTGATGCCTTCCTTGGCCAGCCGCGCGGCATAGCCCCGCGTCAGGCCCTCCATGCCGGCCTTCGAGGCGTTGTAATGGGCGCCGACCATGCCGGCGCCGCGCGCCGCGCCGGAGCTGATGCTGACGATGCGGCCCCAGCCCCGCGCGCGCATGCCCGGCAGCACGGCCTGCATGCACAGGAACGCCGATTTCAGGTTCACCGCGATAGTACGGTCGAAATCCGCCTCGGTGAGCTCGTCGAGACTACGCATGATGCCTATGCCGGCGTTGTTGACGAGGATATCGATCGGCCCGAGCGCCGCCTCGACCTCGCGCACCATCCGCGCCACGGCACCCGAGTCCGAGACGTCGGCCTTGACCGACAGCGCGGCGCGGCCGCCCTGGCGGATGGCGGCAGCGACCGCTTCGGCCTCGGCGCTTCGCTCGACGTAGTTCACCGCGACGGCGGCGCCCGCCTCGCCCAACGCCAGCGCGATCGCGCGGCCGATGCCGCGCGAGGCGCCCGTGACAAGCGCCACGCGATCGGCGAGGTCGGTCACTTCTTCTCCAGGTTCCAGAAGGCGAGGGACGGCGCCTGCACCAAGCCCGACAGGCTCTTGCGCAAAGCGGTCGGCGTGGTGAACTGGCCCAACGGCACATGCGTCGGATACTCCAGCACGCGCAGCTGCACCTGCTCGGCGATCGCCTTCTGCTTGGCCGCGTCGGTTTCCTTGGAATAGGCGTCGCGCAGCCGCTCGAGTTCCGGATCGCACGGCCAGCCGAAGGTCGCCTTCTCGCAGCCACCGTTGAGGAACGACGCGGACACCGGATCGATCACGTCGACCGAGCCCCAGGAGGTGAAGTACGCGCCCCAGCCGCCCTTGTCCGGCGCGTCCTTCTTGGCGCGGCGCGACACCAGGGTCTGCCAGTCCATCGGCTGCAGGTCGATCTTGAAGCCGGCCCGCTCGAGCTGCGCCTTGGCGACGGTGGCGAGGTTGTTGTGCCCCGCCGTGTCGGTCTGGTGCAGGAAGACGATGGGCGTGCCGTCGTACTTGGCCTCGGCCAGCATCGCCTTGGCCTTGGCGACATCGCCGGTCAGCACGCCGTCCCAGCCCTTGGTCGACTGCAGCGGCGTGCCGCAGGGAAACAGCGACTTACACTCCTTGAACCATTTCTCGTCGCCGACATTGGCCTCTAGGAACTCGCGCTGGGTCAGCGCTACCATGGCGGCGGCGCGGATCTTCGGGTTGTCGAAGGGCTTGTGCAGCGTGTTGTAGCGCATCGCATATTGCCGGCCGGCGGTGTTGGTCACCGTGAGCTGGACGTTGCTGTCCTTGGCCAAGAGCGGCAGCAGGTCGGCCGGGACGATCTCGATCATGTCGATCTCGCCGTTGAGGAGCGCGTTGACCTGGGTCTGCAGATCGGGGATCGCCAGCCACTCGATGCGGTCGATCTTGGCGACCTTGCCGCCGGCCAGGCCCGAGGCCGGCTCGGCGCGCGGCACGTATTTGGGGTTCTTGACGTAGACCGCCTTCTCGCCCGGCTTCCACTGGTCCTTGAGGAAGATGAACGGGCCGGAGCCGGTGGCGTCGGTGATCTGTTGCTGCGGATCGGTATCGGCGACGCGCTTGGGCATGATGAAGGGCGCGTTCGAGCCCGACTTCGCCAGGCTCTGCAGCACCAGGCCGTAGGGCTCCTTCATCCTCAGGCGGAAGGTCTTGGCGTCGACCGCCTCCATCGCGGCGACGAAGGACAGGAGCTTCTGGCCCACCGAATCGCGCGCGCCCCAGCGCTTGAGCGAGGCGATGACATCCTCCGACGTCACCGGCGCGCCGTCATGGAAGGCGAGCCCGTCGCGCAGGGTGAAGGTCCAGGTTACGCGATCGTCGCTCAGCGTGTGCTTGTCGACCATCTGCGGCTTGATGGCGAGGGTACCGTCGAGCGCGAACAGCGTGTCGTAGACCAGGTAGCCGTGATGGGTGGAAATCAGCGCGGTGGTCCAGATCGGGTCGATGATCTTCAGATCCGAATGCATCGCCGCGCGCAGCGTGACCTGCGCCGAAGCGGGCGAGACCATGGGCAAGGCCGCCGCCGTCGACAGCACGGCCGCGGTGAACGCCAGTCGGGCGCTGCGCATGAAATTCGACATTCTGGTCTCCCGGAAAGGCAACTGACCCGACGCTACGACGCAGGCCCGCCCTTGTCACCATTGCCCCCGACAGGCCGTGCACCTGCCCGTAACGCCGCGCCGCAGGGCGGCGCGCCGCCGGACGCTGTACAAGACGGCACCGCCCCGCGCCGACGAGGTCCCCCCGTGTCGATCATCTCCAGCGTCGAACAGCTCGAAGCCCTCTACGGCATACCTGGCGAGGCCTCCACGGTGAAGGAGGTCGACTGGATCACGCCGGAGTACCGCGCCTATATCGAGGCCTCGCCCTTTCTGGCGCTGGCGACCGTCGGGCCGGAGGGCCTCGACTGCTCACCGCGCGGCGATCTCCAGGGCTTCGTGCGCATCCACGACGAGCGCACCGTGATGCTGCCCGATCGCCGGGGCAACAACCGTGTCGACTCGCTGCGCAACATCGTGCGCGATCCGCGCGTCGCGCTCTTGTTCCTGATCCCCGGCGTCGGCAACACGCTGCGCATCAACGGTCGTGCGCATCTGAGCATCGAGCCAGCGCTGCTCGGCTCCTTCGCCGTCGACGGCAAAGCGCCCCGATCCGTCACGGTGATGAAAGTTGACGCGATCTACTTCCAATGCGCCCGCGCCCTGGTGCGCTCCGAACTGTGGAACCCCGCGCGCCATCACTCACCCAAGGACCTGCCCAGCGCCGGCGACATCCTCGCCGCGCTGAGCAAGGGCCGGGTGGGCGGCGAGGCCTACGACAAGGAATGGCCGGGGCGAGCGGCGAAGACGATGTGGTGAATACCCTCAGCTGATGGCATAATATGCCATTAGCCGAATCGGGAGCGCCATGCCAACGCGCAATGTGGTTCTCACCCAGCATCAGGCCGACTTGATCGAGGAACTCGTCTCGTCCGGCCGCTACCAGAACGCCAGCGAGGTTCTGCGCGAGGGGTTGCGCCTGGTCGAGAGCCGGGAGAATGACGACCGGGCTCGGCTGAAGGCGTTGCGCGAGGCCGCCCGGCGAGGCTTGGCCGACATCGAGGCTGGGCGATACGAGACGTTTGACACACGCGCCTCGCTGCGATCCCGTCTCGACGGGATTGTCGATGGTGCGATTGCTCGACGCTCGCGGCGCAAGTGATCGGCAAAGCTGCCGTCTGGTCCATTCGGCTGACGGCCGCCGCAGCAGAAGATCTTGACGGCATCGCCGACTGGACGGTCGAGCATTTCGGCCCAGCCCAGGCACGCGTCTACACCTCGCTGCTGAATGACGCCATTGAGGCATTAGCCAATGGGCCCAGGATACCTGGCGTGCGCCCTCGCGGCGATGTCGGCCGCGGCCTGTTCACGCTGCATGCGGCGCGAGGAACAAGAAAGGCCCACCATTTCATCCTGTTCCGGGTCGGACGGAGTCATGACGGCGGGTACATCGAGGTCCTCCGCGTTCTGCACGACGCGATGGACTTGCCACGCCATCTACCGCCAGCGTGATGTGAGCCGCAGTCTACTCTTCGCCACATCGGGGCTCGGCTAGGTGGACGGTGAAGTCGCGATCTTGATATAGCTAAGATGATTAGCTAATCTTGCGTCATGCCGACCTACACGATCCACGCCGCCAAGACGAACCTGTCGAAGCTTGTCGCCCGCGCAGAAGCGGGCGAGGAGATCGTGTTGGCGCGCGGCAAGGAGCCTGTCGCGAAGATCGTACCGCTGCCGCCCAAGCCGAAGCGCGTGTTCGGGCGTCTCAAGGGCAAGGGGCGTGTCGGGCCGGAGTTCTTCGAGCCGCTGCCCGAGGACGAGCTGAAGCTCTGGGAGTGAGCGTGCGGCTGCTGCTCGATACGCACACTTTCCTGTGGTGGGTCTTCGCCGATGCGAAGCTGTCACGACGCGCGCGCGCGGCGATCCTCGATGAGGCGAACGAGACCGTTGTCAGCGCCGTGTCCGCCTGGGAGATCGCCACCAAGTACCGCATCGGCAAGTTGCCCGAGGCGTCCATCGTCGCCGACGACATCATCGGCGCCATTGTCGGCGAAGGCTTCGCCGAACTCTCCCTGTCGGTCGCGCATGCCCAACACGCGGGCGGTTTGGGAGGCACGCACAAGGATCCCTTCGACCGGATGCTGGCCGCCCAGGCGATGCTCGAGAATTTGACGCTGGTGACGAACGATCGCGCATTCGAGCAGTACGCCATCGGACGACTGTGGTAGCCGATGACCGACGTGCGCCCGCATCACCGTGGCGAAGACGATGTGGTAGTCAAGGGATCGTGCCGATAAGGCGACGGTCCTTGTGGTATCCTCCACTACTTTAGCGGGAGGAAATCGCATGGCGACGGAATATAGAGGCACCGGCGTCACGGTCACGCGCTGGCCCGTTTGGTTTCAGAAGTGTTTCCTGGCCGCCGACGCCTTTGCCCGACGCAGCCGCCGCGGCGCCACGTTCTTGCCGGAGGCGTATGCGCAGCTGGGTCGCGGCGATCTGATCTGCGCCAGCCGTATGGGCAGCGCCGATCCCAATGTGTGGATCATGCCGGGCAAGCGAAACTCCATGTTCTTTCTCGGCAGTTTCGCGCCAATGAACGCCAAGGACTACGAGTACTCCGGCGTCGGCTGGCGCCCCACGGAAGAAAAGGTGCTGTTCTGGCTGTCCTATTTCTTCCAGCACAAGCGCATGCTGTACAAGGATGGCGAGGGTTTCGTCCACTGCTGGGGACAGGCGAGTGTGTGGGACGGTTCACTCGGCGACCCGGCCGAACAGCTGAGGCTGGAAAAAGAAATCCAGGCTCTTACGCCTCCGTAGAGTCGCTGGGCTTTCAAGCGCAGGCTATCTAGAGTCGCAGTCACGATGCGACTCAACGCCAGCCGCCGCCGCCTTCTTCGTTACCTGGCCGCCAGCCCGATTGTCGCCGGCGTGCCGGTGCTTGCGCAGACGTCTCGCCTGCCCGATCCGATGATCTGGGCACCGCGCGAACTCGGCGAGTTGATCGAGAGTCCTTCGCGCGCGCTCAGCGTCTTCGACTTCGAGCCGGTGGCGCGGCAGAAGCTGTCGCCGGCGCATTTCGGTTATCTCGCGACCGGCAACGACGACGAGGCGACCTTGCGCGCCAACCGCGAGGGCTTCGCCGCGTTTCAGCTCCGGCCGCGCCGCTTGGTCGATGTCAGCCGCATCGACATGAAGATGGAGCTGTTCGGCGCGACCTGGGACAGCCCGATCGTCATCGCACCGACCGGCAGCAACAAGGCGTTCCACGCCGATGGCGAGATCGCCGTGGCCAAGGCGGCGCGCGCCGGCCGGCATCTGCAGATGCTGTCGACCGTGGCGACGACGTCGATCGAGGACGCCATCGAGGCGCGCGGCGCGCCGCTATGGTTCCAGCTCTATCCGACCAACGAATGGCGTGTCGGCCTGGCGATGGCCAAGCGGGCCGAGAAGGCCGGCGCGCCGGCCATCGTCGTCACCGTCGATGTGCTGGCGGCGCAGAACTGGGAAATGCTGCAGCGGATGATCCGCGGCGACAAGGCCGCGAATTGCGGCTCGTGCCACGGCATGGGCCTGCGCAGCTTCGTGCAGCGCAAGCCGCATTTCGACGGGCTCGATCTGGCCGGCGTCAGCAGCTCCGGCGCCACCAACCTGACCTGGGATTTCGTCAAACGCCTGCGCGATACGGTGGGCACCAAGATCCTGCTCAAGGGCATTCTGGCGCGCGAGGACGCCAAGCTCGCGATCGAGCATGGTGTCGACGGCATCATCGTGTCGAACCATGGCGGCCGCTCCGAGGACAATGGCCGCTCGACCATCGACGTGCTGCCGGAGATTCTGGTCGCCGTCGACGGCCGTATCCCGATACTGGTCGACAGCGGCTTCCGCCGCGGCACCGATATCGTCAAGGCGCTGGCGATGGGCGCCAAGGCGGTGTGCATCGGCCGGCCCTATCTCTGGGGCCTGGGCGCCTTCGGCCAGGAAGGCGTTGAGCGTGTCTTGCAGCTGCTGCGGCGCGAGCTGTTCGCCGCCATGCAGCAGATGGGCGCGCCGTCGCTCAAGGATCTCGTGCCGGCGATGGTCGCCCGCGCCTGACGCACAACCCGGAGAACCAGCCTATGTACACGCAACCCGTCGAGGTCGAGATCGGCGAGCATCGCGACTATGTCCAAGGGGGCGGCAGCTACCGTCACTTCACGTTTCGATTCCCCAACGGGCGGCAGGCCTGGGTCGGTTGCCAAATGACGGCTGACGGCCGCGCCGAGCTCCATGTCGGCACCTACGAGGAAGAGGTCAAGATCTACGCCTTCGACAAGCTTTGTGAACCGCCGACGTAAGGGCATGGTCGCGCCGTTGCCCAAAGAGTTGGCGCCATCCATGGCGACGCGCGCTTGACGCTTAACCTGGAGAACCAGCCTATGTCCGCGCAACCCGTCGAGGTCGAAGTCGGCGAGCATCGGACGCGTGTAGCCGGTGGCACCGGCCGGCACTTCTCCTTCCATTTCCCCAATGGGCGACAGGCCTTCGTCGCCTGTGTAATGGCCGCTTATGGACGCGCCGAGTTGCATGCGCGCACCTACGAGGAGGAGGTCAAGATCTACGCCTTCGGCAAGCTTTGCGGACCACCAACCGACTGACGGCATTGTCTCGCGACAAGAGCGAGGCTGAATTGCGCGGCGCGATGTCCTAGGCTGCGGACCTCATCTGCCGGAGTCCGCCATGCTGCCCTCGCAACGCGCGCTGTTCGATATGCCGCGCGACGTCTGCTACCTCAACGCCGCCGCCTGGAGCCCGCTGCCGCTGGCCTCGCAGGAGGCGGGACGCGTCGGCGTCGGCCGCAAGGGCCGGCCGTGGGAGCTCGATCCCGCTTTCGCCAACACCATGCACGACCGCGCGCGCAAGGCCGCGGCGGCGTTGATCGGCGCCGATGCCGCCGATATCGCGCTGGTGTCGTCGGTCGGCTACGGCGTGGCGATCGCCGGCAAGGTGCTGAAGATCGCGCGCGGCGCGCGCGTGCTCACGCTGAAGGACGACCACACCTCGCCGGTGCTGGAATGGATGAGCCGCGCCGAAGCCGGCGGCTTTCGCGTCGAGTCGGTGGCGCATGCCGGCGACGGCGACTGGACCTCGGCGGTGCTGGCGGCGATCGAGCGGCCCGGTGCCGAGCCGGTGGCGCTGGCCTCGATCTCCTCGGTGCATTGGTCCGACGGCGGCGCCCTCGACATGCCACGCATTGCCGCCGCGTTGCGCAAGACGGGCGCGATGCTGCTGGTCGACGCCACGCACGACGCCGGCGTGCGCCGCATCGACGTGAAGACGCTCGATCCCGACATCCTGATCTTCCCGACCTACAAGTGGGTGCTGGGGCCCTATGGCCGCGCCTTCGCCTATGTCGCCAAGCGCCACCAGGGCGGCATCCCGGTCGAGCAGACCGCGTTCGGCCGCAAGCGCGTGGTGGCCGAGGATCCGGTCTATTTCACCGATCCCTCCTACGTCGACAGCGCCAAGCGCTTCGACATGGGCGAGCGCGACCACTTCATCTCGATGGAGATGGCGGCGATCGGTATGGAGATGATGGCCGGCTGGGGCAACGAGCCGATCGTCGAGCGCCTGTCGATGCTGACGAAGCGCCTGGCCGAGGGTCTCTCGGGCGACCGCACCAACGCCGGTGCTACCGTCATGGACGAGAAGCTGCGTGCGCCGCACGTGTTGTGCCTCGGCTTCCCGCAGGGCATGCCCGAGGATCTGCCGAAGAAGCTCGCGGCACAGAAGGTCTACGCCGCGCCGCGGCTGGGCCGCCTGCGCATCAGCCCGCATGTCTACAACGACGAGGAAGACGTCGACCGTTTCGTCGCGGCGTTCAAGACGGCGGCGGCGTAGCCGTTACCTTCCCCCGCTGGCGGGGGAAGGTGGCGCGAAGCGCCGGATGGGGGTGGTTGGTGCGACCACTCTACTGTCTGTGACTGCCCGCCATGCCGACACCCCCATCCGCCCTTCGGGCACCTTCCCCCGCGAAGCGGGGGAAGGTAGTGGCGATTACAACTCCACCACCCGGCTGGTGACCGGCACCGTGCTGCCGCCCCATAGCGGCAGGTAGGTCATCTTCTGGCCGGCGCCGCCGGCGACGATGATGTGGATGTCGCGCGGCGCGCGCGCGACTTCGCCGCCCAGCTCGCCACAGCGCTCGAACAGCCAGCTCTGAGTGCGCGCCAGATCCCAGCCGCGCGCGGCCAGGAGCCGCGCCAGCTCGGGCGGCAGCAGCAGCGCCTGCTCGCCACGCTCGGGCTTGCGCGCCGCACCTGACGCGATCGCGCCCGCGCGCATGATGTGCGGCACCGACGCCAGCGCCGTTTCCGGTGTGTCGCCGGGATGGCCGATCAGCACCTCCATGGTGCCGGAGACGCCGAGCACGGTGACGGCGTCGGCGCCTGACGGAACGCCGCGATGCGTGGCGAAAGACGGGAAGGCGGCGTTGGCTGCGTCGTCCTCGGCGTCGGCTTCGGCGAAGCAGAAGGTGTACTTGCCCGGCTGGCCCATGGTCGCCATGTCGCCGACCAGCGGTCGCGCGCCGCCGATGTTGCGCAGCACGAGCGCGACGGCGCGGCCGATGCAGGCGTTGGCGCGATTGCCCGGCCCCAGCATGTTGGTACCGGCGTTCATCTCCAGCGCCGTGGCGATCGGCCCATGCACCATGGTCACGACGCAGGCCGTCCCCGTCGTGGTCGAGACGCCGAGCAGGTTGAAGTCGGGCGTCAGACAAGCCGCGGCGGCGGTCACAACCAGCGGCAGCTCCGCCGGCTTGCAGCCCGCCAGCACGCATTGATAGGCGACCGCGGCGGGCGTGATCTCGCCGAACAGCGGCGGCATCGGGCCGTAGGAACGCTCAGGCGCGCCGACGCCCTTGATCATCGCCTCGAGGCGGCGGCGCGTCGGCGGCGCCATCGGCAGGCCGTCGGCCTGCTCGGCCTCGGCCAGCGCCGCCTGCACGTCCTCGAAGACGGCGCCGTCGTCGAAGACCGGCAGGTTACCCCAGTCCATCAGGAACTGGCCATCTTCAGGTCGGTGGCGCGATGCGCACCGAGCTGACGGTGGTGCCGCCAAAGGACGGGATGAAGGCGGAGTGCTTGCCCGGGCCGCCAGCCACCAGGATGTGGATGTCTTCCGGCGTCCGGCCGATGTAGTAGTAGTCGCCCTGGCGCGGTCGGCTCGTGCTGGCGTAGTTCTCCTGGTTGCCCTTGGAGACACGCGAAACATGCACGCGCGAGCGCTCGTGAAGCGCGGCCTGCATGCTCTCGATGGTGAAGCCGTCGCGCTTCAGGGTCGCGGCGTGCTCAGGGCCGATCACCACGAAGTACGGCCCCTTGCCATAGATCGTGTTGGCGCCGACCTGCGAGATCGTGCCGGCCATGGTGGTGATGATGTCGTCGCCTGTGGTGCTGCCGTGATCGTTGATGTTGTGCGGCGCCTCGCCCGCCATCGCCGTCACCACGCTATCGTTGGCATTGAAGCCACGACGCACGTGATAGGGCTCCCACGGGCTTTCTTCCTCGTTCTCGCCGAAGCAGAAGGTGTACTTCGCTGGCGAGCCCTGGGTCGAGCGATCCATCTCGCCCGGCTTGGCGCCGCCGACGTTGAGCAGGATCAGCCCCAGGGCGCGGCCGATGGTGGCGTTGGCCTGCCAGCCCTGGCCGAAGCAGTTGCTGCCACAGTTGATCTTCAGCGTGTGCCGCATCGGTCCGTGGACCGCCAGCATCGGCGCGCAGGAATGCGTCGTGGCGAGCGTGCCGTGCAGGTTGTAGTCGGGGTTCAGCACGGCGTGCAGCGCCGCGGTGACCACCGGGAAATACTCCGGCCTGCAGCCGGCCATCACCGCGTTGGCGGCGAGGCTCTGCAGGGTCGGCACCACCGAGCGCGGCGAGACCGGCAGGAAAGGCCGGTTGTCGCCGCGGCAGACGGCGACGAACTTCTCGACCGCCTGCTCGGTGGGGACATAGAGCGGCATGCCGTCGCTCCAGCCTTGCTGCAGGGCGTACTCGTTGAACGCCGTGACATCCATCTCGCCGACGTCGATGAGTTCGGCGTCGGCGGGGTCGGTCTGGGACGTATCGGTCATGGCGTTCCGGTCACTCGTTCAGGTCAGCTGCCGCCGCTCATGACCTTGGTCAGGCCGGCGGTGGCGGTCTCGATACGCTCGGCAAGCTCCTGGGCATTCAGGCCGCCGACGGGATGCTTCACGACGATGAGTCGTGGCGTGATCTTGCGCGCCTTGGCCTGCGCAAGAACGAGCGATTTGAAAGTCTCGGTCGCGATCACGTAAGCCGTGACGCCCTTCTTCTCCAGTTCGACGCTGTCGTGGAAACTCCACGATGAACAGGAGCCTCAATCGGCTAAGGCTAGAAGCGCCGCCTTGTAGTTCTTCGCCACCTCGTCATACAGCGCGGCCGGCGCCGGCTGGCTGGCGCTGTCCTTGCCGAGGAAGGCGATGTTGTCGATGGGCCGCATCGCACCGAGCTTGGTGCGGATGCCGTCGAGCAGTTCGTGCGCGTTGGGTTTGGCGTTGGTGATCAACGCGATCGGATCGCGCAGCCAGTCGACCGCCGCGGTGGCCATCTTCTCGCCGCCGGTCGCCGACACGCCGAAACTCGGGTTCACAATCTTCATGCCGACCTTCCTCCCGGATGGTTCGTGGTGGGCGGACTTTCGACCCTCTGGCGCGCCGTGACAAGTGCGTGGGGCGAAGCCCTGCCCCGCACGACCTTACCTTCCTCCGGAGGGGGAAGGTGGCGCGCAGCGCCGGATGGGGGATGCTTCAACGACATCGATGTCCGTCTTCGACATCCCCCTTCCGCCCTTCGGGCACCTTCCCCCTCCGGGGGAAGGGAAAGAAGAAGTTGTCAGCGATGAGCGGCCGCCCAGGCGGCAGCGGCCGCGCCGGCTTTCTCCGCGTCAGCCAGCGCCTGGGCGATGGTCTCTGGCGCGCCCGACCGCACATCGCCCGCGGCGAACAGCCCCGGTGCCGACGTGGCGCCATCGGCTTGCACGACCAACGCGCCCGCGGCATCGCGCTCGGCGTCGACGAAGCCGCAGGCCGGCTTGCGGCCGACATAAGGAAACAGCGCGCGGGTCTCGAGCCGCATGGTCTGGCCGCCGCGCTCGATCACCAGGCCTTGCAGGCCGTCGTCGCCATCGAGCGCGATGATGCGGCCCGGTATCGCGGTGACGTTGGGCAGCGGCGGCGCCGTCTCGGCGACAACGGTGACCGCGCTCGCCATGCCGGCGAGCTCGCGCGCTTCCTGCACGGCCCAGCCTTGATCACCAACCACCACCACGGGCTGGCCGGCGTAGAGTGGCCCGTCGCAGACGGCGCAGTGCGAGATGCCCTGGCCGAGGTAGCGCGCCTCCTCCGGCAGGCCGAGCGTGCCGTGGCTCAGCCCCGAGGCGACGATCGCGGCGCGCGCCGCATGCGTTTCGTCGGCGACGACCGACCAGGTTGCACCGGTGCCGAGCGCCGTGACTTCGCCGAAGCCCATCTCGACGCCAGCCTCGGTCGCCTGATCGAGCAGCGCGGCGATGAAGTCCGGGCCGGTGAGGCCGGCGGCCTCCGCCGGCGCGCCGTGGATCTCGCCGAAGTTCATCATCAGGCCGCCCGGCCCGAGCTTGTCGATGCACATCACCCGCGCGCCGGCCTTGGCCGCGACGGCGGCGGCGCGCAGGCCGGCGGCACCGGCGCCGATCACGACAACGTCCCAGGTCTCGCTCATGCCGCCGCTTCCTCAAAGCCGTCGCCGAACCGCCGCGTCAAGTTCCTGATCTCGGCGGATGCCACGGCGTCTCCTCAGCACCTATCGTTCTGGCTGTCATATCAGGATTGGCGGGTCCAAAGCACGCCGCTTGGGATATAAGGGCCGCCGATGGAGGAAATCGGCATGCAGGACCAGAAGCTATTCGGACACCGCGAGGGCAATATCGGCCACGTGGTCTTCAACAACCCGGCCAAGCTCAACGCCGTGTCGCTCGACATGTGGGAGCGCATGGTCAGCATCCTCGGCGACTTCGCCCAGGACCCCGAGATCCGCTGCGTCGTCGTCAGCGGCTCTGGTGGCAAGGCTTTCGTCTCAGGCGCCGACATCTCCAAGTTCGAGAGCGAGCGCGCCAACGCCGAGGCGCAGGTGCGCTACGACGCGATCTCCAAGGACGGCTACGAGGCGCTCTACAACTTCCCCAAGCCGACCATCGCCAAGATCAACGGCTATTGCATCGGCGGCGGCATGAACCTCGCCGCGTGCTGCGACCTGCGCTACTGCAACGAGGCGGCGCGCTTCGGCGTACCGGCCGCAAAGCTCGGCCTGGGCTACGGCTTCCTGCGCATCGAGCGGCTGTCGCGCATCGTCGGCCTGCCGCGCGCCATGGAGTTCCTGTTCACCGCCAAGCAGTACAGCAGCAAGGAAGCCGCCGAGATGGGCCTGGTGCACGGCGTGGCGGCAACGGACGCCGAGCTCGACGCCATGGTGGCCAAGATCACTGGCGCGATCGGCGAGAACGCGCCGCTGACCATCGCGCTGGCCAAGGCGTCGGCGCGCGAGATCGCCAAGCCGGAGTCGCAGCAGGATCACGCCAAGCTCGAGCGCATGGCGGTCGAGTGCTTCGACAGCGGGGACTACCAGGAAGGCCGCCGCGCGTTCATGGAGAAGCGCAAGCCGGTCTTCAAAGGAAGGTGAGCGTCATGTCCACGCTGCCGCTCTCCCATCTCTTCGTCCTCGACCTGACGGCGCACCGCGCCGGCCCCACGGCGGTGCGCCAGCTCGCCGACTGGGGCGCCACGGTGATCAAGATCGAGCAGCCCAGCGACGGCAAGATGGACTCGATGGGCGGCGCGCGGCACGGCTTCGACTTCCAGAACCTGCATCGCAACAAGCAGGCGATGACGCTCAACCTCAAGAGCCCCGAAGGCCAAGCCATCTTCATGAAGCTGGCGGCGAAGGCCGACGTCATCGTCGAGAACTACCGCTCCGACGTGAAGCATCGCCTGGGCATCGACTACGACGCCGTCGCCAAGGTCAATCCGCGCATCATCTACGGCTCGATCGCCGGCTTCGGCCAGAGCGGCCCCGACGCGGCGCGACCCGGCGTCGATCAGATCGCGCAGGGCATGGGCGGCTTGATGTCGATCACCGGCGAGCCCGGCGCCGGGCCGATGCGCGTTGGCATCCCGATCGCCGACCTGACCTCGGGCCTGCTGCTGGCGCAGGCGATCATCCTGGCGCTCTACGACCGCGAGCGCACCGGCAAGGGCCAGTGGGTGCACACCTCGCTGATCGAGGCGCAGATCTTCATGCTCGACTTCCAGGCCGCGCGCTGGCTGATGAAGGGCGAGGTCGCCAAGCAGGCGGGCAACGATCACCCGACCTCGATTCCCACCGGCGTGTTTCCGACCAGCGACGGCTACATCAACATCGCCGCGTCGGGCGACAAGATGTGGAAGCGCTTCGCGCTGGCCGTGGGCGCGCCGCAGCTGATCGAGCATCCCGAGCACGCCACACCGTCGTTGCGCTCGCAGAACCGCAAGGCGCTGAACCAGCGCATCGGTGAGGTGACAAAGACCAACACATCGGCGCACTGGATCGAAGCGCTGAACAAGGCCGGCGTGCCCTGCGGGCCGATCAACACCATCGACAAGACCTTCGCCGAGCCGCAGGTGCAGCATCTCGGCATCGCGCGGCCGGTGAAGCACCCCAAGCTCGGCGACATCAAGGTCGTCGGCCAGCCGATCAACATGAGCGCCGCGCCGCAGCCGGCGGCGCTGAAGCCGACGCCGGAGCTCGGCCAGCACACCGACGAGGTGCTGGCCGGCCTCGGCTACGACGGCGCCGCGATCGCGGCGCTGCGCGCCGGTGACGTGATCTGAGGCGCTGGGCGCGCGCCACTCCAGTGGTGCGTCTTGTTGTTCCACGCGCCACTGGAGTGGCGCGCCCCGACCAAGGCGGAGAACGAGCATGCCCGCACGCCGCACCGCGCTGATCACCGGCGCCGGCCGCAACATCGGCCGCGCCTGCGCGCTCTACCTGGCGAAGGACGGCTACAACGTCGTCATCAACGGCTCGTCCAACCGCGCCGCCTGCGAGCAGGTGGCGCAGGAATGTACGGCGCAGGGCGTCGAGGCGCTGGTGGCGATGGGCGATGTCGGCGATCCGAAGGACGCCCAGCGCATCGCCGCCGAGGCCATCGCGCGCTTCGGCGCGGTCGACGTGCTGGTCAACAACGCCGCGATCCGTCCCGGCAAGTCGTTCCTCGAGACCAGCGACGCGGAATGGCGGCGCGTCATGTCGGTCGATCTCGACGCCGCGGTGTGGCTGTCCCGCGCCTGCCTGCCTGGCATGATCGAGCGCGGCTGGGGCCGTATCGTCAATTTCACCGGCATGAACGCCATGCAGGGAACCGGTGGCCGGCCCTCGGTCACGGTGGCCAAGCACGGCGTGTGGGGCCTGACCAAGGCGCTGGCGCGCGAGTTCGGGCCCAAGGGCATCACCGTCAACGCGATCTCGCCCGGACCGATCGCCGGCGATCGCGACAACGACGATCCCGCCTCGGTGAAGCACCGCCAGGACACGGTGAAGGCCGTGCCCGTGGGCCGCATGGGCTCCTCAGGCGAGATCGCCGGTGCGCTGCGCCTCTTGGTCTCGGACGACGGCGCTTTCATCAACGGCCAGATGATCCAGATCAACGGTGGCGCCGCGACCTGAGCCCCGGTAACGTTGCCGTCAGCCGGTCGCAAGAATCGGCAGCCGGAGGAATCACCGAGGAGACATCCCATGGTCCGTCTGACCGTCGCTGCCGTCGTGGCAGCCAGCGTCTTGGCGTGGTCGAGTAGCGCGTTCGCCCAGGCGAAGATCGTCGACGGGCCGGAGGTCAAGTGGAAGCTCGGCGCCTGGGGCAAGCCGCGCGCCGCGACCCAGAACGTCGAGACACTCAAGAAATTCATGGCCGAGCGCACCGGCGGCAAGTTCCAGATCACCATCGGCTACGAGAGCTTCGGCCAGCCCAAGGAGCTGCTCGACTCGCTGAAGGTCGGCAGCCTGGAGATGACCAACATCTGCGCCTCGTACCACCCGGAGAAGCTGCCGGCCTTCTCGGCGCTCGACCTGCCGTTCCTGCCGATCCCCGACTTCGACACGCAGGAGCGGGTCCATCGCGCCTTTTACAAGCACCCGGCGATCGTCAAGGAGTTCGCCGGCTGGAACGCCATGCCCTACCTCTCGGCCGTGCTGCCGAACAACGAGTTCGTCGGTCGCGGCAAGGCGCCGCGAACCGTGGCCGACTTCAAGGGCATGCGCGTGCGCGCGCTGGCCGGCATCGGCGAGGCGATGCGCAAGCTGGGCGCGGTGCCGACCTCGGTCGACGCCACCGAGGTCTACACCTCGCTGGAGCGCGGCACGGTCGACGCGGCGGCCTTCCCGACGACCTACGCGCACCAAGCCTACCGCACCTACGAGGTCGGCAAGTGGTACACCGAGAACATGAATCTCGGGAACGTCGGCTGCCCGACCCTGATCCATACCCAGCGCTGGGCCGAGCTGCCCAAGCAGTACCAGGATCTGCTGATGGAGGCCGTGCCGGCGGCGCACGCGGCGTTGAAGGGCGCCTACGCGGCGGCCGACGAGAAGAACATCCCGCTGTTCAAGAAGAAGCTGGAGTTCCTCCGGTACAAGCCCGAGGAAATCGCCGCCTTCCGCAAGGCCGGCGGCGAGCCGGTATGGGAGGAATGGGTGGCGAAGCGCGAGGCGCAGGGCATTCCCGGCCGCGAGCTCCTGAACTTCCTGCTCAAGGAAGCCGGAACGCCGCCGAAGTCTTGACCTGTCATTCTCGGGGCCGTCCGCGGCCCCTGAAGCGAAGCGAGGAATCCAGATCGCCCTGGATCCCTCGCGATGCTCGGGATGACAGCCAGCGGCATGACTACCCCGCCGCGTCGAGGATGAAGGTCACGATCTCCGGGAAGGCCGTCAGGCAGGCGATGGTGATGATGTCGGCGAGAATGAACGGCCAGATGCCGCGGAAGATGTCGGCGACCGAGATATCCGGCCGCACGCCGTTGACGACGAAGACCACGAGGCCGACCGGTGGCGAGAGCGTGGCGATGCCGTTGAGCTTCACCAGAATGATGCCGAACCAGATCGGGTCGTAGCCCAGCGCCTCGATCACCGGGAACACGACCGGCAGGGTCAGCAGGAACATGCCGACGCCCTCGAGTATGGTGCCGAGGATCAGGTAGATCGCGTAGATCGACAGCAGGATCCAGATCGGCGCGACCTTCAGCCCGGTGACCCACGTCGCGAGCTGCTCCGGTAGGCCGGCGAAGCCGAGAAAGCGCACGAAGATCAGCACGCCCCAGACGACGGTGAAGATCACCGCCGTCAGCTTGGCCGTCTCGAGCAGCGCGCCGCGCAGCTCGGGCCATTTCATCCGGTTGGCCAGCGCGATCACGAGCACGCAGGCCGCGCCCAGCGCGCCGGCCTCTGTGGGCGTCGCCCAGCCCCACAGCATCGAGCAGAAGATGATGGCGATCACCAGGATGATCGGAAACGTGCCGGGCAGCGAGGACACGCGCTGCGGCCAGGTGTAGCCGCGGATCGGCCGGCCATAGGACGGGTTGCGCCAGCACATCACCAGGATGATCGCCGTGTAGACCAGGGCCGAGAACAGGCCGGGCGCGAAGCCCGCGACCAGCAGCTTGCCGACCGACTGCTCGGTGATGATGCCGTAGACCACCAGCAGCGCGCTGGGCGGGATCAGCGAATCAAGCGTGGCGCCGGCGGCGACCACGCCGGCGGCCAGCCGCTTGTTGTAGCCGGCCTTCAGCATTTCAGGGATCGCCACCTTGGCGAAGACGGCGGCGGCCGCCGTGTTGGCGCCCGACACGGCGGAGAAACCGGCGACGGCGTAGACCGTGGCGATCGCGAGCCCGCCCGGCAGCCAGCCGAGCCAGCGCCGCGCCGCCTCGAAGGCGGCCTGGGTGATGCCGGCGTAATAGGCGAGATAGCCGA
This sequence comes from Reyranellaceae bacterium, assembly GCA_022844045.1. Classification (GTDB taxonomy): domain Bacteria; phylum Pseudomonadota; class Alphaproteobacteria; order Reyranellales; family Reyranellaceae; genus JAFAZJ01. The sequence continues at coordinate 23,664 of JALHMM010000010.1, read as the reverse complement.
TGAGGATGAACATCGGCAGCACGGAGAGCGTGTAGTTCACCACCGAGGCGTGCGGCACGATGCCGGCGGTGCGCAAACCCGGACCCCAGCCGGTGATCGCGACGAGGCCGAAGGCGCCGACGATCGCCGCCGAGAAGGCGATGCGCACGCCCAGCACGCAGAGCAGGATCAGCAGGCCGCAGCCGATGATGCCGATGGTGAGCGGATCGATGCTCATGACCGCTTCTCCCCGGACGTCTTCTCTTCGCGGCCCCTCTTCTCCTCGCGACCCAGGGCGTCCTCGATCTCCTGCCGCGCCTGGACCTCGATGGTCTCGATCACCGGCACGGCGATCGGCGTCGCGTCGGGATAGGCGACCAGCCGCGCGTAGTCCGTGGCCTGCAGGGCGAGCCGCAGCCACAGCACGGCGAGCACGAAGGGCACCAGCAGCTTGGTCGGCCAGGTCTTGAGCTTGATGTCGATGGTCGAGTCGCCAAGCTGATATGCGCGCAGGAAGTTCTCGAAGGTCGTCTGGACCAGGATGGTGATGATCACCAGCGCCACCAGCACGGCGAACAGCTCCATCGACCACAGGAAGCGCTTGGAGACGCCGCGCAGCAGCAGGTCCATGCGGATATGCGCGCCGGTGCGCTGGGCGTAGGCGATGCCGAGAAAGGCGAACAGCGCGCTCGCCTGCTCCATGTAGTCGATATAGCCGTGGATCGCGGTGTCGAACGCCGTGCGGCCGACGATCTGGAAGACGCCGATGAACATCAGGACAAAGATCGCGGCGGCGGCGATCAGGTTCATCCCATCCTCGAGCCGCGACCAGTAGCGGTGCGCGGCCGCCAGCGCGGCCGATCCATCACCCGTCATACCGCCTCCCGCTTTCGCCCGGCGGCCGCCCGTGTTCGGGTCGTGTGCGCCACCGGTGTTGCGGCAAGGCTAGCCCATCCGTCTTGTCGAGCGTAGCGCCGAATGAAGAAGCGAGGAACGATGGGATCAGGCGCGCTTCGCCTTTTGCCTTTGCAACAACGTGACGATGACAAGGATGCCGGCGATCGCCAGGCCGCCGAAGGCCATGCCGATCGCCCCGCCGACCATGCGCGCCATGCCGCCGATCAGCCCGCTCTCCACTCCCAGCACGACTTTGGGCTCGCTGCGGCCTTCGGGCAGCGTGCCGGTGATGCGGTACTCGCCCGGCGTCGTCGCGGTGAAGGAATAGACCGAGCGTCCTTCGCGACGGCCGAACGTGTAGGTGGCGCCGCCACTGTTCGGCACCAGCTGCACGTCGCCGCCGGGCCCGCGCATCGACAGCCGCAGGCCAGCCATGCCGGTGCCAACATGGACCTGGCCGTCCACGACGCTCTTGTGCTCGTAGTAGATCGAGTAGGTGCCCGGCGCTTTCAGATTCAGCACGGCGCTGCCAGGCATCACGACCTGCATCAGCCGGCCCTCGATCCCGCCGATGCCCGAGACGACATGGAAGCCGGCGGCGACAAAGCCGGCGACGGCGATCACGCCGGCGAGCACGAACCAAAGCGGGCTTCTCATGATGGACTCCTGTTTTCTTCCCTTCCCCCGGAGGGGGAAGGTGCCCGAAGGGCGGAAGGGGGATGTCGAAGACGGACTCCTCTGTTCGTCTTCGACATCCCCCTTCCGTCGCTCCGCGACACCTTCCCCCTCCGGGGGAAGGTAACTCTTAGGCGGTCGGCAGCTCGATAGCACTGGCCTTCTCGCCGCCGCTCAGCACGGTGAGCAGTGGCGGGCGACCGTGTGGGGTTTGCACGAAGTGGTCGGCATCGGCACCGGCGATCGAAACGCGGATGCGGCTGCCCTTGGCGAAGCGCCAGGCGGTGGGCAGCAGCGCGAACCGTAGAAGTTGCGGCTGACCCACCGGCATCGGCTTCGCCGCCGCGCGCGAGAAGCTGCGCCAAGGCCAGGTGGTGCGGTAGTTGCGTGGTGCCGGTGCCTCGGCGCGATGGATCGCGCGCAGCAGCCCCTCGGTGACATAACGCGCCGTGCCGTCGGCCTCGATCTCGGTGAGATAGACGAACACCGCGGCGTCGAGCTCGCTCGACGCCAGCCACAACGACACCACGGGATGGCCGGCGATCTCCAGATCACGCTCCAGCGCCGGGCCGGTGAAGCTCAGCAACTGGTCCTGCCGTTTCGACCAATCGGCGTAGTAGGCCGTGGCATCGATGCCGGCGATGCGCTCGTAGCGCGTCTGGAAACCGGTGCCGGCGGCGAAGTTCGCCTGATACGTCACCGCGCTCGGTGTGTCGGGCTGCGCCGTCGCGAGCTGCCCGTCGGGCGCGGTGTAGAGCCGTGCCGTGCCGCTCACTGGCGGCCACGCGGTCGCCGCGCGCCACTCCTCGGCGTGCACGGTGAAATAGTGGATCGGCGCCTCGTCCTTCAGCCCGGTGTCGCGGCCGGCGAGGTGTTGGTCGAAGAAACGCAACACCTCGCCCAGCACCGGCAGCTCGGGTTCGACACGGGAACGCCACGGAGAAGAGTTCACACGTGCACCATGATCCCACGGCCCCAGCATCACGCGGCGTTCGGCGTTGGGCAGCGTGAGGTACCGCGACAGCGTGCCGTTGGCATAGCCGGCGCCGTCCATCCAGCCGGAGATCGCGTAGACCGCGACGTCCTCGGGAATCTGGTCGAGGTAGTTGTAGGGGCTGAACGCGGCCGGCGTGAACGCGGGATCGTAGGGCAGCGAGTCGTCGCGGAATTTGAACTCCGTCATGAAGTCGGGCATGCGGAAGTTCGCGAGATGCTCCCGCACCGCGGCGCGCGCCAGCGATCCGTCGGTATCGGCGTCGACCGGCTGCGGCCCCTTCAGCGCGGGATTGCTGAAGTAGGAGAACTGGCTGCGCAGATCGCGCCGGTCGTGATCGAGCGCCAGCATCAGCTCGTCATAGACCAGCGCCAGCCGCTTGATCAGCATGCCGCCGGGATAATAGTTGTCGCTCCAGGTATCCCAGACTGCGAAAAGCGGCGCGATCGCCTTGACCGCCTTGTGCCCGGTGCTGGCGAGGAAATCGCAGGCGGCGCCGAGATAGGAGATGCCGGTGGCGCCGATCGCGCCGTCGCTCCAGGGCTGCGCCACGATCCAGTCGGCGATGGCGCGATAGTCGTCGCGCTCGCGCGGCGAGCGGAAGGAATCGCGCGTGCCGAAGCTGGCGCCGGTGCCGCGCGCGTCGACCACGACCACGGCGTAGCCGCGCGCGGTGAACATGTCGCGGTAGCGGTAGGAATTCGGCGAAGCCTCGACATCGTTGGCGCCCTCGGCCAGCTCGAAGCGCCTGACATAGGGCGTGAGGATCAGCACCGTGGGCCTGCGCCGCGATGCGTCGCCGTCCGGCAGATGCACGTCGAGCGCGATGCGGCAGCCATCGGCCATGGCGACGTAGAGCGAAAACGGCTTGCCGATCGCGTGCTCGGCCGGCCGGCTGGCGAAGTAGCGGCTGGGCGGCACCTTCCAGGCCGAGCCAAGGTCGTCACGATCGGGCATGGCGTTCTCCCCTCCCTCACCTTCCTGCGCCAGCGGGCGAAGGTAAAGACGTCGATGACACCTTCATCGTCCCGGGAACCGGCCGCCCTGGCGCAGGATTTCGTGCCACGTGAGTCCCGATGGCGGCTGGCGCGCGGTGTTCCAGAAGATCGTCCCGTTTCCGGCGCCGGCCACATGCGGCTGTGGCTGCGGCTGCGGCGGCGGTGATGGCGCCCGCTTCGGCCTCGGCGGATCGGGCGGCCCCAGCCCCTTCAGCACGATCGGCGGCCGCGGTTCTTCGGGCGCGGCTATCGCACATGGATTGCTATGGTTTTCCTTCTCCCCGCGTATGCGGGGAGAAGGTGCCCGAAGGGCGGATGAGGGGCTTTCCGGAGTCTCAACAACCACGACGTCCGTAGTGGCACGAGGAAGCCCCTCATCCGCCTCGCTATCGCTCGGCACCTTCTCCCTCGGGGCCGTCCGCGGCCCCTGACCTTCGCGGGGAGAAGGGGAGAAATCCGGGTCTTCCCGCGGCGCGTCTCCAGCGCCGAGCGACACGCTCGCTGCCTGTGGCCCATGCTTCGAGACGGCCGCATGCGCGGCCTCCTCAGCATGAGGTCGGTGGTCGTTCGAGCCAGACGCGATCGCTCCGTCCTGGGGAGGCTCCACGTCCTCCTCGGCATCGGGATCAGGTATATCCGGATCATCCCCGAGTTCGCGCGACGCTTCGAGGTCCTCGGCGATGCGTTGCATCTTGATCGCCGTCAGCTCGACCCGCGCCTCCTCACGCTCGTCCTCCGCGTCCTCCAGCCGCTCCTTCGTCTGCCACAGCTCCTCACCGAGCTTGGCGATCGCCCACTCGTAGCGCTCGCGATCCGCCGTCGGCAGCGCCGGCTCGGGCTTCTTGGCGAACAGGCCGACTTGCTTGGTCAGCGCCGCCAGCGCCTGCAGCTTGCCGAGCTTCAGGGTCACCACTTGCTCTGGTTTTCTATGGTTGGAGACTTTCAGCTCGACGATGCCGGCGCGTTGCGCCTTGCCGGCTTTCTCCAGATCGACGCGCAGGCGGCCGTCATCCTCGACCTGGATGAAGTCGTCGACATTGGCGAAGGCGACCTTGGCGTATTCGCGCCCCAGCCGCTCGACGGAGAGCTCCAGCGCGGCGGCGACGCGCTGGCGGCCGGCGGTGATGGCCGCCTCAATCGCCGGCTTGCAAAGCAGCCTGGAGGCGCTCGGTTGGGCGCCGCGCGGCGAATAGCCGGCGCGGACATAGGCGCGGGTGGCGTTGCCGTCCTTGAGGAATTCCAGGACGAAGCGCTCGTGACGAGGGGAGAGGGCAATGTTGGGGTCGGTCATGCCGACCAGAATACACCCACTCGCCGAACGCCTCGATTTCCGCCGCTACGCGCGTCGAACAGGGGCCAAGAGTCGTTGGCGGACAAGGGTTTCTATCTTCAGGTCAGGTCATGCGCGTCGCTGGAGCGACGCGGCCGAAAGACCCTGAAAGTCGCGACCGCGTCGGGCGATCTTGAATTTGCCGCACCGTTACGGCAGTGAACGCGTCCCGACCCGAGGAAACGGGCGGGAATACCGTTGGGAGATACTCGATGAGCCGTATTGGTCCGCGTGGCGTATCGCGCCGTGGCGCGCTTGTGATGACCGGTGGCGCGTTGGCCACGCCGATGCTGGCTTCGGGCGTCGCCCGTGCCGCCGACGACTGGCCGAACCGGCCGGTGCGCTACATCGTGGTCTTCCCCGCCGGTGGGCCGACCGACACGCTCTCGCGCATCGTCGCGCGCGAGCTTTCCGAGATGACCGGCCAGCAATTCATCATCGAGAACCGCGCCGGCTCGGGCGGCAATGTCGGCGCCGAGGCGATCGCGCGCTCGACACCCGACGGCTACACGGTCGGCCTCTACACCATCGCCGCGCACGCCATCGCGCCGACGCTCTACGCCAAGCTGCCGTTCGACGCGGCCAAGGACTTCACCGGCATCGCCATGCTGTGGTCAGTGCCAAACATGCTGATGACGCGTATCGACTTCCCGGCCAACACCGTCCAGGAGATCATCGCGCTGGCCAAGGCCAATCCCGGCAAGTACTCCTTCGCCTCCTCGGGCGCCGGCACCTCGCCGCAGATCAGCGGCGAGCTGTTCAAGCAGCTCGCGGGCATCAACATCCTGCACGTGCCCTATCGCGGCAGCGCGCCGGCGCACCAGGACCTGCTGGCCGGCCAGGTCGACATGATGTTCGACAACATCCCCGGCCCGCTTGGCCTGATGAGGGGCGGCAAGGTGAAAGGCTTCGGCGTCACCTCGAAAGAGCGTCACCCCGCCGTGCCCGAGCTGCCGGCGATGAACGAGATCATGCCCGGCTTTGTGATCACCTCCTGGGGTGGCGTGTGCGGTCCGGCCAACCTGCCGCCGGCGATGGTCGAGAAGATGTCGGCGCTGACCAGGAAGGCGCTCGAAAGCCCGCGCGTGATCGAAGCCTTCGACAAGCAGGGCGCCACGCGCATGTGGATGAGCCGCGCCGACACCGAAGCCTTCCGCGCCGCCGACGAGCAGCGCCTGGCCCCGGTGATCAAGGCCTCCGGCGCGAAGGTGGAGTAACTCATCACTACCTTCCCCCGCTGGCGGGGGAAGGTGCCCGAAGGGCGGATGGGGGTGGCCGGTATAGCGACCAGTCTCGATGACGGGAGTCGCCGCACCAGCCACCCCCATCCGTCAGCGCTTTGCGCTGCCACCTTCCCCCGCTGGCGCAGGGCTGTCCGGGGAACGGTGCTAAGTGATTCAATGACTCACATTGGCAGTTCTGAGTCGAGAGTGCTGACCAAAGCGAATAGTTCGCGTGGGCGTAAGACTTTGAAGCGACTCGCAAATTTTTCCCCGGACACTCCTGCCGCTGGCGGGGGAAGGTATGAGGTGCGCTTGCGCCTCCTCAGTCCTCCCGTACACTGCCTCCCAATAAGCAAGGAAAGCACAGGGAGGCATTGACCATGGCCGGACTCCGTCTGGGGCGCCGACGCGCGCTCGCTGTTTCTCTCGCCGCTCCCATGCTGGCGTCGGGCATCGCCCGCGCCAGCACCGACTGGCCCAACAAGCCGGTGCGCTACCTCAACCCGTTCCCGGCCGGTGCGACCACCGACGTGATGTCGCGCATCTGCTGCCAGGAGCTCAGCGAGCTCACCGGCCAGCAGTTCATCGTCGAGAACAAGGCCGGCGCGGGCGGCAATGTCGGCGCCGACCAGCTCGCCAAGTCGGCGCCCGACGGCTACACGCTGGGCCTGCTCAGCATCGCCCCGCACGCCATCGCGCCGACGCTCTACAGCAAGCTGCCGTTCGACGCCGACAAGGACTTCACGCCGATCAGCATGTTCTGGGCGGTGCCCAACATCCTGGTGGTCAAGAACGACCTGCCGGTCAAGAGCGTGCCGGAGCTGATCGCGCTGATCAAAGCCAACCCCGGCAAGTACTTCTTCGGCTCGGGCGGCTCGGGCACCAGCCCGCATATCTGCGGCGAGATGTTCAAGCTGCGCGCCGGGCTGGACATGCAGCACGTGCCCTATCGCGGCGGCGCGCCGGCGATGCAGGACATGCTGGCCGGCCAGCTCGACATGATGTTCGACAACATCTCGACGCCACTGGTGCAGCACAAGGCCGGCAAGGTGCGCGGGCTGGCCGTGACCTCGCCGCAGCGTCATCCCAGCGCGCTCGACCTGCCGACCATGTCGGAGTTCATGCCCGGCTTCCAGATGACCTCCTGGGGCGGCCTGTGCGGCCCGGCCGGCCTGCCGCCGGCGATGGTCGAGAAGGCCGATGGGCTGGTGAAAAAGGCGCTGTCGACCGAGAAGATCAAGGCCGCCTTCCTCGTCCAGGCGGCGACGGTGTTCTACATGAACACCGCCGACACGGTCGCGTTCCGACGCAGGCAGCAGGAGGAGTTGGCGCCGATCATCAGGGCGTCGGGGGCGAAGGTGGATTGAGGGAGCTGGATGACGATCGTTTAGCTTTCGCATCGATGGTCTGCAGTTCACGCGCGAGCCGCACCAAGGATCGCGAACAATTAATCGAGTTGATTCCTGCAGGGGGACGGCAACGCATCTAGATGAAATCGGGCATTCGCCATCGGTCGACGATGATCCGGCTAGTCACACGAGCTTATCAATACGCCAGAGGTTGTTTCTTTCCAGCTTCAGCTTAGATATCGATACCATAGCGTTCCTTGAGCCGGTTGGATTTCGGGCCATTGCTGGTAGAGTCGGCCTATCTTCCAACAAGATGTTGTGGTCAGGTAAACAATACTGAGCTATAGCCACTTCTGTTCATGGTTGAAAAACACTATCCGAGAGCCCCAATCATCCAGGCTGTCATTGAGGTCAACCTCGACGGCAGTGTTCCTGCCAATGATGTGGAGCGCGTCTCTCGTGCCGCGGCTCGTCGCTACGCCACGGTCGAGGAGCACGTCGAGAAAGAGGTGACGGTAGACCTAGTTGTTGAGAGCAGCAACTTCACTGAGATCAAGCGGGGACGATTGCTGTGGTCGAAAGACCGGACCGATCTCCTTAGCGTCATGACGACGTCCATCGCGTTCACTCGCATGGCCCCCTACTCGACGTGGGAGGATTTCACTGAGCGAGCCAAGCGCGATTGGGAGGACTGGGTCGATGTGTTCCCTCGGGTCAGATATAAACGGGTGGGAGTGCGGTTCATCAATCGCATTGACATACCTTTACGATCTGGAAAGTCGCCACGGCCTGAAGAGTATTTGAATCTTTATCCCCGCGCTCCGGTTGATGAGTTCAGTCGGATGCAGCACTTCCTTGTCCAGGCTGAATGGCCTGTTGCCAATAGCAAGTGCGTAACGAAGGTTACTTCAGCGACGGTGGTTTCGCCGCTGATCGACCATAGAGCGCTCTTGCTGGATGTCGATGTGATGCAGCTCGAAGACATACCAAGCACAACGACGGAACTCTGGACCCTCATCGACAGCATAAGAGTCCACAAGAACAGCATTTTTGAGGCGCTGATAACAGATAACGCCCGGGAGACCTTTAGATAATGGACTCGCTGATGCGGTTGTCCCTGTCAAAGGGTTCGCAAGGAGAAGAGGTAGACAAGAAAATCTACCAAGCTCTCTATCGTCCCGCTCCTACAACAGGGCATGTTCTCGCGAGGGGCCCCTTCGATGAAAAAGGGAAGTCCGTCGAGGAACGACTCTTCGATAGCTTAGCGGTTTTCAAGGCTCATATTGCCCAAGTCGCCATGCACATGGACAACGATTGGCGTCACCGCTTGTTCGGCCAGCTCGACGATATGATGGCTGCTGAAGACTGGGACCCTCGTGACCTTCCACCCTCTCTACAGTCGTTCGCGACGTTCTTGCGAACTATGCTGTTCCTCTCACCGGAGAAGCGGCCCGGCCTCGCCATTACTGGCGCCGGCCACATAACAGGCAGCTGGACCGACCGCGATCGCAGGCTCACTGTTGAATTCTTGCCGCACGACAATGTCCGCTGGGTGGTGTCTTACCGGCATGGTTTGGAGACAGAGACATTTGCCGGCAGCGTCAAGTCCGAAAGACTCTGGCATTCGCTGACTGCGTACTCGCCTAGCCGTTGGTTTGGTTATGTCCGGCAAAGCGATACCTGATGACCAGCACATAGTCCGCTGCGTACCCTATTCAAAGCTCAGGCGCGATGAAGACGGCAACGTAGTTGGCTTCACTTTCTCCGCTTTCACGCTGCGGCCGAATGAAACGTACCTGTCGGCTACTTGGGCTGAACATGCCAGGCCGGTGGGCACTCACGACGAGCAGGTGACGGCTGCTGTTCACGCGATGAGAAACAGCGACTTCACGCCTGGTCCAAGAGCCGGCTTTGCGATCGGGATTGTCGGGGACATTAAAGCAGCGACCAAACTCAAGTTGCCCAGGGCGGCCAGCATATTGCACGAGCCCGACGGCGGTAACGAATCACATGCAGCGCTTCGAGGCTGGCCACCCGGTCAGAGTGACGTGACTGGTCTGTTCGAATTATTGGCTGCCGAGGTCTGGTCGACGAGAGTGATGAACGCCGACATACCGTAGTACTAGGTACGTGGGCCGGTCCGCCTTGTTGGACCGCAGATAAGCACTTCACGCTCCAGCGTCCAGGCCGCTCCGCAATTGCGACATGCGCAAAGTCACCTTGAGGTTCGGGGGGCGCCCGGTAGAACTCAGGGTCGTGAGGCTGTTGTCACGTGTGGCCTCCGGCACCCTGGGAGTGGTTCGGGCAGATGAACAGGCTCTTGATCGCCAATCGCGGCGAAATCGCCATCCGTATCGCGCGCGCCGCGACCGACATGGGGATGCCGACCGTATCGGTGTATTCCGAGGATGACGCCAACAGCCTTCATCTCAGGGCAACCGATGAGGCCCGGGCGCTCCCCGGACGCGGTGCCGCGGCTTATCTCGATATGGACGCGGTCATCGCGGCGGCGAAGGCTTCCGGCTGCGACGCCGTCCATCCGGGCTATGGCTTCCTCGCCGAGCGCGGTGATTTCGCCAGCGCCTGCGCCAAGGCGGGTCTGACCTTCGTCGGGCCCGCGGTGAAGCATCTCGATCTGTTCGGCGACAAGGCCCGTGCACGTCAGGCGGCGGCCGCGGCTTCGGTGCCCGTCATCCGCGGTCTCGATCACGCGATCACGGTCGCCGAGGCGAAGGATTTCTTCGCCGCGCTCGGCGCCGGCGGCGCCATGATCATCAAGGCGTTGGCGGGCGGTGGCGGACGCGGGACACGGGTGGTGCTGACCGCCGAGGAGATTGAGCCGACCTTCGAGCGCTGTCGCTCGGAGGCGCGCGCCGCCTTCGGCCGCGACGAGCTTTACGTTGAAGAGCTGGTCACGCGCGCGCGCCACATCGAGGTCCAGATTCTCGGCGACCGCACCGGCGCCATCGCGGCGCTGGGCGAGCGCGAATGCAGCGTTCAGCGTCGCTTCCAGAAGATTATCGAGATCGCGCCAGCGCCCCATCTCGACGACGGGCTGCGTCGCCAGATCATCGAGGCGGCCGTGCGGCTGGCGAAGAGCGTCGGCTACAGCAATCTCGGCACGTTCGAGTTCCTCGTCGACGTCTCGGGTCGCGCCGGTGCGCAGCCCTTCGCGTTCATCGAGGCCAATGCGCGGCTGCAGGTCGAGCATACGGTGACCGAGGCGGTGACCGGTGTCGACCTGGTGCAGTCGCAGATCCGCCTGGCGCAGGGCAAGACGCTCAAGGAATTGGGCCTCGACCGCGAGGGCGCGTTCGCGCCGCGCGGCTACGCGATCCAGGCGCGCGTCAACATGGAGACGATCGCGGCGGATGGCACGGTGCGGCCGGGCGGCGGGACGCTCTCGGCCTACGAGGCGCCGAACGGTCCGGGCGTGCGCACCGATGGTTTCGGCTATGCCGGCTACCGCACATCGGGCGCCTTCGACTCGCTGCTGGCCAAGGTCATCGTCCATTCGTCGTCGCCGGACTTCGCCGATGCCGTGGCGCGCAGCACGCGCGCCTTGAGCGAGTTCCGTCTCGAGGGCGTCGGCACCAACATCGCGTTTCTGCGCAATGTGCTGACGCATGCCGACTTCGTCGGCGGCAAGGTCCACACCCGCTGGCTCGACGAGAATCTCGCGACGCTCGCCGCTCCTGTCGAGCAGCGGCAGCGCTTCGCGCAAGGTGCCGCGGCATCGCCGGCGCGTGGATCGGGCCACGCCGGCGCGGCGGTCAAGAGCAAGGACCCGCTGGCGCTCTTCGCCCATGACGCCTCGGTGAAGGCGGAGCGCACGGCGCAGGCGCCGGCCGAGACCGATGCCCCCGACATGACCGGGCCGGACGGATCGGTCGGCGTCGCCTCGCCGATCCAGGGCACCATCGTCGCCATCAACGTCGTCGACGGCGAGGCGGTGCGCGCCGGCCAGCAGGTCGCGGTCGTCGAGGCGATGAAGATGGAGCACGTCATCGCCGCGCCGCATGCGGGCATCGTGCGCGGCATCACCATGGCGGCAGGCGACGTCGTACGGGAGGGCTTCCCGATCGTCTTCGTGCAGCAGGCCGACGTCGAGGGTGGCGCCATCGCCGCCGCCGAGACGATCGACCTCGACCACATCCGCGACGATCTGCGGGAGAACATCGAGCGCCACGCCCTGACCCTGGACGCGAACCGGCCGGAGGCCGTCGCGCGGCGGCGCAAGAATGGCTACCGCATGCCGCGCGAGAACATCGACCGGCTGGTCGATCCCGGTTCCTTCGATGAGTACTGGCCGCTGATCGTCGCGCGCCAGCATCAGCGCAACACGATCGAGGAACTGCGCCGCAACACGCCGGCGGACGGCGTGGTCGCCGGCATGTGCACGATCAACGCTGATCTGTTCGACGAGACGCGCGCGCGCGCCGCCCTGGTGCATTACGACTACACCGTGCTGGCGGGCACGCAGGGCAGCCGCAACCACTACAAGCAGGACCGGATGTTCGAGCTGGCGCATCGCTTCCGCCTGCCGATGATCCTCTTCGGTGAAGGCGGCGGCGGCCGGCCGGGCGACGATCATGTCGGCCCGCGCGTCGCCATCGACACCAAGACCTTCACCACCTACTCGCAGCTCTCCGGCCTCGTGCCGATGATCTCGGTGGTCAATGGCCGCTGCTTCGCCGGCAACACGGCGCTGGTGGCCTGCGCCGATGTCATCATCGCGACCGAGGGCTCGACCCTCGGCATGGGCGGGCCGGCGATGATCGAGGGTGGCGGCCTGGGCATCTACACGCCGGAAGAAGTCGGCCCGATGTCGTTCCAGGTGCCCAACGGCGTCGTCGACATCCTCGTGAAGGACGAGGATGAAGCGGTCGACACGGTGAAGAAGTACCTCTCGTACTTCCAGGGTCCGATCGCCCGCTTCGAGGCACACGACCAGCGCACCCTGCGCTCGGCGATTCCCGAAAATCGCCTCAGGCTCTACGACATGCGGCGCATCCTGCACACCTTGGCCGACAAGGACTCGGTGCTGGAGATCCGGCCGAAGTTCGGCATCGGCATCATCACCGCCTTCGCCCGCTTCGAAGGCCGGCCGATGGGCGTGATCGCCAATAATCCGCATCACCTCGCGGGCGCGATCGACTCCGACGGCGCCGACAAGGGCGCGCGCTTCATGCAGCTCTGCGACGCCTTCGACATCCCGGTGCTCAACCTGATCGACTGTCCGGGCATCATGGTCGGCCCCGACGTCGAGCGCACCGCGCTGGTGCGCCATTGCACGCGGCTGTTCAACGTCGGCGCCAACATGACCGCGCCGCTGTTCACCGTGGTCGTGCGCAAGGCCTATGGCCTGGGCGCGCAGGCGATGCTGGGCGCGGGCTCGCTGGTCGGCTTCTTCTCCATTGCCTGGCCGACCGCAGAGTTCGCGGGCATGAACATCGAGGGCGCGGTCAAGCTCGGCTACCGCAAGGAGCTGATGGCGATCGAGAATCCCGAGGCACGGCTCGCCGAATTCCAGCGCCGCACCGCCGAGGCCTACGACACGGCCAAGGCGGTCAACGCGGTCATGGGTGGCGGCATCGACGACGTGGTCGACCCCGCCGCCACGCGCCAGTGGATCGTCAACGGATTGAAGCGGCTGCCGCCAGTGCCGCTACGGACGACGAAGAAGTATCCCTACATCGACACCTGGTGAACGCCGAGGGCGCGGGCCATGACATCTCTGAAGCAGGCATGGGCGGGCTTACGGCCCAGACTCAAGATACTGGAGCCGGCGCCATTCAGCGCCGACCAGTGGTCGCTGATCGAACGCCTGCACGCGAACTTCAACGATCGCGACGCGCACACGCACTTGCCGATGCCAATCGCCCGCTTCCGCAGTGCGACGAGCGACGCGATCCACGCGCAGTCGAAGCGGTTCGACGATGTCGAGACGGCCTATGTCGACGATGTCTGGTTCGCGCAGAACTTCGCCGGCGGGACGCCCGACGCGATGGCGAATTTCGCGCGCCAGTACAATGACGACGTTGATGCGATGTTGGACGTGCTCGTTCCGTCAGCGCGCTTCCGTAAAGGGCACTACGCCTACGGCAAGTTCACGGTGCCCCAGCCGCACGGTCTGCACACCGACCATAGCGCGGAAGACCCGGATGCCGCGGGCGAACCGATCTGCATCGCCCGCATCGAGACCTTGGGCACGCACTATATCGCCGGCGACTACCGAGCGCATGACGCGCGAACGCAGAGCATGATCAAAGCGCTGCGATACTGGATTCCCGTTCCCGAGGGCCAGCCCGAGGCCATCTTTGATGCGCTGCTGAAACAGGGGACGCTCAGGACCATGCCGGTCAACCACGTCGTGCTGATGGTCGCCGGCAACAGCTCGGACAGCGCCCAAGCCACGCAACATGTCGCGGCGAGACCGCCCGACGGAGGGCTGCATTCGGCGTTCTTTCAGCGGCAGTACAGGCTCATTTAGAGCGACGCACAAAAACTGTCATCCCGAGCGCAGCGAGGGATCTAGGGCCGGCCTGGATCCCTCGCTGCGCTCGGGATGACAGAGTGGCGCTGTCCAGTTCAGGCGAGCGCATACCGCTTGAGCCAAGCCGGATCGGGATCGTGGCCCAGGCCCGGCCCGGTGGGCACGTCGAGGCTGGGCTTCCAGCGCAGCAGGCCGACGCCGTAGGGCTCCATGTGATCTTCGGCGTCGATGGTCGCGAAGAAGGTCGGCGCGTCCATCGCGGCGATGAGGTGCAGCGAGGCCAGCGCGGCCGGGCCGACGAACGGCGTGTGCGGCGCCACCGAAACGTCCAGCGCCTTCAGCGCGGCGAGCGCGCGGATCGATTCCGTGACGCCGCCGATCATCGCGACATCGGGCTGCGCGACGGCGACGGCGGGCGCTTTGGCATAGAGCGCGAGCTGCTCGGCCGAGCCGAGATCGGCGCCAAGGCCGATGGGAATGCCTTGCAGCGCGGGCATGTCGAGGACGCCCTCGGGCGGCCAGAACGGGTCCTCGAGCCACAGCAGGTTCAGCGCCCGCCAGCGCGCGCTGTCGCTGATGATGTCGGCCTGCGCGTGGGCGCCGTTGCAATCGGCGACGAAGGGAATGCCGGCGCCCACGGGGCGGCGCGCCTCCTCGATCACGTCGAGGTCGAACTCATGCACCTTCACCGCGCCGGCGCCCGTCGCCAGCGCCTGCTCGACACGGGCACGCACGCGACCGGCGTGATTGAAGCGATCGAGGCTCGCCATGACGGGAACTCGTTTGCGCCGCGCACCGCCGATCATCGCCGACAGCGACTGCCCCGTCGCCTTGCCCGCGATGTCCCACAGCGCCGTGTCGACGGCGCCCAGCGCGTTGAGGATGTGGCCGGCCCGACCGAAGGAGGCGAAGCGTCGGCGCGTTTCGAGGTTGAGCGCCTGACGCTGGTCGACCGACTGCCCGACAAACAGCGGCGCGACGATGTCGTGGATCGTGGCCGCCAGGCTCGCTTGCATGCTGGCGCCGAGGCACAGCGTCTCGCCATAGCCGACGAGGCCCGAGCGCGTCGTGACGCGACAGAACAGCGGATACCGCGCCGGCGGCGGATCGCCCGTGCGGTGCTCGTAGGGGATACGGAGCGCGATGGGCTCGATGCGGTCGATGATCATGGTGGCCTCTTACCTTCCCCCGGAGGGGGAAGGTGCCCGAAGGGCGGATGGGGGATGTCGAAGACGGACACCGCGTGCGTTGAAGCATCCCCATCCGGCGCTACGCGCCACCTTCCCCCTCCGGGGGAAGGTAGTTCCCGTGTCAGGCACTCTTCGCCTTGAGCTCCTCGAGCTGCTGGCGGGCGCCAGCGACCATGCAGGCGACATCGGCGGTCAGCATCACCATGTCGAAGCCGCGCTTCACCGCGCCGGCCGCGAACGACGCCGAGGCGCAGTGCATGACGCACTTGATGCCGGCCTTGTGCGCCGCCGCGCGGATCTTGTCGCAGGTCGCCATGTGCAGCGGGTCGGGATTGTCGCCGCGCGGCGGCAGGCCGAGCGCGAACGACAGGTCGGCCGGTCCGATATAGACGGCGTCGAGGCCCGGCGTGGCGCAGATCGCGTCGAGGTTGGTTAGGCCTTCCTTGGTCTCGATCATCGCCATGACGACGATCTCGTCATTGGCCTTGGCGACGTAATCCGAGCCGCCATAGTGCGCGGCGCGCACCGGCCCGTTCGAGCGCATGCCGACCGGCGGATAGCGGCAGGCGGCCACGGCCTTGGCGGCTTCCTCGGCGTTGTTCACCAGCGGCACGATGACGGCGTAGGCGCCGAGGTCCAGGGCCTTCATGATCGCCGGCGGATCGTTCCACGCGACGCGCACGACCGGCACCGTGTCGGTCTGCGAGATCGCCGCGAGCATCGGCCCGACGTCGCTCATCTCCGACAGGCCATGCTGGAGATCGACGCACAGCGCGTCGAAGCCCTGGCGCGCCATGACCTCCGCCGTGAACGTGTTGGCCACGGACAGCCAGCCGAGCGTGACGCACTTCTTGTCGCGCCACATCTGCTTGATCTTGTTCGGCCGCATGACGGCTCCCTCCCCTTGGTTATCCAGTCGCGACCGACTGCATAGCCCTCAATCGATCGGGAGTTCAATACGGATGGTGCGAGGCTGACATGCGTGCGCACACCGCGCGACCTGTACTAGCATGGCGCCACCCATGGTGAACTCAGTCCCCTCGATCGCCGTCATCGGCGCCGGCATGGGCGGTCTCGCGGCCGCGGCGGCGCTGCGGCTGAAGGGCCTCGACGTCACGGTCTACGAGCAGGCCAAGCGGTTCACACGCATCGGCGCCGGCATCCAGATCGGCTGCAACGCCATGCATGTGCTGCGCGGGTTGGGGCTGGAGACACGGCTGCGTGCCGACACCTTCTATCCGCGCTCCTGGAACAACCGCGATTCGAAGACCGGCGACATCATGTTCGACATGGAGTTCGGTCAGCCGGCCGAGCGGCGCTACGGCGCGCCCTATCTGCTGGCGCATCGCGGCGATCTGCACGCGGCGCTGGCCTCGGCGGTGCCCGAGGCGATCGTCAGGCCAGACCATCGCCTGACCGGCTTCGACCAGGCCGGCGACGGCGGCGTGACGCTAAGCTTCGCCAACGGCGAGACGGCGCGCGCCGACGCGGTGATCGCCGCCGACGGCGTGAACTCGCTGGCCAAGAAGATCCTGTTCGGCGAGAGCCCGCCCAACTTCACCGGGCGCATCGCCTATCGCACGGTCTATCCGGCGGCGCGGCTGGGCGGGCTGGAGATCCTCGACGACTGCACCAAATGGTGGGGCCCCGACCGCCACATCATCATGTACTACGTCAAGCCCGACCGCTCGGAGATCTACTTCGTCACCAGCCAGCCCGAGCCCGGCTTCGAGTTCGAGTCGTGGTCGGCGACCGGCGATCTGGGCGCGCTCAGCGACGCCTTCGCCGAGTTCCATCCGCAGGTGCAGGGCGTGATCGCGGCGTCGAGCGAGGTGTTCAAGCGCCCGCTGGTCGATCGCGAGCCGATGGCGCGTTGGGGCGAAGGCAACGTCACCTTGCTCGGGGACGCCTGCCATCCGATGACGCCCTACATGGCGCAGGGCGCGGCGATGGCGATCGAGGACGCCGCGGTGTTGGCGCGCTGCCTCGAAGGCGTCGAGCGCGCCGGCATCGCGCCAGCGCTGCGACGCTATGAGGCCAACCGCCAGGCGCGCACCGCGCGCATGCAACTCACGTCCCGCCAGAACGCCTGGGGCAAAGGCGCGACCGACACCGATTGGGTCTACGGCTACAACGCCTGGACGGCGCCGCTTTCGTAGCGACTTCGCCGCAGGCGCTCAGAGAACCAGCGGCGCGACGCTCGCCGCGACGACACCCGGCGGCACAGGATAGCGCAGCGTCCAGCGCAAGATGGCGGTCCAGCGCGCACCCAGGCGCAGCTCGTTCTCGATCAGCGACGCCGGCACGATCCAGCCGCCGAGCACCGCCAGGCCCAGCCCGCCGAGCGGCAACATGAGATTGGACGTGAGCTGATCGATCAGCTCGTAGACGCTGACGCCGGCGATCGGCCGCCAGTCGGCCCAAAGGCTGAAGGAGAAGACGGTCAGCAGGCCGGTGACCCAAGCCGCGAGCGCGGCCAGCGCGGTGGCCAGCGGACGCGCGAGACCGAAGCGCCGGCAGATCAACGACACCGGCATCTCAAGCATCGATAGCGCCGAGGCGAGGGCGGCGACGAACAGCGAGAGGAAGAAGGCACCGGCCATCAGCGCGCCCATCGGCATGTTCGCGAAGCTGAGCGGCAGGGTGACGAAGAGCAGCCCAGGTCCGGCCTCGGGGCTGAGCCCATGGGCGAAGACGATGGGGAAGATCGCGATGCCCGCCAGCAGCGAGATCGCGGTGTCGACGATCATGCTGGTGATCGCCACCGTGCCCAACGCGATATCGCGTCCGGCATGCGCGGCATAGGTCACCATGACCGCCATGCCGACGCCGATGGAGAAGAAGCCCAACCCCAACGCCTCGAGCGCGGCCTTCGCCGTCGCCTTGCTCCAGTCGGGCTGGAAGAGGAAGCGCAGGGCCGCGCCGAGATCGCCGACGACGGCCGAATAGATCGCCAGCGCCAGCAGGAGCACGATCAGCACCGGCATCAGCACGCGGCAGGCGGTCTCGATACCGCCGATCACGCCGAGCGCGACGATGGCGGCGGCGATCGCCATGAACAGGCCGTGGAACAGCGCCATGCGCGGCGCCGAGGCCAGCAGCCCCTCGAACCGCGTGCGCACCTGCGCCGCGTCACCGCCGGGCAGGCCGGCGACGACGGTGTCGGCGAGATAGGCCAGGATCCAGCCGCCGATCACCGAATAGAAGCTCAGGATCAGGAAGGCGGTGAGCACGCCCAGCACGCCGACCAGCGACCAGCGCGGCGAGGCACCGGCCGCCGCCGCCACCTTGCGCAGGCTGAGCGCGGCGTCGCCGCCGCCTCGGCGGCCTAGCGCCATCTCGACCAGCAGCAGCGGCAGGACGATCAGCACGAGACCCAGCAGATAGAGCAGCACGAAAATGCCGCCGCCATTGCTGCCGACCTCGTAGGGGAACTTCCAGATGCTGCCGATACCCACCGCCGAGCCGACGGTGGCGAAGATGAAGGCGACGCGGCTGGACCACTGGTCGGATCTGTCGGCCATTCGCCCTCTTTACCTCGTCGTCCTGAGCGCAGCGAAGGACCTCGCGGTATCGCGGTCACACACAGGCGGTGTGATTGTACGCACCACCGCGAGGTCCTTCGCTGCGCTCAGGACGACAGGATTGTTACATCCCCAGCTCCGGGATCACCCATAACGGCTTCTCGCCGCGCGCGACGCGCTGGACGTTGTCGAAGCCGTTGCGCAGGCGCGCCTCGTTGCTTTCCCAGGTCGGGCCGGCGAGATGTGCGGTGAGCACGACGTTGTCGAGCGTGAACAGCGGGTTGTTGGCCGGCGGCGGCTCCTCGTCGAAGACGTCGAGGCCGGCGCCGCCGATCCTGCCCGCGGCCAGCGCCGCGTGCATCGCCTTCTCGTCGATCACGGGCCCACGCGAGGTGTTGATGATCAGCGCCGTGGGCTTCATGCGCGCGATCTCGGCGGCGCCCAGCAGGTGATGCGTCGTATCGTTCAGGGGAACATGCAGCGAGATGATGTCGGACTTGCCGAGGATCTCCGGCAGCAGGCGGAAGCGCACGTTGAGCGCGTCCTCCTCCGCCTCGGTGATGCGGGCGATGTCGTAGTAGGTCACGATCACGCCGAAGGCCTGCGCCAGCCGCGCGGTCTTCTTGCCGATCGTGCCCAGGCCGATGATGCCCAGGTTCTTGCCGCGCAGCTCGTTAACCTTGGGCACCGAGTTGCCGCGCCAGCGGCCACCGGTGACGTTGGCGTGCTGCTGGATCAGCTTGCGCGATACCGCGAGCATCAGCAGCAACGCATGCTCCGACACCGCCACCGAGTTGGCGCCGCCGTTGTTGGAGATCGGTATCTTGGCCTTGCGCGCAGCCGCGAGATCGGCGCGGTCGTAGCCGGCGCTGAGCAGTTGGATCAGCTTGAGCTTGGGCGCCCCAGCGTACAGCGAGTCCTTCACCAGCATGTCGACGAAGCCGACCAGGTAGTCGGCGCTCTTCAGCGCCTCGGTGCATTGCGGCGAACCGGGCGCCACCTTGACGATCTCGTAGCCCGAGGGCGCGATGTCGTCGACCATCGACAACGTATCGCCCGGCGCGGCCACCACGATACGCGGTGCCATCGTTTCTCTCCCCTTGATCCGACGGACTTAGTTGCCCAGGCGATACACCCGCATCGCGTTGTCGCGCGTGATCTTGCGCCGCACCTCGGGCGAAACGCCCGTGAGCTCCTTGTTCAGGTACTCCTGGCTGTCCGGCCAGATGCCGTCGGGATGCGGGAAGTCCGAACCCCACATCACGTTGTCCTCGCCGAGGTGCTTGAGCAGCTCGATGCCCACCGGGTCGGTCTGGTACGTGGCGTAGAACTGCCGGTGCCAGTACTCGCTGGGCTTCATCTTCAGATCGAGGTCCTTGAACTGGTCCTCCCATTCGAGGTCCATGTGCTGCAGCACATAGGGGATCCAGCCCAGCCCGGCCTCGCCGATCACCACCTTCATGTTCGGATAGCGGGCCGGCGCGCCGGAGAAGATCAGGCCCATCAGCATCGTCGACATGTGCATCTGGAAGCCGGTGATGTGCACGGCGAAGATGCGGCGCTGCACATGCGGCGGGAACTTCGTGACGTCGGGCGAGCGGCCGCCGATGGTGTGGAAGTGCAGCGGGATACCGGTCTCGTGGGCGAACTTCCAAAGCGGCTCCCAATGCTCGTCCCACAGCGGCACCATGTCGGGCCGGTTGGCGATATCGAGGCCGAGCACGCCGCGCTTGGCGCAGCGCATCGCCTCGCCGACCGCTTCCTGCATGTCGTAGTTGGGGATATTGGCCAGGCCGATCAGCCGCTCCGGCGCCGCCTTGCAGAAATCATGGAGCCAGTCGTTGTAGATGCGCAGCATCTCCAGCGCGGCCTCAGGATCGTTGAGCCGGCCGCTCGAGCCCAGCACGCCGTAGATCACCTCGGCCTGCACGCCGTCGCGGTCCTGGTCCTTCAGCCGCAGCGCCGGCTCGGTCAGGCGGCGCACGCCCTTCTTGCCGTCGTCGTAGAGGCCGGTCGAGGCCATGCGGTCGGAGCGATGGATCACGCCAGGCACGTACTCGCGGCCGGCCGAGCCCATGCCGTTGACCAGGCCGAAATTCGCACCGTTCTTGCTCGTCCAGTACGGGCCCTTCGGTCCGTCGACCACATGGGGCATGCGGTCCTTGAACGCCGCCGAGGCGTTGGCCGTGAACAGGTCCGGCGGCAGCCAGATCAGGTCGACATGCCCGTCAGCCGAGATGACGTCGTATTTCATGGGTCGTTCCTCCGCATGTCGCCTAAGGTCGCGCGGACGGCGACGGAAAGCCAGCGCTCCGACGCGCAGGAGCTATGCGAAGCGCTTGGGGGCGCATTGTTCTTCGGGCCGCGCCGCTCCAGCGGCGCTCTTCAAAAGACGCCGCTGGAGCGGCGCGGCCCTAAGACGGCAGGGCATTCGCATCTGGCGGGCGCATCCCCCACCCTCATGCTGAGGAGGCCGCGCTTGCGGCCGTCTCGAAGCATGGGCCACACGCACCGCGCGTGTTGCCCACCCTTCGAGACGCGCCAAGCGGCGCTCCTCAGGGTGAGGCCGAAGCGATATGCGTATCCCCTGCCAAAGACGGGGCGTCACGGCCGCACTCCCGGCGCCTCGAAGGTCATGCCCTTGGCCCGGCTCATCAGGTAGAGCTCCAGCGCGGCGTATTCGGCCGAGTCGTAGGCATAGGGCTCAGCCCGCATGCCCACCAGGCAGTTGCGGAGGCGGCGCTTCAGCGAGCCAACGGCCTGCCACTCCAGGCGGTAGATCGGATAGCCGGTCGGGTGGCCCTGCGGGATGGTGGCGCCGGCCAGTCGCCCGCCGGCGTTGTCGTCGTGGCACTGCGCGCAGGACAGGTTGAGCTGCCCCTGCCGCTGCCGCCACAGCGCTTCGCCCGCCTCGACGAAGGGCCGCAGACGCGGATCATCAGGCGGCGCGATCGGCTGGCCGCGCGACTGGCGCGCGATGAAGGCGCTGAGCGCCACCAGCGCGCGACTCTCCGCCGCCAGCGGCTCGGCCTGCTGTTGCTCGACCCGACAGCGGTTGACCCGCTGGCCGAGGTCGATCGGCTTGGCGGTCGCCGCGTCGAAGACGGGATAGCGCGCCGCGACGCCTGACATGGCGCTCTCGCCGGCATGACAGTCGGCGCAGGCCTTGTTGGCGGCGCCCTCGCGCTTGGCCCACAGCGCCCTGCCCTCGCTCACCCACAGCATGCCGGGGTTGGCGCTGTCGTCGTCCTGCATGGCGCGCAGCGAGGCGCCCATGTCCTGGTAGCCGGACCGCCGCGGGTCGGCGGTCTGCGCCATGGCCCAGGTCACAATAAAGACGGCCGCCACGCCCGACGCGACGATCGCCAGCAGCGACTTCATTCGACGGTGATCGACGCGCTCTCCTCGGCGGAGAAGCCGTTGTCGCCGGTCCAGCGGAACACCAGCGTGCCGCTCTGCGTCGCGACCGTGGTGAAGGCGATGAACGGGTTGGCGGCGATCGCCGGCGTGAGCGTCAGCCCGAAGACCTCGGCGCCGTCGTACGTACAGGTGAAGTGGGTGATGATGTCGCGCGGGATCAACCGTCCGTTGGGCCCGGCGCGGAAGCCGGTTTCCATCGGATGCGCGATCAAGGTCTTGATCTCGATCACCTCGCCGCGCTTGGCGGTCTTCGGCACGTTGACGAGGATGCTCGCCATCACACGATCTCCTCGACGCAGGCGGCGAGCGTCACCACGACCTCGGCACCGCCGCTCCAGAAGCTGCCGTCGCTCAGCTCGGCGATGGCGACGATGCGCTGCGAGGCGTTGAGCTTGATGCGCGTCGACAGCAGCGCGCGTCCGGCGCGCGGGCCCAAGCTCGCGTGCAGCACGTGCGGCTGCGGGTTGTTCTCGTTGAAGATATGGATCGCCCGGACGTGATCGACCGGTGTCATCGGGCTGTCGACCGTGACCGACAGCGGCACAGTATGGCCGTTCTCGACCAGCGGCGGCATGTCGAGGGTCACTCTGCCCGTGTTGATCTTCGCGCCCTTGGTCACGGCGGCGATCGCCTTGCGCATCTCCTCCGGCGTCGCGCGCGCGGGCGACAGCGGCAGCAGTGCGGCGATCGCCGAGCCGATCATGAATACGCGGCGTGTCGATGGGCTCATGGTGCGGCTCCTACTCCTTGAGCGTCATCAGGAAGGCGACGACATCCTCGATCTGCGCCGCCGACAGGATCGGCTTGCCGGCGAAGGCGCGCGCCACGCGTTCCAGCCCATCGGTCCGATAATAGGGCGGCATGATCGTGGCCGGATTGAGCCGACCGGCATCGACAATGCGCAGCCGCAACTGCCCCTCCGACCAGCGCGCGCCGGCGCCCGACAGGCTGGGCGCGAGATTGCCCTGGAAACGCTCCTCCGGGAACGGCCCGCTGTGGCAGAGCAGGCAAAGCCCGACCTGCCGGTTGGCGACGATGGCGCGGCCGCGCTCGGCGTCGCCCGGCTGGCCGGTGAGCGATTGCGGCATCGCGTCGCCGACGACCGTCTGCGCCGAGACCGGCCCCGACAGCAGCAGGGCGACGAGCAGCAGCAGCACCATGTGCATCGCCGCTCACCTCAGGGCCATTGCGTAAGGATCGGGGACCCGCTTTCGGGTCGCGCCGCTCCGGCGACGCGGCCCGAAGACATCGAACGACGCCGCCTGGTCGTGGAAGGACTATCGCATATGGCTGACTCGATACCTTCCCCCCAAGGGTGCGCTTGCGCGCCCGGAGGCGGGGGAAGGTGGCGCGAAGCGCCGGATGGGGGTGGCTGTCGAAGACGAACGAGGTCTCCTGGGCAAACCACGTCTGGCCGCGCGAGCCACCCCCATCCGTCAGCGCTTCGCGCTGCCACCTTCCCCCGCCAGCGCAGGGGAATCGCATATGGAATTAGCGAGGTATTGCAAGGCGTTGGGAAAAGGATTCTTTGTGTGTCACCCGTCCTCTCCGGGAGACACCGATGCGCAAGTTCAAGCGCGTGTTCGCGA
>JALHMM010000009.1 GCA_022844045.1 Reyranellaceae bacterium | reverse complement strand
CGCGCCGCCGCCGATTCAGCTGCCCGACTGGTTTGTCGAGATCGACACCGCCAAGAGCGGCGTCGTCACCCGTGAGCAGTTTGTCGCCTATCGCATGAAGCTCTTCGACCAGCTGGACGCCAACAAGGATGGCACGCTGAGCAAAGAGGAGTTCCTCAAGCTGGCGGAGCCGCCCTTCACGCCAGATACCCCCAACCTGCCGCCGCTCGCCGACCGCAGGTCGTTTTATGAAAAGCAGTTCGAGACCATCGATACCGACGCCGACGGCAAAGTCACGCGCGGCGAGGTGCAGGCCTATATCGCGCTGGGCTTCCGCGAGTTCGACATCGACATGGACGGCCGCGCGACCCGCGAGGAAGTGTTGTTGGTGATCCGCGAGGCGCAGAAGCGGCAGGCTCAGGTCGACGCCGAGATCGACCGGCGTAACCGCAACAACCCGGACCGCAACGGCGACGGCTTGATCGATACCGAGGAGTTCGCGACTTTCGAGACCGGCCGCATGCTCGAGCTCGACGCCAACAAGGACGGCAAGGTCAGCCTGCAGGAGTGGCTGGTGCTCGCCGGCGAGGCCAACCAGAATCCGCCGGGACAGCCGCCCTATCAGCAGCGTCGCGACGCGCTCACCCGGCGCTTCCAGGAGCTCGACACCAACAAGGACGGGCAGCTCGACCAGGCCGAGATCCGCGCCATGGCGCTGGCGCTGTTCAAGAGGATCGATGCCGACGGCAACGGCAAGGTCACGCCGCAGGAGTGGCAAATTGCCAACACGCCGCAGCCGCAGCAACCACCGCCCAAGCCGGCGCCAGGACCCGCGGCCGCGCCCGCCGCCCAGCCGCGTCCGGCACCAGCGCCGGGGCCGCGTCCAGCGCCCGCTCCGGCACCCGGCCCGGGCGGGCTGCAGCCCGGCGTGCCATTGGGACGCTAGCCACCAGGGAGGACGCCTCTGACCGGCCGGACGACACGACTTCTCACGACGATCGCGCTGGCGTTGCCGCTGCTGCAATCGCCGGCATCGGGGCAACAGCCGACGGTACCGCAAGGGCGCGTGCAATTGCCGTCCTGGTTCATGGAGATCGATACCGGCAACACGGGCATCGTCAGTCGCGAACAGTTCGTCGCGCATCGAATGAAGGCGTTCGACCAGCTCGACAGCGACAAGGATGGCCTGCTGAGCCGGGTGGAGTTCGCCAAGCTCGCCGAGCCCCCCTTCGCCCCACCGCCGCCCGACCCGGCGACGCTAGGCCGTCGACGCGCGTTGTACGACCAGCAGTTCAGCGCCATTGACACCAACGATGACGGCCGGGTGAGCAGGACGGAGTTCCAGACCTCGGCGGCGCTGAGTTTCCGTGAAGCCGACCTCGACGGCGATGGCCGGGTCACGCGCGAGGAAGCGTTGCTGGTCGAGCGCCTCGCCGAGACCGAACGGCAGAAGGTGCGCACCGAGCATTGCCGCACCAACGTCGACTGCAATGGCGACGGCGTGATCGATCTCGAGGAGTTCGTCAATTTCGAAACCGCCCGGATGATGGAGCGGCTCGATACCGATAAGGATGGCAAGATCACCCTGCAGACCTTCCTGGTGCTCGCCGGCCCGACGGCCAATGTCCCGGGTCAGCCGACCTACCAGCAGCGACGCGATCAGGTGGCCCAGCGCTTCAACGAGATCGACGCCAACAAGAACGGCGTCATCGACGCCACCGAGATGCGCGTCTGGGCGACAGGCATCTTCAGGCGCCTGGACCTGGACGGTGACGGCAAGATCAACCCGTCGGAGTGGGAGATCGCCAGCACCACGCCCATCACCCGGCCGCCACCGGCGACGCCTCCCGCGACGACGCCCAAGACGCCGCCTCCGGCCGGCAAGCCGACCGCCGCGAAGCCCGGCCCTGGACCGGTCAAGCCCCCGCCCCCGCCCCCGCCGCAGCCCGGCGGCCTGCAGCCAGGCACGCCGTTGCGTTGAGGGTGGCCGTCAGTCCGCGATCACGTCGTCGGCCGCCGACCCGGCGCCGGGTGGATCCTCAGCCCGGCGCCCAGCTTCACATTGGCGCGCGCCTCCAGCCCAAGCCATGCCTGTAGCTGTGGCGACAGCTCGGCGAGCGTTTCCGGCGACAGGCTAGCGTTCCAGTTCTGCTGCTGGCGCACGAAGGAGCGCGAATAGTAGCCAAACAGCAGGGCGCGCTCGCGCGACTGGGAAACATTGGCGCCCGATGTGTGCCAGACGCGGCCGTCCATAACGACGATCGAACCCGCCGGCGCTTCGAATGGCACGGTCTTCTCGGCCGCATTCTCGGGAAGCTCCGACGCCGTGCGGATCCGATGGCTGCCGGGGATGTAGCGCGTGGCGCCGTTCTCGGCGTCGATGTCATCGAGGCACCAGATGACGTTGACGCTCCAAGGCTGCAGCCATGGCTCCGGCACGACGATGCCCTGGTCAGAATGCAGCTTCATCGACTGGCTGCCCGGCAAGGCGATGTTGGCCGTGAAGTTGGAGATCAGGAAGTCGCCGCTCAGCAGCGCGGTCACGAAATCGATCGCGGTCGGATGCTGGATCAGCTCGCGGAAGATCGCATCGCGCTCGAGCAGATAGAAGACACGCACATTGTGCTCGTTCGGATCCAGCCCGATCTGCCGCGTCGGCACGCCCTGCCGCTCACTCTCCTCGGCCGCGCGCCACAGACGTGCGCGCACGTCATCGGTCTCGGCCGGCGTCAGGACGCCGGGCACGACGCAGCACCCGTCCTCGAGCAGCTGGCGCTTCTTCGCTTCGAGATCCATCCGACCCTCCGCGCGCTACTCGACGGTGACGCTCTTGGCGAGGTTACGCGGCTGGTCTATGTCGGTGCCCTTGGCCAGCGCCGTGTAATACGCCAGCAGCTGTACCGCGACGGTGTAGAGGATCGGCGCCACGACAGGATCGATGTCGGGCACGGCGATCGAGGTCTCGGCCTTGGCGCCCAGCTTCGCCACGCCCCGGGCGTCGCTCAGCAGCACCAGCTTGCCGCCGCGCGCGCGCACCTGCTCGAAATTCGAAGCGATCTTGTCGAAGATCGAATCGCTGGGCGCCACGACGACGACCGGCACCGCATCGTCGATCAGCGCGATCGGCCCGTGCTTCATCTCGCCGCCGGCATAGCCCTCTGCGTGGATGTAGCTGAGCTCCTTGAGCTTCAGCGCGCCCTCGAGCGCGACCGGGAAGGAGGAGCCGCGGCCGAGATAGAGCACGTCGCGCGCCGCGGCGAGCGTGTTCTCGGCGATCCGGCGGTAATCGCCCTCCATGTTGAGCGTCTCGTTGATGCGCGCCGGCAGCTCGATCATCGCCAGCGCCAGGCGCTCTTCCTCCGCCCGCGACAAGGTTCCGCGCGCGCGGCCGGCGGCGATGGCGGCGCTGAGCAGCACGACGAGCTGGGTGGTGAACGCCTTGGTCGAGGCGACGCCGATCTCCGGTCCGGCGAGCGTCGGCAGCACGGCGTGCGAGAACCGCGCGATGGCGCTCTCCGGAACGTTCGTCACCGACAGCAGGATCTGTTTCTGCGACTTGGCGTAGCGCATCGCCTCCAGCGTATCGATGGTCTCGCCCGACTGCGAGACGGCGATGCATACGCCGCCCTCGGGCAGCGGCGGCTCGCGGTAGCGGAACTCCGAGGCGACCTCGATCTCGACCGGCAGGCGCGCCAGCTTCTCGAACCAGTACTTCGCGACCATGCAGGCGTAGAACGCCGTGCCGCAGCCCGTCATGGTGAGGCGGCTGACGTCGGTCCAATCAAACGGCATCGCCGGCGTCCGCACCGTACGCGTCGCCGGGTCGAGATAGTATTGCAGCGTGTCGCCGACCACCGCCGGCTGCTCGTAGATCTCCTTCAGCATGAAGTGCTGATGGTTGCCCTTGCCGATCAGCGCGCCCGACAGACCGCTCTTCTTCTCCGGCCGCTCGACCTTGGTCTCGCCTTGGTAGACGGTGCAGCCGGACGAGCTCAGGACCACCCAGTCGTCGTCCTCGAGATACGTCACACGGCTGGTGAACGGCGCCAGTGCCAGCGCGTCGGTGCCGACATACATCTCGCCGTCGCCGTGGCCGACCGCCAATGAGCTGCCGCGGCGCGCCCCCATCAGGATATCGTGACGACCACTGAACATCGCCACCAGCGCGAAGGCGCCGCGCAGGCGCCCCATCGCCTTGCCCATCGCCGCTTCCGGCGTCATCTGGCGCTCCAGATACGACGTCAGCAGTTGCGCGACCGCCTCGGTGTCGGTGTCGCTCTCGAAGCGGCGCCCCTCGGCCGCCAGCTCGTCCTTGAGCTCCTGGAAGTTCTCGATGATGCCGTTGTGCACGATGGCCACGCGGTCGGTGGCGATGGGATGCGCGTTGCGCTCGCTAGGCTTGCCATGCGTCGCCCAGCGCGTGTGGCCGATGCCGATCGTGCCGGAGAGCGGCTCGGCCCGCAGTCGCGCCTCGAGGTTGACCAGCTTGCCCTCGGCGCGACGACGATCGATGTGGCCGTTGATCAGGGTGGCCACACCGGCGGAGTCGTAGCCGCGATACTCGAGGCGCTTGAGAGCGTCGACCAGCAGGGGCGTAACCGGCGCGTTGCCGATGATGCCGATGATGCCGCACATCGTGGAGGGTCCTTCCTCAGGCCTTGCGGTTCTTCATGGAGGGATCGGCGGCGCGCGCTTTCAGCCGTTCGCGCATCTTGGGCGCCAGGCCGGGCTTGTCCTCCTGGCGCGCGCGACCGAACGCCATCGCCTCATCGGCGACGTCCGACGTGACCACGCTGCCGGCCGCGACGTTGGCGCGATCGCCGACGCGCACCGGCGCCACCAGCGCGGCGTTCGAGCCGATGAAGGCCTCGCTGCCGATCACGGTGCGCCACTTGCCGAAACCATCGTAGTTCACGCAGATGACGCCAGCGCCGATATTGCTACGCGCGCCGATATCGGCGTCGCCGAGATAAGCGAGATGGTTGGCCTTCACGCCATCGCCCAGCGTGGCGTTCTTGACCTCGACGAAATTGCCGATATGCGCCGCGCGCCCGATACGGCTGCCCGGCCGTACGCGCGCATAGGGACCGACGACGGCGTCGTCGCCGATCTCGGCGCCTTCGATGTGGCAGAAGGCCTTGATCTCCGCGCGATCGCCGATTCGCACGCCTGGCCCGAACACGGCGTGGGGCTCTATTCGCACGTCACGACCCAGCACCGTGTCGGCGCTCAGCCAGACCGACGACGGATCGATCATGGTCACGCCACCATCCATCGCGCGCCGGCGCAGGCGGTCCTGCATCGCCGCCTCGACGGCCGCCAGCTCGACGCGCGAGTTGACACCGAGGAACTCCGCCTCTGGCCCTTCGACCACGACGCAGCGCCGGCCGTCGGCTCGCGCATGCTCGATCAGGTCGGTGATGTAGTACTCGCCCT
Organism: Reyranellaceae bacterium; assembly: GCA_022844045.1. Lineage (GTDB taxonomy): Bacteria > Pseudomonadota > Alphaproteobacteria > Reyranellales > Reyranellaceae > JAFAZJ01. The sequence continues at coordinate 101,532 of JALHMM010000009.1, read as the reverse complement.
GCGCGTTTGTCGGACGCAGCCGTTCGAGCAGCCCCGGCAACAGCGCGCCGTCGAAGGCCATGACGCCGGAGTTCACCAGGTCGATCTTGACCTGCTCCGGCGTGCAATCGCGCGCCTCGACGATCTTCAGCGGCTCGCCGGCCGCGTCGCAAACCAGCCGGCCATAGGGCGTTGGATCGGCGGCGCGGAAACCCAGGACGGCGACGGCCGCCCCGGCCGCGCGGCGCGCCTCGACCAGCCGGCGCGTCGTATCGGCGGTCAGCAGCGGCGCATCGCCCAGCACCACCAGCACCTCGCCGCCGCCGCGCAGCGCCGGCAGCGCCGTGATCAGCGCGTGGCCAGTGCCCTTTGGCGGGTCCTGTACGACCGTCGCACAGGGTGCGACGGCACGGCCGACCGCCTCGTGCCCGGCGCCGACCACGACGACCACCCTCAAGGGCTGCAGCGCGCGCACGGCGGAGACCACGTGCGCGACCATCGGCACGCCCGCGACGCGGTGCAGCACTTTGGGCAGATCCGAATTCATCCGTTTGCCGGCGCCCGCCGCCAGCACGACGACTGAGAGGGTCAGGGGCATCGTTCCTGTGTTGGTTGGCCCGCCGGAACGGGCGGTTCCGAGACTACCATGCGCGGCCCCCCTTGCCATCGATCATCCCCTGCCGCAAGAGAGGCGGCGTATGCCGCTGGACCTCACCACCCTTCCTTTTCACACGATCGTCTTCGACCTGGACGGCACCCTGATCGACAGCGCCCGCGACGTCGGCGAGGCGGTCAATCGGGTGCTGGCCGAGCACGGGCTGGACCCGCTCGACGAGGCGACGATGCGCTCCTTGATGGGCGAGGGCGGCCGGGTACGTACCCGCAAAGCCTTCGCACTGCGCGGCGTGAGCCTCGACGGCGCGGCGCTAGCGGCGCGGGTACGCGACTTCGCGCGCCACTACGCCGAGCGGCCGGTCGTGCATACGCGCGTCTATGACGGGGTCGCCGAAACCCTCGCGGCGCTGGCGGCGTCCGGCGTCCGTCTGGCGGTGTGCACCAACAAGCAGGAGGCCTCGGCGCGCGACGTGCTGGAGCGGCTGGACCTGATGGCGATGATCAGCGATGTCGCCGGAGCGGACACTTTCGACGTGCGCAAGCCCGACCCCGGCCACATCCTGCGGCTGCTGGCGCGCATGGGCGCCGATCGCGCCCAGGCGGCCATGGTCGGCGACTCGGTGCACGACGTGCACGCCGGCCAGCTCGCCGGCCTGCCGACCGTGGCGGTATCCTGGGGCTACACTGAAACGCCGGCGCACCTTCTGGGCGCCGATGCCGTGGTCGAGCGCTTCGCCGACATCCCCGCCGCGCTGGCCCGCCTGCGGCCGCCGAGACCCTAGACAGCGCCGGTCCGGCACCCTATACCGCGCCTCCATCGGGCGCGTAGCTCAGCGGGAGAGCACACCCTTCACACGGGTGGGGTCGTAGGTTCAATCCCTACCGCGCCCACCAATGCCCCGCGCGTCCCAGCATGGCGAAACGGGCCTTGCCGATCTCCCTGACCATCTATCATGCCGAACGCCTTGCGATCGCCACTGGATCCGGCGAGGTGACGCTTATGGATCTGATCGCCCTCGCCAAGGAACTCTTCCAGAGCGGCGTCCTGTCCTATGGGCGGATCATCGATCTTTCGCACGCGACTGTGACGTTGAAGGCCGGCGAGATCCGCGCCATCGCTCAAGCCGTCGCGGCGACGACGGCCAACGGCACGCTGGGACCACTCGGCGCGGTCGCCTTCATCGCCAGGTCGGAAGAGGTGCGTGACATGACTCTGCTGTTCGCCGATCGCACCGCCAGTGCCGACCGGCCGCTCAGGATCTGCGCCAGCATGGCCGAGGCACGCGACTGGCTCGCCGGCCTGCACCGCGGCCAGGCATCCTGAACGACGATACCATGCTGTCACCTTGCCAGGGGCGCTTGGGCACGGTCCGAGTTGACTGATCGGCGCCTCAGTTCGGGAAGGGCGAAGCCACCTCGTCGAGCGGCCAGACCGGCCGGCGCAGCTTGGTGTACTTGAACCGTCGCACATCGGGCGAGCACAGGGCGCCGGAATCCACGACCATGATCTCGCTGGCGATGGGCGCGAAGGCGGCGCGGAAATGCTGCACGCTCTTGACCACCAGTACGCGGCGGCGCGACGGGTCGATGCCCTGGCTGAGAAAGACCTGGCGGTCGATGGTCTGGATGCGATTGGAAATGACGATGACATCGATGCCGCCGATGCGCAGCACGGCGGTCGGACCCATGGACGTCGCCACGCCCTGCTGCATCGGCCCGTCATTGACGAATTCGCCGTTCGACAGCAATCGCACCATCGCCGTCACGCGGATCGGCGCGCCGAATTCGGGATCGTGGTGGCCGCCGAGATCGACGGTGACGCTGTTGCCGACACCGGCCTTCATCGCCGCCCGCACGGCCGCGGGGTCGAAGATCGTGCCCACCGCCGCGTCCCGCGCGTCTGCGTCGATCAACGCCTTCAGCAAGCGCGTGGCATCGCCATAGGCGCCGCCGCCGGGATTGTCCGTGCCATCGGCCAGCACCAGAGGCCCGGCCGCGTCGCCGCGCGATCTCAGCCGCGCCATGGCCTCCTCGACGCTGGCCATGCCCACGGTCTTCTCCGCCTTGCGATCCCAGATCTCCTGGCAAAGCTGACGGGCGATGTCGCGGGCGCGGGCTTCCTGGCCGGGTTCGTAGCTCACGGCGATCGACGGGCCGACATTGGGGATATCCGACGGACCAAAGCCGGCCTGAACGCTGACCACGTTGATGCCCGGCTCCTTCTCGAAAGCATCAGCCCTGGCCAGCAGATCGAGCATCGGCCCCGGTTGGGTCGTGCGCCCGCCATCCGCGCCTGAGATCGTCGCCGGCTGCAGCGCCAGGCAGCGGGGCCGCTTCCTGCCCTCCATCGCCGCCTGGACCAGCGCCGCGCCCTGCTGCGCGCGCTCGTACTGGTCGATATGCGGATAGGTTCGGTAGCTGATCAGCGCGCTGGCCAGCGACGCCATGCGGTCGGTGACGTTGGCGTGCAGGTCGAGCGTCATGCTGATCGGCACGTCGGGCCCGACGATGGAGCGCAAAGCCTCGAGCAGTTCGCCCTCCGGGTCGTCCGATGTCTCGGTGACCGCCGCGCCATGGCAGGCCAGGCAGATGCCGTCGATCTTGCCGGCCTTGCGCGCGCTCTCGACGATGCCGTCGCGGATATACGCCCAGGTCTCCGCAGTCAGTCTGCCCGAGGGCGTGGCGTTGGCGGCGATCGAGGGCACGAGGTCCCAGCCGTACCGGCCCGCGGCGTCGAGCAACCCGCCAATTTCGGTCTTCGTGCCCTTGAAGCGGCTGGCCAGTTCCGAACCAGGAGCCAACCAGCGCCGGCGGTAGTCGTCCAACGTGGTCGGCAGTTTCGAGAACGTGTTGGTCTCGTGCATGAACTGCGCGATCAGAACGCGGTACGCCATGATGTCGATCCCCCGGAACCACAAGCGCGCGGAGCATCGCCCACGCCGGCGCGCCGGGTCAACGCATGGCCCGAGGTCTACCGTAGGCGCGTCAGACGCGGCCTATCGCTTCAGGAAGGGATTGAGAAAACGGCCGAAAATGCCGGTCAGCCGCACCGGCGCCTCGGCGATCACCAGGCAGATGCAGGGCTGGTCGAGGTCGGCCGCCGGCTTGTGCTCGACCGATGCGTCGGCGACGCAGATATCGCCGCGGTCGAAGCGCCCCCGACCATCGCTGAAGCTGCCGGACAGAACCAGCGTGTACTCGCTACCGGCATGGCGGTGGCCCGGGAGGCCGCGACCCGCCCCGATGCGCATCAGAGTGGCGCGGTAGCTCTTGTCGCCCAGCGGCAGCTCGATCTCCTCGATTCCACCCCATGCCGGCCGCCAGCGGGCGTCGTGCGGAAGATAGCGACGCAGGGGCGCCGGGATCGCGGTGCCGACGATCTCCAGGGCGGCGTCCTTGGGCCTAGCCGCCGGCGCTGGTGCCGGTTCGGCGTCAATGCGCGCCAGGGTGCGGGCTAGGGCATCGTCGGGCAGCACTTCGGCTGGCATCGACGCCAGCATGTCGCCGGCGGCCGCCTCGAACGCTGCGACATCGGCGCGCGCTTCCTCGCTGTAGGCAAGATGGCTGGCGACCAGCAGCGCCGGCCCCTCGGCCAGGGCGCCGCTGGCATAGTCGAGCAGCAGCTCGGACGGTGCGGGATTGTGGATCATGGGACGTCACTCTGCATTGCCTCGCGCAGGCGCGACAGCGCCAAGCGGATGCGCGACTTCACGGTACCCAGGGGCAGCTTCATCTCCCGGGCGATGACCGAATGCGACTTGTCCTGGAAGAAGGCCATGCGCAGCACTTCGATCTGATCCGGGGTCAGCGCCTGCATCACGGCGCCGATGCGCTCGCGCACCTGGCGGCCAATCGCGGCGTTGTCGGCACTTTCCGGCGCTTCGGTCGAGAACAGCACGTAGTCCTCGGGGTCGAAGCCGGCGTGGGTAGCGCGGCGCAGCAGGTCGATACGCTTGTTACGCGCGATGGTGAAGATCCAGGTCGCCGCCCCGGCGCGGGTCCGGTCGAACGTCTCGGCTCGGCGCCAGACAAGGACCATCGTTTCCTGCGCCACCTCCTGAGCCAAGTCGGGGTCCGCGCCAGAACGCATCACGAACGCCTTCACCCTAGGCGCGAAGCGGCGGAACAGCTCGGCGAAAGCGGCGCGATCCCGGCGCTGCGCGACGGCCTCGATCAGCTCAGCGGAGTCGTCGACTCCCGGCTGGACAGCGGAGACGGCGATCCTCGACGTATCGCTCACGGCTGCCGCCGCCCGGCCCCAACCGTCGGGGAAAGGTATCGCGGGAACGCGGATGGCGACAGAAAGCATGCCCCATCTACGGGACGCCGCGCCGATCGGATCATGCCAACCGAGGTCATCATCAGCCCGGTCGGCCCTGCTCGCCGAGATCCCAGAACAGCCCGGTCATCAGCCGAAGCCCCTCGCGCGCCACCGGTGCCAACAAATGCTCGTTCGGCGCGTGCTGGCTGCACGATGCATAGGAATGCGGCACCCAGACCGTGGGCATGCCGAGAATGTCGACAAAGACCTCGTTGGGCAGCGAGCCGCCCAGATTGGGAATCACGTCGGGCTTCTTCCCGGTCGTGCGCTCGATCGAGGCCACCGCCATCTTGGCCCAAGGGCTATCAGGATCGAGCCGGGTAGCGTTCATCAGCACCTCGCGCATCGAGGTGATCTCGATGGCCTGGAAGCCGTGCCTATCAAGGTGGCGGCGCAACGCCGGCAGGATGTCTTGCGGATCGGTGCCGACGACGAAGCGCAGCTGGCACCAGGCGGTTGCGCTGGGCGGGATGGCGTTGACCACGCGATCAGGGTTGCCGGTCTTGAAGGCCAGCACCTCGAAGCTGTTCCAGCCGAACACCCGCTCCGGCGGCGTCAGCGACTCCTCGCCCCAGTCGCGATCAATCTGTGGGCCGTCCGGGCCTCCGTCGATCTCCAGCCCGGCCAGCGCCATGCGCACGGAGTTGGTGAGCGTCTTGGGCCGCCACTCCGGCACCTTGATCTGGCCACGACCGTCGGCGATGCAGGCCAGGGCATGCGCCATGATCAGGCCGGGATTGGCCAGCAGGCCGCCCCAATTGCCGGAGTGATGACCGCCCTCGCGCATGTCGAGCTTCAGGACGAAGTTCAAGGTGCCGCGCGTGCCGCCGAAGATCGCCGGCTTGTGCGGTTGCAGGCGCGGGCCATCGGAGCCGATCAGCGCGTCGGCCTTCAGCAGATCCTTGTGGGCGCGGCAGAAGTCGGCGAGGCCGGGCGAGCCGGTCTCCTCGCCGGTCTCGATCAGGATGGTCGAGTTGAAGCCCAGCGAGCCGCGCTCCTCCATCACCGCCTGCAGGGCGGCGATGTTGATGGTGTGCTGGCCCTTGTTGTCGGCCGTGCCGCGGCCGTAGATCCGGTCGCCCTCGACCACGATGTTCCACGGCGACAGACCCTGGCGCCACTGATCATCGAGGCCGCGGATGACGTCGCCATGGCCGTAGGTAAGCACCGTCGGTTTGGACGGATCCTCGATGCGCCGCGCCACCATGAAGGGACCGAATTTCGCCACCGGGTTGTCGATGACCTGGAAATCGTAACCCAGCTTGCTCAGGCTTGGACCCATCTCCTCCGTGAGATAGGCGCGCAGCGCGGGGCCGCTGTCGGTCTCCTGGCTGGTGGTCGGAATCGCGACGCGACGCCGCAGCTCGGCGAGAAACCCGCCATCGTCGAAATACTTCTCGATGCGTGCGATCGCGCCGTCGCGGGTGCCGGTCATTGTGCCTTCCGATGGGGTTACGCGGGTCACTCTGGAATAGACGCACGGGCCGTTCAAGCGCCCGGCACTACCTCTCGGTGCGGCCCTTGCGCCGGGCGACGGCCTCGGACAGCAGGCAGAGAATCTCCCACATCATCGTCGCGCCCACGAGCGCGGTGTTGCCGGAGGGATCGAAAGGTGGCGAGACCTCGACCACGTCGCCGCCGACGAGGTCCAGGCCGCGCAGGCCGCGGATCATGCGCTGCGCCTCGTGCGTGCTGAAGCCGCCAATCTCGGGCGTGCCGGTGCCGGGGGCGTAGACCGGATCGAGGCCGTCGACATCGAAGCTGACATAAGTCGGCGCCTCGCCGACGACCCGGCGCGCTTCAGCGATCACCTTCTCGACGCCGAGCTCGTAGTACTCCTCGATGCCGATCACACGGATACCCTGATCGTACGCCCAGCGCATGTCGTCGGCGTTGTACAGCGAGCCGCGGATGCCGATCTGCACAAAGCGCTTGGGATCGATCAGTCCCTCTTCGATGGCCCGGCGGAACGGCGTGCCATGCGTATACTTGTAGCCGCCGAAATAGGTGTCCCAGGTGTCGCTGTGCGCGTCGAAGTGCACCATGCCCAACGGCCCCCTGGTGGCGATGGCGCGCAGAATCGGCAGGGTGATCAGGTGATCGCCGCCGGCCGACAGCGGCACGGTGCCGGCGGCATGCACCTTGTCGAAGAACGCCTTGATGCGCACGAGGCTGTCGTCGAGATCGGCGGGATTGACCGGGGTGTCGCCCAGATCGCCGCAGCGCGCCAGACGGTATGGCGCGATACCGGTGACGTGGTGAACGCGCCGCATCAGCGTGGATTGATCGCGCATCTGGCGCGGCCCGTGCCGCGCGCCGGGACGGTTGGTGGTGCCGCCATCCCACGGCACGCCGATCAGGCCGATCTCGACCTCGGTCGGATCGCGGAACAGCGGCAGGCGCATGAAGGTCGCGATGTCGCCGAAGCGCGGCACGACCATCCCGGACAGCGGCTGCGGGAACTTCTCGGACTCACTCATGCCGCCCTCTTCTGGGACCGCCGGTGGGATACCAGCGCTCCCGCTAACGCCTCTTGTAGATGCTGTAGCGCTCGACATCCATCAGGTGCTGATAGCGTTCGAACGCCTGGGCGAACCGGGCGTTGCGCTGGAAGTATTCGAGATAGGCGAACTCGCGGCCCTGGCAGCGTGGAATGCCAGGCACGCGATCGACGATCAGCAGGTCGGGCTTCTCGCGGTCGAAGTCTTCCGACACCGACTCATAGAGGAAGCGCTCGGCGTCCTGCATGTCCTCGGGCGCGGTGTATAGCGTGGCGAACTCCTCGCAGTCGGCGTAGATGCCTTGCAGCACCCACATGGTCTGGAAGCGCATCGCCATGCGGGCGTGCGCGTAGTTGATCATCGGATAATGCGGGTAGATGCCAGGTGACAGGACTAGCACCTTTCGGTTGGGCGCGTTGCGCTCGACGACGTGCAACAGCACGCCCGTAATGCTGTCCTGGAAGTCGCGCTGCTTGTGGAACGGCGTCATCGACAGCGCCGCCTGGAAGTACAGCAGGATCAGAAAAGTCGCGCCGATCGCCGCCACCGGCCGTCGATGCGCCTCGCGGCTGAGCGGCAGATAGCGGTCGACCATCTGCGAGAGCGTCACGGCCGCCAGCAGGATCGCCGAGCCGAGCGCCGGCATCACATGGTAGGGCCAGCCCTTGGCCTGCGCCGCCGCCGCGAGCGCCGCGCCCACGCCATAGGCCACGATCACGCGCGCCGCCACGGTGCGCGACAGGAAGGTCGCCAGCGCGCCGAGCGTCAGGAGCGCCAGCAAGGTGGGCAGCACCGTGGCGCCCAGCAGCACTTGCCGCAAGCTCGTACCGCCCATCACAGCGTAGGAGTCGAACATGATCGGCAGCACGAAACGAGCATAATTCGGCGTCAGCAGGACGATGTAGGCGAGGTGCGCCACGGCGATGCCGCCGATGAGCCACGGCACCGGATCGCGCAGCATGGGTCTGATCCCGCGATGCACCAGCACATAGGCTTCGACCGCCAGCGGGATCAGCATGAAGTGCGGCTTCTGCGCCAGCGCCACACCGGCCGAGATCGCCACGCTCCAGACGAAGAGCCGCGACAGCCGGCCCTCGGCCCCCTCGGCGCGCGCGCTGGCGAGCAGCACATAGGGCGCCATGGCGATCATCAGCAGATGCTCGCGCTGCCCGAAATTCTCGTTGGGCAGCACGATGAACAGGAACAGCAGGGTCGGCGGCACGACCGCCTCGGTCAGCGGGTGCGCCAACGAAGGCACGACATGCACCAGCTTGCGCGAGGCGAGAAACGAGGCGGCGATGGCGATGAAGAAGCAGATCGTCAGCCACGTCATCGCCGTCCATCCCAGGAACGGCGTGGCGCGCGACAGCAGCTCGGGGATGGCGTGTAACGCGAAAACCAGCGGCAGGTTCACATCGATGATGTCGACATAGAGTCGCTCGCCGTTGACCCAGCGATGGGCGATCTCCAGCAGGCAGCCGACATCGTGGTTGATCGGCGGATAGAGGTAGCCGATCGCCCAGCCCGCCGGCACCAGGATCAGCAGCAGCTTGATCAGACGCGCGGTGGTATCCGACAGCGCGTCGCTCCGTCCCGGCCGAGGTGCCCACCAGCGCGGCGCGCGTAGACGCGCCGCCTCGACCTCGCGCTGCCGCTCGACGGGCGCCGGCTGTTGGGGCGGATCAGGATCTGGCAGGTGGCTGTCCACGGAGAGCGGTAATCGGGGCCGGCGGATTGTCCGTTGGCGTCACAAGGTATCAGAGGCCATCCGGCGCTGCCATCTTGGCCAGACCGTGGCATGGTGCAGGCATGGAGCGCCGCGAGTACGAGCTGATGGCCGCCGTCGAGGACCGCCTGTGGTGGTATCGCGGCCTCCGCGCACTCGCCGCCGAGCTCTTCGCACGCCACGCCGCGCCAAGCGGGCAACCGATCCTCGACGCCGGCTGCGGCACCGGTGGACTTTTGGCCCGGCTGGTCGAGGCGCGGTTGCGGCCCACGCCGGTCGGACTGGAATACGACTCCACGGCCGCCGGCATCGCCGTCACCAAGAGCGGTCGGCCGGTGGCGGTGGGCTCGGTCAACGAGCTGCCTTTCGCCGACCGGACGCTGTCGGGCATGTTCAGCCTTGACGTGCTGTGCCACCGCATGGTCGAGCCGAATCGCGCCCTGGCCGAGGCGCATCGCTGCCTCGAATCCGGCGGAATTCTGTTGCTTAACCTGCCGGCCTATCGCTGGCTGGCTTCGGCGCACGACGCGCGCGTGCATAACGCGCGGCGTTTCGGGAGACGCGAGGCGGTCGGCCTGCTGGAGGCCGCCGGCTTCCGCATCAAGCGTGCGACGCACTGGAACAGCTTCCTGTTTCCGCTCATGGTGCTGCGTCGCCTGGTGTCACGGGAGGATGCCGCGAGTGACGTGCGGCCGTTTCCGGCGCCGCTGAACGCCTTGTTCGGCGCCATCGTGGCGGCCGAGCGGCGGTTGATTGGATGGGGACTCGACCTGCCTTTCGGCGGATCGATCATGCTGGTGGCGGAGAAGAGATGAACGCGCCTTTTGCGCTCAGTGTCGTGATTCCGGTCTACAAGGGCGCCGCCAGCATTGGCGAGCTGGTCGAGGCGCTGCGCGCGCTCGACATCGAGGGCGGGCTGGAGATCGTGCTGGCGGTCGACGGCAGCCCCGACAACAGCTTCGAGGTCTGCCGCGGCCTGATGCGGCAGCCGGGCGCGCCGATCACGCTGGTCAACCTCAGCCGCAATTTCGGCGAGCACAACGCGGTCATGGCGGGGCTGGCGCAGGCGCGCGGCGCCTACACCATCACCATGGACGACGACCTGCAGAACCCGCCGGAAGAAGTGAAGCGGCTGTTCGAGCACACGCGCGACGGCGGCTACGACCTGGTTTACACCTTCTATGCCAGCAAGCAGCACGCGGCCTGGCGCAATCTCGGCAGCGCCTTCACCAACTGGTGCGCCGACAGGCTGATCGACAAGCCCAAGGGCCTGTACCTCTCGAGCTTCCGCTGCATGAACGCCTTCGTGCGCGAGCAGATCGTGCCCTACAAGGGCCCCTATCCCTATGTCGATGGCCTCCTGATGCAGGTGACGCAGAACATCGGCCGCCTGCAGGTCAAGCATTTGCCGCGCGCCGCGGGGCGCACCAACTACACGCTGCGCCGGTTGGTGCGACTGTGGCTGTCGATGTTCCTGAATTTCTCAGTGATGCCGCTGCGCCTAGCCAGCCTTACCGGCATCGGGCTCTCGGCGCTGGGCTTCCTCGGCTTCGTGTTCATCCTGGCCGAGGCGCTGATCAATCGCGACCTGCCCACCGGCTGGGCCTCGACCATGTCGGCCGTCGTGCTGCTGGCCGGCGTGCAACTGCTGATCCTGGGCGTCATGGGCGAGTATCTCGGCCGCATGTTCCTCACCGCCAACCAGAAGCCGCAATACATCGTACGGGAGGTGCTGCGGATGGAGAGTGCCAGCCAAGCGGCGGACGCCCCCGAAGCGCCGCGCGCGACACCCAACCTGACAGCTGTACGCTAGGACTTACGCACCATGTGGCCCTACTACGCCGCGCTCGCCGGCGGCATCATCACCGGCATCGGCGGCCAGATGCTGCTGAAGGTCGGCGCCAGCGCCGAGAACCTGCTCGCCCAGTTGCTGCGGCCCTCGACCCTCATCGGCCTGTTCTTCTACGGTGTGGCGGCCTTCCTCTACATCATCGCGCTACGCAAGCTGCCGGTCTCGGTGGCGTTCCCCAGCGTCTCGCTGAGCTACGCCATCGTCGCCGTCCTGGGCCACTGGCTGTTCAATGAGCCTTTCGGCTGGCAGCAGATCGCCGGGATCACGCTGATCATGGGCGGCGTGCTTCTGGTCAACCAGCACTGACCCGTTGCCGTCCTCGGGCCGCGCCACCGGTTCCGCGCTACGGACCGATGGCCTTCCGCCCTCGCGGCCAGCGCGCTAAGCGTGGCGCACGGAATCGGCGGAGGATGGCATGGACTACGAGCAGATCCAGTACGCGGTGAAGGACAACATCCTCACCCTGACGATGAACCGGCCCGACAAGCTCAACGCCTTCACCGGCCGCATGCTCTCGGAGTTCCTCGACGCGCTCGATCGCGCCGATCGCGACGACGACGTGCGCGCCATCGTCTTCACCGGCGCCGGGCGCGGCTTCTGCGCCGGCGCCGATCTCTCCGGCGGCGCCAACACCTTCGACGCGCAGAATCGCGGGCCGGTCGATCCCGGCCTCGACGGCCATCGCGACGGCGGCGGCCTGCTGACCTTGCGCCTCTACGACTGTCTGAAGCCGACCATCGCCGCCTGCAACGGCCCGGCGGTCGGCGTCGGCATCACCATGCAGCTCGCCATGGACGTGCGCCTGGCCTCGGAAGCGGCGCGCTACGGCTTCGTCTTCACACGCCGCGCCATCGTCATGGAGGCCTGCTCGAGCTGGTTCCTGCCGCGCCTGGTGGGTCCGCAGCAGGCGCTGGAATGGGTGATGACCGGCCGTGTCTTCTCCGCCGAGGAGGCGCTGAACGGCCGCCTGGTGCGCTCGATCCACAAGCCCGACGAACTGCTGCCGGCGGCCTACGCGCTGGCGCGCGAGATCGCCGACAACACAGCGCCGGTCTCGGTGGCGCTCAATCGCCAGATGATCTGGAAGATGCTGGGCGCCGACCATCCCATGGAGGCGCACAAGGTCGACTCCAAGGGCATCTACGCCCGCGGCAAGTCGGCCGACGTCAAGGAAGGCGTCACCGCTTTCCTCGAGAAGCGCCCGGCGCGCTTCCCGATGAAGGTCACCGACGGCATGCCGAGCTACTTCCCGTGGTGGAAGGAGCGGACGTTCGGCTGATCGTCAGGTCAGCCGCTTTCCTTCATTAAACACCTGGCGCCATTCCAGGATACGCACCGTACGGCGCAACCCTGTCGGCCAAAAGGGATCGTCGCGGTACAGTGCTTCGACTGACTGCCGGCCATCAGCCTCGACCAGCCAGAGGCCGCCAACCGGCTGGCCATCCGCGGCATCGCGTAACGGGCCGGCGGCGAGGATCGTGCCGGCATGCCGCTCCAGCCACGCCAGGTGATCCGGCATGAGCCGCTGCCGCACCTCGGCGTGGCCGGCATTGTCCTCGAACAGTATGGCGTAAAGCATGCTCCCTCCTATCAACACAAGGGAGGTAGTCCTGTTGCATGCCCTCTGGAAATCCGCGTCCGCGCAGCCTTAACCTGCGGAAATGCAGGATTGGGACGATCTGCGCTACACGCTGGCGATCGCCCGCACAGGCACCTTGTCCGACGCGGCACGGCGACTGCGCGTGCACGAGACCACTGTCGCGCGCCGGCTGGTGACGATCGAGGCAAGGCTGGGCACACGGCTTTTCGAGCGTGTCGGCGGCGCTCTTCGAGCGACATCGGCCGGCGACATCGCGATCGCGCGCGCCGAGCGCATCGAGCGCGACGTGGCGTCGATGCAGGCGGCAATCAGCGGCGCCGATGGCGAGGTGGCCGGAGTCGTTCGCCTCACCGCAGTGCCCATCCTCATCAACCGGGTATTCGTGCCGGCCGTCTCGATCTTGCACCAGGCGTATCCCCGCTTGCGGCTCGAGCTGATAGCCGAGCCACGCGATATCAGTCTGACCAGCCGCGACGCCGACATCGCCCTGCGCCTCGCCCGCCCGCGTGGCCTGAACACGATCAGAACCCGCCGTATCGGCCGTATCGACTACGCGGTCTACGCCGCTCACGACCGCACGCCCGACGGGTTGCCATGGATCGGCTACGATGACGCCATGAGCGGCCTGCCGCAGGCGCAATGGCTGTCGGCTGCGATACGGCGCTCAAAGCGACGATCGCCTCTGGCGACCAACGATGCAGAAGGGCTGCTGCAGGCCGTGAACGCAGGCCTTGGTAAGTCACTTCTGCCCTGCGCCATCGCCGATCGCGAGCCGTTGCTGTGCCGGATCGCGAAGGCGCCCACGCTATCGCGCGAATTGTGGCTCCTGGTGCACGCCGACATGCGGCCGCTAGCCAGGATCACCGCCGTCATCGAGTGGGCGGAACAGACGCTTCGGCAGGCCGGTATCAGCGCCCGGTGAACTTCGGCGCCCGCTTCTCGACGTAGTGGGCGACGCCTTCCTTGAAGTCGTCGGCGGCGAAGCTCAGCTCCATCTCGTGGTTGGCCTTCACCGTGGCCTCGGCGAGCGTCTGGAACTGCGCCTCCCAGATCTGGCGCTTCATCACCGCCAGCGAGCGCGGCGAGACGGTTTCGGCCAGCAGTTTGGCATAGGTCTTGGTCTCCTTCAGGAGATCGGCGTCGGGCAGCACGCGGTTGACCATGCCCAGCGCCAGCGCTTCGGGCGCGCGGAACTTCCTGGCCGAGAGCAGCAGGTCCATCGCCGCCGGCAGGCCGACGAAATGCGGCAGCAGCCACGACACGCCGTGCTCGGCGATCAGGCCGCGCGCGGCGAAGGCTGTCGTGAAGACCGCGTTCTCGGCGGCGTAGCGCATGTCGCAGTAAAGCGAGATCACCAGGCCCAACCCGGCACAGGGCCCGTTGATCGCGGCGATGATCGGCTTGGGGATCGACGGGAAATATGAGTAGTTCATGCGGAAATCGGCGATGGTGCTGCCGCCCGCCGGCACGTCCTGGGTCTTGGTCGAGCGGTCGACCACCGCGCCCGCGGCGCCGATCTGCTGCAGGCCGCCCATGTCGGCGCCGGCGCAGAAGCCGCGGCCGGCTCCGGTGAGGATGATCACCCGCACCTCGGGATCGGCGCCGGCCTCGTGCATGGCCTGCTTGAGCTCGCTGTGCATCGTGCCGGTCCAGGCGTTCAGCCGGTCCGGCCGGTTGAGCGTGATGGTGCGGACGCGATCGGCGGTCTCGACGAGGATCTGCTCGTAGGCCATGGACGTTCCCTCCGGAATGGGCGCGTTGCGCCGATGTCTGTTGATTCGTGGCGCCGTCCATTGTGAGGTGGGCCAAAGCGGTGGACAAGCTGCGCCGACCGCCATACGGGACGCCGTGACAGATCTGAAGCGCCTGACCGCCGCCCCATTCCACCCCCGTGGTCGTTATCGACGGCATGAGCCGGTTTCGTTTGCGCGACCGGCCGGTTCGGCGCTACGCCGGACGACGAAACATTCCTGAGGAGAGGGAGGACAGCATGGCGAAGCGAACCGTGGACAGCCCGCAGGCGATGAAAGCGCTGGTCGGACAGGAGCTGGGTGTCAGCGACTGGCTGGAGATCACCCAGGAGCGCGTCAACACCTTCGCCGACGCCACCGGCGATCATCAGTGGATCCACGTCGACGTCGAGCGCTGCAAGAAGGACATGCCCGACGGCAAGCCGATCGCGCACGGCTATCTCACGCTGTCGCTGATCCCCTGGTTCAGCCACAACGTCCTGCACGTCAACAACGTGCGCAACGGCATCAACTACGGTTCCAACAAGGTGCGCTTCACCAACCCGGTGCAGGTCGGCGCGCGGGTGCGCGGCCGGCAAAAGCTGGTGGCCGCCGACGACGTCGCCAACAACGGCGTGCGCATGACTTACGAGTGGACGATCGAGATCGAGGGCAAGGATCGCCCGGCCTGCGTCGCGGAGACCATGGGCATCGCCTACGCCAAGACATGAACGACCGCGCTCCCCCGCCGCACGACAAGCCCACCATCTGGGGCAAGACCGGCCAGCCGCTGGTGCGCGAGGAGCTGACGGCGGAGCGCATCGATCAGCTGGCCGAGGAAGCGCGCAAGCTCGGCTTCGACTACTTCCTGCCACGCGAGGACCGCGACCAGCGACTCACCGATTGCCTGGCCGGCTGGACCGAAGGCACCGACGCCTGGGTCTTCGGCTACGGCTCGCTGATGTGGAACCCGGCGTTCGACTATGTCGAGCGCCGGCCGGCGCGACTCGAGGGCTGGCGCCGCAGCTTCTGCTTCTGGACACCGATGGGCCGCGGCACACCGGAACGACCCGGCCTGATGCTGGGTGTCGAGAAGGGCGGCGCCTGCGACGGCGTCGCCTATCGCATCACCGCCTCGCAGGTCGAGACCGAGATCTCGATCCTGTTCAACCGCGAGATGCTGAGCGGCATCTACGACGCCGCCTGGGTCGACTGCACCGACGAGACGGGCAACGGGTTGCGGGCGCTGACCTTCGTTATCAATCCTCAGCATCCGCAGTATTGCGGCGGCATGAGCGTGACGACGAAAGCCGAAAGCATGGCCTTCGCCGAGGGCCGCCGCGGCACCTGCCGCTCCTATCTGTTCGAATGCGCCGACCAGCTGCGCGCCATCGGCGTCACCGACCCCTATATCGAGTCGCTGGAGACTGAAGTGCTGCGCCTGCGCGGCGGCCAGCGATGACGGCGCTCAAGGCCTGGTGGGCGGCGCAGCCCGGCAATCTACGGGGCATCATCCTGGTCGGCATATCGGGCGTGCTGTTCTCGGCGCTGAACATCGCCACCTACTTTCCGGCGCAGGAGCTCAATTCCTACATGATGGCGTTCTGCCGCTATCTGTTCGGCGCGGTGTTCCTGCTGCATGTCTTCTATCGCCATGGCCTGATCCAGCCGTTCCGCACCCGCAAGCTCGGCACTCACGCGCTACGTGGCGCCTTCCACAGCGCCGGCATGCAGCTGTGGTTCGTCGCGTTGCCGCTGATCACGCTGGCCGATCTGACGGCGCTGGGCTTCACAGGCCCGATCTTCGTCACCATCGGCGCCGCCCTGTTCCTTGGCGAGGACGTGCGGTTGCGGCGCTGGGCGGCCGTCGTCGTCGGCTTCATCGGCGCCATGATCATCATCCGCCCCGGCTTCGAGACGATCACCTTGGGCGCCATCTGCGCGCTGGCCTCGACGCCGCTGTTCTCGGCCTCGAACCTGATGGCCAAGTCGCTGTCGGCCACCGACCGCGCCGACACGATCGTGATCTACCAGTCGGTCTTCATCGTGCTCTGCGCCGCGCCCTTCGCGATCTGGCACTGGCAGCCGCTGACCTGGACGCAGGCCGGCTGGTTCCTGCTGGCCGGCTTCTTCGGTACCGCCGGCCACCTGATCATGCAGCGTGGCTACCAGGTGGCCGAGATCTCGGCCCTGCAGCCGATCGGCTTCCTGTCGCTGATCTGGAACACGCTGTTCGGCTTCCTGCTGTTCTCGCAGCAGCCCGGCATCTGGACCTTCGTCGGCGCCGCCGTGATCTTCGCCAGCGCGCTCTACATCTCGCACCGCGAGGCGGTGCGCCGCGCCCAGGTGCGCAGCGCCGACGCCCGGCCGCCGGCGGCCCCGTGATCGCGACCCGCATGGCAGGGTTCCGCACCCGCCGGTAGTGCGTATGGCGCGCGCCCGACTATAGTCCGCCGCGTGTTTCAGGCTCTGCCAGCCGCGTTGCGCGGCATGCTGTGGATGGCCGCCAGCGGCGCGCTCTTCGCGGCGCTCAACACCATCATGAAGTGGCTGGCGCACGACCTCGATCCGTGGGTCGTCGGCTTCCTGCGCTATTTCTTCGGTTTCGTCGTGCTGCTGCCGATCGCATTACAGCTGGGCTGGAGCCGCATGCGCACCGGCGCGCCCGGCCTGCAGGTGCTGCGCGCACTGTTTCATCTCGGCGGCCTGCTGCTGTGGTTTCTCGCGCTGCCGATGGTCAGCATGGCCGAGATGACGGCGCTGGGCTTCACCGGCCCGATCTTCATGTGCCTGGGCGCTGTGCTGGTGCTGGGCGAGAAGATGAGCGTGACGCGCTGGGCGGCGGTGTTCATGGGCTTCATCGGCGCGCTGATCGTCGTGCATCCCTGGACCGCGCCCGGCTTCAGCGGCGTCACCTGGGGCAACGGGCTGTTGCTGCTCGCGGCGCCAACCTTCGCAGCCTCCTTCATCGTCGCCAAGCTGCTGACGCGCCACGATACGTCCGAGGCGATCGTGATCTGGCAGCACGGGCTGGTGGCGCTTTTCGCCCTGCCCTTCGCGCTCTGGGACTGGACCACGCCCTCGACCTGGCAATGGGGTTGGTTCGTGCTCTGCGGCTTGCTCGGCGCCGCCGGCCATTATTGCGTCACCCAGGCGCTGCGCGTCGCCGACGTCTCGGCCACGCAGCCGGTGCGCTTCCTCGACCTGCTGTGGGCTTCGCTCGGCGGCTACATCGCCTTCTCCAGCGTGCCCGAGAGCTGGACAGTCGCCGGTGGCGTGGTGATCTTCAGCGCCACGCTGTGGCTGGCGCGGCATGAAGCGCGTATCGCCCGCGCCGCCAGGGCGCCCAAGACCGCGCCACGACCGGCAGCGGCAGAGTAGATGTCCGCCGCCGACCGCCTGCCCGACCTGCTGGAGCGGCTGATCCCCTCGCGCGCCGCGCGCGCCTTCTCCTTCGCGATCCTCGCCGGCATCTTCTTCCAGGGGCTCAACGCCACGGTGCGCCACCTCACGCTCGAGCTGCCGCCGCTCGAGGTGTCGTGGGGCCGCTGGATCGCCGGCCTGCTGTTCACCGCGCCCTTCCTGGTCAAGGGCGGGCTCTCGTCGCTGCGCACGACGCAGCTGCCGCGCCATCTCCTGCGCTCCGTCTTCCACACCGCGGGCTACGGCCTGTGGTACTGGGCGATCGCGGCGATCCCGCTGGCGCAGGCCGCCGCGCTGGGCTTCACCGGACCGATCTTCGTCACCCTGGGCGCCGCCCTGTTCCTCGGCGAGCGCGTGCACTGGCGGCGCTGGCTCGCGGTGCTGCTGGGCTTCTTCGGCGTGCTGCTGATCGTGCGGCCGTGGAATGCCGGCCTCAATCCCTTCGCCCTGGTGATGCTCGCGGCGGTGCCGCTGACGGCGGCGTCCAACCTCGTCGCCAAGGTGATCTCCGCGCACGAGAAGCCGGAAGTCGTCGTCTTCTGGCAGAGCGTGCTGGCCGTGCTGTTCTTCGCGCCGCTCGCGCTGTGGGATTTCCGCATGCCCACGCCGGAACAGCTCGGCTGGTTCGCCGTCGCCGGCGTCACCGGCACCATGGGCTATTTCCTGATGACCTGGGCGTTCCGCCTCGCCGATATCTCCTCGGTGCAGACCGTGGGCTTCCTCGGCATCGTCTGGGCGACCTTGCTCGACCTGGCGGTGTTCGGCCACACCGCCGACCTGTGGACCTTCATCGGCGCCGCCGTGATCGTCGTCGCCACCAGCTATATCGCACACCGGGAAAGCGTCGCGGCGCGCACTGGCGCGACCCGCGCCGGTACCGTTTAATCGCTATTCCACGGTTCACGGGAGCGCCAGCCATGTCGCGCAACACCACCATAGCCGTCGTCGTCGGCGCCATCGTTGTCGCGGTGCTCGGCGGCTGGCTGGCCGTACGCCTGCTAGGCGGCGTGTCCGAAGCTGAGTACGCCCGGAACTTCACCAAAGGCTGTGAAGACTCGGCGCGGCAGGCGCTGATCAAGGACGGCAAGCCGGCATCGGAGGCGCAGGCTCAAGCCGCGGCCTATTGCGCCTGCGCGCTGGGCATCGTTGCGCCCATGTCGCTGGCCGACAAGCGCGAGCTGGAAAAGGGCGGCGGCCCGCGCGCGCAGCAGATCGCCGCCGAAGTGCGGACGAAGTGCCTGAAGTGATCGGGGGAACTTGATATGGCGGGACGGCTGAACGGCAAGGTGGCGCTGATCACCGGCGGCGCCTCGGGACTGGGCGAATGCGCCGCCCAATTGATGGCGCGCGAAGGCGCCAAAGTGATGATCGCCGATATCGCCGAGGAGCGCGGCCGCGCCGTTGCGGCGAAGATCGGTTCGGCCGCCGATTTCGTGAAGCTCGACGTCACCAGCGAGGATCAGTGGAAGGCGGCGATCGCCGCGGCGATGGCGAAATTCGGCGCCCTGCACGTGCTCTTGAACTCCGCCGGTATCGGGCTCAGCAAGACGGTCGAGGACATCGAGCTGGAGGAATGGCGCAAGGTGCACGCCATTGATCTCGACGGCGTCTTCCTGGGCTGCAAGCACGGCGTGAAGGAGATCAAGAAGCACACCGGCACGCTGGGCGGCTCGATCATCAACATCTCCTCGATCTCCGGCATCATCGCCGGCGCCAACATGGCGGCCTACAACTCGGCCAAGGCCGGCGTGCGGCTGCTGTCGAAGTCCGTGGCGCTGCACTGCGCCAAGTCCGGCTACAACATCCGCTGTAACTCCGTGCATCCGACATTCATCGACACGCCGATCCTCGACAAATACCGCGACCGCTTCGGCAACGAGCTGATGCAGCAGAAGCTCGGCCGCCAGGTGCCGATCGGCCGGCTGGGCAAGCCCGAGGAGGTCGGTTGGGCGCTGGTCTTCCTGGCGTCGGACGAATCCGCGTTCATGACCGGCTCCGAGGTCGTGATCGACGGTGGCATCAGCGCGATGTGACGGGCGCAGGGCGCCCGTCATCCAGAACCAAGCGAGGGATCTCCCGCGGAGGACAGCATGCTTCTCAACATCGACAACCACCGCATCTACTACGACCTGTCCGGCGATCCGGGGGCGCCCGTCATCACCATCACGCATTCCCTGTCGTCGGATGGCGGCATGTGGGCGGAGCAGATGCCGGTGCTGCTGGCGGCGGGCTTCCGCGTGCTGCGGCTGGACATGCGCGGTCATGGCGGCAGCGATCCGGTCACCGGTGACTACACCATGGCGATCCTGGCGCAGGACGTGATCAAGGCGCTCGACGCGCTCGGGATCAGCAAGACGCACTACATGGGCCTGTCGATCGGCGGCATGATAGGCCAGGCGCTGCTGCTCGATCACGCCGCGCGCCTGCAATCGGCGATCCTCTGCGACACCCAGCCCAGCACGCCGCCCGGCTCGACCGCGTCGTGGGACGAGCGCAAGGCGGCGGTGCGCGCCAACAATGGCCTCGCGACCTTGGCCGACGGCACGATGGACCGCTGGTTCACGCCGTCGTTCAAGACGGCCAACCCGGCGCGCTACAAGCAGATCCACGCCACCATCGCCGGCACCACCGCGCAGGGCTTCCTCGGCTGCGCCTCGGCGATCCAGAACTTCAACTTCGAGGACCGCCTGCACACCATCAAGACGCCGACCCTGGTGATCTGCGGCGACGAGGATCCCGGCACGCCGCCGGATCGCAACCAGTTCATCGCCGCCAAGATTCCCGGCGGCCGCTATGTCGGCATCCCGAACTCACGCCACCTGCCCAACGTCGAGCGGCCCGAGCCTTTCAACAAGGCGATGATGTCGTTCCTCTGGGCGCAACGCTGATTCGGTTTTCTCCCTCTCCCCGCATGCGGGGGAGAGGGTCGGGGTGAGGGCTGTGTCGAGTGACGCGCCGCCACCCCGCGCAACTTGAGCCTACCCCTCACCCCAGCCCTCTCCCCGCATGCGGGGAGAGGGAGTGAAGAGCCGGAGAGTTTCCATGGATTTCGCCTTCACCGACGATCAGCTCGCGATCCGTGACAGCGTCGAGAAGCTGTGCGCGCGCTTTGACGACGCTTACTGGCTGAAGAAGGACAAGGAAGGCGGCTTCCCCAACGACTTCTACGCCGCCATGGCCGATTCGGGATGGCTTGGCATCGCCATGCCGGAAGAGTACGGCGGCTCGGGCCTGGGCATCACCGAGGCGGCGCTGCTGATGCAGACCGTGGCCGGCTCGGGTGCGGGCTTCAGCGGCGCCTCGGCGATCCATCTCAACATCTTCGGGCCCAACCCGATCGTGGTGTTCGGCACCGAGGAGCAGAAGAAGCGCATCCTGCCGGACATCATCAAGGGCAAGGTCAAGGGCTGCTTCGCCGTCACCGAACCCAATGCCGGGCTCAACACCACGGCGCTGGAGACCAAGGCCGAGCGCGACGGCAACCAGTACGTCGTGCATGGCAAGAAGGTGTGGACCACGACGGCGCAAATCGCCGACAAGATGCTGCTGATCGCCCGCACCACGCCACGCGAGCAGTGCAAGAAATCGACCGACGGCCTGTCGCTGTTCTACACCGACTTCGATCGATCGAAGATCGAGGTGCGCGAGATCGACAAGATGGGCCGCAAGGCGATCGACACCAACCAGGTGTTCATCGACGGGCTGAAGGTACCGCTCGAGGACCGCATCGGCGAAGAGGGCAAAGGCTTTCACTATCTGCTGCACGGCCTGAACCCCGAGCGCGTGTTGATCGCCGCCGAGGCGATCGGGCTAGGCCGCCTGGCGCTGAAGAAGGCCACGCAATACGCCAAGGAGCGCGTCGTCTTCGGCCGGCCGATCGGCCAGAACCAGGGGATCCAGCATCCGCTGGCGAAGAACTGGATGGAGCTTGAAGCCGCCGACCTGCTGACCTTCAAGGCCGCCTCGCTCTACGACAACGGCAAGGAGTGCGGCGCCGAGGCCAACGCGGCCAAGTACATGGCGGCCGAAGCGGCGTTCACCGCCTGCGAGCGCGCGGTGCTGACCCATGGCGGCTACGGCTACGCCAAGGAGTTCCACGTCGAGCGCTACATGCGCGAGATCATGATCGCGCGCATCGCGCCGGTCAGCGCCGAGCTGGTGCTGTGCTACATCGCCGAACGCGCGCTGGGGCTGCCGAAGTCGTATTGATCCGCCGTCATCCTGACTGGCCCGCCGCCATCCTGAGGGAAGCGGAGGATCTCACGGTGGCGCGCGCGGACTCTGCGCACGCGTATGGCCGCGATACCGCAAGGTCCTTCGCTGCGCTCAGGACGACGGTGGGCTCAAATGATGTTGCGCTCGATGACCGGCCGGTTCGCGGCGATGCGATCGAAGCCGAACGGCGTGAGGTCGAGGCTGACGTAGCGGCCCTGGGCGATCAGCTCGGCGACGGCGCGGCCGGTCGCTGGCGATTGCTGGATGCCATGGCCACTGAAGCCGGTGGCGAAGATCAAGTTGGTGATCGTCGGATGCGGGCCGACGATGCAGTTGTGATCGAAGGTATTGTACTCGTAGTAGCCGGCCCAGGCGCTCACCACCTTCACCGACTCGAAAGCCGGCACACGCGCCGCCAGCGGCGGCCAGACCAGCTCGTCCCACTCGCTGTGGTCGACCTCCAGCGGCAGGCCATCGACATCGTTCTCGGGCTTCGGCGGCGCGCCCGCCAGCCAATAGCGCCCCTCCGGCCGGAACCAGATTCCCGACGCATCGATGGTCAGCGGCGCACCCTCGAAGCGCTCGTGGCAGTCGAAGACGAAGACGCAGCGCCGCCGCGCCTCGACCGGCAGCGTCACCCCGACCATCGCCGCGACCGAAGCCGACCACGGACCGCCGGCGTTGACCACGATACCCGCCGATATCGTTTCGCCAGAGCGCAGCCGCAGGGCGTTCACGCGGTTTGCCGACACGTCGATACCAACCACCTCGTCGTGCAGATAGACCGCGCCCTGCGATCGCGCCTTGCGCCGGAAGGCCTGCATCAATGCCGGGCCGTCGAACCAGCCTTCGTTGGCCGTGCCGAGCGATGCCTGCACGACGCCGTCCATGTCCATCCAGGGATAGCGCGTCTTGACGGCGGCGGGATCGAGCAGCGCTACGGCGCAGCCTTCGGCGCGCTGGATGGCGTGATTGTCGCGCAGCACGGCCTCGCCGGCCGCCGTCGCCAAGAACAGATAGCCGGGCTCGCGCAACCCGAGCTCGACCGGCTGCTCGCCGTCGACGCCGAGATACGCATTCACGTCGCGTAGGAAGCCGATGCCGAAGCGCGACAGCGCGATGTTGAGCGGCGTGGAGAATTGCTGGCGGATCGAGGAGGCGCTGAGCGCCGAGGACGCGCGGGCGTAGGTCGGATCGCGCTCGATCACCGCGACGCTTCCGGCCCAGGCGGGATCGCGTGTTAGCCAGTAAGCGATCGAGCTGCCGACGGCGCCACCGCCGACGATCGCCACATCATAAGAGGTCGTCATGACAGGACGCGCGGCAACCACAATGCGATGTCGGGGAACACCGTGATCAGCATGGTGAACAGCACCATGATGATCAGGTAGGGCAAGGTGACGCGCGCGATGTAGCCCAGCCCGTCATTGGTCAGGCCCTGGATCACGAACAGGTTGAAGCCGACGGGCGGCGTGATCTGCGCCATCTCGACCACCAGCACCAGAAAGATGCCGAACCAGATCTCGTCGAAACCGGCCGCCTTCACGATCGGCAGCACGATCGGCAAGGTCATGACGATCATGCTGAAGCCGTCGAGGAAGCATCCCAGCACGATGTAGAAGGCCATCAGCGCCACGATCAGCATGAACGAGGACAGGCCCAGCCCCTTGACGAAGCCGGCGATGGCGGCGGGGATGCCGAGGAAAGCCGCGGCGTTGCCGAGGATCGAGGCGCCCAGCACGATCAGCGCGATCATGCTGCAGGTCAGCACGGAGCCGATCGCCACATCGCGCAGCGCCTGTAGCGTGAGCCCGCCCTGCGCGCGGGCCACGAGCACGGCGCCCAGCACGCCGACGGCGGCGGCCTGCGAGGGCGTCGCCAGGCCGCCATACATCGAGCCCAGCACACAGAGAATCAGGAAGATCGCCGGGGCAAGGTCGCGCAGCGAGGCGAAGCGCTGCGACCACGGCATGTGGCGCATCGCGTGCTCGCCTGACGGCACCAGCGACGGCTTGATCGTGGTGTGGATCATCACCCAGGCCATGAAGCACATCGCCAGCAGCACGCCCGGGATGAAGCCGGCGGTGAACAGCTTGAGCACCGAGACGTCGCCCAGCACGCCGTAAATGATCATGATGTTCGACGGCGGGATCAGGAACCCCAAGGTGCCGGCGCCGGCCAGGCTGCCGACAGCGATGTCCTTGGAGTAGCCGCGTCGCGTCAGCTCGTCGAGCGAGATGCGGCCCACCACCTGCGTCGTCGCCGCCGACGACCCCGAGATCGCCGCGAAGATCGAGCAGCCGACGACGTTGACGTGCACCAGGCGCCCGGGCAGCAGCGCCGCCCACGGCGCCAGGCCGGCGAACAGCTTGCGCGAGAGCTGGGTGCGGAACAGCAGCTCGCCCATGACGATGAACAGCGGCAGCGCCAGCAGCTCCTGCGTCGTCAGGATGTTCCAGGTGTATTGCGGCAGCAGACGCTCGAGCGGGATGTCGCGATAGATCAGGAGCAGCACGACGCCCGTGAGGCCCAAGGTCAGGCCGATCCAGATGCCGCCGGCGAGCGCGCTGAACAGCACGGCGAACATGGTCGAAACGGCGGAGAACATCGCTTACTCCGCCACGCCGGCGACACGCATTCGGGGATCCTCGAGCGGCAGGCCGCAGACGGCCTGGAGGAAGCGCGCGAAGAACTGCAGCGACAGCAGGATGATGCCGAAGGTGATCAGCGCCTGGGGAATCCAGATCGGCGTGTCGCTGTTGATCGAGGTGGCGCCGCGCGTGAAGGAGCCCCAGGTGAACAGCACCATCGAATAGGCCAGGAACCCCGAGAGCAGCGTGCCGGCGAGCGCGGCGACGATCTCGAGCAATCGCCGATGCGCCGGTGACAGCCGCGCCAGCAGCAGCGTGACGCGGATATGGCCGCCGGCGCGCAAGGTCATGGCCGCGCCGAAGGTGAAGCTCGCGGCCATCAGGTAGGAGCTGTACTCCCAGGCGTTGGGCACGCTGGCCGGGATATCGGCTGGCAGCCAGGCGAAGCCCTTGGCTCTCAGCCAATAGATACTGTTGGCGACGGCGCTGACCACCACCTCGGCGATCATCAGCGCCGTCAGCGCGATCAGGCAGCCACCGGCGATCCAGCCATCGAGCCGGCCGAGCCGGTCGATGACATCGAGCGCTGGCCGAAGCAGCGCCGGCGCGCCGTCGTTCAACCCCGGCCCGTGACCGACGGCCATCGCCTCTCCCCGCTCAGATCGCTTGCGCGCGCGTCAGGCCTTCTTGATCTCCGCCAGATAGGCGCGCACCGGCTTCTCCGCCGCGGGCACGCGCTTGAGGAAAGCGTCGAGCAACGGCGCCGTCTTGGCCTGGAAGTCCTTCATCATCTGCGGCGGGATGTTTACGACCTCCATGCCGCCGGCCTTCAGCTTCGCCAGGCTTTCGACATCGTTGGCGATCGAGACCTTCCAGAAGTCCGGCTCGAGCTTCTTCGCCAGATCCTCGATCGCCTTTTGGTGCTCGGGCTTGAGCTTCTTCCAGGCATCGACATTGACGTTCATCATCTGGCACGACCAGGTGTGATTGGTCGGATAGATATACTTCAGGAACTCCCAGAACTTGCCGTCGACACCCGATGTCGCCGACGTCGACACACCGGCTACCGCGCCTGAGGCCAGCGCCGGGATCGTCTCGCCCCAGGGGATCAGTGCCGGCGCCATGCCGACGGCGGCCAACATGTCCTGCGCGTTCTTGTCGGGCACGCGGATCTTAATGCCTTTCAGGCCGTCGAGCGTATCGACCTTCGCCTTGAGGTGCAGGTACTGCGTCGGCCACGGCACCATGTAGAGGACTTTCTGGTTGTTCTTGGCCGCGACTTGCTCGTAGATCGGACGGAGGTACTTGTGCAGCACCTTCAGCTCGTCGGGCGTGCCGACCAAGAACGGCACCGACTCGGTGCCGAGGATCGGCTCGTCGCCGATCTGCTGGATGTTCAGCACGTCGGCCATCGGCACGAGGCCATCGCGAACCGCGCGCAGATGCTCCGGCCCCTTGAAGCCGAGCTGGCCGCCGGCCTTCACCGTGATCTCGACCGCCCCGCCGGTGGCCGCCTTGACCTGCTCGGCGAAGACCTTTGCGTTGGCGGTGTGGAAGTTGCTGTCCGGCCACACCGTCGATAGATCCCATTTGATCGACGCCTGCGCGCGCGCCACGACTGGCGCGCCCAATGCCACAGCCGCCGCGCCCGCGCCGATCCGGAAAACATGCCTGCGTGAAGTGCTCATCGTCCGCCCCCTGTTGTTGGTCACTCCGCCGCTTTCAGCGGCAGCCCATAAACACGCTCAGCCGTCTCGCGCGAGACCAGCCCTTCCTCGACATCCTCGGCGACCGCCTTGGGATCGCGCAACTTGGGATCGCCGATCCCGGCGCCGCCCGGCGTCATGATCACCAGCCGCTCACCCGGCGCGATCAGCTGCGAGCCCTTGCCCTTGAGCCTCTTGCCGGTCGTCAGGCCGACATAACCGGCCGCGCCATCGACACCGCCGTCGCGGCCACGTGGCGGAAAGTCGATGCGGTCGTAAGCGGCCAGCAGATCGAACGGCATGTCGACGCCGGAGGAGACCTCGATGATCTGCCCCAGGCCGCCGCGCGTGCGCCCGGCGCCGCCGCTCTCTGGACGCAGCTCCTTCTTCCAGAAGATCAGCGGCGTGATCGACTCGGCGATCTCCACCGGCGTGCCGCGCACGCCTGAGGGATAGGCCGTCGCCGACAGGCCGTCAGCCGCCGGCCGTGCACCGGTGCCGCCATTGCTGGTGATGGCGACCGAGAAGCCGTAATTGCCGCCGTCGCCATCCTTCACCATGCCGCGCACGTTGATGTTCCACAGGCACGAGGTGCCTTCGGCCGGCACGCGATCGGGGATCGCCTGGCGCAGGCAGCCGAACACCATGTCGGGCAGCATCTGGCCGATGACGTGTCGCGACAGCACCGGCGCGGGCTTCAGCGCATTGAGGATCGTGCCTTCGGGCGCCGACGCGGTGAGCGGCTCGAGCGAGCCGGCGTTGTTGGGAATGCGGGCGCTGACGACGCAGCCCAGGCCGAACACGGTGTAGGCCAGCATGTAGGCCGCCGGCACGTTGATGCCACGCTTGGCCTGCGGATCGGTGCCGGTGTAGTCGACATGGATGCCGGTGTCGCTGACCGTGGTCGTCGCCACCAGCTTGATCGGCGCGTCGTAGCCGTCGATCGTCATCTCGTTGCGCCAGCTGCCCTTGGGCAGCTTGGCGATCTCCGCCAGGACGGCGGCGCGACTGTTGTCGATGATAAAAGTGGTGAGTTCGTCGAGATCGTCGAGGTTGAATTCCTCCATCATCTCGACGAGGCGACGGCAGCCGACATCGTTGCAACCAGCCAATGAGTAGACGTCACCTTCGGTATCAACAGGCGTGCGCGTGTTGGCGCGAATCATCGCCAGCAGGGTCTCGTTCATCTTGCCCTGCTCGGCCAGCTTGAGCATGGGGATGTAGAGGCCCTCCATGAACACATCGGTGGCGTCCGGCCCGAAGCCGATGCCGCCGATATCCATGATGTGGCTGGTGCAGGAAAACAGCGCCACCAGCCGGCCGTTCTTGAAGCAGGGCGTGGTCAGCACGAAGTCATTGGTGTGGCCGGTGCCCATCCAGGGATCGTTGGTGATGTAGATGTCGCCGGCCTTCATGGTCTCGACCGGGAAGTAGCGGATGAAGTGCTTCACCGATTCGGCCATGGAGTTCACATGGCCCGGCGTGCCGGTGACGGCCTGCGCCAGCATGCGGCCCTGCTTGTCGAAGACGCCAGCCGACAGGTCACCGGCCTCGCGCACGATCGAGCTGAACGCCGTGCGCATCAGGGTTTGGGCCTGCTCCTCGACCACCGCGATCAGGCGGTTCCACATGATCTGCAGGTCGATCTGGCCGAGGCTGTTGGACGCGGTCGTCAATGATCTCTCCACGAGGCGGGCCGACGCAAACTCCGTGCCGCGGAACTTACGGGTTTGCGGCGCGCGCCGCCAGAGTGGTCGTACGGATGGCCGCAAGGAAGGCGCCGACCGCCATGACGGCGGCGACGCCGAAGACCACCATGACCGCCAGAATCATGTCGTCCCGCGTCGCCGCGCGCGCAAAGCCGGCGAGATTGGCAACCAGGCCCGTCACGGCGCCGCCCACGGCGTAGCCGGCGGACTGCACGGTCGGCAGCAGGCCCGAAGCGCGGTCGCGCTCGCCGTCGCCAGCCGCCTCCATCACGGTCTGATTGAGGAACCCCCAGGTAACGCCGAAGCCCGCGCCGACCGCGACCTGCGCCGCGACCAGAATCGTCACCAGGTCGAAGCGGAACGCCAGCAGCGTGCCGACGAAACCCAGCACCAGCAGCAGCGGACCGGCGCAGACCAGCATACGGCGACGGCTCGCGGTCACGACGTTGGCGACCGGGATCGCGGCGGCGCTCCACGACAGCGCCATGATCGCGCCGATGGCGCCGGCGAGCGTCGGCGTGTAGCCCCAGAGCTTCTGCAGCAGCAGCACGAGGTAGACGGTCGAGGCCGACTGCGCCATCGGCATCAGCAGCACGACCCATAGGCCGTTGCCGACGATGGTGCGCGGCGAGAAGGCGTCGCGCGGCATCAGCCGTGTCCGGCCGCCGCGATCGAGCAGCACGGCCGAGGTCAGCAGGATCGCGGCCGCCACCAGCAACGCGGCCGAGACCTGGACGTCGCGCGCGATGCTGGCCAGCGAGACCAGCATGATGCCGACGCCGATGATCGCCAGCCGCGTCATCGGCAGTGAGAAGCGGCCCGGCTCGGGCGCGGCGCGCGGCACGACCCATAGGACGAGGGCGATGAAGATCGCCGCCATGGGCACGTTGACGAGGAACGCGGCGCGCCAGGAGATGTATTGCGTGAGCGCGCCGGCGAGAAGCGGCCCGCCGAAACCGGCGATCGCCCAGACCACCGCTTCGACGCCGAACACCTTGGGCACCAGCTTGAGCGGATAGAGCTCGATCGTCAGCACCGAGACCAAGCCGGCGACGACGCCCTGGCCGACGCCTTGCAGGGCGCGACCGACCAGCACCTCGGGCATGGTGGTGGCGATGCTGGCGACCACTGAGCCCAGCATGAACACCAGCGCGGCGACCGCCAACGCGACGCGCGCGCTGAAGCGGCGCTTGAGCAGCGCCGCTGACGCGCCGCTCATGATGGCGAAGACCAGGTAGACCGTAAGGGACCAGGAGATCAGCGCCAGGCCATCCAGCTCCTGCACCGCCGTCGGCAGCGCCGTGCCCACCAGGAAGGTGTTGAAGGCATAGAGCGCCACGCCCAGGCACAACGTCGCCGTCGTCGCCAGATAGGGCGGGCGCAAGACCTCGCCCCAACCACCACGCTCATCCGCCATGTCGCCGCGCCTATCGCATCAGGCCTCGACCTCACCCTGAGGAGCGTCGCAAAGCGGCGCGTCTCGAAGGGTGGGCAGCCCGCTCGGTGTCTGTGGCCCATGCTTCGAGACGGCCGCTACGCGGCCTCCTCAGCATGAGGTCGCTGCGAACCTAGTCAGGCCCGCCGCCGCTCCAAGGTGATGCCGCCGGCATTGTCGAGCCAGGCGTCGAAGAGCGCCGAGACAAAGGTCGAGGTCTCATCCTCGGCGATGATCGCCGGGCCAGGCACCACGCCGCCGGGCTTCAGGTCGTCGCGCCAATAGACCGGCACGTCGACACGCTTCGACAGGCGCGCGTCGTAGAAGGCGCGACTGCCGATCGGCTTTGGGCCGTTGGCGCGGGCCGGGTCCTTCACCGGTGATGGCAGGGTCGCCTCGGTTGAGACCGTCACCGACCAGCTCAGCACCTCGATGATGGCGTTGGGAATGAAGCGCTCGAAGAGCTGCGCGTATTCCTTCTCGTAGGCGGCGCGCATCGAGGCGGCATCGCCCTCGGTCAATGGCCGCGCCGGCAAGGGCACGACGATCTCGTGGCCCTGCCCGAGATAGCGCATATAGGCGACGCGGGTCTCGAACACCGGCCGGCCGGCGGCGCCGGGCGCCACCAGCGCCTGCGCCTCGGCGCTCATCGCCTCGATAACGGCGTTGGCCGCGGCGGCGTCGAAGCGATCGAGCCGCATGTAGCGGCTGCGCACCAGCTCATAGGCCACCGGGGCGCGCAGGAAGCCGACCGCCGAGCCGACGCCGGCATTGGCCGGCACGACGATGCGGGCGATGCCCAGTTTTTCGGCCAGGCGCGCGGCATGCAGCGGCGCCGCGCCACCGAAGGCGATCAAGGTGTGCTCGCCGATCACCGCGCCGCGCTCGACGGCGTGCACGCGCGCGGCATTGGCCATGTTCTCGTCGACGATCTCGCCCACGCCATAGGCCGCCGTCTCGCTGCCCAGCGACAACGGCTGGCCGACCGCGCGATCGACCGCGCCGCGCGCCGCCTCGACATCGAGCGCGATGGTGCCGCCGGCGAAGCGCGCCGGATCGATCTTGCCGAGCACGACGTCGGAGTCGGTCACTGTCGGCAGCAGGCCGCCGCGGCCGTAGCTCGCCGGGCCGGGCTCCGAGCCGGCGCTGTCGGGGCCGACGGTGATGCGCCGCAGCTCGTCGACGCGCGCGATCGAGCCGCCGCCGGCGCCGATCTCGACCATCTCGATCACCGGCACGCGCACCGGCAAGCCGCTGCCCTTGAGGAAGCGCGCGGCGCGATCGACCTCGAAGGCGCGCGACTTGAACGGCGTGTAGTCCTGGATCAGGCAGATCTTGGCCGTCGTGCCGCCCATGTCGAAGGACAGCACCTTGCGCTCGCCGCGCTCGGCCGCGACGTTGGCGGCGAGGATCGCGCCGCCGGCGGGACCCGATTCGACGAGACGGATGGGAAAGCGCCGGGCCGTCTCCAGCGCCGTGAGCCCGCCGCCCGAGGTCATCAGGTAGACCATGCCCTTGAAGCCCTCGGCGGCGAAGCCGTCGCGCAGCCGCGCGAGGTAGCCGGCCATCAGCGGCTGGATGTAGGCGTTGGCGATGGTCGTCGAGGTACGATCGTACTCGCGCACTTCAGGGCAGACCTCGCTGCTGAGCGTCACCGACAGCGCCGGCAGCGCCGCATGCAGGATATCGCGGGTGCGCCGCTCGTGCGCCTCGTTGGCGTAGGAGTGCAGGTAAGCGACCGCTACCGATTCGACGCCGGCTTCGGCCAGCTTCGGCGCCAGCGCGCGCACCGCTTCCTCGTCGAGCGGCAGGCGCACGGCGCCGTGCACATCGACGCGCTCGGGCACGGTGAAGCGCAACGCGCGCGGCACCAGCTGGCGCGGCTTCTCGATGAACACGTCGTACTGATCGTAGCGGCTCTCGTAGGCGATCTCGATGGTGTCGCGAAAACCGTCGGTGGCGATCAGCGCCGTCTTGGCGCCCTTGCGCTCGATGATGGCGTTGGTGGCCAAGGTCGTGCCGTGGACGAAGACGTCGATGTCGGCGAAGCCGACGCCGGCGTCGGCGAGGATCGCGCGCGTGCCGTCGAGCACGCCTTCCTCCGGCGCGCGCGGCGTCGTCAGCACCTTGCGCGTGAAGCGCTTGCCGCCCTGCCCCGCCTCGCCGATTTCCAGAACCATGTCGGTGAACGTGCCGCCGATATCGACGGCCAGACGCGTGGATTGCGCCACCCCGGAACCCCTTTTTCAACACGACGCCCAATCAGGCCGGCGACACTAGTGGCCCTCGCCAGTCGCGGCAACCCGCCGCAGGCGCTCCCACCATCGTGACGCAGAGTGACTGGCGAGCGACGCTAGGCGCGGCAAGAGTGCGGCTCACGAGAAACCAAGGGATGAACGTCATGTTTCGCATACTGCTCATCTCAATCGCTTCGGCCGTCATGCTCAGCGCTTGCTCGCAGACCGCCGGCACCGACACCGGATCGACCTACCGGCACGGCGGCAGCGGCCCGCCGTTCTCCTCGCGCATCCTGCCGTAGGGCGGCTGAGACGCGCCGTTACACATCGCCGTCGATCGACCCTGATTTAGTCCCGCGAAGGACGCGATCCGCGACCACCTTCGAAGCGTCGAAGGAGGATGCCATGATCCGTGCTCTTGTGATCGCCGCCGGCGCCGCGACGGTGCTCGGCGCCTGCACCGTCGCCAACGATCCGTATTACGGCGGCGGCTCGTCCTACAACCCGCCGGGCTGGGTCGACCGCGACCGCGATGGCCGCGACGACCGCGTCGAGCGCCGCGAGCGCCAGCAGGGCGGCTACTACGACCGCTGGGGCAACTGGCACCGCTACCGCTAGCCTTGCCGAGCGTCCTCGTAGGCGCGCAGCCCCGGCACCGCCGACCACAGGATGGTGAGGAGCTGCGCGCCGAAGCCTATGGTGGCCGTCCAGATCGCCGCCTCGACGCCCCACGCCTCGCCGATGACGCCGCCGAGCAGCGCGCCGAAGAAGCGCGAGCCGTACTGGATCAGGAACTGGATGGCGATGACCTGACCCAGCATGGCCGGCGGCGTCACCGTCTGTCGCAAGGTCGTCTGCCCCACCGTCCAGTACATCGGCCCCAGCCCGAGCAGGAACATCGCGATCGCCGCCTGCGCCGCACCGCCGCCGAACAGCGGCGTGACGATCAATACGCCTAGCACCGAGATCGCCGGCCCACTGACGATGAAAAGCCCGGCCGGCATGCGGCGCCCGACAGCGCCCGCGGTCAGCGCCGCGACGATCATGCCGGCGCCGTTCGCCGCCAGCATGATTCCGATCGCCGCCGCCGACAGGCCGAGCGAGCGGCTGGCGTAGAGCACCAGCACCGTCACCAGGATCGACCAGCTCATCGCCCAGCCCATGGCGGTCAGCGCGATCGGGCGGAGGTGGGGGTGTTGTATGACATATTTCAGACAAGTCCCGAGTTCGCGGCAGCCGGGCAGGCGCTTGCCGGTGGATGCGACTGCGACGCGAGCGCGATTGACCAAGGTCGCGGCCAGGGCTGAGAGGGCGCCGGAGATCAGCAGGGCGGCGACGGGCGTGACGAGCGACAGCAGCACGCCGGCCAGCGCCGGGCCGGCGGCCGTGGCGCCGGCCCGGGCGAGTTCCATGCGGGCGTTGGCCGACGCCATCGCCTCGCGCGGCACGAGCGAGGGCACATGCGCCTGGGCGGCGACGCTGAAGACGCAGGTCGTGGCGGCCAGCGCGAAGCCCAGCGTGCCGAGCAGCGGCAGGCTCAGCGCGCCCGCCCAGGCGAGGCCGGCTCCTATCATCAACAGCACCGCGCGCGTCGCCTCGGACGCCGCCATCAGCCGCGCGCGATCGAGCCGATCGACCAGTACGCCCACGGGCAGCGCCAGCAGCAGCCACGGCAAGGTCTGCAACATGTTCAGCCCGCCCATGTCGGCGGCATCGGCGCCGAGCAGCAGGACGGCGGCCAGCGGGATCGCGGCGAAGGCGATCTGGTCGGCGCCATGCGCCAGCGCTGCCGAGGTCCACAGCGGTGTGAAGGCGGTGGTGGGAGAGAGGGTCGTGTCGCTCATGCGCACGACATAGAGCCGCCCGCCCGACCACAGCCATCCGCCATCCGGCGGCGAACTGTCTTCAGCGATAGCGCCGCGCGTAACGCACCAGAAGGACCATGGCGACCAGACAGCCTAACGCCATCGCCAGCCCGACCCAGTTCATCACATCAGGCCCCTGCCGCTGCAGCAGCGCGGCGAACAGCACCGGCGAGGCGGCGAAGACGAGGTTCTGCGGCGTCGTCAGCCGCCCGGTCCACGTCCCGTACTCAGCGCGACCGAACAGCGCCAGCGGAATGGTCGCGCGCGCCAAGGTCATCAACCCGTTGCTGATGCCGTAGCACAGCGCGAACATCACCGCCGCCCACACCGCGCCGCCGCCGATCAGCAGGCCGATGAAAGCCAGCGGCATCACCGCCGCCGACGCCAGCCCGGTGATCGTCGCCGGATAGCGGCCGCCGAGCATGAACTCGACGACGCGCGCCGCGGCCTGGATGGGCGCGGCGAGCGTGGCGATGAACACCGCCGTCGTCGCCGACAATCCACCCGCCTTCAACAGCTCGATGATATTGAGCGCCACGCCCCAGGAGATCATGCCGGCGAAAGCCAGCATAGCGGCCAGCAGCCAGAAGGCGCCGCGCCGCGCCGCCGCCGGCAGGCCGTCATCCTCCAGCGACGCGCCCGACGCCGACAGGCGCACCGGCACGCGCCGGCCCAGCACGGCGAGGTGGACCGGCACGCAGATCACCAGATGCAGCGCCGCGAACAGGAGCGCCGTCTGCCGCCAGCCGACCATCGGCTCGAGCCAGCTCGCCAGCGGCCAGAAGAAGAAGGACGGCAGGCCGGTGAAGAACAGCAGGATCGACACCGCGCGCCGCGCGCTGGGCCCGGCGACCTGCGCCAGCGAGGCCAGCGTGCCGGCGCCGAGCGTCATCGGCGTGGCCAGCCCGATCAGCGCCCAGCCGATGAAGTACAGGACCGGCCCGTGCGCCTGCGAAATCAGCGCCAGGGCCAGGGCCAGCAGCGCCGAGCCGGCGACCATGATGGCGCGGCCACCGATACGGTCGATGCGCCGGCCGATACGCGGCGCCACCAGCGCGCTCGCCAGCAGCTGCACCGAGATGCCGCCGAACAGCACCTCCATCGAGATCCCGATCGACGGCGCCATCACCGAGCCGAGCACCGCCGGCAAATGGAAGGTCGTGCCCCAGCCGATGATCTGCGTCACCGCCAGCCCAGCCACGGCGCGGCGCGAGACGCCGTCGAGACGCTGCGGATCAGATGTCGCGTTCATTGCCGCCAGTCTACAGCAGACCGCTCCGCTGTCATGCAGCGAGCGGCGAGGACTCTTGATGTCACCGGAAGGATTCCGCGCGCCGCTCGGCGTGACAGGTCTCGTGGACGCCCTGAGCCGACACCTCTTTGAAGCTAACGGCGAACCACAAGAACGCAAGCCTGACACCGGACCCTGGACCGGCTCCTGAACCGGCTTTGGTGTCTGGCTTGCATTATTGCGTTATTTGATAGATGAGACAGAACAGGGTCGGAAGCGACGGTGGGCGACGTACTCGGCGGGATGCGATGAATAACGCAATATCGCAAGCCTGACACCATTATCGTTGCCACCCCGAGCCGGCACCTCCGCTACGCCGACAGAAAAAACGCAAGAACGCAAGCCTGACACCGCCTCTGGCGGTGTCAGGCTTGCGATATTGCGTTATGCTGCGGGTGAGATAGGCGTCTCTGTCGAGGCGGTTGGCGAAGACGCAGCGAGCAGCCTGGATTCCTCGCCATGCTCGGAATGACGGAGATCCGGCACTACCGCAGCAGCGCCCAGGTCAGCTCGTGCTTGTTGTGGTGCAGATGCAACAGCCGACCGCCGGGAATCGCGGCGAAGTGAGCCACCGTGTCGTGGTCGGTGTCGCCCTGGAACTTGATGGTGCAGACGAAGTTGCGCACGCGGCCCTCCGCCATCCAGCGCCGTACCAGCGCTAGCAGCCGTGCCGGATAGCAGATGATGTCGCTGAACAGCCAGTCGATTGGGCCGACGCTCGCTGGGTCGAGCGCGAAGGCGCTCTCGCCGCGCCAGCGCACGCCGGGCATGGCGGCGACCTTGGGATCGAGCGGCGCCTTGTCGATCGCTAGCACCTCGGCGCCCAGCGATGCCAGCACCCAGGTCCAGCCGCCGGGCGTGGCGCCGAGATCGAGGCAGCGCGTGCCCGCTCCCGGTCGCGCGCCCAGCCGCGTCAACGCTTCCCATAGCTTAAGATAGGCGCGGCTTGGCGGTCCGTCGCGATCCTCGACGAAGGCGACCTCGCCGTTGGGAAACGGCGAGGCGCAGCGCGCCGCGCACAGCAGGCGATCCGACGCGAGCAAGGTCCACGATCCCAACGGCGCGGTCGGCGCTTCGGCCGGGAACACCAGTGGTTTCGCGGAGACATGCGGCAGCCGCTCCTGGATCAGCGTCGCGCGGCGCGCGTGGACCGGCGCGTACATCGCCCAGTTGCGCTGCATCGCGCGCAGCTTCGCGGCCGCGTCGCCGATCGAGGCGATACCGATTTCCTCGACGTCGAACCAGGTGTTCGCGGCCCAGGCCGACGGCGACGGCGCGTCGTCGCACACGAACAGCCGGCTGTGCTCGGCACGGACTCCGACGCCAAGACGGCGCAGCTCCTCGCGAAGCTGCGCCTCGAAGCCTTCGGCGGCGAGATGGGCGGTCGTCATCGCCGCCGGTGTGGCGGCGATGACGGGGCTCGTCCAGTGGCTTCTTTATTCCTTCTCCCCGCGAAGGCGGGGAGAAGGTGCCCGAAGGGCGGATGAGGAGCGTCGCGGAATCTCAACGACGACGACATCGGTCGTTACGCGAGGAAGCCCCTCATCCGCCTCGCTGCGCTCGGCACCTTCTCCCCGCCCTCGCGGGGAGAAGGGCTTTGCGTCCTACGCCGCCTGCGCCACCGCGCGCGCCCGGTCGAACAGCGAGCGGTTGTGCGGGCTGGTCGGCTTGACCTCGCGCCGTTCCGCCGTGAGCGCGCGGGCCAGCGCGGTGTCGCCGCCGCGCTGCGCCGCTTCGATCATCGTCAGATCGAGCAGGTCGCGCTGGGCGTGGCTGCCGCCGAAGCGGCTGGCGACGCCGATCACCGGCCGCAGCAGGCAGACGACACGCTTGTAGTCGCCGTCGCCGAAGGCCTTGAGCGCCAGCGACATCGGGCGGCCGACATCGCGCGTGAACATCGCGTTGTCGTCGTCGCGCGCCATCGCCTGCTCCTGCGCCTCCAGCACCTCGACCATCTGCGCCCTGCGCCCGGCGGCGATGAAGGCCATCATGGCGTGCGCGTCGTTGAAGGCGTAGTTGCCGGCCGAGGCGAACGGCGCCCAGCGATCGGCCACCGCCTGCCAACGGTCACCGACATCGACACCGCGCAGCATCAGCCGCCACAGCATCGCCGAGTGGTCGATCAGCTCGAGCGCCACCGACGACTTGCCGCCGTTGATTGGCCCGTCGTACAGCTTCAGCACCTCATCGATCTCGCCGAGATCGAGGTGGTACAGCGCGAGGTGCCACCAGTTGTGCACGGCGAAGTAGCTGTCGCGCGTCCAGTTGTCGGGTGCCGCGCGCATCCAGGCGATGCCGTCCGCCTGGCGGCCCTGCATCTCCATGACATGCGCCACCGCGTGCTGCGCCCAGGAGTCGCGCGCGTCGAGCTCGACGGCGCGCTTGCCCTGGCGCTCGGCCCGCGCGTAGTCGCCGCACTCCTCCAGGCCGAAGGCGTGCATGCCGAGCAGCGCGTGGTAGCCCGGCATGGCGGGGCTCCACTCCGGCAGAGCACGCGCGACGCGGTCGCGCAGCATGCGCGCATTGCCGGTGAAGAAGTCGATCGCATGACCGACCTGCAGCGCCAGCGCGTCGCGCGGATTGTCGACCGCGACCTGCGCCATGGTGCGCGACGCGTCCCACCAGCGATTCTCGATCACCTGGCCGATCGCCGCGACATGGCCCTGCTCCCGCGCCGTGCCCGCCGTCGCCTTGGCCGCCGCGTGGGCGGCCCGCGCCGGCTCGAAGCCGCCCGGCTCGGTGCCGAGCAGGAACATCCAGGCCTTGAGCGCATGCGCCATGGCGAAGCCGGGGCTGTCGGCGAGGGCGGCCTCCGTCTTCGCCATCGGGTCGTTGCGATAGACCCGCATGAGGTCGAGCGCCGCTTCGTAGTGCTCGCGCGCGGCGCCCGAGGCGCCGGTCAACACATTTCCGTGGGTGTCCTTGATCAACATAGTCCTCTCCAGTCGTTGCGCGGCGGCGACGTACCCTGAGGCCCGTCGTCACTGCTTCGATGGCAACCGAACTATCCCAATCCGCTATCCGCCTCTGTTCCCCGTGGCACTAGAATTGTCCTAACTCCCGACGAAAGTGTCTCTACCTTCCCCCGGAGGGGGAAGGTGGCGCGCAGCGACGGATGGGGGATGTCTCAACACACTCGGAGTCCGGCTTCAACATCCCCCTTCCGCCCTTCGGGCACCTTCCCCCTCCGGGGGAAGGGTTGTCGCCCGCCGCATGCTTCCCTTCTCCCCGTCGTCGCGGGGCGAAGGAAAACCTTGCACGCCGACCCGGCCGGTTTGCTAACGTCGCGCCAAATCGAGGAGTTCACCATGGCCAAGTTCGGAATCGGTCAAGCTGTGCGTCGCGTCGAGGATCCCCGCCTGCTGACCGGCGGCGGGCGCTACACCGACGACACCAAGGCCGGAATCGGTGTGGCGCGCGGCTATGTGCTGCGCAGCCCGCACGCGCACGCCAGGATCCGCGGCATCGACATCGCGGCGGCGAAGAAGGCGCCGGGTGTGCTGAGCGTCTTCACCTATGCCGACGTCAAGGCGGCGGGCTACGGCGACCTGCCCTGCCTGGTGCCGATCACCAATCGCGACGGCACCGAACGCGCCGACACATCGCGGCCGATGCTGGCCAACGGCGTCGTACGCCATGTCGGCGATCCGGTGGCCTTCGTCGTCGCCGAGACGCTCGAGCAGGCCAAGGATGGCGCCGAGCTGATCGAGATCGACTACGAGCCGCTGCCGCATTCCGTCGACACCTATGGCGCGGCGCAGAAGGGCGCGCCGCTGGTCTGGCCACACATCAAGGACAATCTGATCTTCGACTGGGAGATGGGCGATCGCGCCGCCACCGACAAGGCCTTCGCCTCGGCCAAGCGCGTGGTGAAGCTGCAGCTCGTCAACCAGCGCCTGATCGTCAACTCGATGGAGCCGCGCGGCGCGATCTGCGAGCACGACGCGGCCCGGGACCACTCGACCCTGTGGGTGTCGTCACAGGGCGTCAGCGTCATCCGCCCGGTGCTGGCCGACATGGTGCTGAAGATTCCCCAGGACAAATTGCGGGTGCGCACCGGCGACGTCGGCGGCGGCTTTGGCATGAAAATCTTCATGCACCCCGAATATCCGCTGGTGGTCTGGGCCTCGCGTCTGCTGAAGCGCACGGTGAAGTGGATCCCGGATCGCCAGGAGGCCTTCCTGTCCGACGTGCAGGGCCGCGACCACGTCTCGTTCGCCGAGATGGCGCTCGACAGCGAGCACCGCTTCCTCGGCCTGCGTGTGACCACCTACGCCGCGCTGGGCGCCTATCTCTCACACTTCTCGGCCTTCATCCCGACCATGGCGGGATCGAGCATGCTGGCCGGCCTGTACCAGACGCCGGCGATCTACGTGAACGTCAAGGGCATGGCGACCAACACCGTGCCGACCGACGCGTATCGCGGCGCCGGCCGGCCCGAGGCTGCCTATCTGCTGGAGCGTTTCGTCGATCACATCGCGCGCGAGGTCGGCGTCTCGCCCGACGAGATCCGCGCGCGCAACCTGATCCGGCCCAACCAGATCCCGTTCAACACCGCGCTGGGCGACGTCTACGACTCCGGCGACTTCGAGACGGTGATGCGCAAGGCGATGCAGAAGGCGTCGTGGAGCAGCTTCGAGTCGCGCCGCGCCGAGGCGAAGAAGCGCGGCAAGCTGCGCGGCATCGGCATGGCGACCTATGTCGAGAAATGCAGCGCCGCACCGCAGGAAACGGCGATCGCCAAGTTCAACGCCGACGACACGATCACGCTCTATCTCGGCGTGCAGACCAACGGCCAGGGCCACGAGACGGCGTTCACGCAGATCATGTCGGACCGACTGGGCATCGACGCCGAGCGCATCCGCATCGTGCAGGGCGACAGCGACGTGACGCCCGAGGGCATGACCGGCGGCTCACGCTCGATCCCGGTCGCCGGCGCCGCGGTCTATGGCGTATCCGAATCGATCATCGCCAAGGGCAAGCCGGTGGCGGCCTCGATGCTCGAGGCGTCAGCCCAGGACGTCGAGTACAAAGACGGCGACTTCCGCATCGTCGGCACCGACCGCAGGGTCTCGCTATTCGACGTCGCGCGGGCCGCGAAGGATCCCAAGCACGGCGGCAAGCCGCTGGACGACGAGTTCACCCGCGTGCCCGACGCGGCGACCTTCCCCAATGGCTGCCATATCTGCGAGATCGAGATCGATCCCGACACCGGCACGCCCGCCATCGTCAACTACACCATCGTCGACGATTTCGGCGGGGTGATGAACCCGCTGCTGCTGCAGGGCCAAGTGCATGGCGGCGTCGGCCAGGGCGTCGGCCAGGCGCTGACCGAGCGCACGGTCTACGACAGCGAGAGCGGCCAGCTGCTGTCGGGCTCGTTCATGGACTATGCGCTGCCGCGCGCCGACATCGTGCCGCACGTGCATTTCGACACGCACCACTCGCGCTGCACGACCAACCCGCTGGGCCTGAAGGGCGCCGGCGAGGCGGGCGCCATCGGCTCGCCGCCGGCGGTGATCAACGCGATCGTCGACGCGCTCAAGCCAGCCACCGGCCTGAAGCACATCGACATGCCGGCGACGCCGCGCGCGATCTGGGAGGCGCTGCACGGCGGGGCGATGAAGGTCGCGGCGGAGTAGCTTTCCTTCTCCCCCGCGACGGCGGGGAGAAGGTGCCCGAAGGGCGGATGAGGGGCTTCGCGGAGTCTCGACGACGACGACGATGCATATTGTTGGACGGGGAAGCCCCTCATCCGCCTCGCTGACGCTCGGCACCTTCTCCCCGCCGTCGCGGGGAGAAGGAAAACCTCTAGAGCCCCTGCAGTGCGCGGCCGTCCATGTCGTCGGTGGGCAGGCCGAGATGCGTCAGCACCGTGGGCGCGATGTCGACGATGCAGGTGGGGTCGTCACAGACGGTGCCCGGCGCGAAGCCGGCGCCTTCGACGGTCAGGAATGGCGCCTGCTCGAAGCGGCCGGTGCCGCCGTGCTGGCCCAGGCCGAGCTTCTCGGCGGCGCCCGCCTTGGCGACGATCAGGCTACCGCCAGGACAGCCATGTGCGTTCGGCGCCTCGGTCTTGGCCATGCTGAAGGCGAGGTGCAGGTGGCCCTCGGGCGCCATGCCGATCGCGGCCAGCCCCTCGCCCGCGAACACGCCATCGGCCCAATCCTGCGCGCGCACGAAGGCCTCGATGGCGGCGCGGCGTTGGGCGGCGCGCGGCGCGACATAGATCAGGCCGGAGGTGCCCTGTGAGGCCACCGCGACCTCGCGCGAGTCCAGCGAGTCCTTCAGGCCGGCCTCGACCAGCAGGCGATCGACCTCGATCGCGCCGGTGACGGTCTCCTGCCCGTGGTCGGAGCCGACGATCAGCAGGATGTCCTCGCCCGACGCACGCAACGCATCGACGGTGGCGCGGACTTGCGCCACACAGGCATCGGCTGACGCGATCGCTCGCAGATGTACAGGGCCGCCGAGTTCGCTGGCGTGCATGGTGGCGTCGGGGTCGCTCAGCCAGAGCACCGCGAGCGGCGGGCGGCGCTCGCGCAGCACCTCCTGGCAGAAACGCGCAGCCATGGCACGATCGCCCGAGGCGTCCTTGGCGATGTCGAGCCTTCCGGCGCCGCTGATCGGCACCAAGCCGGGCGCGAAGGAGCCGGCGCGGTGATAGACGTGGCCGTGCCCGTCGGGATCCTGGAAATAGGCGGCGCCGGGCGAGACATTGGAGAACACGATCGAACCGCCGGCGTCGCGCAAGCGTTCGGCCAACGTTGGAGCCTTCAAGGTGCGACCCAGCGCCTGGCGCATGGCGTCGCGGAACTGCGGCGGACCGACATCGTGCACGACCACACCGTCACCGTCGGGCAGGCCCATGGTGTTGCCGTGCAGGCCGTGCCGTGCCGGATGGCAGCCGGTGGCGATCGACGCCGAGGAGGCGCGCGTCACCGATGGGAAGACGCCGCGATGATTCCCGAAGCGCCGGCCGAAGCGGCCGAGATCGACGATCGCCGGGCACAGCTCGGGCCGCACGAAGTCGCGACGATGCCCGTCGCAGATCACCAGCACCACGCGTCGATCGGCCATGTGTCACCTGCTCCCGCGAACCAGCGATACCATAGACCAATCCGTCTCTGTCATCCCGAGCGGAGCGAGGGATCTAGTGTCGGCCGAGATCCCTCGCTCAGCTCGGGATGACAGATTTGCTTCAGTGGTGGTTCTGCTACCCTGCGCAGCCATGCCCCACACCACCCTGCGCGACGGCGCCTCGCTGTACTTCGAAACCCACGGCTCCGGCCCGCCCTTGATGCTGGTCACCGGCCTGGGCGGCGTCGCCACCTTCTGGGAGCCGCATGTCCAGGCTTTCGAGCGGCACTTCACGGTGATCCTGCACGACCATCGCGGCTGCGGCCGCTCGGCGCTGTCGCGCATCGACTACTCGGTCGAGCAGATGGCCGACGACGCGCTGCAGCTGATGGACGCGCTGGGCGTCGGGCGCGCGCATTGGGTCGGGCATTCGACCGGTGGCGCGATGGGTCAGGCGATCGCCATCGATCATCCTGAACGTATCGATCGGCTGGTGCTGTGCGGCACCTGGGCCAAGACCGACGCCTTCTTTCGCCGCGGCTTCGAGCTGCGCGCCACGGTGCTGCGCGAACTCGGACCGGAGGCGTATCTGAAGACCAGCGGCCTGGCGCTGCAC
Source organism: Reyranellaceae bacterium (assembly GCA_022844045.1). Lineage (GTDB taxonomy): Bacteria > Pseudomonadota > Alphaproteobacteria > Reyranellales > Reyranellaceae > JAFAZJ01. The sequence goes on along the minus strand of JALHMM010000009.1, from coordinate 59,040 downwards.
GCGCCGGCCTGGATCCGCGACCACGACGACGTGCTGGCGGCCAACGAGGCGCGCGCGCAGGAGACCATCCCGGTGCCCGAGATCCTGCTGTCACGCATCGCCGCCATCGTCGCGCACGACCGGCGCGATCAGATGCATCGCATCGGCGCGCCGACCCTGGCGATCGGCGCGCGCGACGACCAGGTGACACCGTCCTATTTCACCGAGGAGATCGGCAGGTTGGTGCCGGACTGCCGTACGGTGGTCCTGCCCTATGGCGGGCATTTCTTTCCCAACGTCGTGCCCGACGCCTATCAGCGGATCCTGCTGGATTTCCTTTTCGGCAAGGCAGCTTCCGCGACATGAGGGATGCGGCGCGCCCACGGGCGTGACAGGGTGCCGCGCAAATCCAGGGAGAGGATCGATATGGCCACCAATATGAAGCGCATCCTGATGCCCATGGGGATGCATCCCGCCGGCATGGCGCTCGTCGACGCGCGTGACGATGTCGAGGCGGTGGTCCTCAACAACTTCACCACGGCGCAGTTCCACGAGGCGCTGAAAGAGGCGCACGGCGTGACCTTGGGTCTCACACCGCTGGGCGAGCCCGAGCTGCAGGTCGCGAGCAAGCTGATGTGCGCGGCGCGCATCGGCGTCGGCTACGACACCGTCGACGTGCCGGCGTTGACCAAGCGCGGCCTGCCGCTGATGATCGCCGGCGTCGCCAACTCGGTGACGGTCGCCGAGCACGCGATGTTCCTGATGATGGCGGTGGCCAAGCGCGCGCTCGACTACGACCGCATGGTCAAGGAGAACCGCTGGCAGGACCGCCGCCACGACATGCCCGTCGATCTCTGGCAGAAGACCCTGCTGATCATCGGCTTTGGCCGCATCGGCACGCGCACCGCCAAGCGCGCGCTGGGCATGGAGATGTCCGTGCTGGTCTACGATCCCTACGTGAAGGCCGAGACCATCCGCGCCGCCGGCTGCGAGCCGGTCAGCGATTTGAAGGCCGGGCTGGCGCGCGCCGATTTCGTCACCGTGCACTGCCCGAAGAACACGGAGACGATCAACCTGATCGGCGCCAACGAGCTCGCGGCGATGAAGAAGACGGCCTACATCGTCAACACCGCGCGCGGCGGCATCATCAACGAGGACGCGCTCTACGACGCGCTCAAGGGCGGCGTGATCAAGGCCGCCGGTCTCGACGTGCTCGACAAGGAGCCGCCGACCGAGATCCACAAGCTCTGCTCGCTGCCCAACATCATCATGGCGCCGCACATGGCCGGCGTGACGGTCGAGTCCTCGGCCCGCATGGCCCAGGCCACGGTGCAGAACGTGCTCGACGTGTTCGACGGCAAGCCCGACCCGAACAACGTGGTGAACAAGGAAGTGCTGAAGCGGTAGGTTTTCCTTCTCCCCGCGAAGGCGGGGAGAAGGTGCCGAGCGTTAGCGAGGCGGATGAGGGGCTTCTGTCTCAACATCGCCGACGTTGTTGGTAGCGGCACCGCGAAGCCCCTCATCCGCCCTTCGGGCACCTTCTCCCCGCCTTCGCGGGGAGAAGGTATTCAGTCGAACGCGCTCTTCACGTAGTTCGTTACGCTCCATCCGCCATCGACGGCCAGCACATGGCCGTTGATGAACGAGGCCTCGTCCGACAGCAGGAAGGCGATGGCGTTGGCGATGTCCTCGGGCTGGCCCCAGCGCGGGAATGGCGTGGTGTCGAGCATCAGCTTGCGATAGCGCGCATCGCCGTGCAGGCGTTCGCGCGTCATGCCGGTCTCGATCAGGCCCGGCGCCACGGCGTTAACGCGGATGCCCTTGGGGCCGTAGTCGGCGGCCATCTGGTGCGTCAGCCCCACCACCGCCGCCTTGGCCGTCGAGTAGGCGGCCGAGCCAGGGTAGCCGATCAGGCCGAAGACCGAGGCCAGGTGCACGATGGCGCCGCGGCCGGGCCGCATCACGCCCAGCGCCTGGCGCGAGAAGCGGAACACGCTGCGCAGGTTGGTCTGCATGAAGCGGTCCCAGTCGGCGTCCTCGGTGTCGGCGACATTGGTCGACCGGCCGATGCCGGCGTTGTTCACCAGCCAGTCGAGCCCGCCAAAGCCATCGACCGCAACGCGCACGGCGTCGGCCGGCGCGGTGTCGTGCGTCACGTCCTGCACCAGGGTGCGCAGACGGTCGCCGGCGGCTGCCAAGGTCGCCGTCTCCGCCAGGCCCTTGGCGTCGCGATCGGTGGCGACGACGCGCGCGCCGGCGGCCAGCAGCTTGCGCACCGTGGCGCGGCCGATGCCCGAGCCGGCACCGGTGACCAGTGCCACGCGATCCTGTGCCATGCGTTCCTCCCCGCTGCTGACGCGTGACCCTGCCATGCGGCGTGGCCGATGGCGATGAATTGAAGGTAGCCGGGCAGGCCTCTACGATCCCCCGTGAAACATCGACAGGGAAGGAACGACCATGGCCGAGCTGCGCAATTCCGCGCGCGAGCGCATGAACAAGGGCGAGCCGGCATTGGGCTGCGGGCTGCGCCAGGCGCGCACCGTCGACATCGCGCCGGCGATGAAGACCGCCGGTTTCGACTGGCTGTTCATCGACTGCGAGCACAACTCGATGAGCCTCGACATGGCGGTGCAGATCTCGGTCGCCGCCAACGGCTACGGCATCGCGCCGATCGTGCGCGTGCCGGAGTTCCAGCTCGACATGGCCACCCGCGTGCTCGACGGCGGCGCCATGGGCATCGTCATGCCGCATGTCGACACGCCGGAGCAGGCCAAGGCGATCGCCGACCGCCTGCGGTATCCGCCTGTGGGACACCGCTCGGTCGCCGGCGCCGCACCGCAGATGGCCTTCGAGGCCCTGTCGCAGGCGCAGAGCACCAAGATGGTCAACGAGGCGATCCTGGTCACGGTCATGCTCGAGACGCCGCTGGCGATCGCCAACGCCGAGGCCATCGCCGCCGTGCCGGGCATCGACGTGCTGATGATCGGCACCAGCGACCTGACTATGGAGATGGGCGTGCCCGGCCAGATCGACCATGCCGATGTCGTGAAGGCCTACGAGACGGTGATCGCCGCCTGCAAGAAGCACGGCAAGCAGCCCGGCATGGGCGGCGTCTACAACCCGCCGATCATGGAGCGCTACATCAAGATGGGCGTGCGCATGCTGCTGGCCGGCAACGACTTCGCCTTCCTGATGGAAGCCGCCCGCGCCCGCACCAGCTTCCTGCGCGGCATCAAGCTGTAGCCATTCCGCGCTCTGCGCGGGATGACAGCAACCACTGCACCAAATCCGCACGACCGCCCCGGAACATGGCGGTTTTCCGGCCGCGCTCGCCCACGCGCGCGCATGACGCGTGCGACGCTTCGGCCGTTGTCCGACTCATGCCCCGCGCTTACAAAGACTCACCCTCTTCGTACCGGTGTGCCAACGTGCGTACCCTGATCTTCGTGTTGTCGCTTCTCCTGTTCACCATGCCCGCTCAGGCGCAGCAGGGGATGCCATCCATCCCGTTCGTCGAGCCGCCGCCGCCGCCGACCTCGGCCGATTTCGCGGCCCCGCCCAAGGGCGGCGCCTGGCCGCCCAACGCAAACGTCGCCCCCGCCGGCCCGCCACCGGCCAAGGTCACCGTCGCCGTGATGGGCGATTCGCTGGGCGACGGCATGTGGGGCGGCCTCTACCGCCTGATGGTGCGCGACAAGCGCTACAGCTTCCACAGGGGCGCCAAGAACTCGGTCGGCTTCACCGGCAGCGACCTCACCGACATGATCGACGCGGCGCTGGCCGCCGGCCCGGTCGACGCCGTGGTGATGATGATCGGCGCCAACGACCGACGCTCGTTCTTCGTCGGCAACCAGTCCAAGGCGCTGTTCCGCAGCAAGGCCTGGCAGGAACTCTACGCCGGCCGAGTCGGCGCCTTCATGGACAAGCTGCAGCAGCACAAGCTGCCGACGATCTGGATCCTGCTACCGGTCATGCGCGCCGACGACGCCAGCGCCGACGCGCGGCTGATCAACGAGATCGTCACCAACGCCGCCCGGACCCGTCCTTACGTGAAGCTGTTGCCGACCTGGCAGATGACCGCCGACGAGAACGGCGCCTATCAGGCCCATTTCAAGGACCTCAAGGGCGTCACCCGGCTGATGCGCGCCAATGACGGCGTGCATTTCGCCGACCCTGCCTACGAGTTGATCGGCGATTCGGTGCTCAAGCTCTTGCGCGAGAACGTGCCGCCGTTCAAGATTCTGGCGGCCAAAGGCTAGCGTCGCCCGTTCCGCAGAAGGACGGCGGCGGTTTCCCCCTCACCCGGACGGACCACGCCGCCCATGATGCCGCGCTTGACCTCCGCGACCGCCCTCGCGCCGCGCCGCCTGCCGCTGTTCGCCGGCATCTTCGCGCTCGGACTGATGCTCGCGTGCTCGCCCGACAGCGGCGAGAGCAGCACCGCCGGCGGTGCCGCGGCGGCGGCGCCCGCGACCCAGCTCACCGGCCTGCACCGCCAGCTCAACGAGCTGCAGAGCGGCCGGCGCGGCCGGGTCAACATCGTGCAGATCGGCGACAGCCACACCTCCAACGATCATTTCAGCGGCCGCCTGCGCGAGCTTTTCCAGCGCCAGTTCGGCGACGCCGGCCGCGGGCTGATGCCGCCGGGCTATCCCTTCCCCTACTGGCGGCCCTACCAGGTCAAGGTGCAGCAGACCGGCGCGTGGCAGGTGCTCAGCAGCAACCGGGTCGGCGCCGAGGGCACCTTCGGCCTGTCGGGCTTCGTCACCCGTGGCAGCAAGTCGACCGATTCGATGTCGCTGGTCGCTGACAACGCCAACGCCCGGGATGGCGGCTCTTTCGACAGCGCCGAGATCCACTATTTCAAGCGGCCCGGCGGCGGCGCCATCCAGGTCTATATCGACGGCCGCTTCCATTCCGAGATCAACACCTCTGGCGGCGCCTATCTGCTCGATCGCGCCACCATCAACGCGCCCAACGCGCGCTCGCTGGAGCTGCGGCCGCGCGGCAACGGGCCGGTCGATATCGCCGACTGGGGAGTCTACCGCCGCCAGCGTGGCGTGACGCTCGCGGCGCTGGGCTTCGGCGGCGCGCAGATCAATATCCTCGGCCGCTGGGACTGGAAGATCACCGCCTACGAGCTCAAGCATCTCGATCCCGGCCTGGTGGTGCTGGCCTTCGGCACCAACGAAGGCTTCGCCGCCAAGGAGCGACTGGGCGACTACGGCCGCGAGTTCGGCTCCTATGTCGATATGATCCGCCAGGCCGTGCCCAACGCCTCGGTCGTGATCGTGGGCCCACCCGACGCCAACCGCTTCCCGTCCTTTTGCGGCGGTGGCGGCGCCGGCGCCAGTTGCGCGCCGTTGCGCGGGGCGGAGATCGAGAACTACACCGCCATGCTCAACGGACGCGACCGCAAGCTCTGCCGCTGGCACGCGCCGGCGGGCATCGCCCATGTGCGCGAAGCGCAGCGCCTGGCGGCGCGCCAGCGCAACCTCTACTTCTTCGACTGGTCGCGCGTGCAGGGCGGCGACTGCGGCGCCGACCGCTTCGCGCGCGACGGGCTGGGCCATGGCGACCGTGTCCACATGCGCGAAGCCGGCTACCACCTCACCGCCGACCGGCTGTTCACCGAGCTGATGGCCGGCTACCGCCGGCGCTGAGATGAGCTCGCGCCGGGTCCTTCGCTGCGCTCAGGACGACAGCACCTCGCGATGATCTTCCCGACGCTCAACTTTCTGCTGTTCTTCCTGGTGGTCTGCCCGATCGCCTGGGCGTTGGCGATCACGCGCGCGCACACTCTGCACAAGCTGGCGATCATCGGCGCGAGCTATTTCTTCTACGCCTTCTGGAACTGGAAGCTGGCCTTCCTGCTGTTCGGCAGCGTGGCGCTGAACTTCATCGCCGGCAGGCTGATCGACCGCACGCGCGGCACCGTCTGGTGCAAACGCGTCGTCATCCTCGCTGTGATCCTCAACCTCTCGCTGCTGGGCTTCTTCAAGTACTACGGCTGGTTCATCGAATCGCTCGGCGAGCTGCTGCGCTCGCTCGGCATGGAGCGCGAGCTGCCCTTCCTCGAGATCATCCTGCCGGTGGGCATCTCGTTCTTCACCTTCCAGGGCATCTCCTACATCGTCGACCTCTATCGCGGCGATCTCGACCGCTCGCGGCCGCTGATCGACGTGATGTTCTTCATCTCGTTCTTCCCGCATCTGGTGGCCGGCCCGATCGTGCGCGCCGCCGCTTTCCTGCCGCAGCTCGAGACGCCGCCCAGCCCCAACCGCGTCTTCGTCGGGCTGGGGCTGATCCTGATCATGTGGGGCGTATTCAAGAAGGCGATCGTCGCCAATTATCTGGCGGTCAGCCTGGTCGACAAGGCGTTCTTCGATCCCACAGCCTACGGCGCCGTCGACCTGCTGTTCGCGGTCTACGCCTACGCGGTGCAGATCTACTGCGACTTCAGCGCTTACAGCGACATCGCCATCGGCGTCGCCGCCCTGCTCGGCTATCGCTTCCAGCGCAACTTCAACCAGCCCTACCGCGCCGAGACCCTGGCCGATTTCTGGCGCCGCTGGCACATGTCGCTGTCGAGCTGGCTGCGCGACTACCTCTACATCCCGCTCGGCGGCAATCGCGGCAGCGAGCTCAAGACCTATCGCAATCTGCTGCTGACCATGGTGCTGGGCGGCATCTGGCATGGTGCTGCGTGGAAGTTCCTGATCTGGGGCGCGCTGCATGGCGGCTTCCTCGCGCTGGAGCGCGCCACCGGTTTCGGCCGCGACGCCGAAAACAAGCCGCTGTGGCGCCGCGCGCTGGGCGTGCTGCTGATCTTCCACTTCGTCTGCTTCTGCTGGATCTTCTTCCGCGCCGAGAACCTGGCGCGGGTCTGGGAGATGCTGGCCGGCTTCGGCGACTGGTCGCGGCCATCGGAGCTGCTGACGCCCTTCCTGTTGGTGTTGATCGCCTTCGGCATGGCCATCCAGTTCACGCCGGCCGACACGTTGCAGCGCACCGATCGCCTCTACCACCGCCTGCCCACCTGGGCGGTGGGCGCGCTGATCGGCGTCTCGCTGCTGGTGATCGAGGCGATCGGCGGCGATGGTGCCGCCCCCTTCATCTACTTCCAGTTCTGAGGGAGCACGGCGATGAGCGCGAGCGACGACCTCGCCCCGGGCACGATCGAGCTCGAGACCGACATGCGGCCACAGCGCCTGTGGGTGCTGCCGCCGATCATGGCCATCGCGCTCGCCATCCTGCTGGTGTTCAACAGCCAGGGCCTGGCGAAATGGTCGCGCGACCTGCCGCCCTCGACCTTCAACCTGCATGTCGCCGACACCGCCGCCTGGTGGCACGAACTGATGCTGAAGCTCGGGCCGGCGAAGGCCTTCGAGGCGCTGCGCGACGCTATCGGCGTGGAACTGAAGTAGCCCACGCATAATTCATTCATCCCGGTCCGGGGCGCCCGGGCGTATTCTGCGGCCATGGACTTCGCGAAATTCGACCAGCGTCACTACCCGACCGTGCCCGTGCGCGAGGGCTACGGCGAATGGGCTCGCACGTACGAGGACACAGTCCTCGACCTGATGGACCTGCGGCTGCTGGGCCGTTTACGAAGCGTCGAGTGGCCGCGCGCCGCCAACGCCATCGACCTTGCCTGCGGCACTGGCCGCATCGGGGTGTGGCTGCGCAAGTCAGGCGTCACGAATCTGCACGGTGTGGACTTCACCCAGGCGATGCTCGAGGGCGCGCGCGGCAAGGGCGTCTATCAGCGCCTGACACTCGCTGATATCACCGCCACGGGACTCGGCGGCGGTTCATGCGATCTCGCGACCATGGTGCTGGCCGACGAGCATCTTGCCGATCTGCGGCCGGTATATCGCGAGGCCGCGCGCCTGCTCGCGCCCGGCCGCCGTTTCGTGCTGGTGGGCTACCACCCGTTCTTCCTGATGATGGTCGGCATGCCGACGCATTTCGATCGCGCGCCGGGCGAGCCGGTTGCGATCGAAAGCCACGTGCATCTCACCAGCGATCATGTCGCGGCCGGCCTCGGTGCCGGGCTGCGCCTGGCGGAGATGGTCGAGGGCCTGGTCGACGACGACTGGATCGCGGCCAAACCCAAATGGGCGGCGCAGCGCGACCGACCGGTGAGCTTCGCCATGGTCTGGGCGAAGGATCAGGCGGCGGCCTCGGTCTCGACCAGCCGCGCGTAGCTGCCGTCGGACAGGCGCAGTCGCGTCCAGCGGCAGCGGCCGCGACGGATCGGTACCTCGCGCGATTCGTTGGCGCCGGTCAGCACCTCGACTTCTGGTGGGGCCTCGCCGTACCAGCCCAGCGCCGGCAGCGCCGCCTCGGCGCGGGCGATCGCTTCGGTGTGGAAGCGCCACATCGACGTGCCCAGCAGCTCGCGGGCGGACAGCCTCCAGCGCCGCTCGCGCGCGGGCGAGGCGGCCAGCAGACGATGCGTCAGGTCGCAAATCAGGTGCGCCTCGCGCGACGATCCGCGCACCAGCCGCGCCAGCGCATGATCGGCCGCGCCATCGAGCCGTGCCGCCATCAACGCGCGCAACGCCTGGCGTTCGGGCGACGTTGGTGCTTGGTGGCCGGACTCCCAGCGCGACACCGTGGCCTGCGATACGCCGAGCAACTCGGCGGCGTGGCCCTGTTTCATGCGGCGCAGCGCGCGCCAGACGCGCAGCGAGCGTCCCAGATCGCCGGCCTCAAGGGCGGCGCCGTCGGTTCCGTTCATGGCGATGTCCCTTTCGCCGGCACCATAGCCATGGCACGACGCCTTGCAACCCGCTCCGCGCCTCTCGAAGATGGGGCGAGGGCGCAGAAGCCTTCCGGAGGATCCATGCCACCGGCCGACACGCCAGCGTTCGGGTCGCACGAGATGGCCGCCCTGTTCGGCCTCGACCCGGACATCGCCTATCTCAACCACGGCGGCTATGGCGTCACGCCGGTGCCGGTGCGCGTCACCCAGGACGTCTGGCGCCGCCAGATCGAGGCCAACCCCACGGCGTTCTTCGACCGCGAGCACTTCGCGGCGCTGGCGCGCGCCGCGGCCCATCGCGTCGCGGCGTGGCTCGGCGGCAGCGGCGAGAGCTGGGTGTTCGTTGCCAACGCCACGGCCGGGCTGAACAGCGTGTTGCGCTCGCTCGGCCTGAAGGCGGGCGACGAGATCGTGCTGACCGATCACGGCTACAACGCCGTGCTGCAGGCGGCGCTGTACGAATCATCGGCGCCCGGCGCGAAGGTGGTGATCGCGCGCCTGCCCTGGCCCGATTACAGCCACGACGGCGCTGTCGAGGCGGTCGAGCGCGCGATCACGCCGCGCACGAAGCTGGTGATCGTCGACCACATCACCTCGCCCACGGCGCTGATCCTGCCGGTGGCGCGCATCGCCGCGCTGTGTCGGGTGAAGGGCGTGGCCCTGGCGATCGACGGCGCGCACGCGCCCGGCCATCTGCGCGACGTCGACGTGCCGGCGCTGGGCGCCGACCTCTATGTCGGCAACCTGCACAAATGGGCCTTCGTGCCGCGTGGCTGCGGCGTGCTGTGGGCCTCGCCGGCGTGGCGCGAGCGGCTGCATCCCACGGTGATCAGCCATGGCTACGGCCAGGGCTACAACGCCGAGTTCGACTGGCAGGGTACGCACGATCCGACGCCGATGCTGTGCGTCGACGCCGCCTTCGACTTCGCCGAGCGGATCGGCCGTGCGCGGCTGGTGGCGTGGAACTATGGCTTGATCGAACACGCCGTGCCGTCGCTCTGCGCCGCGCTCGAGGTCAACGAGGCGACGCCGCCGGACGCGCGCGCGATGATGGCGACTGTCGCGCTGCCCTCGCGCGTATCCGGGACGCGCGATAACACGCTCGCACTGAAGAGACGGTTGCGCGAGGAGCATGCGCTGGAAGCGCAGATCGTGCCGTTCCAGGACCGCGCCTGGGTGCGAATCGCCGCGGCGCCCTATCTCTCGGCCGATGACTTCGGGCGGCTCGGCGTGGCGCTACGCGCGGTACTGGCCTGAGACCTGCGCCTCAGGACATCTTCGAGAGGTTCATGAAGGCGACAACGACGACGATCAGCGGCACCACGAGGGCGAGAGGATTCCACACGCCCATCGCCAGCAGGACAACTTGATTGATCACCAGCAGGCCGGTGTACAGGAACACCGCCCACTTCTTCATCATCCACAGGCCGACCATGCAGGCCAGGCCGATGACGCTGCAGAGCGCCAGGTAGGGCGGGTACCAGGCACCGATACTCCGCGCGACCGAGGAGAAGATGAGGGGGACGGAGACCACCGCGCCGATGAGACCCAGCACGCAGATGATGGTGATGGCGATCGGACGCTTGGCCTTCTCGGCGGCGGGCATGGACATGTGTGGAGTCTTCCCTGGTCCGATCTAGCGCTGCGCGATCTCGAACAGCGCGTTCCGCAAGAGTTCCTCGGCTCGGACGACGGCCGCGTTGTTTTCAGTCGTCCCCTCGGTAGTGAACAAATATACACCCTCCTTGGCCCACGGCATGAGGATGATTCTCGACACCCTTTGGGGTGTCTCATCCGAGCATGAGACGTGAATTCGTCGCACCGCGGCGGACCTCACGTCGGGTGCCATTGTGAGTGTGAACTCTCCCTTGCATTGCTCGCCCATCGCACCGGTGATGGCCGACGCAAGCTTCGGGATGGTCGCTTCCGTCTGATTGGCAAACAAATGGATCGCCCCGTAAGCGCCACCTTCGGAGCGCCAGACAACCGCCGCTTCCAGCTTGGCCAGCGTCGGATTCAACGCCCTCTGTTCCTCCTCGTTCAAGATTCGGAACCCGGGCATTTTCGTCAGCAGGTTCGCCGCGAGACGCACCGCGTTGACGCGCTGGTCGGCGGTGAGCAAAGGCAGAGCGCGCGCCGTCTGACCGTCGCGCGGGGCGCCCGACGCCGGGGGTGGCGGCTCGGTACCCCTATGTCGTGCAGCGCAGCCGCGGAGGGCGGTCAAAGCGGCGTTGGTTGCCGTGAGAACGAACGCGTAGCTGGCGCCTCCCTGCGCGCGAACGTACAATTGGCCACCGGTACGGAGTTGATCGAACAGGTCGGGCGAATCGTGGAGGACCGCGAGCAGCCAAGGCTCCTTGGCACTGCCAACACGCTTGGCATCGACGGTATGCGGCGACGATCCGTCGACCCAGAATGTAACGGAGATCGTCTGGCCAACGACGTAGCGCCAGTCCGGGTGCCACCAGCGAATCCGCAACTGATCGCCTTCCAGCACGAAGTTCATGTGGGCGCCGTTGGAATAGCCGACAATCATCGAGCAACCGGAACGGCCGCCTTCTCTCCATGCGACAAGATCCCAGTTACCAAGTTTTTGTCGAGTGCCGGGAATCTCCTCCCACGCCTGGCCTAGAGCGGACATCGGCATCAACGCCGCGAGAAAAGCTAGTGATGCCGGAATCGATCTCATGGTGCGCCCTCCGCTCCATATCCAACCCGATCGGCGCCTCAACCATATCGCGCGACCATCCAACCGACAATGGCGTGAGCCAGCCGCATCTTCAGCACATGCTTGGTATCGGGCAGGGTTGGTGAGCGCGGCGGGGATCGAACCCGCGACCCTCTGATTAAAAGTCAGATGCTCTGCCGCTGAGCTACGCGCCCGCCCTCGGCGGCGCCGGTATAGGCGGCGGGCTCGACGCGGTCAACGCGTGTGGACAGAAGACAGAACCGGGCGGAGGTGACTCCGCCTGGTTCGGTGCTGTTGCCGAGGTTACTGCCAGCTGCCCTCGACATAGATCCAGCCTGACCCGCTGCGCTCCCAGCGACCAGGCACCCAGGTCGCGCCGGTGCGTGGACGCACGACGTAACGACCCTCGACCCAGTCGTGGCTACGGCCGTTCCAGCGCCAGTAGCCGGGCTGCCAGAACTCGACCTCGCGGCGCTCCATCGGAATCACCGGCACCATCTCGACACGCGGCGGAGGCGGCTCCATCGGCACGATCTGGATCTGTGGTTGCGCCAGCGCAGACGACAGGACCAACGCACAACCGCTGGCCAGCGCCAGGCTGGCGAACATACCTCGGCGGGACAGGACGCTCATGGGAAGGCTCCTTCACATCCGATGCCGGGGATCGGCGTCGGGCTGAAGGCCTAAACGGCGAGGGAGGCGAGCGCGTTCCCTGTGACCGCCCTGTGACCGGGACTTCGCGGCACCTCAGTTCACGCCGCGCTCACCGGCGAATTTCGCCTTCAGCCGCTCGAAGACCTTGGGCGAGACGAACGACGAGGTGTTGCCGCCCAGCCGCGCGATGTCCTTGACCAGGCTCGAGGCGATGAACTGGTGCCGGTCGGAGGCCATCAGGAAGATGGTCTCGATCGCCGGCTCCATGCGCGCGTTCATGTTGGCCATCTGGATCTCGTACTCGAAATCCGACACCGCGCGCAGGCCGCGGATGATGCAGGTGGCGCTCTGCGACTTGGCGAAATGCACCAGCAGGCCGGTGAAGGGCACGATACTGATGCGCGAGCGGATCTCCTCGGGCTGCTCGGCGATCACCTCGCCGAGCATCTCGATGCGCTCCTCGAGCGAGAACAGCGGGCCCTTGCCGACATTCATCGCCGGCGCGAGCACGAGGTTGTCGACCAGGCGCATCGAGCGCCGCACGATCTCGGAATGGCCGCTGGTGATCGGGTCGAAGGTGCCCGGATAGACACCGATCCGCTCGTTCGCCATGTTCCCCCCGCCGTCTGAACCGACGTTTATGGTGCGTTGCGGGACGACCTATTAGCCGGATTACAGGCGGGTTGCCACCATGTTGCGGCACCGCAACACAGCAGAGCGGAATTAGCCGGGCTCGCCCTCGCTCCCGTTTGCGCCCTCGCCTCCGCTCGCATCCGCGCCTTCGCCCTCGCCCGCGGCGGCCGAGTCGTCGGCGCTGTCGTCGACGATGCGCGTCACCGAGGCCACCCGCTCGCCCTCGCGGACATCCGCCAGCCGAACGCCGCGGCCTGTGCGGCCCATGATGCGAATGCCGTCGACCGGAATGCGCACCACCATGCCGCCGTCGCTGGCCAGCATGATCTGGTCGCGCGGCTTGACCGGGAACATCGCCACCACCTGCGCGCCCTCGGCCAGCGCGATCAGCGCCACGCCCTGGCCGCCGCGGCCGGTGACGCGGAAGCTATAGGCCGATGTCCGCTTGCCGAAACCGTCGGAGGTCGCGGTCAGGATAAACTCCTCACGGCCTTCCAGCTCGCGCAGGCGCTCGTCGGACAGCACCACCAGCTGGGGTGTTGCCTCTGCCGGCTCGGCGCCGTTCTCGCCCTCGGCGTGCGGCTCGGGGCCGTTGCTCTCCGGACCGTTGCTGTCCTCGTCCTCGACGCCGGTCTCGGCGGCGCGCAGCGCGCGCATCTGGCGCACATATGCGTCGCGCTCGGCCGAGGTCACGTCCTTGCCCGAATCGATCAGGGTCATCGAGATGACCTCGTCGTCGCCGAGCAGACGCACGCCGCGCACGCCGACCGAGGAGCGGCCGGCGAAGACGCGCACCTTGTCGACCGGGAAGCGGATGGCGCGGCCGTTGCGGGTGGCCAGCAGAACGTCCTGGTCGTCGCGGCAGATCTGCACGGCGATCAGGCGATCGCCCTCGTCCTCGCCCTCGAACTTCATCGCGGTCTTGCCGCCGCGCTGGATCGATTCGAAATCCGAGAGCTGGTTACGGCGGAGATAGCCGCGCGCCGTGCCGAACATGACCTGCAAGCCGCCCCAGGTCGTCTCGTCCTCGGGCAGCGGCATGACCGTCGAGATGGTCTCGCCTTCCTGCAGCGGCAGCAGGTTGACGAAGGCCTTGCCGCGCGCCTGCGGTGCGCCCAACGGCAGGCGCCAGACCTTCAGGCGATGCACCTGGCCGCGGCTGGTGAAGAACAGTACCGGCACGTGGGTGTTGGCGACGAACACGGTGGAGACGACGTCGTCGTCCTTGGTCGCCATGCCGGCGCGGCCGCGTCCGCCGCGGCGCTGCGCGCGATAGGCCGCCACCGGCACGCGCTTGACGTAGCCGCCCTGCGTCACGGTGACGACCATGTCCTCGCGCTCGATCAGGTCCTCGATGTCGGTCTCGTCCTCGATCTCGACGATCTCGCTGCGGCGCGGCGTGGCGTAGGCGTCGCGCACGGCGACCAGCTCCTCGCGCATCAGCGCGTAGAGCTTGGGCCGCGAGGCCAGCAGCTCGAGGAAGCCGGCGATCTGCGTCGCGACCTCACCCAGTTCCTCGGCGATCTTGTCGCGCTCCAGCCCGGTCAGGCGCTGCAGGCGCAACTCGAGGATGGCGCGGGCTTGAACCTCGGATAGCCTATAGGTGCCGTCCTCGGCGACCGCGCGGCCGGGCTCGTCGATCAGCTCGATCAGCGGCTTCACATCATGCGCCGGCCAGGCCCGCTCCATCAGGCGCTCACGCGCCGTCGGCGGATCGGGCGCCCGGCGGATCAGCTCGATCACCTCGTCGATATTGGCGACGGCGATGGCCAAGCCGACCAGGACATGGGCGCGGTCGCGCGCGGCGTTGAGCTCGAAGCGCGTGCGCCGCGTGATGACGTCTTCGCGGAAGCGGATGAAGGCCTGCAGCAGGTCCTTCAGGCCCATCAGCCGGGGGCGGCCGCCGTCGAGCGCCAGCATGTTGGCCGGGAAGGTCGTGCGCAGCGACGTGAACTTGTAGAGCTGGGCCAGCACCACCTCGGGTGTGGCGTCGCGCTTGAGCTCGATGACGACGCGCACGCCGTCGCGATCGCTCTCGTCGCGCAGGTCGGAGACGCCCTCGACCCGCTTCTCGCGCACCACCTCGGCGATGCGCTCGACCAGCTTGGCCTTGTTCTCCTGGAACGGCACCTCGGTGACGATGATCGCCAGGCGGCCGCCGCGCAGCTCCTCGACCGAGGTCTTCGCCTGCATGACGATCGAGCCGCGGCCGGTCTCGTAGGCCAACCGGATCTGGTTGCGGCCGACGATCAGCGCGCCGGTCGGAAAGTCCGGGCCGGGCACGATCTCGTTGAGCCGCGCGGCCGTCGTCGCCGGATCGTCGATCAGCGCGCAGCAGGCGTCTATCACCTCGCCGAGATTGTGCGGCGGGATGTTGGTCGCCATGCCGACGGCGATGCCGCCGGCGCCGTTGATCAGCAGATTGGGGAAGCGCGCCGGCAGCACGGTGGGCTCGCGCGCCGACTCATCGTAGTTGGCCTGGAAGTCGACCGTGTCCTTGTCGATGTCCTCAAGCAGCGTCTCCGCCGCCTTGGCCAACCGCGCCTCGGTGTAGCGCATGGCCGCCGGCGGATCGTCGTCCATCGAGCCGAAATTGCCCTGCCCGTCGATCAGCGGCAGGCGCATGGAGAAGTCCTGCGCCATGCGCACCATGGCGTCGTAGATCGCCTTGTCGCCGTGCGGGTGGTACTTGCCCATCACGTCGCCGACGATGCGCGCCGACTTGCGGTAGGGCTTCGACGAATCGTAGCCCAGCTCGCGCATCGAGAAGAAGATGCGCCGCTGCACCGGCTTCAGACCATCGCGCGCGTCGGGCAGCGCACGCGCCACGATCACGCTCATGGCGTAATCGAGATAGCTGCGCCGCATCTCCTCTTCGATGGTCACCGGGGCGACGTCGCCGCCGCCCATGGGCGGAATCGGAGGCGTCGGCGGAGGCGGTTCGTCGATGTCGCTCAAGGGTGGTGTCTAAGGCCGATCGGGGTGGGTTCCGGGCGCGATTCTGAGGCCCCTGAACACGATCGGCGCACACTATCAGACAGGCCTCTGGAGGCAATCGAAATCGATGCTATTTCAGGCACGATAACCAACTGATTTAATTAAAGAAAATGCCTCTCATTTTGCATCTGCGAAGGCTTGGCCGCGGCTTTGCCATCCTGACGAATCTGGTCGCCCCGAAAGCCGCCTCGGGCTAGGGTCCGCCGCCCCTGTTTGCGAGGTCCCGTGCGCTCCGTTTCAGCCGCTCCGCCGTCGGTCGTGGTGTTCGATCTGGGCGGCGTTATCGCCGACTGGAACCCGCGCTATCTGTTCAGCTCGATCATCGCCGAGACGCGCGAGCTCGACTGGTTCCTGGACAATGTCTGCAACCAGAAGTTCTTCCTCGCGCTCGACCTGGCCAAAGACTCGCACGAGGCGGCCAAGCCGCACATGGCGCTGTTCCCCGACCACGCGCATCACCTGAAGACTTACGTCGAGCGTTTCGCCGAGACGGTGCGCGGCGAGATCGCGCCGATGGGCGACCTGATGCGCCGACTGCACAGAGCGGGCGTGCCGATGCATGGGCTGACCAACTGGGCGGCCGACACCTTCGCCGCAACCCGCGCGCGCCTGCCGGTGCTCGACCTGATGGGCCACATCACCGTGTCGGGCGAGGAAGGCATCATCAAGCCCGACCCACGCATCTTTGCGCTGGTCTGCCGGCGCGGCGGCTTCACGCCCGAGCATGGCGTGTTCGTCGACGATTCGCTGAAGAACGTCGAAGGCGCGCGCGCCTTCGGCCTGCGCGCCATCCACCACCGCACGCCGGACGAGACCATCGCCCAGCTACGGGAGATGGGTCTGCCGGCCTAACTCCTACCTTCCCCCGCTGGCGGGGGAAGGTGGCGCGAAGCGCCGGATGGGGGTGGTTGGTACGACAACACCGGCGCCCGCATCTGACCGCGATGCCGGCACCCCCATCCGCCCTTCGGGCACCTTCCCTCGCGAAGCAGGGGGAAGGAATAAAACGATCAGAACGGAATATCGTCGTCGAGGTCGCTCTTGCCACCACGCGCGGCCGGGCGGGCCGAGGCCGCGCGTGCGCCGCCGCCACCACCACCACTGCCGCCAGCGCCACCGCCGTCATAGACGCCGCCATCGTCATCGGCGCCCTCGCCCATGCCGCCGCCGCCGCGGCTGTCGAGCAGGGTGAGCGTACCGCCGAAGCGCGGCACCACGACCTCGGTCGTGTAACGCTCCTGGTTGTCCTTGTCGGTCCATTTGCGGGTCGTGAGTTGGCCCTCGAGATAGACCTTGGAACCCTTGCGCAGGTACTTCTGCGCGATCTCGCCCAGCTTGTCGTTGAAGATCACGACGCGGTGCCACTCGGTGCGCTCCTTGCGCTCGCCCGAGGCCTTGTCGCGCCAGTTCTCCGACGTCGCGACCGACATCTGAACGATCATGCCGCCGCTGGGCATGTTGCGGACCTCGGGGTCGCGGCCGAGATTTCCGACGAGAATCACCTTGTTCACACTGCCGGCCATAGCGGCCTCCTTTCGGCTTTCCCGGAGCGGCGGGGACCGCTCCTACCTCACGCGCCAGAACATAGCGCGAACTCTTGTGGATAAACTACCGATTTCCTCACACGGCCTCTGACCGCGCGGGCGCACCCTCGCCGATCCTCAGGCGCGAGTCACGGTGCATAACCCAGCCTCGCCGTCGCATGATTTCCCGTCACCCCTAGGTGCGAATTCCGCGGTTGTACCGGCGTCCGCAAGCCGCCACAGACGCGGCCCATGACCAGTAGTACCGCTCCGCTTTCCCGCTCCCAGACCATCGCCGTGCTCGTCGGCGCCGCCACGATGCTGACGCTGAGCATGGGCATGCGCCAGAGCCTCGGCCTGTTCATGCCGCCGATGGTGCGCGACCTGCAGCTCTCGGCGGCCGACTTCACCTTGGCGCTGGCGGTGCAGAACGCGGTGTGGGGCATCACCCAGCCGATGATCGGACCGTGGGTCGATCGCTACGGCGTGCGCTGGATCGCGGTGATCGGCGGCGCGATCTATGTCGGCTCGATCGCGCTGATGATCTGGGGCGGCTCGCTGCTGACGTTGATCCTCGGCGCCGGTGTCGGCATCGGCATCGCACTGTCCTGCACCGCCTTCGCCACCGCGCTCAACGCCACCACACGCAGCGTCTCGCCGGCGCGGCGGGGGCTGGCGGTCGGCGTCGTTTCCGCCGCCGGGTCGTTCGGCACTTTGCTCTGCGCGCCCTTCGCGCAAGCGATGATGCAGTCCTTCGACTGGCGGATGGCGCTGCTGGGCTTCCTGGCGCTGGCGATCGCCATCCTGCCCGCCGCCTTCGCCACCGGCATCGCCGATCGCGTTCCGGTGGCCGCGTCGAGCGACCGCGCGCTCAGCCTGCGCGAGGCGCTGGTCGAGGCTGGCGGTCATCGCGGCTATGTGGTGATGACCATCGCCTTCTTCGTCTGCGGCCTGCAGCTGGTGTTCATCACCACGCATCTGCCGACCTATCTCGCCACGTGCGGCATCGACCCGATGGTGGGCGCGCAGGCGCTGGCGCTGATCGGCGCCTTCAACGTCGCCGGCTCGTTCCTGTTCGGCTGGCTGTCGGACCGCTACTCCAAGCGCCTGCTGTTGGCGATCATCTACCTCGTACGCACAGTGGTGTTCGGCCTGTACTTCGCGCTGCCGCCGACGCCGCTCTCGACCCTTCTGTTCGCCGCCGCGATGGGGCTGACATGGTTGGGCGTGGTGCCGCTGGTCAACGGGCTGATCGCGCAGATCTTCGGCCTGCGCTTCATGGCGACGCTCTACGGCATCACCTTCTTCAGCCACCAGCTCGGCTCGTTCCTCGGCGCCTGGGGCGGCGGCCTGCTCTTCGATTGGGGCGGCAACTACGACCTCGCCTGGAGGATCGGCGTCGTCATCGGCCTGGTCGCCGGCACGATGCAGCTGCTGATGGATGAGAAGCCGACGGCTAGAATGGCGGCCCAGCCGGCCTGACGGACTGTACACATTTTCAGAATTATGCCTTTAACTTAGGCAGTTTTTTCTCCTGGAACCCCTGAAGCGCCCATTTCCCGGCGCTTCTGCGTTGGCCCGACGCTTGCTCTCCCATCGTTCGCGATCGGGGCCGCGAGAGGCCTCCGCCTTCGATGGGGACCTCCAATGAACGACTTCACCGCAATCGGCCGCCGCCGCCTGCTCGGCACGACCGCCGCCGGCCTTGCCGCCGCCGCCCTGCCGCTGGGCGGCGCGCTGGCGCAGGCCAAGCCGCTGGTCGTGGGCTTCATCTATGTCGGGCCGCGCGACGACTATGGCTACAACCAAGCCCATGCCGAGGGCGCCGCGGCGCTGAAGAAGATGGCCGGCGTGAAGGTGCTGGAAGAGGAGAAGGTGCCGGAGACCGTCGCCGTCGAGAAATCGATGGAGAGCATGATCAACCTCGACGGTGCCTCGCTCGTGTTCCCGACCTCGTTCGGCTACTTCGACCCGCACATGCTGAAGATGGCGGCGAAGTTCGCGAAGGTGCAGTTCCGTCACTGCGGCGGCATGTGGACCCAGGGCAAGCACCCGATGAACACGGGCAGCTATTTCGGCTACATCGACGAGGGCCAGTACCTCAACGGCGTCGTCGCCGGCCATGCCAGCAAGACCGGCAAGCTGGGCTTCATCGCCGCCAAGCCTATCCCCCAGGTGCTGCGCAACATCAACGCCTTCACGCTCGGCGCGCGCTCGGTAAATCCGGCGGCGACGACGCAGGTGATCATCACCGGGGACTGGGCGCTGCCGGTGAAGGAAGCCGAGGCGACCAACAGCCTGATCGCGCAGGGTGTCGACGTCGTGACCTGTCACGTCGACAGCCCGAAGGTCGTGGTCGAGACCGCCGAGCGGCGCGGCATCATGACCTGCGGCTACCACGCCAACCAGGCGAAGCTCGCGCCCAAGGGCTACCTGACCGGCGCCGAGTGGAACTGGCACAAGGTCTATGGCGACTTCATCGCCGACATGCAGGCCGGCAGGGCCCCGGGCAATTTCGTGCGCGGCGGGCTGAAGGAAGGCTTCGTGAAGACCTCGCCCTACGGCGCGGCGGTCCCTGAGAAGGCGCGCACCATGGCCGAGGGCATCAAGGCGCAGATGCTGGGCGGCGCCTTCACCATCTTCAAGGGCGCGCTGAAGGACAACAAGGGCAACACCGTCATCGCCGCCGGCAAGTCGCACGCCCAGACCGATCCGTGGCTGGAGTCGATGAACTGGATGGTCGAAGGCGTCATCGCGTAACGAGCGCGCGGTGAGCGTCACGACGGCCGCCAGCGTCCGCGCCGAACGGCCGGCGGCGTTGATCACAAAGGTGCTGGCGGCGGCGCAAGCCGCCGCGCCGACCGTGTTCGCCCTGCTGGTCACCGCGGTGATCTTCGCCGTGTTCCTGTTCGCCGCCGGCGCCGATCCGTTAGCGGTCTACGGGCTGATCTGGACCGGCGCCTTCGGCAGCTGGTTCTCGCTGCAGAACACGCTGCTGCGCGCCGCGCCGCTCTTGCTGGTGGCGCTGTGCACCGCGCTGCCGGCGCGGCTCGGGCTGGTGATCATCGGTGGCGAAGGCGCCATCGTCTTCGGCGGCCTCGCCGCGGCGGCGATCGGCGTCGTGTTGATCGATGCGCCCTACGTGCCGGCGCTGCTGCTGATGGCGGCGGCGGCGATGGTCACCGGCGCGGCGCTGATCGCGCTCGCCGGCTGGCTGCGCCATGCGCGCGGCGTCAATGAGACGATCTCCAGCCTGCTGCTGACCTACATCGCCGTCGCGGTGTTCAATCATCTGGTCGAGGGACCGCTGCGCGATCCCGCCAGCCTGAACAAGCCGTCGACCGCGTCGATCGGCGATCACCACATGATCGGCAATATCCCCGGCACCGACGTGCATTGGGGCCTGGCCATCGGCATCGTGGTCTGCCTCGCCATGGCCGTGCTGATGCGCAAGACGACCTTCGGCTTCGCCGCCCGCATGGTCGGCGGCAACGCGCGCGCGGCCAGGATGGCCGGATTGCCGATCGGCAGACTGGTGATCACCACCTGCGCCATGGGTGGCGCAGCCGGTGGGCTGGCCGGCATGATCGAGGTCGCCGCCATCCACGGCAAGGCCAACGCCTCGCTGGCGACCGGGTACGGCTACACCGGCATCCTCGTCGCCTTCCTCGCGCGGCATGAGCCGGCAGCCGTGATCCCCGTCGCCATCCTGTTCGGCGGCATCAACGCCGCCGGCGGCCTGCTGCAGCGACGCCTGGACCTGCCCGACGCCACGGTGCTGGTGCTGCAGGGCATCCTCTTCGTCGTCCTGCTCGCCAGCGAAACGCTGCGCGGCCGCAGCCTGTTTGGTGGCAAGGCATGAGTGGTCTTGCGCCTTACCTTCCCCCGGAGGGGGAAGGTGCCCGACAGGGCGGATGGGGGATGTCGAAGACGAACATCCATGTCGTTGAGAGATCCCCCATCCGTCGCGCTGCGCGCGCCACCTTCCCCCTCCGGGGGAAGGTAAAGGACGCGTCCCATGTCCGGTGACCTCGGACTCTGGGCGGTGCCGGTGGCGATGCTGGCCGGCGCGATTCGCGTCAGCACGCCCTATATCTTCGTCAGCCTTGGCGAATGCCTCACCGAGCGCTCCGGCCGTATCAATCTCGGCCTCGAGGGCACGCTCGTGCTGGGCGCGATGAGCGCCTACGGCATCGCCTATCTCAGCGGCTCGCCGTGGCTCGGCGTGCTGGTGGCGATGCTGGCCGGCGCCTTCCTCGGCGGACTGCACGCGCTGCTCTGCGGCCTGCCCAAGGTCAACGACATCGCCGTCGGCATCTCGCTGATGCTGTTCGGCACCGGCATCGCCTTCTTCCTCGGCAAGCCCTTCGTGCAGCCCAAGGCGCCCAACCTGCCGTCGATCTCGCTGGGCTGGTGGATCGAGCAGCCCGAGTTGCGCGCGGCGCTGGAGATCAATCCGCTGTTCGTCGTCGGCATCTTGCTGGCGCTGGGGCTGACCTGGTTCCTCGGCCGCACGCGCTGGGGCCTGATCCTGCGCGCCGCCGGCGACAGCTCCGAAGCTGTGCGCGCCATGGGCTATTCGGCCGAGACCATGCGCTTCACCGCGACCACGGCCGGCGGCGCCCTGGCGGGCATCGGTGGCGCGTTTCTCTCGCTGTACTATCCGGGAAGCTGGAACGAGGGCCTGTCGAGCGGCCAGGGATTGATGGCGATCGCACTGGTGATCTTCGCGCGCTGGCAGCCGATTCGCTGCATCTGGGCCTCGCTGCTGTTCGGCGCCGCCGGCGCGCTCGGGCCGGCGCTGCAGTCGGTCGGCGTCACCTGGGGCTACTACCTGTTCGGCGCCGCGCCCTACGTGCTGACCCTGGGCATCATGATCGCCACCTGCTCGCCGACGCGCAGCCTGCGCGGCGCGCCGGCCGAACTCGGCGTCACGCGATAGGAGAGAGGGACCGATGAGCGGACTGGGCGGACTCAACAAATCGGCCAATGGCGTGGTGATAGGCCTGGTGCAACTGCAGTTGCCGGTGATCGAGACTCGCGCCGACGTCACCAGACAGGCGGCGAAGATCGTCTCGATGGTCGCCAAGGCCAAGCGCGGCATGTCGACGATGGACCTCGTCGTATTCCCCGAATACTCGCTGCATGGCCTGTCGATGGATACGCGGCCGGAGATCCTGTGCGATCTCGACGGGCCCGAGGTCGCCTCCTTCCGCACCGCCTGCCACGCCAACAAGATCTGGGGCTGCTTCTCGATCATGGAGCGCAACCCCGACGGCAATCCCTACAACAGCGGCCTGATCATCGACGATACCGGCGCGATCAAGCTCTACTACCGCAAGCTCCATCCCTGGGTGCCGGTCGAGCCTTGGGAGCCGGGCAATATCGGCATCCCGGTATGCGACGGGCCCAACGGCTCCAAGCTGTCGCTGATCATCTGCCACGACGGCATGTTCCCCGAGATGGCTCGCGAGGCTGCCTACAAGGGCGCCGAGATCATGCTGCGCACCGCCGGCTACACCGCGCCGATCCGCCACGCGTGGAAGGTCACCAACCAGTCCAACGCCTTCTGCAATCTGATGGCCACCGCCAGCGTCTGCATGTGCGGCACCGACGGCACCTTCAACTCGATGGGCGAGGCGATGATCTGCGACTTCGACGGCACGATGCTGGTCGAAGGCAGCGGCATTCCTGATGAGATCATCACCGCCGAAGTGCGGCCCGACCTGATCCGCGAGGCGCGCAACGGCTGGGGCGTCGAGAACAACATCTACCAGTTCGGCCATCGCGGCTATGTCGCGGTCAATGGCGGCGCCGGCGATTGCCCCTACTCCTACATGCATGATCTCGTCGGCGGGAAGTATCGCCTGCCATGGGAAGACCAGGTGCAGGTCAAGGACGGCA
This sequence comes from Reyranellaceae bacterium, assembly GCA_022844045.1. Classification (GTDB taxonomy): domain Bacteria; phylum Pseudomonadota; class Alphaproteobacteria; order Reyranellales; family Reyranellaceae; genus JAFAZJ01. The sequence continues at coordinate 35,891 of JALHMM010000009.1, read as the reverse complement.
CGAGCTGTGGCTTCCCGGTGCCCAATCGCACCTATGGAGGTGCTACGTGAGCATGATCACCGCCGATCCCTATCCCTGGCCCTACAACGGCGAGCTGCGGCCGGCCAACACGGCGCTGATCATCATCGATATGCAGACCGACTTCTGCGGCAAGGGCGGCTATGTCGACACGATGGGCTACGACCTGTCGCTGACCCGCGCGCCGATCGAGCCGATCAAGCGCGTACTCGGCGCGATGCGCGCGAAGGCCTACCACATCATCCACACGCGCGAGGGTCATCGCCCCGACCTCTCCGACCTGCCGGCCAACAAACGCTGGCGCTCGCAGCGCATCGGCGCGGGGATCGGCGATCCCGGCCCGTGCGGCCGCATCCTCGTGCGCGGCGAGCCGGGCTGGGACATCATCCCCGAGCTGGCGCCTGTGGCGGGCGAGCCGATCATCGACAAGCCCGGCAAGGGCAGCTTCTGCGCCACCGATCTCGAGCTGCTGCTGCGCATGCGCGGCATCGAGAACCTCGTGCTCACGGGCATCACGACGGACGTCTGCGTCCACACGACGATGCGCGAGGCCAACGACCGTGGCTTCGAATGCGTGCTGCTGGAGGATTGCTGTGGCGCCACCGACCACGGCAACCACCTCGCGGCGATCAAGATGGTGAAGATGCAGGGCGGCGTATTCGGCTCGGTGTCCAACAGCGCCGCCTTCGTCGAGGGCTTGCCGTGAACCGTCTTTCTCCCTCTCCCCGCAGGCGGGGAGAGGGTTGGGGTGAGGGGCTTTATCAAGTGTCGCTCGATCGCTGTACGCAACCTGAAACCACCCCTCACCCCGATCCTCTCCCCGCGCGCGGGGAGAGGGAGGGCATGTCGTCATGACGCCCGACGTCATCGGCGTGCCGCCGCGCGCCGCCGACCTGCCGCGCGCGCTGGCGCTGGAAGCCGTGCACATGAGCAAGGCCTTCGGCACCAACAAGGCGCTCGACGACGTCTCGCTGAAGGTCGAGGCCGGCGAGCTGCATGCGCTGTTGGGCGAGAACGGCGCCGGCAAGAGCACCTTGGTGAAGTGCGTGATGGGCTTCTATCACGCCGACGCCGGCCAGCTCATGATCGACGGCCGCGAGCAGGTGGTCGACGGGCCGCGCGCGGCGCAGGCACTGGGCATCGGCATGGTCTACCAGCACTTCACGCTCGTGCCCGGCATGACGGTGCTGGAGAATTTCGTTCTGTCGCGCGCCATGCTGCCGGCGGTGCTCGACTGGAAGGCGGAGCGCGCACGCCTCGAGGCCTTCCTCGAGAAGATGCCGTTCAAGGTGCCGCTCGACGCCTACGCCGCCGATCTCGCGGCCGGCGACAAGCAGAAGGTCGAGATCCTGCGCCAGCTCTATCTCGACAATCGGTTTCTGATCCTCGACGAGCCGACCTCGGTGCTGACGCCGGGCGAGGCGACCGAGGTGCTCGGTCTGCTGCGCGCCATGACGCGCGAGAAGTCGATCACCGTGATGATGATCACCCACAAGATGCGCGAGGTGATGGCCTTCGCCGATCGCGTCACCGTGCTGCGCCAGGGCAAACTGGTAGGCAGCGCCGACGTCGCCACGGGTGGCGCCGCGCAATTCGCGGCGATGATGATCGGCGATGGCGAGATCGCGCCGCCGGCCGCGCGCGCGCAGCGCGACGCCGGCGAGGTGCGGCTCAAAGTCGAGGGACTGGCGGTCACCAACGAGGCCGGCAAGCGCATGCTGCGCGGCGCCTCGCTCGATGTGCGCGCCGGCGAGATCGTCGGTATCGCCGGCGTGTCCGGCAATGGCCAGCGCGAGCTGGTCGAGATCCTCGCCGGCCAGCGCATCGCCGACGAGGGCGGCATGGCCATCGACGGCAAGGCCTATGGCGCCACGCGCGCTGAAGCCTCGGCGCTGGGCGTCGCCTGCCTGCCCGAAGAGCCGCTGCGCAACGCCTGCGTCGGCGCCATGAGCGTGGCCGAGAACATGGCCTTCCGCGACTTCGACGTGCCGCCGCACGCCAAAGGCGGCTGGTGGCTGCAGCCGGCCTCGATGCGTGAGCGCGCCCGCGGCCTGATCTCGACCTTCAAGGTGCGCACGCCGGGACCCGACGCGCCGATCGGCACGCTCTCGGGTGGCAACGTGCAGCGCGCGGTGCTGGGCCGCGAGCTGGGCCGCGCCGCGCGCGTGCTGGTGGTCGCCAACCCCTGCTTCGGCCTCGACTTCGTCGCCGTCTCCGAGACGCGCCGCCGCATCGTCGAGGCGCGCGACGCCGGCGCAGCCGTGCTGCTGGTCAGCGAGGACCTCGACGAGATCTTCGAGCTGTCGGACCGCGTGCTGGTGATGTTCGAGGGCCGCATCGCCTACGACGCCCCGATCGCCGAAGCGCGGCCCGACATCGTCGGCCACCATATGGCCGGGCATTGAGATGCTCGTAGCCTTTCTTCCCTTCTCCCCGCGAAGGCGGGGAGAAGGTGCCCGAAGGGCGGATGAGGGGCTTCGCGGTGCTTCAATAGCAGCGGCGCTGATCGTTGCGCGAGGAAGCCCCTCATTCGCCTCGCTACGCTCGGCACCTTCTCCCCGCCTTCGCGGGGAGAAGGAAACAAAGGTCCCTCCACCATGCCCGTGATCGACGCCCAGCCCTATGCCTTCGAATTCCCAGCCGGCAAGCTCGGCCTGATCGTCATCGACATGCAGCGCGACTTCGTCGAGCCCGGCGGCTTCGGCGCCACGCTGGGCAACGACGTGCGGCCGATCGCGGCGATCGTGCCCACGGTGCGCCGGCTGCTCGATGGCGCGCGCGCGGCGAGGCTGCCGATCATCCACACCCGCGAGTGCCACCGGCCCGACCTGTCGGACTGCCCGCCGGCCAAACTGACGCGCGGCAAGCCCTCGCTGCGCATCGGCGATCCCGGCCCGATGGGCCGTATCCTGATATCGGGCGAGCCCGGCGCCGACATCGTGCCCGAGCTCGCGGCGCTGCCCGGCGAGATCGTGCTCGACAAGCCCGGCAAGGGCGCCTTCCACGCCACGTCGCTCAACAAGATGCTCACTGATCTCGGCATCACGCATCTGCTGTTCGCCGGCGTGACCACCGAGGTCTGCGTGCAGACGACGATGCGCGAGGCCAACGATCGGGGCTACGAGTGCCTGCTGGTCGAGGACTGCACCGAGAGCTATTTCCCCGAATTCAAGCGTGCTGCCCTCGACATGATCCGCGCCCAGGGCGCTATTGTCGGCTGGACCGCGCCGTTGGCGAAGGTGCTGCCGGCACTGTAAAGCGCTTCCGCATCGCGGGCAGCCATGCCGCGAACGCATGGTCACGCGACTCCGCGCGGCCGTACTATCCACGCCATGTCGACACCGTTCCACACCGAGCTTGTCGCGCGCCGGCAGGCCTACGCCCTGCTCGGCAGCGCCGCGCTGATGATGACGCTGGCCATGGGCATGCGTCAGAATCTCGGCCTGTTCCAGAAGCCCGCCGCCGACGGGCTGGGCATCGCCGTCGCCGATTTTGCCTTTGCCGTCGCCGTGCAGCAGGTCGCCTGGGGCGTCACGCAGCCATTCGCCGGCATGCTGGCCGACCGCTTCGGCACACGCTGGGTCGCCATCGCCGGCAGCGTAATGTTCATCCTCGGCCTGTATATGGCGGCGACCGCGACCAGCGCGCTGCACATCACCATCGGCGTCGGCGTGCTGATCGGCACGGCGCTCTCCTGCACCAGCTCGAGCATCACCTCCAACATCGCCGCGCGCGTGGTCCGCCCGCAGCGCCGCACGCTGGCCTTCGGCATTGTCGGCGCGGCGGGTTCCGTCGGCAGCCTGCTCACCGCGCCGCTGGCGCAGTACATGCTGACCACGGAAGGCTGGCGCGCCGGGCTGTGGGCCTTCGCCATCCTCGGTCTGGCGATGCTGCCGGCCGCCTTCATCGGCGGCGGTGCCGATCGGCTGCCCAACGGCACGGCTGCCGACCGCCAGCTCACCATCGGCGGGGCGCTGGGCGAAGCCCGCGGCCACGGCGGCTTCATCATCATGGCCTGCGCCTATTTCGTCTGCGGTCTGCAGCTGGTGTTTCTCACCACGCATCTGCCGACCTATCTCGCGAGCTGCGGTATGGACGGCGCCTATTACGGCGCGCTGTCGCTGATGCTGATCGGCGGCTTCAACATCCTGAGCTCGTGGGGCGCCGGCTGGCTGGGCGACCGTTTCCCCAAGCGCTACCTGCTGGGCGGCCTCTACCTGTCGCGCTCGGCCGTGCTGGCGCTCTATTTCATGATCCCGCCGACACCAGCCACGACGCTGATCTTCGCCGCCGTGATGGGCATTCTGTGGCTGGGCGTGATCCCGCTGGTCAACGGCCTGGTGGTGCAGATCTTCGGCCTGCGCTACCTCTCGACCATCACCGGCTTCGCCTTCCTCAGCCACCAGGCCGGCTCCTTCCTCGGCGCCTGGGGCGGCGGCTATCTCTACGACCTGATGGGCAACTACGAGACGGCGTGGAAGATCGGTGTGCTGATCGGGCTCATCGCGGGAACGGCCCAGCTGCTGATGAACGACAGGCCGACGGCGCGCGTGGCGGCACAGGGCGCGGCGGCTTGAAGTTCAGTCAGTTATAACTTATGTTCTAACGATGAGCGGCCCACTCAAGGTCAAAGTCACAGCGGTCGGCAACTCGGTTGGAGTGATCCTGCCGAAGGAAATAGTCGCGCGCTTGAACGTGGAGAAGGGCGACACCCTGACGGTTGTCGAGACGCCAAACGGCGTTGAACTCACGCCCTACGATCCGGAGTTCGCGGCCGACATGGAAGCGGCGCGCAAGGTGATGCGGAAGTACCGCAATGCCTTGCGTGAGCTCGCGAAGTGAGCGCAAAGGTCACGCGCTGTCTGCCGACCAAGACCGTCCTGACAATCCACGAGGAACAGATCCGGGACCATGGCGGCGGCAGCGGCGTACGCGATGCCGGTCTGTTGGAGTCGGCACTCGCGCGACCCAAAAACCTTGCCGCCTATGGCGAGCCTGATCTTGCTGAGCTGGCTGCGGCGTATGCGTTTGGCATCGCGCGCAACCACCCGTTTGTGGACGGCGACAAGCGCACGGCCTTTGTGACTGCGGGCGCGTTCCTCGTGCGGAACGGCGCGTTCATCGATGTCGCTGAAGCCGAGGCGGTCGTCGTCTTCAACGATCTCGCGGCCGGCAAGCTGACCGAGGCCGAACTCGCGGCGTGGTATCGCAGGCACTTGTCTGAGGCCTGAATCCGGTCCTGTCTGTGGACAACCCCACAACAAGAACATGGCGCGAACGGCGGTGGCACGGATAATGCGCGTCCGGTTTGCCGACCCCCTCGCGCGTTCAGTGTCCAATGAGCAAGAACCAGCCAGCTTTCCGCAGCCACGCCGAGCCCAGCCGCTTCATCAGCGTGCGCGGCGCGCGTGAGCATAATCTCAAGAACGTCGACGTCGACCTGCCGCGCGACCGGCTGATCGTGATCACCGGCCTGTCGGGCTCGGGCAAGTCCTCGCTCGCCTTCGACACGATCTATGCCGAGGGCCAGCGGCGCTATGTCGAGAGCCTGTCGGCCTATGCCAGGCAGTTCCTCGAGCTGATGCAGAAGCCCGATGTCGATTCGATCGAGGGCCTGTCGCCGGCGATCTCGATCGAGCAGAAGACGACCTCGCGCAACCCGCGCTCGACCGTCGGCACGGTCACCGAGATCTACGACTACCTGCGCCTGCTCTACGCGCGCGTCGGCATCCCCTACTCGCCGGCCACCGGCCTGCCGATCGAGAGCCAGACCGTCTCGCAAATGGTCGACCGCATCAAGGCGATGCCCGACGGCACGCGGCTCTACCTGATGGCGCCCGTGGTGCGCGGGCGCAAGGGCGAGTACCGCAAGGAGCTGGCGGAGTGGCGCAAGCGCGGCTTCCAGCGCGTCAAGGTCGACGGCAAGCTCTACGAGATCGACGAGGCGCCGACCCTCGACAAGAAGTACAAGCACGACATCGATGTCGTGGTCGACCGCATCGTCGTGCGCGCCGATCTCGGCAACCGCATCGCCGATTCGCTGGAGACGGCGCTGGAGCTGGCCGAGGGCATCGCCGTGGCCGAGAACGCCGATGGCGGCGAGCGCACGATCTTCTCGGCCAAGTTCGCCTGTCCGGTCTCAGGCTTCACTATCGAGGAGATCGAGCCGCGCCTGTTCTCCTTCAACGCGCCGCAGGGCGCCTGCCCGGCTTGCGATGGGCTGGGCGTGAAGATGTTCTTCGATCCCGATCTCGTCGTCCCGGATGACCGGCTGTCGCTGTCGGAGGGCGCGGTGGCGCCGTGGGCGGATTCGTCGTCGCAGTATTACGGCCAGACGCTCGAGAGCATCGCCAAGCACTTCAAGCAGAAGATGACCACGCCGTGGCGCGAGCTGCCGGCGAAGATGCGCGACGCCATCCTCAAGGGCAGCGGTACCGAACCGATCACCATGCGCTACGACGACGGCATCCGTCAGTACCAGACGACCAAGCCGTTCGAGGGCGTAATCCCCAACATGAACCGGCGCTGGAAGGAGACCGATTCCTCCTGGGTGCGCGAGGAGATGGAGCGCTTCCAGAACGAGCATGCCTGCGAGGTCTGCAAGGGCGACCGCCTGAAGCCCGAGGCGCTGGCGGTGAAGATCGGCGGGCTGAATGTCAGCGAAGTCACGCGCTTTGGCATCGGCGACGCGGTGGCGTGGTTCGCGGGATTGCCGGCCAAGCTCAGCGCCAAGCAGCGCGAGATCGCCGCCCGCATCCTCAAGGAGATCAACGAGCGGCTGGGCTTCCTCAACAACGTGGGCCTGAGCTACCTCAACCTCAACCGCTCCTCCGGCACGCTCTCGGGCGGCGAGAGCCAGCGCATCCGGCTGGCCTCACAGATCGGCTCCGGCCTCACCGGCGTGCTCTACGTGCTCGACGAACCCTCGATCGGCCTGCACCAGCGCGACAACGACCGCCTGCTGCGCACGCTCACCCGACTGCGCGACCTCGGCAATACGGTAATCGTCGTCGAGCACGACGAGGACGCGATCCGCTCGGCCGACCATCTCGTCGACATGGGTCCGGCGGCCGGCGCGCATGGCGGGCAGATCGTCGCCGAGGGCACACCCGAGCAGGTGATGCGCAACCCGAACAGCGTCACCGGCCAGTATCTCTCCGGCTTCCGCCAGATCGAGGTGCCGGCCAAGCGCCGGCCGATCGACCGCAAGCGCCAGCTCACAGTGAAGGGCGCGAAGGAAAACAATCTCCAGAACGTCAGCGCTTCGATCCCGCTCGGCACCTTCACCTGCGTCACCGGCGTATCCGGCAGCGGCAAGTCGACCCTGATCATCGAGACGCTGTACAAGGCGCTGGCCAAGCGCCTGAACGGCGCACGTGAGCAACCCGGCGCGCACGAGCGCATCGAGGGCGTCGAGCACCTCGACAAGATCGTCGATATCGACCAGTCGCCGATCGGCCGCACACCGCGGAGCAATCCCGCGACCTATACCGGCGCCTTCTCACCGATCCGCGACTGGTTCGCGCAATTGCCCGAGTCGACGACGCGCGGCTACAAGCCCGGCCGCTTCTCGTTCAACGTCAAGGGCGGGCGCTGCGAGGCCTGCCAGGGCGACGGCATGATCAAGATCGAGATGCACTTTTTGCCTGATGTCTACGTGCAGTGCGATGTCTGCCGGGGCAAGCGCTACAACCGGGAGACGCTCGAGGTGCTGTTCAAGGGCAAGTCGGTCGCCGACGTGCTTGAAATGACCGTCGACGAGGGCGTCGACTTCTTCAAGGCCGTGCCGGTGATCCGCGACAAGCTCCTGACTCTGCAGCAGGTCGGTCTCGGCTACATCCATATCGGCCAGCAGGCGACGACGCTCAGCGGCGGCGAGGCGCAGCGCGTCAAGCTGGCCAAGGAGCTGTCGCGCCGCGCCACGGGTCGCACGCTCTATATCCTCGACGAGCCCACCACCGGCCTGCATTTCGACGACGTGCGCAAGCTCCTGGAGGTGCTGCACCGGCTGGTCGAAACCGGCAACACGGTGCTGGTGATCGAGCACAATCTCGAGGTGATCAAGACCGCCGACTGGGTCCTCGATCTCGGCCCCGATGGCGGCGCCGGCGGTGGCCGTGTCGTCGCCGCGGGTTCGCCGGAGGACGTCGCGCGCGTCGCCGAGAGCTTCACCGGCCAGTACCTCGCGCCACACCTGCGCAAGGGCGGCACCAACGCGGCGCGCAAGCGGGCGTAGGTCATGAGCCTGCCCTTCGAGGTCGCGCCGCTCACAGCCGCGCATGCCACGGCCGCGCATGGCCTGACCAGCGCTGTCGGATGGGCTCATCGCTACGAGGACTGGCAGTTCGCGCTATCGGTCGGCCGCGGGCTTGGCGCGCTCGACAGCGACGGTGCGTTGCGCGGCGCACTGATGTGGTTCCCGTACGGCGAGACCTTTGGCTCGATCGGCATGGTCGCCGTCGATCCCTCCTTGCATCGCGGCGGCATAGGCCGCGCGTTGATGGCGCGCATGATCGCCGACGCCACCGGCCGTTCGCTGCAGCTGATCTCGACCGACGCCGGTCGCCGGCTCTACGAATCACTCGGATTCGTGGCCATCGGCGGCAACTGCGCGCATATGGGTACCGCGGTCGATCCCGGCGTATCCGGCGTGATCGAGCCAGCAAGCCGTGCTGACTTGCCGGCGCTCCTGGCGCTCGACGCCGCTGCGCTGGGCTTCGCGCGCGATTCCTTGTTCACCGCGCTGGCCGTTTCAGGCGAGATCGCCGTGCTGCGGCAGGATGGTGGTATCGTCGGCTTCGCGATCTGCCGCCTGTTCGGCGCCGGACACGTAGTCGGCCCGGTGGTCGCGCGCGACGATGACTCGGCGCGCCGGCTGATCGCATTCTGGCTGAAGCACCATCTCGGCAAGACGCTGCGTATCGACGTGCCGACCGAGCACGCGGCGCTCGGCGCCTGGCTCGACCAAATCGGCCTGAAGCGCGGTGGTGAATCACCCATCATGGTGCGCGGCGACGTGCCGGTTCCCGCCGGTCCAGTACGCCGCTTCGCGCTGATCAGCCAGGCGATGGGCTGACGCTGCCGGCCGAGACCGGCACGGCATTGCCGCTGGCATCGGGCTCCCAGCCCATCACGCGCAGCGACCCATTGGCCGGCGACATGTCGACGCTCAGACGCGTGAAGGCGTTGAGCACCGGCGGCACCACCCAGTCGAAGGACGACGCGTCGCGACCAGACCATGCCGACAGCGCGGCGATGCGCCTGGCGTTGTTCTCGGCCGGTCGACCGATGCCACAGACGCGCGGCTCCCAGCCATCGCGCGCATCCTGCCAGGCATTGGCGATCGCCTCGTCGGCGACGCGGGTGCGGAACGTCGTCTCCTCGCGCTCGATCACCACGCGCTCGCTGGCCTTGGTTCCCACCAGCATGAACAGCACCGCGCGCGCGAGCGGTGCCCGCTCCAGCAGCGCTCGGGCCTCCTCGAACGTCACGCAGGTCTCGAAGACGTGGCGCAGCAGGTGTTCCGGCGGCCAGGTGTCCTTGGACCACAACGGCCGCATGGCGTTGCGGGCGTAGTCGGTCCAGCGCAGCGCATCGGCCGCGGTTCGGCGCTGCATCGGCGCCTGGTTGATCGACGCCGCGAAGCGCCCCGGCGCCATCGCGGTGAGCACGCCGACGAAGCCCGGCCAAGTGACATTGACGAAGTCACCCGCCGGTCCGCTTTGCCACACCGTCTCGGCAAGTCGGCCCAGGCCGGGGAACGGCCAGTCGAGCGTGCGCCGCAGCCTTGGGCCGGCCGCGGCTTCGTCGGCCAACGCTGTGCAGCCGAAGAGATAGGCGCCGTGCAGGGTCCACGCGCCAGACCGCCCGAGCTGCGCCTGGATGTCGGCGATATCCTCGACATAAGGCGACGCGGACCGGCGCATCCAGCGACGGACCAGCGGATCGGCGACCCGCGCCAATGCGCCGCCGGCCGGGAACCAGCCGAGGCAGGCGTCGCGCACCGCCAGCGCCTGCGCGACACGCGCGCGCGCGTGCGCCGCCGGCCCGCCATCGCGGGCATCGAAGAAGGGGACAGCCACGAGGCTCATGGAGTGAGTATGCGCTCATTTTAAGGAATCGGCAACCGGCTGTCGATTCCGCCCCGGCTCGCCCGTCTCTAGAGTGTCCAACCAAGGGAGACTGAGATGGCCAAGTTCATGTTGCTGCTGCATAGCGTGCCCGGCGAGTTCACGTCGCTGTCGCCAGCGGAGATGCAGGATATCATCGGTCGCTATCGCGCCTGGTCGCAGGGCCTGCGTGACAAGGGTCAAATGATCTCCGGCGAGAAGCTGAGCGACGATGTCGGCAAGGTGCTGCGTCACACCGGCGCGACCATCGCCGTCAAGGATGGCCCCTATCCCGAGAGCAAGGAGATGATGGGCGGCTACTTCATGGTCGAGGCCGCGGACTACGCCGCCGCGGTCGAGATCGCCAAAGGCTGCCCGCATATCCGGCCAGGCTACACCGGCGCCATCGAGGTCCGCCAGATTCACGAGACCTGAGCGCGATGACCGGCGCGGCGGATGATATCGGCGCCCTGGTCGACCGGCTGTTCCGCCGCGAGTCGGGGCGCATGGTCGCCGCGCTCGCGCGCACTCTGGGCGCGGCTCGTCTCGATCTCGCCGAGGATGTGGCACAGCAGGCGCTGCTGCAGGCGCTGCGCGTCTGGCCCTATCGCGGCGTGCCCGACGATCCGGCGGCGTGGCTCTATACCGCGGCGCGGCGGCTGGCGATCGACGCCGCCCGCCGCGACGCCAACCTGCGGCGTCACGCCGGCACCATCGAGCGCGAGCTGCTGGCGCGCGCGCCCGCGCCGCCCGGCGCGCGTTTCGCCGACGAGCTGGCCGACGACGAGTTGCGTCTGCTGTTCATGTGCGCGCATCCGGCGCTGTCCGAGGAGATGCGGCTGGCGCTGATCCTGCGCGTCGGTTGCGGCCTGTCGACCCGCGAGATCGCGGCGGGCGTGCTGCGCGAGGAAGCCACGGTGGCGCAGTGGCTGGTGCGCGCGCGCCGGCGCGTGCGCGAGCAAGGCCTGTCGCTCGACATGCCGTCATCGGCCGAGCTGCCGTCGCGGCTCGCGCCGGTGCTCGACGCGCTCTACCTCGCCTTCAACGAAGGTCACGGCGCGGCCAGCGGCGACGCGCTGGTGCGCGCCGACATCTGTGGCGAGGCGGTACGGCTGGCGCGCCTGCTCGCCGACCATCCGGTCACCGGCGTGCCGCAAACCCAGGCGCTGGCGGCGTTGCTGCTGTTCCATCTCGCACGGCTGCCGACGCGCACCGACGCCGCCGGCGAGATCGTGCTGCTCGCCGACCAGGACCGCTCGCGCTGGGATGGCGCCGCCATCGCCGAGGGCTTCGCGCGCATGCAGCGTGCCGCCACCGGTGAACGCCTCCAGGAATTCCACCTGCTCGCCGGCATCGCCGCCGAGCACGCGCGCGCCGCCACATTCGAGGAGACCGACTGGCCGGCGATCCTCGACTACTACGACGCGCTGGTGGCGCTCGCGCCCTCGCCGGTGCATCGCCTCAACCGCGCCGTGGCGGTCGCGATGACCGATGGCCCGGCCAGCGGCCTGAGCGAGCTGGACGCGATCTCGGGCGAGGACGTGCTCGCCGACTACTTCCTGCTGCCCGCGACGCGTGGCGAGCTGCTACGCCGGCTAGGTCGCCACGCCGAAGCGTCGGCCGCGCTGGCCGAAGCCGCACGGCTCACCGCCTCGGCGCCGGCGCGCCGCTTCCTCGCGCGACGTCTCGAAGCCCTTTCGCCGCCGTGCTCGTGAGCGCGGCGAAGGACGACAGAAGCGTCAGGGCTTGGCCGCGACCACCTCGACCTCGACCAGCATGTCGGGCGACGCCAGGCCGCTGACGAGCACCAGGGTCGAGGCCGGGAACGGGTCGTGGATGTACTTGTCGCGTACCGCGCGATAGGCGCCAATGTAACGCGCATCGGTGAGATAGACGTTGGCCTTGATGATATCGGCGTAGCCCATGCCGGCGCTCTTCAGCACCGTGCCGATGTTCTTCCAGACATTGTCGCACTGCTTCTCGATGCCGGCCGCGACCTTGCCCTTGGCGTCGGTGCCGACCTGGCCGGAGACGTAGAGGACGCGCTGCCCCGGCGGCAGCTCGACGCCATGGGTGTACTTGCCGGAGAGCGGCACCGTCTTCGGATTGTGGCGCGTGACTGGCATGGATCCTCCCGATCGTCCGCGACGCGCCGGCGATTGCGCCGGCAGGCCCGCGGGACTATTGCTGCGCCTCCCGAGACGCCTGATGGGATTGAAGCGGTGTCGGCAGCGATGTTCAAGCCCGTGCATGTGATTGGCGGCGGTCTCGCCGGCAGTGAAGCCGCCTGGCAGCTCGCGCGCGCGGGTGTTCCCGTGATTTTGCACGAGATGCGGCCAATTCGCGGGACGGATGCGCATCTGACCGATTCGCTGGCCGAGCTGGTGTGCTCCAACTCCTTCCGCTCCGACGACGCCGCCAACAACGCCGTCGGCCTGTTGCACGAGGAAATGCGCCGCTGCGGCTCGCTGATCCTGCGCGCGGCGGACGCCCACAAGGTCCCGGCGGGCGGCGCCTTGGCCGTCGACCGGCACGGCTTCTCGGGCGCGGCGCAGGCGGCGATCGAGGCCGAGCCGCTGATCGAGATCCGTCGCGAGGAGATCGCCGGCGCGCCGCCGCAGGACTGGGACAGCGTGATCGTCGCCACCGGCCCGCTGACCTCACCCTCGCTCAGCCAAGCGATCCTCGAACTCAGCGGCGAGAGCAACCTTGCCTTCTTCGACGCCATCGCGCCCATCGTGCATCGCGACTCGATCGACATGAACATCGCCTGGTTCCAGTCGCGCTACGACAAGGTCGGGCCGGAAGGCGACGGCGCCGACTACATCAACTGCCCGCTCGATCGCGACGGCTACTACGCCTTCATCGACGCGCTGATCGCCGGCGAAAAGACCTCGTTCAAGGAATGGGAGAAGGACACGCCCTACTTCGACGGCTGCCTGCCGATCGAGGTCATGGCCGAGCGCGGCCGCGACACGCTGGCCTTCGGGCCGATGAAGCCAGTGGGCCTGACCGATCCGCGCACCGGCCGGCGGCCGCATGCCGTGGTCCAGCTGCGCCAGGACAACGCGCTGGGCACGCTGTTCAACATCGTCGGCTTCCAGACCAAGCTGAAGCACGGCGAGCAGACCAGGATCTTCCGCATGATCCCCGGCCTGCAGAACGCCGAGTTCGCGCGGCTGGGCGGCCTGCACCGCAACACCTTCATCAACAGTCCGCGCCTGCTCGACGGCACCTTCCGGCTGAAGGCGCGCCCGGCCCTGCGCTTCGCCGGCCAGATCACCGGCTGCGAAGGCTATGTCGAGAGCGCCGCGGTCGGCCTGATGGCCGGCCGCTTCGCCGCCGCCGAACGGCTGGGTGCCGCCCCTTCCTTGCCGCCACGTACGACGGCCTTGGGTGCGCTGCTGGCGCACATCACCGGCGGCGCCGACGCGGCGACCTATCAGCCGATGAACGTGAACTTTGGCCTGTTCCCCGACGTGCCGACTCCGGCCGGCGCCAAGCGTCCGCCGCGCGGCAAGGACAAGAAGCTGGCCATCACCAGCCGTGCGCTGGCCGACCTCGACGCCTGGCTGGGCGTGACGCGGCAGGCTGCGGAGTAGGCCACTCTGTCATTCCGAGCGTAGCGAGGAATCCAGGCCGCTCAGTGGATTCCTCGCTACGCTCGGAATGACAGAGTGAAGAGATGTGCTTTAGTCTCCCGCCAACGATAGCGGGAGGACCAGGCATGAAGATCGGCATCACGATGTTTCCGACGGACTATTCGATGCAGCCGCACGAGCTGGCGGTCGAGGTCGAGGCGCGTGGTTACGAATCGCTGTGGTTCCCCGAGCACAGCCACATCCCGACCAGCCGCAAGTCGCCGTGGCCCGGCGGCGCCGAGCTGCCGAAGTGGTACTACGACACCTATGACCAGTTCGTCGCTTTGGGCGCCGCGGCGGTGGTCACCAAGACCATCAAGCTGGGGACCGGCGTCTGCCTCGTCCAGCAGCGCGACCCGATCTACACCGCCAAGGAGGTCGCCACGGTCGACCGGCTGTCGAACGGCCGGCTGCTGTTCGGTATCGGCGGCGGCTGGAACGCCGAGGAGATGGCGGACCATGGCACCGCCTTCGAGACGCGCTTCAAGCTGGTGCGCGAGCGTATCGAGGCGATGAAGGAGATCTGGACGAAGTCGAAGCCGAAATACCAGGGCGAGATGGTGAAGTTCGACGAGATGATGCAGTGGCCCAAGCCGGTGCAGAAGCCCTATCCGCCGATCATCGTCGGCGGCGGCTTCCCGCAGGGCGCGCGGCGCGCCATCGCCTACGCCAATGGCTGGATGCCGATCGGCGGCCGCGGCGGCGACACGCTGTCGATGCTGCCGCCGTTCCGCCAGATGCTGAAGGAGGCCGGCCGCTCCGAGGCCGACGTGCCGGTGACCATCTTCGGCACCGGCATGAACGGTGACGCGCTGAAGCAGGCGCGCGACGCCGGCGTCGATCGTGTCGTCTTCGGCGTCCCGCCGGAAGGCAGGGACAAGGTCCTGCCGCTGCTCGACAAGGGCGCCGCGCTGATGCGCGCCGCCTGACGCCTGTTCGGCCTCTTCCCTTCTCCCCGCGCAGGCGGGGAGAAGGTGCCCGAAGGGCGGATGAGGGGCTTCTCGGAGTCTCAACGGCAACAATGCTGGTCGTTGCGCAAGAAGCCCCTCATCCGCCTCGCTGGCGCTCGGCACCTTCTCCCCGCCTGCGCGGGGAGAAGGGAAGAGGCGCACGGTCTATAGCGCCGCCTACTCAGCGGCGACTGACCGCGCCTTGATCGCCTTGCAATGCGCCGCGATCCGCGCGGCCAGCTTCTGGCAGAGCGCGGCCGGGATCTCATGTCCCATGCCCGGCTCCTCGTGCATGACGGCGCCGGGCACCGCGGCGGCGATATCGCGGCCGCATTCCACGGGGAGCAGCGGATCGTCGCTGCCGTGGATCACCAGGGTCGGCACCTTCACCGACTTCAGGAGGTTGGTGCGATCGCCATCGGCGATGACGGCGAAGTACTGCCGGCTCGCGCCCTGCGGATAATAGCGGCGGTCGATCTGCCGTTCGACTTTGGCCCGCAGTTCCTCGTCGTTCTCGGGATAGGCCGGGCCGGCGATAGCGCGGCGCAGCGCGATGCTGTGGCGCAGGATCTCGGCGCGATCGTCGGACATCGGCCGCGTCATCAGCATCTTCACCGCTTCGGGCTTGCCGGGCGGCAGGCCGCGGCGGCCCGAGCTCGACATGACCACGGTCATGCTCTCGACGCGACCAGCATGCTTCGTCGCCATGTGCGGCACGATCATGCCACCCATCGACAGGCCGACGACATGCGCGGACTTGATGCCCAGCGCGTCGAGCAGACCGATGCCGTCGGCCGCCATGTCGGCCACGGTATAGGGCGGGCTGATCGGCCTGCCCGCGATCGCCTTCATCATCACTTCGTTCATGTCGACGACGCCTAAGGAGTCGAAATCGCTCGACAGGCCGACATCGCGATTGTCGTAGCGCACGACGTGCAGGCCGCTGGCCGCCAGCACCTCGACGAAGGCATCCGGCCACAGCGTGAGCTGGGCACCCAAACCCATCACCAGCAGGATGGTGGGGTTACGAGGATCACCCGATGTCTCATAGGCGATGGTGAGGCCATTGGCCTTGGCCGTGGGCATGTCCGCTCCTGTGTCGTCGATGGCGCCATCGTGCCTCAGAAACGGCCCGTGCGCACCGCCCACCACAGAAGGATCGGATCGGTGGCCGAGGGCGCCTCCTGGGGCTGATCGAACATCTGGTGATCCGCACGCCGGATACCCGCGATGCGCCGGTCGAGCAGCCGTGCCGGCAAGAGCGCCGGCAGCGCCGGGGCGGGCACTTTGTGGCGGTGGCGCCGCGCCTCGACCAGGAGCGCGGACGCGCGATCGACCACTGCGCGCAGCACGTCGGCCAGGCGGCTGTCGGGCCGGCCGGTGAACAGCGATTCGGGATTGATGTCGCCCATCAGGTCCCCAGGCAGCATCAGCTGGCGACGCGCGGCCAGGTGTGGGGTCGCGCGCACCAGGCCGACCAGCGCCCAGGCGGTGCCAATCGCCGCTGCCGCCTCGCGCGCGGCGCCGTCGTCGATACCGAGCACGTCCAGCATCAGCAGCGACAACGTCGCGGACGTCGCCTGGGCATAGGCCTCAAGGTTCGCGAGGGTCGCGAAGGGCTCATCGTCGAGATCGCGCAGACGGCCGTCGAGCAGGGTCTCGAAGCACTCGCGCGGCGGCCGGCGGCGGGCGATGGCATCGGCCAATGGCGCCATCACCTGGTGGGCACGGGCTCGCCCGCCATAGGCCTCGGCGATCGCCTCGCGCCACCATTGCAGGCGGATCTGCCCCAGCATCGGCTCGCGCACGACCTCGCGGGTGCGGGCGATCTCGGCGTTGAAGGCCAGCAGCGCCCAGAGGTCGCGGCGGGCGGCTTCCGGCGCGAACAGGCTGCAGAGCCAGCGGCCGTGATCGGCGGTCCGCGCCTGGGCCGCGCAATAGGCCCAGGCAGCCGCCATTTCGCCGTCACCCCCCTGGGGGTCATGCCGCATCGCGATACCTCGTCCGACCGCAAGGCGGACCTACCACATATTGAAACGACTCGCCGATATGATAGCCTCCGGTCCCGATACCGAGTCCCACAAGAACCAATGAGGGGAGCCAGCTATGGCCGTTATTCTCCAGTCCCTAGGGCGCACCCTGCTGGCAGGCCTTGTCCTGCTGATCGCCATCATCGTCATCGTCGGGCTGCTGAGCGGCGGCATGCCCAAGATCGATCACACCTGGGGCGCCTTCATCATGCGCTGGCTGCACGTGGTGTCGGGCATCATGTGGATCGGCCTGCTCTGGTATCTGAACTTCGTGCAGATCCCGACCGTGCCCAAGATCGAGCCGGCCGAGCACCGCGCGGCGATCAGCAAGTTCATCGCGCCTGAGGTACTGTTTTGGTTCCGCTACGGCGCGCTGGCCACAGTCGTCACCGGCCTGCTGCTGGCGTGGATGAACGGCTACCTGATCGAGGCGCTGATCCTGAAGAAGGGCGTGCACGCCATCGGCATCGGCATGTGGCTGGCGCTGATCATGGCCTTCAACGTCTGGTTCATCATCTGGCCGAACCAGCAGAAGGCGCTGGGCCTCGTCGACTGCCCGGCCGACCAGAAGCCCAAGGCGGCGCGCACCGCGATGCTGACCTCGCGCATCAACACCATGCTGTCGATCGCGATGCTGTACTGCATGGTCGCGCAGCAGAACGGCGGCCTCTGAACACAATCGCTTGACGACACAATGCGACGGGGCCCCGCGGGGCCCCGTTTTCGTTGGCTCCCCGTTTTCATCGGCCCGTCTTGTCGCAGAACACTTCCTGCACGAAGTTGGGCCATTCCGAGGCATCTGCCGGGATAACCGTGCAGGCGTCATGGGCAGACCCCATATCGACTCCATCCCCACAGCAGGAGTCGCGTCATGGACCATCACAACCCGCACCTGTCGGAAACGCCGCCCACCGCGCCTGGGGCCATGGGCCTGGTGACTCACGAGCTTCCGCCACTGCCCTATGCCCGCGACGCGCTCGAGCCGCACATCTCCGCCCGCACGCTCGATCACCACCACGGCAAGCACCACGCCAAGTACGTGACGACGCTCAAAGAGCTGATCCAGGGCTCCAAACTCGCCAAGATGCCGCTGGAGGAGGTGATCCGCGCCACGGCGCGCAAGAAGGCCAAGGCGAAGATCTTCAATAACGCCGCACAGGTGTGGAACCACACGTTCCTCTGGCACAGCATGAAGCCGCAGGGCGGCGGCCGCCCCACAGGCGCGATCGGTGAGCGCATCGATGCGGATCTCGGCGGCTACGAGAAGTTTCGGGATGCGTTCAAGACCGCGGCGACCGGGCAGTTCGGCTCCGGCTGGGCCTGGCTGGTGATCGCCGACGGCAAGCTCGCCGTCACCAGCACCGGCAACGCCGACCTGCCGATGGTGCACGGCCAGAAGGCGCTGCTGACGCTCGACGTCTGGGAGCACGCCTACTATCTCGACTATCAGCAGGATCGAGCGAAGTACGTTCAGACCTTCCTCGATCACCTGGTCAATTGGGACTTCGCCAACGGCAACCTGGTCTAGCGTTCAGGCCACCGGCAGAAGGGCGGCGGCCACGCGCCGTCCTTCGGACAGCAGGATGTTGTAGGTGCGGCACGCCGCCGGCGTGTCCGCAACCTCGAGCGCGACGCCGCGCCGCTTGAACGCCTCGCGCATCGCCGGCGTCACGAACGCCGCGCGCGCACCGCAGCCGATCACCAGCACATCGATCTCGGCGGCGATCGAATCCGGCGCGAGCGTCGCGATTCCGGCATCGGCCCAGGCGATCGTGCGGCCCGCCGTCACGATGATCGCGCCGTCATGGCGCGCATTGCTGACCCTGAATCCGCCGTCGCCGTAGCTCTGGATGACCTGCCGCTCCGACGGATCGGGCATCGGCAAGGTCTTGTCGGTCGGTGTCGTCATGGGCGCAGTCTTGCCTTCACCCGCTGGCGGGGGAAGGCAAGCGATGCATCACGGCCGCGCCGGCGTGGTGGTCGGCTTGGCGTCGTCGTCGGGCCGCAGCCGCTCGGGCCGCAAGTTGAGATAGACGAGGCTGGCGTTGGCGATCCAGATCGAGGAGTAGGTGCCGACGATCACGCCCCACAGCATCGTGTACGAGAAGCTGTGCAGCACCGGCCCGCCGAACAGGGCCAGCGCCATCATAGCGAAGAACACCGTGCCCGATGTCATGAGGGTACGCGACAAGGTCTCGTTGACGCTGACATTGAGCATGTCGACAAGCGACATCTTCTTGTAGCGCCGCATGTTCTCACGCACGCGATCGAACACCACGACGGTATCGTTGATCGAGTAGCCGGCGATGGTCAGCAGCGCGGCCAGCGCCGTCAGGTTGAACTCGAGCTGGGTGATGACGAAAAAGCCGATAGTGGTCAGCACGTCGTGCGTCAAGGCGATCAGCGCGCCGACGGCGAACTGCCACTCGTAGCGGAACCACACATAAGCGGCGATGCCGAGCATGGTGACGATCACGGCGATGATGCCCGAGCGCATAAGCTCGGCGCCGATCTTCGGGCCCACCGTCTCGGTGCGGCGGATGTCGTAATCGGCGCCCAGCGAGGCCTTGACCAGGCGGATCGCCACCTGCTGGCACCATTCAGCCTGCTGCTCCGGGGTCATCAGCACGCGCGACGTGGCGCCGGTGCCGCGCGCCACCTGGCCGTCATTGACGGCGATGGTGCGCGCCACCTCGACGCGACGCTCGTCGTTCAGCGGCTGCGGCGCGATGACCTCGAGCTCGCCGCCCAAGCCACCGGTCGCCGGCTTCAGGCCCCAGCCCGGGCCCAGCGCCGCGACCAGCAGCTTGCCGGCATTGGCGACGCAGACCGGACCGGGATCCTGGCGCTGCACGCGCACCAGCACGGTCTCGGCGTTACCGAACTCCTGTAGCGTGACCTCACCGACACCCAGCGTGGCGGTCGTCGTGCGGATCGCGGCGAGATCGGCTGGGCCCTTGGTGGAGCGCGCCTCGATGGCGATACCGCCCAGGAAGTCGATGCCGAAGTTGAGGCCAACGGTGAAGACCAACACCAGCGCGGCGATGTTCGTCGCCGTCGACAGCACCAGTGCGGGGATGCGCTTGCCGAGGAAGTCGAAGTTGGTCTTGATCGGGATCAGGCGCAGGGGTTTCCACATGGCGGCCTCAGATCACCAGTTCGCGCGGGCGGAAGGTGCGCAGCCACCACCCCAGCACCATGCGGGTGAAGATCGTCGAGCTGAACATCGACGTGATCAGGCCCAGCGACAGGGTCACGGCGAAGCCGCGGATCGGGCCGCTGCCGAAGCCGAACATCAGCAGACCGGCGATAAGCGTCGTGAGGTTGGCGTCGACGATCGCCGATAGCGCGCGCTCGTAGCCGGCGACCAGGGCCGACAGCGGCTGGCGCCCCGCCGCCTGCTCTTCGCGCACGCGCTCGTAGATCAACACGTTGGAGTCGACGGCCAGACCCACGGTCAGCACGAGACCAGCGATGCCCGGCAGGGTCAGCGACGCGCCGAGCACCGACATGCCGGCGAAAACCATGATCATGTTCACGACCATGGCGAGGTTGGCGAAGAAGCCGAAGACCACGCCATAGGAGATGAACATGAACAGCACGACGAGCACGGTGCCGACGATCGAGGCGATCAGGCCGGCGCGGATGGCGTCGGCGCCGAGATCGGCGCCGACCGTACGCTTCTCGACGATGGTGAGCGTCGCCGGCAGCGCGCCGGCGCGCAGCAGCAGCGCCAGCTCGTTGGTCTGCTGCACGGTGAACTGACCGGTGATGATGCCGCTGCCGCCGCAGATCGCGCTGTTGATGCGCGGCGCGCTGATCACCACGTCGTCGAGCACGATGGCCAGCGGCATGCCGACATTGTTGGTCGTCACGCGGCAGAACGAACGGCCGCCGACGGTGTTGAACTGGAAGCCGACGATCGGCTGGCTGGTCTGCTGGTCGTAGGTCGCGTTGGCGCCGGTGAGATCCTCGCCGCCGACGATGATGGCGCGGCGCACCGCCTGGCACTGCACCTGGAAACGACGGCAGACGTCGGCGGCGCGCAGTTCCTTCTCGTCCGGCCGCTTCTGCGTCTCCCACAGCTTCAGCGCCGCGTCCCAGCCTTCCTTGGTGGGCAACAGCACGGCGCTGGCGGATACCGGGGAGCCGGGAACCCAGTCGATGTCGGCGAGGCGGAACGACAGGCGCGCCGTCTTGCCGACGATACGTTCGAGCTCGGCCGGATCCTGTACACCCGGCACCTGCACGACGATCCCGTCATTGCCCTGGATCTGCAGCGACGGCTCCTTGGTGCCCGACTCATCGATGCGCCGGCGCAGCACCTCGATCGACTGCTCGAGGATCTCGCGCCGGCGACGCGTCTGCTCCTGCTCGCTGAAGAACATGCGGAAGGTGGTCGGTGTGGTGCGATCCACCGTCAGCGTCGCATCGATGCTGCGCAGCACCGCGAGCGCGTCGTTGCTCTGCGCCTCGTCGCGAATGGTGACGGTCACCGTGCCGGCTTCGGCGACGATGTCGCGCGCCTGGATGCCCTTCTCGCGCAGCCGCTCGCGCGCCGTTCCGGTGAGGTTGATGGCGTTCTGGCGGAAGACCGAACGCGTATCGACGTCGAGCAGCAGATGGACGCCGCCGCGCAGGTCGAGGCCGAGATTGATCTGATTGCCGGCGTACCAGCTGGGCAGATGATTGAGCACCGAACGCGGCAGCAGGTTCGGCAGCGCGAGCAGCACACAGAACAGGGTGATGCCGAAGATCGACCAGATCTGCCAGCGCGAGATATTCAGCATCCGGGGCGGGCCCGGCTACTTCTTGCGGCCGCCGAACAGGCCGCCCAGCAGGCCGGCCGGCTTCTCGGCGGCGTCCTTGTTGGCCGCCTCCTTGGCCGCCGGCTCGCCACGGCTGACGATGTTCTGCAAGGTACCCTTCAGCGCACGCACGCGCACACCCTCGGCGAGCTCGATCTCGATCTCCGTCTCGTTCAGCACTTTGGTGACCTTGCCGAGGAAGCCGCCGCCGGTGACCACCTGGTCGCCGCGCCGCACGCTGGCCAGCATCTCCCGGTGCTCGCGCGCGCGACGCTGCTGCGGACGGATCAGCAGGAAGTAGAAGACGACGAAGATGAGGATCAGCGGGGCGACGTTCGCCAGCAGCCCGTCCATACCGCCGCCAGCGCCCGCCGCCTGCGCATAGGCCTTGCTGATGAACATGTCGCGTCCCCGGATCTGGGCCCGCAGGGGGGCCGGAAAAAAGACGCCGGACTATACAGACCCCACCCCGCATTGCAACGCGACAGATGAGGTGTCGAAGGCCCCAGCGCGAGGCGCGCTGCTGGAAAAATGCCTTGGATGATCAAGGCATTAGAGATAGGTTCCCGGCCGCTTCCGCCCCGCCATCAGCCGCTAGCGCCCCCAATGACAGCCGAGACCGAACCCCTGTTGCGCCGGATTGCCGACGCGCTCGAGCGCCTCGCCCCCGCAGCCCGCCAGGACACCGACCTGAAAGCCGCCGACGCCTTCGTCTGGCATGTCGACAGCCATCGCCTGGAGCCGGTGCCCGAGGTCAGCCGGGTCGATATCGGCCTGCTGCAAGGCATCGACCGGCAGAAAGCGCAGCTGCTCGACAACACGCGGCGCTTCGCCAAGGGCTTCCCGGCCAACAACGCCCTGCTGTGGGGTGCGCGCGGGTCGGGCAAGAGCTCGCTGGTCAAGGCCGCGCATGCCGCGATCAACGACGAGATCCCGGGCCGGCCGCTGGCGCTGATCGAGATCCACCGCGAGGACATACCCTCGCTGCCGACCGTCCTGGGCACGCTGCGCCGCGCGCCGCGCCGCTTCATCCTGTTCTGCGACGATCTGAGCTTCGACGGCCAGGACGCGGCCTACAAGTCGCTCAAGGCGGTGCTGGAAGGCGGCGTCGAGGGCCGGCCGGAGAACGTGATCTTCTACGCCACCTCGAACCGCCGGCACCTGATGCCGCGCGACATGATCGACAACGAGCGTTCGACGGCGATCAACCCGGGCGAAGCGGTCGAGGAGAAGGTCTCGCTGTCGGACCGCTTCGGCCTGTGGCTGGGCTTCCACAACGCCGATCAGCCGACCTATTTCGCGATGATCGAGGGCTACGTGCGGCGCTACGGCCTGGACATCGATCCCGAGAGCCTGCGCGCCCAGGCGATCGAGTGGTCGGTGACGCGCGGCGGCCGCTCCGGCCGCGTCGCCTGGCAGTTCATCCAGGACCTCGCCGGCAGGCTGGAGCGCCGGCTAGAGTAGCGACCCGCCACAGCCCGGAGACCGGACCATGCCCCCGTTCGACCCGATCGCATCGGCCACCGTACGGGTGGCGCCGCATCTCGAGCCCGGCTTCGTGCACAAGGAGCAGGTCGAGGTCGCACGGCGCAAGCTCGCGGACCGCCTGGCGCGGCGCAAGAAGCGGCCGAATATCCTGATCTTCCTGATGGACGATGTCGGCTGGGGCGATTTCGGTTGCTACGGCGGCGGCGTGGCGGTGGGCGCGCCGACGCCTAACTTCGACAGGGTCGCGCGCAACGGCCTGCAGCTGACCTCCTGCTATTCCGAGCCGACCTGCTCGCCATCGCGCGCCACGCTGCTCACCGGCCGCGTGCCCAACCGGCACGGGTTGCACCGCCCGCCGATGTACGGCGAACCCGGCGGCCTGCAGGGCGAGATCACCATCGCGCAACTGCTGTCGGACGCCGGCTATACGACGCAGG
The DNA here is from genome assembly GCA_022844045.1 of Reyranellaceae bacterium. Lineage (GTDB taxonomy): Bacteria > Pseudomonadota > Alphaproteobacteria > Reyranellales > Reyranellaceae > JAFAZJ01. Next base: position 12,410 of record JALHMM010000009.1, on the reverse strand, counting down.
CCGTCGGCAAGTGGCATGTCGGCGAGAACGAAACCTCGCAGGCCCAGAACGTCGGCTTCGACGATTTCTACGGCTTCCTCTCCGTCTCGGACATGTACACGGAGTGGCGCGATCCGCACTTCTTCCCGGAGATCGTCTACTCCGACGCGCGCACGGAGTGGATCAAGAACATGCCGTTCAACCGCTGCTTCGTGCACGCCACCAAGGGCGGCAAGGCGCAGGATGTCGAGGAGGTCACGATCCCCGTCCTGTCCCTGCTCGACGAGAAATGGTGTCGCTATTCCGAGGGTTTCATCGAGCGCATGGCCGGCGGCGATAAGCCGTGGCTGCTGTACCACTGCACGCGCGGCGCCCATTTCGACAACTACCCGCACGAGAGCTTCCTCGGCAAGTCGCCGGCGCGGCATCCCTACAAGGACACGCTGCTCGAGCTCGACGCGATCATGGGCCGCCTGGTCGAGACGTTGCGCCGTACCGGCCAGCTCGAGGACACGCTGATCTTCGTCTCCTCCGACAACGGTCCGCACATGGAGACTTGGCCGGACGCCGCGTTCACGCCGTTCCGCTGCGCCAAGGGCTCGACCTGGGAAGGCGGCGTACGCGTGCCGGGTCTGATGATGTGGCCGGGCATGATCGAGGCGGGCCGCCAGAGCGACGGCATGTTCGACTTCAACGACATCCTGCCGACCTTGCTGGGCATCGCCGGCGAGAGCGCGCGCCTGCCGAGCGACCGCTACATCGACGGCGTCGACCAGACCTCGTTTCTGCTCGCCGATGACGGGCTGTCGAATCGCAAGTATCACCATTACTGGCTGGTGAAGACGTTCTCGGCGATGCGCTGCGGCGAGTACAAGATGGTGCTGTCGGCGATCAGCGACGACGCGAGCGACGCGGCGGGGCCGGGCGGGTTCACCGGCACCTTGGACCGCTTCACCTACGCCAGGCTCTACAACCTCTATCTCGACCCGAAAGAGCAGCACAATTACATGACGCGCAAGCTCGCCTATGTGGACGCGTTCCAGCAGGGCATGCGCGACCACCTCGCGACCTTCCGCAAATATCCGCCCAAGACGGTGATGGGGCTCTCGGCGCGGCGCGAGTAGGCGCCGACTGGGCTGACAGAACGTCCGCATAACGTCCGCAGCATAGGGCCCGATAAACCAGCACTGCGGACGTTATGGACGTTATCTCCCTCATCCCTCCTCTGTTGAAGAAAGAAAAAAAGAGGAGGGGGGATATAAAAGGGGGGGAGGTTAGGGAACGTCCTTGTCGTCCGCAGGGTCCCGCGCCCCTGGACGCGGCTCTGTAGGGGGCACCGCGGACAAAACGTCCGCAACGTCCGCGGCAGTCACCGGGCTCAGTCGTGGCGCAGCGCCTCGATCGGGTCGAGGCGCGACGCGCGCTGGGCCGGGTAGAAGCCGAAGAACACGCCGATCAGGGCGCTGAAGCCGACGGCGACGACGATGACCTCGGGCTGGATCAGCGTCGGCCAGCCGGCGGCGCGCGCGACGATCACCGAGCCGCCGATGCCCAGGACCACGCCGATGGCGCCGCCGATCGCCGAGAGCGTCGTCGCCTCGATCAGGAACTGGCGCATGATGTCGCCGCGCCGCGCGCCCACCGCCAGGCGCAGGCCGATCTCCTTGGTCCGCTCGGTGACCGAGACCAGCATGATGTTCATGATGCCGATGCCGCCGACCAGCAGCGACACACCGGCGACGGCGGCCAGCAGCAGCGCCAGGATGCGCGCCGAGGCGGCCTGTGTCTCGGCCACCTCGGTGAGATTGCGGATCCAGAAATCGTTCTCCTGCGCCGCCGTCAGGCGGTGGCGCTGACGCAGCAGGTTGGTCAGCGCCTGCTCGGCGTCGCCCATGTCCTCGCCGTCGCGGACCTTGATCAGCACCGCGGCGACGGCGCGCGAATTGGCCCGGCTGGTGCCGACGACCTTCTGCTTGGCGGTCGACAGCGGCACCAGCACGGCGTCGTCCTGGTCCTGGCCCGACGTGTTCTGGCCCTTGCGCGCCAGCACGCCCACGACCATGAAAGGCGTCGACTTGACGCGGATCGTCTGCCCGACGGGATCGACGTCCTCGCCGAACAGGTTCTTCACCACCGTCTCGCCCAGCAGGATCACCTTGGCGGCGCCGGAGATTTCCTGGGCGGTGAAGTCGCGGCCGCTCTTGAGCTCCCAGTCGCGCGCCTCGAGAAAGCCCGCGGTGACGCCGAGCACGACGGTCGACCAGTTCACGCCGCCGGCGACGATCTGCGCGCTGCCGCGCACCGTGCCGACAGCGACCTGCACCGCCGGCACCTCGCGCGCCATGGCGTTGACGTCCTCCTCGGACAAGGTCCAGCGCGACCCGAAACCCATGCGCACGCCGCCCGAGGTCGTGCTGCCGGAGATCACGATCATCAGGTTCGAGCCCAGGCTCTGGATCTGCTGCATCACCTTGGCCTTGGCGCCCGAGCCGACCGCGACCATGACTATCACGGCGGTGACGCCGATGATGATGCCCAGCATGGTGAGCGCGCTGCGCAGCAGGTTGGCGCGCAGCGCGTCGAGCGCGGAGCGCAGGGCCTCGAGCACGCTCATCCCGCGTCCTCGTGCTGCCCGACGCCGGCGATGAGTCGGTTGAGCTCCTTGGCCGCGTCGTTCGGTTCCTGCCGCCGATCGTCGACCACCTTGCCGTCGCGGAAGCGGATCACGCGGCTGGCGAAACCTGCGACATCGGGCTCATGGGTGACGATCACCACGGTCTGGCCGTCGCGGTTGAGCCGCTGGAACAGCGCCATGATCTCCAGGCTGGTGCGCGAATCCAGCGCGCCGGTGGGTTCGTCGGCGAGCAGCAGCGCCGGATCGTTGACCAGCGCGCGGGCGATGGCGACGCGCTGCTGCTGGCCGCCTGAGAGCTGCGCTGGACGATGGTCGAGACGATCGCCGAGTCCGACCGTCTCCAACGCCGCTTTGGCCTTGGCTTCGCGCGCCGCGCGCGAGGCGCCAGCATAGACCATCGGCAGGCAGACATTGGCCAAAGCGGTCGAGCGCGGCAGCAGGTTGAACGACTGGAAGACGAAGCCGATCTTGCGATTGCGCAACGCCGCGAGCTGGTCCGGCGACATGCCGGCCACCGATTCGCCGTCGAGCACGTAGTCGCCCTTGCTCGGCGTGTCGAGACAGCCCAGCAGGTTCATGAAGGTCGACTTGCCCGAGCCCGACGGCCCCATCACCGCGGCGAAATCGCCACGGGCGATCGACAGGCTCGCGCGTCGCAACGCGCGCACGCGCTGATCGCCCATGATGTAGGTCTTGGCCAGATCGCGTGTCTCGATCAGGGCGGTCATGGCAACCCTCTTCTCCCTCTCCCCGCTTGCTGGGAGAGGGAGATGAACGAGCATCACCATCAGAAGCGCAGGCGCGGCGGTCCGGAGGAGTCGGCCGCGGCCGGCGTAGCGCGCGGGCCGCCGCCAACGATCACCTCGCTGCCCGCCTTGAGCTCCGTCGTGATGATCTCGGTGGTGGTGCCGTCACTGACGCCGAGCCGGATGCGCACCGGCTTGGCGAGGCCGTCGGGACCGACGACGAACAACTCGGCCGGCGGCGCGCCCGCCGCCGCGGCGCGGATCGCGGCGTACTTCGGTTTCTGCTCGGCATCGAGCATGGCATCGATCTGCTTGGCGGCAGCCTCGCGGATGGCGCGCACCTTGGCGCGGCGTTCCTCCGGCGGCGCGCCGCTGGCGAACACCGCGCGGATCTCGTTGCCGCTCTGGGCGAAGATGCGATCGAGCTCTTTGCGCTGGTCGTCGGTGAGCTTGAGCTGCTCGGTCAGCGCCTTCTTCATCGCATCGGCGTTGGCCTGCGGATTGGTACCGCGCGGCGTGCCGCCCTGGGTCGTCGGCGGCGCCCCCGGCTCGTCGCCACCGGCGCCCGGCTGCGGCTGCGGCTGCTGCGGCGCGCGACCCGGTGGCTTCCAGCGCAAGGCGGCATTGGCGACCTTTAGCACGTCGTCGCGTCGGTCGGTGATGATCGTCACCGTCGCCGTCATGCCGGGCAACAGCTTGAGGTCGGGATTATCGGCGGCGATCACCACCGTGTAGGTGATGACGTTCTGGATGTTGTTGGGCGCCAGCCGTACCTGCGCGACCTTGCCGGCGAACCGCTCGTTGGGATAGGCGTTGACCGTGAAGGTCACCTCGAGACCGTCGCGCACGCGGCCGATATCGGCCTCGTCGACCGTGGTCTCGACCTGCATCTGCCGCAGATCCTGCGCCACGGTGAACAGGGTCGGCGACGCCAGGCTGGCGGCCACGGTCTGCCCGACGTCGATCGAGCGCTGCACGACGACGCCATCGATCGGCGCGCGGATCACCGAGCGCTTGATGTCGACCTCGACCTGGCGCACCGCGGCCTGGCGCTGCTGCACGATCGCCCTGAGGTTCAGGAGCTGCGCCTCGGCGACCTTGAGGTTGGCCTCGGCGGCGCGTAGCGAGGCGCGCGTCGCCAGCGCGGTGTTGCGCGCCCGCTCGGCGTCGGCGGTCGACCCCGCGCCGCTGCGCGCCAGCCCCTCGCGCCGCGTCGATTCACCCTCGGCGGTCGCCAGCGTGGCCTGGAAATTCTCGACGTCGGCGGCGGCCTTCTCGATCTGCGCCGCCTGCATGATGACGGCGGCCTCGGCGGCGGCGAGGTCGGCCTTCGCCGAGAGCAGCCGCGCCTCGATCAGCTCGGTATCGATGCGCGCCAGCTCCTGGCCAGCCTTCACGCGCGTGTTGAAATCGGCCTTGAGCTCGACGATCTGGCCGGAGAGCTGCGAGCCGACGACGACCGTCGTCACCGGCGTGACCGTACCGGTCGCGGTGATGACCGACGTGATCGGGCCGCGCTCGATCTTCACCGTGCGGTACTTCGGCGGCGGCTCGCCGCCCGACGTGAAGGCGAACGCGCCCACCGCCAGCGCCGCCAGCAGCACCGCTCCACCGATCAGCCATTTCCACTTGTTGAGCACCACGAGCCCTGTCGCATAGGTCCGATGCACCCTTCCGGGGCCGGATCACGGGACTCTATACACCCGCCCCCCGGCCGACTCACGCCGGGGTTTGTGACGCCGCGTTGCCGCCTCAAAAAGTGATCGGCGTCGGGCCCTGGGTCACCGTGGCCCAGAACTCGGGATCGTGGCCGAAGAAGATCCGCGCCCCGCCGGCCTCCAGCGCCGCCAGGCGGTCGAGCGAGGCGTACATCTGCTCCCGGTCGTGGGCGAAGCGTGGCAGGCGCCGCTCACGGAGCGTGCGGCAGAAGTAGCAGGCGTCGCCGGTCAGCACGACATCGCCGCCGTCCAGCCGCACGCGCAGCGACTGATGGCCCGGGGTGTGGCCTGGTGTCGGCAGGCAGACCACGCTGCCGTCGCCGAACACGTCGTACTCGCCCTCTGGCGCGATAACCGGATGACCGCAATTCACCTCATCAGGGTTGAAGCCGTAGCGTTGAGCCTGTTCGGCGTCGCGGCCGACCTCGAACTCGGCACGCTGGATCACCAGGCTGGCGTTGGGGATCTGGGCGTTGCCGCCGGAATGGTCGAAGTGCAGGTGCGAGTTGATGAGATAGTCGATCCGCCTGGGATCGCGATCCATCGCCTCGAGCTTGGCCGAGATCTCCTCGCCCGGCGCGTACTCGAACTTGAAGATGCCGGCGAGGCGCTCGCCGACGCGCGCCGCCGGCGCCGTCTGGCATTGCGGATGCATGCCGCTGTCGTACAGCGCCAGGCCCTTGGGATGCTCGATGAGGTAGCTCGGGATCGGCAGACGCACGTCGCCTTCGCCGCCCTCCATCAGGTGCTTCAGGCAGCCGGTGAGATGGCCGCAGGTCAGCGCGTAGAGCTTCACGGTCATAGCGTCACACCGTCAGCACGATTTTTCCGAAATGCTGGTTGGCCTTCATCATCGCCAGCGCGTCCGCGACCTGGGCCAGCGGAAAGGTCTTGTCGATCGGCAGGGTGAGCTTGCCGGCCTCGACCGCATCCCACAGATCGGCGCGCATCAGTCTGACGATCTCCCGTACTTCTTCCGGCGAGCGGGTGCGGAAGGTCACGCCGATATAGTCGATGCGCTTGAGCGCATGCAGGTCGAAGTTGAATTCGCCCTTGTTGCCGCCGAGCCGACCGACATTGACGATGCGGCCGAGGATGGCGCAGGCCTCCATATTCTGGTCAGCGACGCCGCCCGAGACCTGGTCGACGATCAGGTCGACACCTTTGCCGCCGGTGGCCGCCTTCACCTTCTCCGGCCATTGTGGGTCGGTCGTGTCGATAGCGAGGTCGCAGCCATATTCCTTCAGCCGCGCGCGGCGGCCCGCGTGGGTCGACGTGCCCATGACGATCGACGCGCCCTTCAGCTTGGCGATCTGCATGCCCATCAGGCCGACGCCGGAGCTGGCGCCCTGGATCAGCACGCTCTCGCCCTTCTTCAGGCGCCCGGCGGTGATCACCGCGTTGTGCATGGTCTGCAGCGCCACGGGATAGCAGGCGGCCTGCTCGAAGGTCATGTTGTTGGCGGGAACGCGACTGACGCGCCCGGCATCGGTGACGGCGTATTCGGCATAGCCGCCGGCCGCCGATGCCATCACGCGGTCACCCGCCTTGATGTCCTTGACCGCGCTGCCCACCGCCTCGACCTCGCCCGCGCATTCCAGGCCCAGGCGCGCGCCGACGCCGCCGATCGAGCCGTGCCGCGCGCCCGACGCGATGCCGAGATCGGCGCGGTTCAGGCTGGCGGCGCGCACGCGGATCAGGATCTCGTCGGCCTTCGGCTCCGGCTTGGGCACGTCCTGTATCTCGACGCCGTTGGCGCCGACGACTGCTGCTTTCATGACGAATTCCTCCAACTGTTCTTGTCCTTCTCCCCGCGAAGGCGGGGAGAAGGTGCCCGAAGGGCGGATGAGGGGCTTAGCGGAGTCTCTACGACGAAGGCCGCAGGTGTTGCGCGAGGAAGCCCCTCATCCGCCTCGCTGGCGCTCGGCACCTTCTCCCCGCCTTCGCGGGGAGAAGGAAATTAGACAATACGGCTCGTCCGGCCCTGCCAGTAGCGGTCGCGCAGCAGGCGCTTGTAGAGCTTGCCGGTGGGATGGCGCGGCAGCTCGGCCTCGAAGTCGATGCTGCGCGGGCATTTGATCGGCGACAGCCGCTCGCGGCACCACGCCATCAGTTCCTCGGCCAAAGCGGGGCCGGCTTCGCGCATGTCGCGCGGCTGCACCACCGCCTTCACTTCCTCGCCGAAATCCTCGTTGGGCACGCCGAACACCGCGACGTCGACCACCTTGGGATGGGTGACCAGCAGGTTCTCGGCCTCCTGCGGATAGATGTTCACGCCGCCCGATATGATCATGAAGGCCTTGCGGTCGGTCAGATGCAGGAAGCCGTCGGCATCGACGTAGCCGACATCGCCCAAGGTGGTCCAACCCTTGGGATGGCGCGACTCGGCGGTCTTCTTGGGATCGTTGTGATAGGCGAACTCGCGGCCCTCGGCGAAGTACACCGTGCCCGATTCGCCCACCGGCAGCTCCTCGCCGTCATCGCCGACGATCTTCAGCTTGCCGACGATAGCGCGGCCGACCGTGCCCTTGTGCGCCAGCCACTCCTGCGCGTTGGCCATGGTGAGCCCGTTGCCCTCGGTGCCGCCGTAGTATTCCCAGATGATCGGCCCCCACCACTCGATCATCTTCTCCTTCACCGGAATCGGGCACGGCGCGGCGGCGTGGATCGCGCAGCGCAGCGAGGACATGTCGTGTCTCAGGCGCACCACGTCGGGCAGCTTGAGCATGCGCACGAACATGGTCGGCACCAGCTGCGTGTGCGTGATCTTGTACCTCGGCACCAGCTTCAGGAATTCCTCAGCGTCGAAGTGCTCCATGACGACGCTGGTGCCGCCCGAGCGCATGATCATCATGTTGAAGCGCAACGGCGCCGCGTGATAGAGCGGCGCCGGCGACAGATAGATCGTGTTCTCGTCGATGCCGTAGAGCTTGCGGCTGAGATCGAAGGCCGGGTTCACGACGTCGATCTTCTCCGTGGTCAGCGGCGTCATCACACCCTTGGGCCGGCCCGTGGTGCCCGACGAGTAGAGCATGTCCTGGCCGGCGACCTCGTCGGCGATCGGCGTGGCCGGGAACGCCGCCACGACATCCTCGAACGACTCGTAGCCCTCGGTCGCGCCGTCGACCATCAACCGCGCACTGACCCCGGGCATCAGCGACCGCAGCTCCGCCGCCGTGGCCGCCAGCGCCTTCGAGGTGATGAACAGCCGCGCGCCGCAGTCGCCGGCGATGTAGTCGACCTCGGCGGTGGTCAAGCGCGAACTGGCCGGCGTGTAGACCAACCCCGCACGCTGCGCGCCCCAGCAGATCTCGAAGAAACGCGGGTTGTTCTCCATGAAGATGGCGATGTGGTCGCCCGGCTTCAGCCCGCGCGCCCGGAACATCTGCGCGATACGGTTCGAGCGCTCGTCGAGCTGGCGATAGGTCACCACCTCGCCACTGCCGGCCATGACATAGGCCGGCTTGTCGGGTGTGCGCTGGGCGTGGATATACGGATGCAACGCGAGTCTCCGAGTTCTAGGGCGCTACCCACCAAAGCACGCACCGGCGCGCCGGCTCAAGTCATAGCGGCGTTGTTGACCGTGCGATGCGAATGGGGTTCATTGCGCCCGCGTCCGGCCCGGTGCCCCCGTGGCGGAATTGGTAGACGCGGCAGACTCAAAATCTGTTGCCCGCGAGGGCGTGTTGGTTCGAGTCCGACCGGGGGCACCAATTCAGGTCCGCGAGCGTCCAGCTTCATAGACCTGCAGGTTGACGCGCGCCGCGGCAAGAAGCGGCGTGGCCACGCCATGCTTCGCGGCGCGATCGACCAGATCGCCGATCGTGTGCTCGCCCTCGGTGGTGCGGCCGTTCTCCATGTCGACCAGGATGGACGGCGCGTAGGTCGAGTCGGGTTGCGAATAGATGCCGCGCACGGCGTCCTTCATGCCGTCGGGCATGGCGAAGCCCTCGGCGGCGGCGATGGCTGACGCTTCAGCGATGATGGCCTCGATCAGCGACCGGGACGACGGCGTGCGGGCGATCGCGCCGGCGCGCGAGCGCGTTAGCGTGGCGACGGTGGCGATGGCGGCGAATGCGGTGAACTTCGCCCACATCGAGCTCATGATCGTCTGGCTGGCGTCGGCCTTCATGCCGCCGTCGGCGAAGGCCTGCTGCAGCGCCAGAAGGCGCGGCGACAGCGCGCCGTCGAGTTCGCCAAATCCATTGAACTCGGCTCGCAGTGGCGATTGCACGATCTCGCCCGACGGCATCAAGTGGGCGTTGACCCCGGTCAGCCCGCCGAGGACGTGTTGGCGGCCGAAGCGTGTCGCGAGAGTCTCGATGTGACGCATGCCGTTCAGCACCGGTACGATGGCGCAGGCGCCGCTCACCGCGGGCGCGATCGCCTCCATCGACGTCTCGAGATCGTAGGCCTTGCAGGAGAGCAGCACCGCATCGTAGCGACCGCTCAGCTCGCCGGCCTGCACCGCCGTCACCGGGCGGCGGATTTCGCGCCCGTCCTGCAGCCTGACGATCAGACCGTCCTTCGCGAGTTGCGCGGCGCGGCCCGGCCGCACCAGGAACTCGACCGTGGCGCCGCCCTCGAGCAGCCGGCCGCCGAAATACCCGCCGAGCGCGCCCGCGCCGAGAACCAGAATCCGCATGTCTGTCTTGTCTCCCCGGGGCGGCACGATAGCACGTCGACTTTCCATTATCCGCTGAAGTGTGGAAAGCTCGCGATCCGATCTCAGAAGGACAGACCATGCACGACATCGTCATCCGCGGCGGCAAGATCGTCGATGGCACGGGAGCGCCAGCCGTCCACGGTGACGTCGCCATCGACGGCGACCGGATCGTCCAGGTCGGCGGCAAGGCGGGCCCCGGCAAGCGCGAAGTGAAGGCCGAGGGGCGGATCGTCACGCCAGGCTGGGTCGATGTGCACACGCACTATGACGGCCAGGCGACCTGGGATCCCGTGCTGGCGCCCTCCTCCTGGCATGGCGCCACCACCATCGCCTTCGGCAATTGCGGCGTCGGCTTCGCGCCCGTGCGCCAGAAGCATCAGCAGGCGCTGATCGAGATGATGGAGGGGGTCGAGGACATCCCCGGCATCACGCTCACCGAAGGCCTCAAGTGGGATTGGGAGAGCTTCCCGGAGTATCTCGACGCGCTGGCGCGGCTGCCACGCACCATCGACATCGCGGCACAGATCGCCCACCACCCGCTGCGCGTCTATGTCATGGGCGAGCGCGCTATCGCCCGTGAGCAGGCGACGGCCGAGGACATCGAGGCTATGGGCCGCCTGACGGAGGAGGCCTTGAAGGCCGGCGCCGTCGGCTTCACCACCAGCCGCACCGATCAGCACAAGACCCTGGCCGGCGACCTGGTGCCCGGCCGCTATGCCGAGCACGAGGAGCTGATCGCCATCGGCAAGGCCATGGGTCGCGCCGGCCGCGGCACCTTCGGCATGCTCTCCGACTTCGAGGACGAGGCCAGCGAGTTCCGCTGGATGCGGCAGGTCGCCAAGGACAGCGGCCGGCCGGTGTGGTTCCTGCTCACCGATCGCAGCTACGATCCTGAGCGCTGGCGCCGCCTGATGGCCGGCGTCGACGCCGCGCGCGCCGACAAGCTGCCGATGTTCGCCCAGGTCGCGGGACGCCCGGTGGGCCTCACGCTCGGGCTGGGCACCTCGCTCAACCCCTTCGGGCTGCGCGAGGCCTACGCCGAGGTCGCCAAGCTGCCGCCCGCCCAGATGCTGGCGAAGCTGCGCACGCCTGAGGTGCGCCGCCTGGTGCTGTCGCAGGAAGCCTCGCCCCGCCTGCTCGAAGTGCTGCCGCCGCTGTCACGGCAGATCGCGACACGCTGGGACCGCATGTATCCGCTCGGCGAGCTGCCGGACTACGAGCCGCCGCCGGAGCGCAGCATCGCCGCCATGGCGGCGCGCGAGGGCATCACGCCCGCGGAGTTCTGCTACGACTATCTGGTCGGCGGCGACGGCAACCGGATGGTGTACTTCCCGGTCACCAACTACGTGCACGGCGATCTCGAAGTGGTGCGCGAAATGATCGAGCATCCGCACACCATCCTTGGCCTCAGCGATGGCGGCGCGCATTGCGGCGTGATCTGCGACGCCTCGCTCAACACCTCGATGCTGTCGCACTGGGTGCGCGATCGCACGCGCGGCCCGCGCCTGAAGCTGGAGCGCGTCGTCAAGCACATGACCAGCGAGACGGCGGATTTCTACGGCTTCAAGGACCGTGGCCGCCTGCAGCCGGGCCTCAAGGCCGACGTGAACGTCATCGACTTCGACGGCCTGCGGCTGCATTCGCCGAAGATGATCTTCGACCTGCCGGCGGGCGGGCGACGCCTGGTCCAGCAGGTCGACGGCTACGACATGACGATCTGCTCGGGCACGCCGATCTTCGAGAAGGGCGAGGAGACCGGCGCCCGGCCCGGCAAGCTGGTGCGCTCGACCGGCTGAGTGACAGGAGCATCGAGTGGTTAGTCAGATGCAACTGTCATCCCGAGCGCAGCGAGGGATGACAGCACCGGGTCGAGCCGATCGGGCCGTGCTCTATGCCGGGTCGAACAGGCCCTGATCGAGGCCGAGCTTCGCCAGGCGCGGCAGGAAGAGTGGCCGGCGGCCGGCGCCGACGAACCCGCCATCCGGGCGGCTCGACGCCGGATCGTAGGTGAAGAGATCCAGGCCGACGACGCTCTCGCTGTCGGCGCCGGCGACCTCGGCGATGTGCGCGACACGCCGCGTGCCGTCACGGAACGCCTCGAGATGGACCACCAGGTCGAACGCGCCGGCGACGCGCGTGCGCGCCGCCGCCAGTGTCTCGCGGGGTTCCGCCTCGGCGATGTGGCGCGCCAGTTCTTCGAGTGCGGCGCCTGGGGAACTCGCTTCGCAGCTCGCCACCACGCCGTCGCGACCGCCGTCGATCAGGCTCACCAGCGCGGCCACCGCACCGTTGCCCAGCCCGTCGATCACCAACCGGTCGGGCCGCAAGCGTGACGCCGCGGCGATCGCCAGCGACAGGTCGATCGCCGGCACCATCTCCGGTCCAGCCTCGGGCGCGACCAGGCTGACGACGTTGCCGAGGTCGAGCCGCAGCTCCGGCCGACGCTCGACCGTCACGACGCGTTCACCCGGCGCGACGGCCCGCGCCAGCGCCGACAGCATGGTCGTGCGGCCGGACTCGGCGCGGCCGCTGACCAGGACGTTGAGCCGGCCGCGCGCCGCGGCGCGCCGCCCGGCGGCGTCGGCCGGCGACAGCGCCGCGTGGCCCACGAGATCGGCGAGCGTGGCGGGCGGCGCCGGCGGGCGCGTGTTCGTGGACCGCGGGCC